>NZ_JBSGDV010000001.1:0-1017051 GCF_053602555.1 Nonomuraea sp. NPDC004354 | reverse complement strand
CCCCTCGGGGCCCGCCACCCCCGGGGCCCGGCGAACTACCCCGGTCGCGCGCCCCCCCCCCGCCGCCCGCGGCGCCGGGGGGGGCGGGCCCCCGCGGCTGTGCTGGTGCCCTCCCGGTGCCCGGCCGGGCCGGGAGCGCGGCGGTCAGCAGGTCACCGGGCCTCGGACCGCGTTCGGCAGCCCGTTGTCGCGCATCGCCGGATCGTTGCCCGCGCAGGTGAGCGGGCCGCCGACGGTGCTGGCGCTGACCAGCGGGGCGGCGTTGCGGGTCAGCGTGACGGGGCCGCGGACCTCGGCCGCCTCCAGGCTCACCTCGCCGCGCACGCCCGAGACGCTCACCGGACCGCCCACCGAGGAAGCGGTGAGGACGAGCGCGGCGGCCTGGTGCGCGGTGACCGGCCCCTCGATCGTGGCGTCCTTCGCCAGCAGGCCGGCGCCCTGCCGTACCGTGACGGGGCCGGTGACGGTGGCGTCCTCGGTCAGGCAGGTGACGCCCTCGGCCACGACCAGCGGGCCCCGGTGGGTGCCGCTGACGGTCCTCGAACAGGCCTGGTCGGGTACGGCCAGCAGTTCCAGCTCGGCGACGGTCCCGGACGTCGTGAAGCGGTAGTGGCCGAACCGGCCCGGGTTTGCGATCTTGAAGGGCCTGGTCTGCTTCTGCCAGGCGAAGCTCTCCTCCTTGCGCTCGTCGATGACGCTCCAGGTGGTGCCGTCGTAGGAGCCCTCCAGCTTCCACGCCCTCGGGGCCGCGGAGGCGCCCGAGGTGAGCGTGTAGAAGGTGACCGGCTGGCGGCCCGCCGCGGTCAGCGTGACGGGGCCGCTGAACACCGCCGCGGTGGCCGAGGTGTCGTCCGAAAGCGCGGCGGGGCCGCCGGTGACCGGGATGTCGCGCATCGGCCGCGGCGATTGCCCCTCAGGGGTGATCGACTGCAGCGGCGTGCCCCACGTGGAGGGCTCGGGCCCCATGGCGAAGTCGAGCACCGCGCCCTCGGCCAGGACGTCGTGCGGCAGCGAGGTGGAGGTCCACGCCTTGCCGTTCACCTTGAGCCCCTGGACGTAGACGTTGCGGGCGCTGTTCTCCGGCGCGTTGACGACCAGCTTCCTGCCGCCGGGCAGGTGCACGGTGGCCTTGGTGAACAGCGGCGAGCCGACCGCGTAGTGCGGGCTGCCCACCTGGAGCGGGTAGAAGCCGAGCGCGCTGAAGAGGTACCAGGCCGACATCTCGCCGTTGTCCTCGTCGCCCGGATAGCCCTGGCCGATCTCGCTGCCGAGGTAGAGCCGCGACAGCGCCTCCCGCGCCTTGGCCTGCGCCTTCCACGGCTGGCCCGCGTAGTCGTACATGTAGATGACGTGGTGGGAGGGCTGGTTGCTGTGGCCGTACTGGCCCATCCTGACGTCCCTGGCCTCGCGCATCTCGTGGATGATGCCGCCGTAGGAGCCGGGGAACGTCGCGGTCTCCTGGCTCGCGAAGAAGTCGTCGAGCTTCTTGGCCAGGCCGGCGCGCCCGCCGTACAGGGCGGCGAGACCGACCCCGTCCTGCGGGGCGTGGAAGGCCATGTTCCAGCCGTTGGTCTCGGTGTAGTCGTGGCCCCACACGCGCGGGTCGTACTGCGAGGGCGTCCAGCGCCACGCGCCGCTGGAGTCGCGACCCTGGAAGAAGCCGACCGCGGGGTCGAACATGGTGACGTAGTTGAGCGCCCTGGACCGGAAGTACTCCGCCTCCTCCGTACGGCCGAGCGCCTGCGCCATGCCGGCGATGCCGAAGTCGTTGATGTAGCCGTCGACGGCCCACGACATGGCCTCGCCCACCTCGTCCCTCGCGGTGTAGCCGCGGAAGACCGAGGTCTGCATGCCCTTGCGGCCGACGGCGGCGTTGGGCGGCACGACGGTGGCGTTCTTCAGCGCCGCCTCGTAGGCGCCCTTGACGTCGAAGCCGCGCACGCCCTTGACGTAGGCGTCGGCGAAGGCCACGTCGGAGCTGGTGCCGACCATCAGGTCGGCGTAGCCGGGCGACGACCACCTGGCGATCCAGCCGCCGTCGCGGTACTGCTGGACGAATCCGTCGATCAGCTCGCCCGCCGTACCGGGGCTGAGCAGGGTGTAGGCGGGCCAGGTGGTCCGGTAGGTGTCCCAGAAGCCGTTGTTGACGTAGATCTTGCCGGCGACCACCTTGGCCCCGGTCTGGGTGGGCGTGTCGGCGCCGGTGCGCGGCGCCACCGGGCTGGCGTGGCGAGGGCCCTCGGGGGTGTTCTCGAAGCCCGAGTTCGGATACAGGAACAGGCGGTAGAGGTTGGAGTAGAGCGTGGTCAGCTGGTCGTCCGTGGCGCCCTCCACCTCGATGACGCCGAGCTTGTCCTCCCACGCCTTCTTCGCCCGCGCCTTGACCTCCTCGAAGCCGCCGGCCTCCAGTTCCAGGTTGCGCTTGGCCTGGGCGACGCTGATGAAGGAGGTGGCGATGCGCATGGTCACCTGCTTGGCGCCGAAGGCCAGGTAGCCGGTGACGTTGTCGCGCCCCGCCCCGGTGAGCTTGCCGCCGCCGGTCGGGGTCTGGTCGAAGACGGCGTAGACGAACATCCTGGTCGCGCCGGCCGACAGCCCGCTGCGGGTGTCGGTGAAACCGGTGACCACTCCCCCGTCGATCGTCAGGCCGCCGTCGTTGTTGTAGTTGTCGAAGATCAGGCTGCCCCGCTCCTCGGGGAAGGTGAAGCGGAAGACCGCCGCGTGGTCGGCGGGGGCGATCTCGGTGCGGATGCCGTTGAGCAGGTCGACCGCGTAGTAGTACGGCCTGGCCGTCTCCCTGTCGTGGGTGAACGGGGTGGCTCGGGCCACCCTGTCAGGGTTGGGGACGGCCAGCAGCGACGGCATGACCTGGAAGGACTGCCGGTCGCCCATCCACGGGCTCGGCTCGTGACTGGCGGCGAACGCCTGGATGGTGGGGATGTTGTCGGGGTTGCCGTTGCGGTGGTACTCGTACAGCCAGGAGTTGGTGCCGGACCCGGTCATCGGGGTCCAGAAGTTGAAACCGTGGGGGACGGCGGTGGCGGGGAAGGTGTTGCCGCGCGAGAAGCCGCCGGTGGAGTGGGTGCCCCTGGTCGTGATCGCGTGGTCGGCGACGCTCGACGGGGCCTGCGCCCTGGTGTCGGCCAGCGTGATGTCGTCGACGAAGCCCTTGAACGGCAGCGGCCCCACCGGGGCGTCGAAGGCGACCAGGATGCGCGTGACGCGCTTGCCCTTGGCGATCTCGCCGAGCCGTACGCGCTTGTTGTTCCACTGGTCGGCGTAGAGCGTCTTCGACTCGCCCTGGGCGCGGGCGACGGCCCTGGTGCCGTGGTGGTCGCGGGCCTGCAGGTCGCTGAGGTAGGTGCCGTCGGAGAAGGCGAGGTCGAGTCCGGCGTAGGTGCTGGGATAGCGCAGGTCGGCGCCGGTGAACTCGGGGAAGATCTTGTAGGACAGCTCGGTGTCGGGGCCGACGGGGACGTCGACCTCGAAGAGTTTGTTGGTGGAGCGGCCGCCCCGCTCGGTCGTGGTGCTGCCGGAGTAGCGCAGCGCCTTCAGGCCCGTGTAGCCGGCGCGCGGCTTGGCGGTGAACCCGCCGCTCGGGCCGCCGCTGACCAGGCTGCGCATGTCGGAGGGCGGCTTGGGCGCGGTGTCGCCGTCCGACAGCTGCAGCTCGGCGAGCTGGACGATGCCGCCCGAGCCGTTGCGCGTGACGTTCAGCCGGTAGTACAGGTAGGCGCCGGGGTTGGCGACCACGAACTCGCGGGTCTTCAGCCTGGCGTCGAACACCTCTCCCGCGCGGGTGTCGACGGCGGTCCACGTCCGGCCGTCGACGGAGCCTTCGAGCGCCCAGTCGCGCGGGTCCCGCTCGGGCGCGTCGTTGGCGGAGGCCAGCGCGTAGCGGGCGACCCTGATGGGCTTGGACAGCTTCGCCGACACCCAGCCGGTGCCGGCGAAGACCAGCCACTTGGTGTTGACGTCGCCGTCGAAGAGGTTCTCCTTCACCTCACCGGCGGCGCTGAACTCGCCGCTGGCGTTCACCTCGACGACCTCGTCGGTGATGTTGCCGGGGATGCCGCCGGTCGTGCCGCCGGTGACGCCTTCGGCGCCCTTGACCTCGTCGACCGTGTTGACCCAGGTCGGCTGCGGCTGGCCGGGTTCGAAGGAGCTGTGGAAGAGCGCGTCGGCGGGGGCGAGGTTCACCTGCGCCCTGCGGGCGGACGGAGGCGGGGTGACCTCGGGCGGGGGTGGGGGCGGGGTGGGGGTGGCGGACGGCGCGTCCGAGGGGAGTGGCGAGGGTGGCGGGTCGGCCAGCGCCACCCCGGGTAACGCCAGGACCAGGGCGCTCGCCAACGCGGCCAGGTGTGCTCTCCGCATGCCGGGACCTCCGAGGAAGCTGACAACGTTGTCACCGAAGATCCTTCGGATAGACAACGTTGTCAACGCCCGCGCAGATCACCTTTTGGTCAACGACCACCGGCTGTCACGTTTATCCAGCCCTCAGACGAAAGGGCACGGCGAAGCCGATGAGGACACAGGGACGGGCCGGGCAGGGCGCGCACATGACGGCGCGACCCAGTGACCGGCGCGGGAGACGGGGTGTCGCGGGGCGACGCGGGCCGACGCGGGCCGACGCGGGCCGACGCGGGCCGACGCTACATGCGGACGACCACGGTGTTGGAGACGCGGTCGTGGACGCCACGCTGGTCGCGGTCGAAGATCACCGCGGGGACGGCCAGGCACAGCAGGATCGTGCGGACCAGCACGGGGAACCACCGCGGCCGCCCGCCGTCCATCGCGGCGACCCTGATGCCCAGCAGGCGGTGGCCGAAGGTCTGCCCCAGGAACCCGACGAGCAGCAGGTACTGCACCGCGAAGATCGCCACCGGCACCCAGGGCGACTCGGCGGGGTTGACCCGCAGCAACGCCTGGGCGATCGCCCAGGTGCAGATGAGCCAGTCGATGACCAGCGCGCCGATCCGGCGGCCGAACCTGGCCACCGAGCCACTGCCCTCCTCGGGCAGCCCGAGACGCTCACCCGGGTAGCCGAGGTCGACGCCGGCGGACCTCACCCCGCCCAGCCAGGTCTGGGTCCACCGGGGCTGCTGCTCCTTGCTGCTCATGCATCAACGGTATCCGGCGGGGTGGCCGGTCACGCCAGCCGTACATCGTGATCTGATCGCGCTTCTGCCCAGGGGGGTCGCACCAGCATCATGGGCCGGTTGGGCGGCGCCGTCCGGCTTCCGCGGAACGGGGGTAAGGGATGACAGGGGACGATCTACACGCCCGCTTCGACGCGGTCGTCGCGCAGATCGGCGAGGACGAGCGGCGCAGGATGCGCGCGGCGGCCACCAAAGGGATGCGCTCGCCCCGGCGGACCCGGCCACGGCGGCGCGTGTGGCTCGCGGTGTGGATCGTCGTCGCCGTCGTCGCGGGCGCGGCGGTGCTCGTGGCGGCCTGGCCCGAACTGCTGACGGACATCGTGCCCGCCGTACGGCAGGAGCCGCCCGCCGTCCTCGTTCCTGGGCCGGGACACGCCGAAGGGTCCTGAAACGGGAGGACCGGACGGCGCGGCGGGCCGGGCCCCCCTTAACACATGCGAAACAATCGGGACACGGGCCGGAAACGGCCGACGCCTAGGGTCTGCCTGATAGCCCATGCCCCGGGAGGTTCGAGAGTGTTTAACTCCGCCGACGACGTCCTGAAGTTCATTGGGGACGAAGGGGTGCAGTTCGTCGATGTCAGGTTCACCGACCTGCCGGGAACGACGCACCACTTCACCTTTCCTGTGGAGAACTTCAGTTCCAACGTTTTCTCCGACGGCCTCATGTTCGACGGCTCGTCGATCCGCGGTTTCCAGGCCATCCACGAGTCGGACATGCTCCTGCTGCCCGACCCCACCAGCGCCGTGCTCGACCCGTTCCGTCAGCACAAGACGCTCAACATCAACTTCTTCGTGCACGACCCGCTGACCGGTGAGGCCTACAGCCGCGACCCGCGCAACGTCGCCCGCAAGGCCGAGGAGTACCTCAGGGGCACGGGCATCGCCGACACCGCCTACTTCGGCCCCGAGGCCGAGTTCTACATCTTCGACGACGTCCGCTTCGAGACGAACCAGCACTCGAGCTACTACTACGTCGACTCCATCGAGGGCGCCTGGAACACCGGCAAGGCGGCCGAGGGCGGCAACCTCGGCTACAAGCCCCGCTACAAGGGCGGCTACTTCCCCGTCCCGCCGATGGACCACTTCACCGACCTGCGCTCCGAGATGGTCCGCAACCTCATCGAGTGCGGCATCGACGTCGAGATGCAGCACCACGAGGTGGGCACCGCCGGCCAGGCCGAGATCGACTTCAAGTTCGGCACGCTGCTGAAGACCGCCGACAACCTGATGCTCTACAAGTACGTCATCAAGAGCACGGCGCTGGAGTACGGCCACACGGTCACCTTCATGCCCAAGCCGATCTTCGGTGACAACGGCTCCGGCATGCACTGCCACCAGTCGCTGTGGAAGGACGGCTCGCCGCTGTTCTACGACGAGGTGGGCTACGCGGGCCTGTCCGACACCGCCCGCTACTACATCGGCGGCCTGCTCAGGCACGCCCCGTCGCTGCTGGCCTTCACCAACCCGACGGTCAACTCCTACCACCGGCTCGTGCCCGGCTACGAGGCGCCCGTCAACCTGGTCTACTCGCAGCGCAACCGCTCGGCCTGCGTGCGCATCCCGATCACCGGGTCCAACCCGAAGGCCAAGCGCATCGAGTTCCGGGTGCCCGACCCGTCGTGCAACCCGTACTTCGCGTTCGCGGCGATGCTCATGGCCGGCATCGACGGCATCCGCAACAAGATCGAGCCGCCGGAGCCGGTCGACAAGGACCTCTACGAGCTTCCGCCCGAGGAGGCCCGCCAGGTGCCGCAGGTGCCCGCCTCGCTGCCCGAGGTGCTCGACGCCCTCGAGGCCGACCACGACTACCTGCTCGAGGGCGGCGTGTTCACGCCCGACCTCATCGAGACGTGGATCGCCTACAAGCGGGAGAACGAGGTCGACCCGATCAGGCTGCGCCCGCACCCGCACGAGTTCGAGATGTACTACGACGTCTGACCGCGCGTTTCCGGCCTGGACGACCTTCTCGAAGATGGGCGCTGAGCTAGGAAACCTTGTCGTTGGTTGTCGTTGTTTGTAGTTGCTGAGCGACGTCAGCCGGAACAGATCCGGACCAGAACGGCCCGGCACCGTCATCGGTGTCGGGCCGTTCGTCGCTGGTGGGGCTGATGGCAGCGCTCCCGCAATCGTGTTCCGCGTAGTGCTCATCCTCCTCCCAGGCGCGTTCGTTCTACGCCCTTGACGCGTCTGGCGTGCCGACAGACGATCGGCACAGGTCGAGAAACTTCGAGCAATTCGATCAAGGAGCAGTCATGCGCCTGCGGTTCCTCGGAAGCAACAGCGAGCAAGGCACCTGTCCCGCCGTCTACGAGACCGACCGCGGCACGATCGCCGTCCAGGGGAAGGTCGTCATCGATCCCGAAGCGCTCGGGGATGCGATCAATCTGGCCTCCGACGAGGTCATCGTCGAGATCCCCAAGGACCTCCTGCCGTACTTCCCCCAGGGGTGATCGTGCTTCTGTCCGAGGCCGAGCTGGGCGACCTGCTCTCCAGCTTCACCGCAAGCGCGTTCCGCTTCGAGCTGCGCGAGCGCTACAACAGCACCGTGGGCGCCGAGCCGTTCCGCAAGTGGCGGGCCGGCGAGCCGGATGACTACGTCTGGCACCGGTCTTGGATGGAGAAGATCAGCCGTGATGTCGCGGCTGGGAAGACCTGGCAGCGGATCCGCATCGTATCCGTGCCGCCATCCGACTACACCCGGTACGGCATCGAGGTAGCCAGGCTCAGCGTGGAGGCCGGCGAGGACATCCGATACCTGCGCCGGGACAAAGCCGAGCAGCTGGGACTACGCCCCTACGACGCGTGGCTGCTCGACGGCTCCCGCTTGGTCTGGCTGCACTTCAACGACGCCGACGACACTTTCACCGGCGCCGAGCTCGTCACCGATCCAGACGTCGTCTCCCGCCATGCCCGATGGCGGGACCTGGGCCTGGAGCACGCTCAACCGCTGGACGAGTTCGCCGCGCATCTGCCGTGAATCAGCCCCTCCTTGGCCAGCAAGCCGTTCAAGCGCTCGGCGTCCGCCTGCGAGACCTACGGCGTGATGCCGGGCTGACCGGCCGCCAGCTCGCCGCCGCCTGCAGGTGGGTGCCGTCCAAGGTCTCCAAGATCGAGCTCGGCAAGCAGGTCCCGACCGAGGACGACATACGCGAGTGGTGCCTGTCCTGCCGCTTTCCAAGCGAGATCGCAGACCTGATTGCCGCCGTCCGGTCGATCGACGCCCAGTACATGGACTGGCGGCGCTCCCTCAAGACCGGCACCCGCCGCCGCCAGCGCGCCAACATCGACGCCTATGAGAAGAGCACACTCATCCGGGCCTGGGAGCCTACAGTCATCCCTGGCCTCCTCCAGACGGCCGCCTACGCACGCGGGATCTTGGCGACTGTCGTCGACTTCCACGGCATCCCAGACGACATTGAGGAGGGCGTACAGGCCCGCATGGAAGCCCAGCGCGCGTTCGATCGCCCGCAACGCCGCTTCCTGTTCCTCCTCGGCGAGGCAGCACTCCATACCTCCGTCGGCGAGCGCGCCACGATGGCCGAACAACTCAACCGCCTCATCGAGGCCTCTCGCGTCCCACGGATCAGCCTGGGAATCGTGCCACTCGCGGCCCCGTACACCGTGCCGCGGAACAACGCGTTCACCATCTACGACAGTCGAATGGTCACGGTAGCCACGTATACCGCCGAACTGACCTTGCAGCAACGCCATGAGGTCTCCATCTACGAGAAGGCGTTCGACCGCCTTCTGGCCCTGGCCGTGCACGGCGAGGCAGCACGCATGCTGATCGAGCGGGCCCTTCCCGATCAACAAGAAATCTGAAGCAACTTCATTGAGCTCGGCGCAACCCGATTCATAGCGTCCTGGCCATGGACAGTCACGGGTCCACGCCCTCCACACCCGCTGACCGACCGTGTTTCCTTCTACACGGCGACCACGACCATGAGCGCAAGTCTCCTGGCGGACCCGTGCCACCACGGCATGGTCGACCAGCCCATCCTCGCCGAACACATCGTCTTCGTCGCCTGGGATGCCGTCCGCTACCACGCGTACGCGCTGGCCCCAGCCCAGGTGGTCGAGCTGCACGGCATGAAGTCCCCCCTGTAGGAGCCCAAGTGCTCTCTTCTGAAGTCCTCCTCAGGCGAGGGCGTCCTGCACCACCACTCAACCGCAGCACAACAGAAGGAAGGACAGCATGATCGCAGCAACAGCAGTCGCCCCATGGGGGCTCAGCCGGATGACCGATCCGGTTCCGGACTCCCCGCGGCTGTATGAGACGGTCCACCTCGACCCGGAGACGCAGATCACGACCTTCCGCGACACGGACGGCGGCATCGTGGACATGGGCAACAAGGTCACCGTCACCACATCGAAGGGCGGCGGCAGCGACGGCTCAGGCGGCAGCCCGAACGTCGCCGACGACTCCACCACCGACTCGTAACCCCCGTGCAGCCCACAACTCAGGCCGTGCTGGTCATCACCGCGGAAGAGGACGTCACCGCCAACTTGGTGATCGAGGCGCTGCGCGAGCGCCAGGTGCAGGTCGTCCGTACCGATCCGGCCGACATCGGCACCGAGCTGACGTTCAGCGCCTTCATCGGCGATGACCGCAAGGAGTGGGCGGGCCGGCTACGTACGGCGAGTCGCGACATCGCACTCGCAGAGGTTGGGGCGGTGTACTACCGCCGCCCCACCCCGTACTCGACCCGATTCGCCCACCTGCCCGCCCAGCAAAGCGCCTTCGCCACCGCTGAAGCACAGCACGGACTCGGTGGCATCCTGCGCACCCTGCACGGCGCGACCTACGTCAACCACCCCGCGGCGATCAACGCCGCCGACTACAAACCGGCCCAACTCCATATGGCCACCCGTCTCGGACTGACCATCCCGCTGACCCTGATCACCAACGACCTCGAACAGGCGCAGAAGTTCGCCACCGAGCACGGCCCGATCATCTACAAGTCATTCCGAGGCGCCCCATCGACCCCAGATGGCCACGTCGCCATATGGACGCAGCGGGTCGCCCCGCAGGACCTGGACGACTCGGTGTCAGTGACCGCCCACCTGTTCCAGCAGGAGGTGCGCAAAGTCGCCGACGCGCGGGTGACGGTGATCGGGCAGCGCGTGTTCGCCAGGAGGATCACCACTCCTGACGGTGCGCTCGACTGGCGCAGCGGCGACTGGGAGCAGCTGGCCCACGACCCCATCGACGTGCCCGAGTCGATCAGGCATGCGCTACACGCCTACCTCGACCACTTCGGGCTGGTGTTCGGGGCGTTCGACTTCGCGCTCGACGCCGACGGGCAATGGACCTTCATCGAGTGCAACCCCAACGGGCAGTGGGCCTGGTTGCCTGACTCCGACGCGATGGCGCACGCCTTCGCTGATGTGATCTTGAAAGGATGGCGGTCGTGAGCGACACAGCCGCAAAGCTTCGCCACGCCCTGGCGGACACGGTGGGATCCAAAGGCTGGCGCGCGGCGCTGGAGGCAGTGCCCCGCGAGCTGTTCGTCGGCGACGCCGTCCTGCTGCGCGACGCGGCCCGCGGCGACCTGTGGACAGCCGCCCGCCGAGCCGAGACGGACGAAATGGACTGGCTGCGCCAGGTCTACACGGACGCGACATGGGTGACCCAGGTCGATGGCGTCCTGGCCGAAGAGTCGACGGGCGCGGTGCCGGGCGCACCCAGTTCATCGTCCACGACCCCGAGTCTGGTCGTGCGGATGCTGGAGGCCGCCCAGATAGCCGAAGGCGACAAGGTGCTGGAGATCGGCACCGGCACCGGCTACTCCACGGCACTGATGTGCCACCGCCTCGGCGAAGGTGCGGTCACCTCGATCGAGTACGACCCGGCCGTGGCCGAGCGCGCAAGGAAGGCGATCATCGGGGCCGGATACACGCCGGCTCTTGTGGTGGGTGACGGCCTTCACGGCTACGCCGACAACGCCGACTACGACCGGCTGATCGGCACCTGCTCGGTACGGACCATCCCCCCAGCGTGGATGGGGCAGGTACGCGCCGGAGGAACCATCACCACCCCCATGTGGGGCTGGATGGGTGGGGTCGCGTTCGCGCACCTCACCCTGACCGACAACGAGGAGGCGAGCGGACGCTTCCTGCCGGACGACCTGTACTTCATGCGCGCCCGAACCCACATGCCGCCGCCCAGGCCGCCGGTCAAGACGGGGATCGGAGACGCCCGCGAATCCAGGATCGACCCTGCAGTCCTGGACGGTGAAGCCGCACTGTTCGTCGCCCAGCTCGCCGCGCCGGCAGCTCAGCGGGCATCGGTCGGCGACACGACGATCCTGTTGGACGTCGGCACCGGCTCGCGGGCCGACGCCAAGCCGGCCCCCGGCGGCGGGTGGATCGTTCATCAGCACGGCCCGCTGCGCTTGTGGGACGCGGTCGAGAACGCCATCCTGCTCTGGCAGGACGCCGGATCACCGCACCAGTCGGCGTTCGGGCTCACGGTCACCCCAGAGCGCCAACACGTCTGGTTGGACGAACCGGGCGGCCCATCCTGGGACCTGCCTGCCTGACAACCGTGCCGTGAACACGAAAAGGCGCCCCGCATCTCCAGCGGCGCACTCGAGGGTCGTACGAGGATCTGGTCGCCGCGGGCATGGCGGACGCGGACCTGCTGGAGGCGCTCGCCGGGGTCCGGGCGCGCTTGACGGAACTCCAGGGCTGACGAGCCCGTGAACGCGCGCCCGGGGTGCCCGCCTCGCCGTACCCGACGGCGGGACGGCGAGGCGGGCCTCCGGCGGCGTGCGGTCAGGGGCAGGACTCGCCGTACTTGACCACGCCGAGCGTGACGGGACCGGTCAGCGGCGCGGCAGGGGCCGGCCGCTGGGTGCACACCTGCCAGGCGGTGTCCCAGAAGACGAGGCGGTTGCGCCCCGTGGCGTCATTGATCCTGATCGTCGTACGGCCGGGCAGCGACCGGCGGGCGACGCGGACGCTCTTGCCCGCGAGGTCGGGCATGAGCCCCGGCGCCACCTGCGGGCTCTCGCGGACGGGACAGGTCTCGTTCGCCTTCACCACAGCCAGCTCCACCCGCTGCCTGTCCGGCGTCTGTCCGGCCGTCGGCCGCTGAGCGCAGACCTTCCAGTCGCGGCGCACGACCACGACCCGCCCGCGGCCGCTGACGTCGACGGTCCTGACGCGCTCGTATCCTGCGTCCCTGAGCTCGCCCAGCGCCTGCACCAGGCCCTGGCCGGCGACGTCGGGCACCGGCGCCGCGACGCTCGACAGGATGACGATCCCGGCGATCAACCACATGTGAGGACTCCTCCCTGAAGACCATGGGGGGAGTGGGCTGATCTTACTTCGGGGAGCGCAGGCCGGTGATGCGGCGGAAGAGATCCCACCAGAAGGGCGCGCCGAACAGCAGCGCCACGTAGGTGAGCAGGAAGCCGGGCCAGTGACTGAGCGTGGTCAGGCGCGACCACCAGACCGGGCCGTTCCACGAGAGGGACGGGTCGCCCTCCTCGGGGATGACGACGCTGACGATGGCGTGGTCGAAGACCTTGACCAGGGCGGGCGAGCTGAGGGTCTCCGTGACGCACAGGTAGGGGTTGCCCGGCGTGTCGCACTCCTGGCGCAGCGGTTCGATCTGCTCGGCGCCGCTTCCCGCGATCGCCGAGACCGCCGAGCGGTAGGCGTTGTCGCGCAGCAGCGTCTTGGCGTACTCCAGGCCGTCCATGCTGAACAGCAGCACGACGACCAGCCCGAGGACGCCGACGACCCACTTGACGTAGCGCTTGTACAGCATGGACAGGCGCTGCATCTCGGCGTCGAACCAGGTCTCGACGCCCTGCCGGAAGCGGTCGAGGTCGCGCTGGGCGCCCTCCCACAGGCCCTGCAGGTGGCCGTGGAGCGGGCTGCCGATGCCCTTGAGCTTGGCCAGCAGCCCTTCGACGCCGTCCTTCTCCGCCGAGGCCATCTCCATCATGGCGACGGCGAACCGTTCAGGGGGGATGTTGGCGATGCTGGTCCTGCCGGTCTTGGGATGGTCGATCTCGCGGACCCGCTGGTAGAACAGCGTGGTCATGGCCTCCTTCGCCGCGCTCTCCTCGGCCGGCACCGGCGCGACCTCGGCCGGCGCGGGCAGCTGGCTGTGCTCGGGCCTGGGGTCGTGGGTGAACGGCAGCTTCGCGAAGACGTCGGCGACCTTGCTGGGCAGCCACGCCCTGCCGGAGGAGTCGGCGCCGTCCATGGTGTCCCTCAGGTAGGCCCACAGGAACTTGCTGCGGATGGACAGCAGCCGGACGAAACCCTCGTTGAGGCCGCTGACCAGGAGCGACAGCAGCAGGAAGCACAGCACGAGACCGAGCGCGAGATCGACGTAAAGAGACAGCAAAGCGATCACCCCACGCCGTGATACACGCCTGGCTCGCCGCACGCAACGCCTTTCACCCACGCAGGCCGGGGAAAGGCGCGTCAGTAGAAGACGCGCTCCACCACCTGGCGGGCGCGGCGGGTCACCCTGCGGTAGTCGTTGACGAAGTCCTCCGAGCCGTCGGGCGGGTAGCCGAGCGTCCTGGCGAGCAGGCGGCGCTCGTGCGCGCCGGACGGCACCATGTCGCCCGCCCTTCCCTTCACGAGCATGATCGCGTCGCGGATGCGGGAGGCGAAGCGCCAGCTGTCGGCCAGCACCTCGGCGTCGGCCGGGTCGAGCAGCCCGCGGGAGGCGGCCGCGCGCAGGGCTTCGAGCGTCCTGGTCGTGCGCAGCGCGGGCTCCGTGGCGGCGTGCCGGAGCTGCAGGAGCTGGGCCACCCACTCCACGTCCGACAGCCCGCCCCTGCCGAGCTTGGTGTGCAGCGTGGGGTCGGCTCCGCGGGGCAGCCGCTCGGCCTCCATGCGCGCCTTCAGCCTGCGGATCTCGCGCACGGACTCCTGGGGCAGGCCGCCGGGCGGGTGGCGCAGGTCGTCGATCATCTCGACGAACGCCGCGCCGAGCTCGGCGTCGCCCGCGCAGAAGCGGGCACGCAGCAGGGCCTGCGACTCCCACGGCGAGGACCAGCGGGCGTAGTAGGCGCGGTAGGAGGCCAGGGTGCGCACCAGCGGGCCCTGCCTGCCCTCGGGCCGCAGGTCGGGGTCGATCGGGAGCGGCGGGTCGGGCGCGGGCAGCGACAGCAGCCGCCGCAGTTCGTTGGCCACGGCGAAGCCCGCCTCCGGGCGTTCGGCGACGAACATGACGTCGGCGTCGCTGGCGTAGGAGCACTCCATGCCGCCCAGCCGGCCCATGGCGATGACGGCGAACGCGCCGAGCGGCTCGCCCCTGCGCTCCGCCCGGACCTTGGCCAGCGCGGCGTCGAGCGCGGCCTGGATCGTCACGTCGTTCAGCTCCGACAGAGCGACGCCGACCGTTTCGATGTCGGTCAGGCCCGACAGGTCGGCGACCGCCGTACGGAACAGCTCCCTGCGGCGCAGCGCCCGCACGGCGGCGACGGTGGCCTCGGCGTCGGTGTGCCGGGAGACGGCCGCCGCCGCCTCGGCGCGCAGCGCCGCGACCGGACGGGGCCGCAGGTCGGCGTCGGAGCCGAGCATGGCGACGCCCTCGGGGGCGCGGGTGAGCAGGTCGGTGGCGTAGCGGCTGGTGCCGAGGACGCGCGCCATGCGGGCGGCCACCGCGGTCTCGTCGCGCAGCAGCCTCAGGTACCACGGTGTGGTGCCGAGCCGGTCGCTGACCTGGCGGAAGCCGAGCAGGCCCGCGTCGGGGTCGGGGGCGTCGGCGAACCAGCCCAGCATGACCGGCAGCAGGGTGCGCTGGATGGCCGCGCGCCTGGAGACGCCGGTGGTGAGCGCGGCGATGTGGCGCAGCGCCCCGGCGGGGTCGTGGTAGCCGAGCGCCTGCAGGCGGGCGGTCGCCGCGGCGGTGGACAGCCGTGCCTCGGTGTCGGGCAGCCTGGCGACGGCCTGCAGGAGCGGCCGGTAGAACAGCTTCTCGTGCAGCCGCCGCGCCTCCATCGCGTGCTTCTTCCACTGCCGGGTGAACGCGGCGGCGGGGTCGGGGCCCAGCTTGAGCGCCCTGCCGAGCCTGCGCAGGTCGTCGCTGCCCGAGGGCACGACATGGGTACGGCGCAGCCGGTGCAGCTGCAGCAGGTGCTCGACCTGGCGCAGGAAGGTGTAGGCCTCGGCCAGGCCCCTGGCGTCGTCCCTGCCGACGTAGCCGCCGCGGGAGAGGGCGGCCAGGGCGGGCAGTGTGGCCCTGCGGCGCAGCAGCGGGTCGAGCCGCCCGTGCACGAGCTGCAGCAGCTGGACGGCGAACTCGATGTCGCGCAGACCGCCGGGGCCGAGCTTGAGCTGCCGGTCGCCCTCCTCGCTGACGTGCGCCTCGACGCGGCGGCGCATCGCCTGGACGTCCTCGACGAAGTTCTCCCTGGCGGCGGCGTTCCAGACCAGCTCGTCGACCGCGGAGACGTAGGCGGCGCCGAGGGCGGTGTCGCCGGCGACGGGCCTGGCCTTGAGCAGCGCCTGGAACTCCCAGGTCTTGGCCCACCGCTGGTAGTAGGCCAGGTGGCTGCCGAGCGTGCGCACCAGGGGGCCCGCGCGGCCCTCGGGGCGCAGGCCCGCGTCGACCTCCCACAGGGCGGAGCAGGCGCGCATCATCGCCTGCGCCAGGCGTGTGGCGGTGCGCAGCGCCTTGGTCTCGTCGGCGCCGTCGGCGGGCTCGGCCACGAAGACGACGTCGACGTCGCTGATGTAGTTGAGCTCGCGGGCGCCGCACTTGCCCATGCCGATGACGGCCAGCCGTACGCCGGTGGAGTCGACCTCGGCCCGCGCCACGGCCAGGCCCGCCTCGAGGGCGGCCCCGGCCAGGTCGGACAGCTCGGCGGTGACCTCGGCGAAGGAGGCGGCGCCGGTGACGTCGCGGGCGGCCAGGAGCAGCAGGCGCTGCCGGTAGGCGGACTGCAGCGCCTGTTTCGCGCCCTGGTGGGAGGCGGTCGGGCCGGGCTCGGGCGCCCCAGGGTCGGCGCCGACGGCGCGCAGCAGCGCGGCGCGCAGCTCCTCCTCTCCCGGCCTGGCCGGCGCCGGCTCCCCCGCCAGCGAACGCCACTGGCCGGGGTGGGTGATCAGGTGCTCGCCCAGCGCCGCGCTGAGCCCGAGCACGCCGAGCAGCCGCGCGCGCAGTCCTTCGTCCGATCGCAGCGCGTCGAGCACGGCGGGGTCGCGCTCGGCGAGCCGGGTCAGCGACAGCAGGGCGAGGTCGGGATCGGCGACGGCGGCGAAGGCGTCGAGCAGCCATGGCCCGTCGATCTCAGCGACCAGGCGTTCGGCGCGGGCCGCGTCGGCGAAGCCGAGCTTGGCCAGGCGGGCGGCGGTGGACTCGATCCTCGGCACCTTCTCATCTTGTCAGCTACGCGTATAGTGAGAACTGCAACGCAACGTTGCGTTGTATTAAGGGGAGAGGAGAGGTCATGCCCGCATGGGGACTGCTCGCCGCCTGGGCGCTGCACGACGCCGAGGAACTGGCCACGATGGCGGGCTGGGCCCGCAGGGCGCGTCCGCGACTCGTGGAACGCTTCCCCTGGGTGCCCGACCGGGTGTGGGAGGCCATGGACGTCGACCAGCGGCACGTCAACGTCGCCATCGGCCTCATGGGCGGGGTCGTGGCCGCCGCCGCGGCCAGCGGGCCTCGCAGCGGCTTCTACAAGGCGGCGCTGGCGGCGTTCGGCGCGCACGGGGTCGTGCACCTGGCCCAGGCGGCGACCGTGCGCGGCTACACGCCCGGCGTGGTCACCGCGCCGCTGGTGGTGATCCCGTACTCGGTGTGGGCATGGCGGCGGCTGGAGGACAAGCGGCTGCCCGCCTCGAGCTGGCTGCTGCTGCCGCTGGCGCTCGGCGGCGTCCACACGGCCGCGCACGTGCTCACCAGGCCGCGCGCCCGGGCGCTCACGCGGTGGCGCGACCGCTGGTTCTGACCACCTCGCCGAACGCCTCGGCCAGCGGCCGCCACGCGGCGACCAGGTCCTCCTCGGCCCGCTTGACCTCGACCACCAGGTCCTCGGGAGAGTTCCAGCCCGCGAAGATCTCGGGCGTGGCCTCGGGGTGGAACTGCACCGCCCACGCCCGCTCGCCGAGGCGGTAGGCCTGGTGGGGGTACTGCTCGCCGGTGGCGAGGAGCACCGCCCCCTCGGGCAGCACGGTCATGACGTCCTGGTGGTACTGCACGGCCACGGCCCTGTCCAGGCCGCCCAGCAGCGCGTCGCCGGCCGCCGCCGGCAGCGCCACCACCTCGCGGGCGCCCACCTCGAGCCCGTCGCCGCCGCGCTCCACCGTGCCGCCGCAGGCGATCGTCATGAGCTGGGCGCCCAGGCAGATGCCCAGCGTGGGCGTGCCGTCGGCCACGCCGGCCCGCAGCAGTTCGCGGGTGGCGGGCAGCCACGGGTAACCCGCGTCGTCCCAGGCGGACGCCTCGCCGCCGAGCACGATCAGTCCGTCCTCGGCGCGCGCCGGCACCTCCTCACCCAGATACGGCCGGACGACCCGCACGTCGACGCCGAGCCATTCCGCTAAGTACCCCAGACCGGCGCCGGCCTCGTGCTCGATGACAGTGATGCGCATACGCGCATTATCCGACCTTTATCCGCACAGGCGGGTCGGGCTCGGCCATGTACTCCGGCATCCCGGGGAGCGTCGGCCTGGGCCGCCTGGGCTCCCTGACGCCACCCTCGCCTCCCGGCGGTTCGCCGGGGGAATCACCGGAATCACCGGAATCACCGGGAAAGTCGTCGGTCCAGTGCGGCTCGCCAGGGCCGAACCCCGGCATCCAGGCGGGCGCGCCGCTGGTCAGCGCGCGACGCCGGCGTGAGCGCTTGCTCATCGCGGGCACCCTTCGTGGGGGAAGACTCCAGTGTCACCCGGCCATCCCGATAACGCCAGATCGAACCTTGTACCCAGGTTTCGCATCAAACGCCACAGAGATCACGATCACGGGGACGGCGGTATGGCGACGGCACTGATCGACGGGGACCCGCAGCGGCTCGGCGGCTACTGGCTGGCCGCCAGGCTCGGCGCGGGCGGCCAGGGCGTGGTGTACGAGGCGTACGCGCAGGACGGCCGGCGGGTCGCGGTCAAGGTGCTGCACGGCGACCAGGCGGCCCAGCTGGGCAGGGAGGCGGAGGCGGCCCAGCGGGTGGCCTCCTTCTGCACGGCCAAGGTGATCGCCGCCGAGCTGGACGGGCCGCGGCCGTACATCGTCAGCGAGTACGTGGAGGGGCCGAGCCTGCGCAGGGCGGTCGCGGACGGCCGCAGGTTCGCGGAGGGCGACCTGGTCAGGCTGGCCACCGCGGTGGCGACCGCGCTGACCGCCATCCACGAGGCGGGCGTCGTGCACCGGGATCTCAAGCCCGACAACGTGCTGCTGGGCCCCGACGGACCTCGCGTCATCGACTTCGGCATCGCCAGGACCGAGGAGATGCCGCTCACCGACACCGGCCTGGTCAAGGGCACGCCCAGCTACATGGCGCCCGAGGTGTTCACCGGACAGCGGGCCGGCGCCCCCGCCGACGTGTTCGCCTGGGGCGCCATCATGCTGTTCGCCGCGACGGGGGCCGACCCGTTCCAGGCCGACAGCCTGGGCGGGGTCATGCACAGGGTGCTGTCGTCCGTTCCCGACCTCGGCGCGCTGCCCGAGCCGCTGCGCCCGCTGGTCGCCGCCGCGCTCGGCAAGGAGCCCGCGCAGCGGCCGGTCGCCCGCCGGCTGTTACTCGCGCTGGTCAGCGGCGAGGCGGGGATCGGCACCGCGCGGCTGCTGGCCAGGGGCGGGAAGCAGGCCGCGCTGGTCAGCGGCACCGCCGACGATCCCGCGCTGGGCACGCTGGCCGAGGAGGCCTACGCGCTGCTCGACCCGGCCGAGCGCGAGCTGGCGCCCGAGGTGTTCCTGCGCCTGGTGACCGTGGACGAGCACGGCGAGCTGTCCGTACGGCACGCCGCGACGGCCGAGCTGGTCGAGGGCAGGCCGCTGCCCGAGGTGGCCGCCATCACCAAGATCCTCAAGGTGTACGGCTACCTCCTCGGCCGGGACGGGGAGGAGATCTGGCTGGCCCGTCCGGCGCTGCCGCACGCCTGGCCGAGGTACCGCCGATGGATCGACACCAACAGGGACGGTCTCGCCGTCCACCGGCAGATCCTGCTGGCGTCGCGCCGGTGGGACCAGGGCGGCCGCAGGGACGGCGACCTGTTCCACGGCTCCAGCCTGGAGAACGCGCTGCAGTGGGCGGCCACGGCGCGCAGGAACATCACCCTCTCCCCCGCCGAGCGCGACTTCCTCGACGCCGCGGCGGGGGTGCGCAGGCGCCGGGCCAGGAGGAGCAGGCTCGCCTCGCTGAGCCTCGCGGGACTGCTGGTGATCTCCCTGGTGGCCGGGGGCCTGGCCGTCCAGCAGAGCATGGTCGCCGACGAGCGGGCCGCGCGGATCGCCAGGCAGCTCGAGCGCTCGGAGGCGACCAGGCTGACCGCGCTGGCCGCCGCGACGCGCGACACCGACCCGAGGCTGGCCATGCGGTTGAGCACCGCGGCGTGGACGCTGGACCACACCCCGCAGACCAGGGCGGGCCTGGTGGCCTCGCTGGCGCAGCGGGAGACGGAGGTGTTCCAGGATCCCGCCGCCGACGGCGGCACGGTCAGGCGGCTGAGCGCCGACGGCAGGACGCTGCTCAGCGTCGGCGAGAACGCGGCGCGGCTGTGGGACCTGCGCACGGGCCGGAGCGCGGGCGGTGTCCCCGCTCTCGGGCTCGGCACCGAGACGGTCGCGGACGCCGCGCTGTCGCCCTCGGGCCGCACCCTGGCGGCCGTCACCGACAAGGGCATGAGGGCATGGGACCTGCGCGGCGGCAGGCTCGTCGGGAGGTGGGACTTCCCGCGCACCCTCGACCTGGTCAACGCCGGAGCCTCCGTCGCCTACGCCGACGAGCGCGGCCCCGTCCTGTCGGTGACCGAGCGGCCCAGCGTGCGGTGGGACCCGCGTACCGGGAGCAGGACCCGCGCCGCCTTCCGGCATCGGCTCGACGCCGGGGGCGAGTGGGACACGGCCGACCATCCGCGCGAGCTGCGCCTGGTCAACCTCCGGACCAGGCGCGAGGTTCGGCTGGGCGTGCGCGACGGCGCGAACGAGCGCGGCGGCTGGAACCAGGGATCGGTGGCGGTCAGCGCGGACGGCCGGTTCGCCGCCTCGGCCTCCCACCGGGTGATCCAGATCTGGCGGATGGCCGATCGGGGACTGCTCGCCACCATGCCGGTGCGGGGCGACTCGGCCGACACCGACCTCCCGCAGGGCGCCTTCGACGGTCGCACCTACCGCTACCTCGTCGACGACCGCGTCTTCTCCATGGACCTGTCCGACCTGGCCTGGCGCGACGGCGAGCACCCGTCCTCGGTGGCGCTCGCCCCCGGCGGCCGTCACCTGCTGAGCGACGGCGAGCTGCGCCAGACCCGCGGGGGAGGCGTCCTCGGCTCGCTGCCGTCCACCGACCAGCCCGTCTTCTCCCCCGACGGCAGGCGGCTGGCCCTCCTGCTGCTCGACAAGATCAGGATCGTGGACGTGCCGTCACGGGCCACGCTCGCCGAGTTCCGGCCGGCCGTCCGCGGCATGGAACCGCTGACGGCCGTCTTCAGCCGGGACGGCGCGCGGCTGGCGGTCGTGCTGCGCACCCCCGACGACGGCACGTCGGTACGCCACCACGCCGCCCAGGTCTGGGACTGGCGGAGCGGGCGGCGGCTGTGGAGCGCGGACCAGGACGAGATCATCGACGTCGCGCTCTCTCCCGACGGCCGCACGCTCGCGCTGACCGGTCCCCGCCAGTCACTCCTCGACGCGGCGACCGGCAGGCGCGTGGGTGCGCCGTTCGGCGGCGAGGGGGTGCGGGTGTTCTTCACCCGGACCGGCGGGCAGCTGGTCGTGCTCGACTCCCGGGGACGGGTGACGCTCTGGGACTCCGCCACCAGGCGCCGGCTGAGCCCCGTCGCGAGAGGCGCCGACGGCATGTCCGCCGCCTACTCCCCCACCGAGGACGTGGTCGCGGTGGGCGGAAAGGCCAGGCTGCTGCTGTTCGACCCAATCAGCGGGGTGAGCCTGGGCGGCTACCCGGACGCCGGCGGGGCCGAGGCCGACGGCGGCGGCTGGATCAGGTCGGTGGTCTTCACCGACGACGGCACGTCGGTCCTCACGGTGGACGAGAAGGGGGTGGTCCGCGAGCAGCCGGTGGCCCCGGCCAAGGTGCTGGCGGCCGTCTGCGCCAGGGCGGGCGGGGCGCTCACCCCGGCCCAGTGGGGGGCGTACGTGCCGGGCCTGCCGTACCGGGAGGTCTGCCCCTCCTCATAAGATCGCCCGCATGAGGGAAGAGGATGTCGAAGGCCTGCGGATCGCCACCTTCGGAACGGGTCCCCGGCTCGTCATCGCGGTCCACGGCATCACCGCGTCGCTGATGGCGTGGGCGGCGGTGGCCCGCCGGCTGCCGCAGGAGTGGTCGCTGGTGGCGATGGACCTGCGCGGCCGCGGTCACAGCCGCGACCTGCCGGGCCCGTACGGCCTGCCCCGGCACGCCGACGACGTGCTGCGGGTGGCCGAGCACGTCGGCGCGGGCCCCGACGCGGTGCTCGCCGGGCATTCCATGGGCGCCTACGTGGCCGTCCTGGCCGGGGCGCGGCGGCCCTTCGGCAAGGTCGTGCTGGTGGACGGCGGGCTGCCGTTCCCGCCGCTGCCGCCGGGCACCGACGTGGACGCCGTCATGGAGGCCACGCTCGGGCCGGCGGTCGCCAGGCTGAGCCAGACCTTCGCCACGGCCGACGACTACGTCGCCTTCTTCAAGGCGCACCCCGCCTTCGCCGGGCAGTGGACGCCGGAGGCGGAGGAGTACGTCAGGTACGACCTGGTGGGGGAACCGGGGGAGCTGCGCTCGCGGGCGGTGGGCGCCGCCGTACGCGAGGACGGCAGGTGGCTGCGGCTCAACGGCGAGGCCATCGGCGCCGCGCTGGCCGCCGTCCAGGCGCCGACGACTCTGCTGCGGGCACCGCGCGGGCTGCTCAACCAGGACGTGGGGATGCTGCCGGACGCGCTGGCCGCCGAGTGGACGGCGCGGGTGCCGGGGCTGCGCGACGAGCTGGTGCCCGACTGCAACCACTACACGATCCTGTTCGACGACCGGTGCGCGTCCCTGGTCGCCGCTCGCCTGACGGAGCGGGCGGATCGGCCCGCCTGACGGAGTGGCCGAGCGCGTGGGTGGCCCGAGCGGGCCACCCACGGGGCGTGTTCTAGCGTGGAGCGATCCAGGTCGCCTTGGCCGCGGCCACCGGCGTGCCGTCCACCTCGTAGATGGCGCTCTCGCCGAAGAGCTTGCGGCCCTCGCGGCCCGTGGCCCTGGCGACGACGGAGTAGGTGCCGCCGGGGTAGACGCGCCGGTTGACCTGCAGGGTCAGGCGGCCGAGCAGGGCCGACTCGCCGGGCTCGAAGTGGGCCCAGCCGGTCACGCAGTCGAGCACGGCGCCCACGACGGACACCGGGACCGCGCCGTCGGCGTCGGTCACCGTGAACGGCACGCGCCACCCGGCCGCGACGAGGCGGCCCTCGCCGGCGTCGGCACCGTCGACCGGGCCGGGGAAGACGCGCAGGCCGTCACCGGGCTCGCGCAGACCGCAGGCGAAGCACTCGGGGAAGGCGTGGCCCTGCCAGCCGGCGAAGCCGGCCTCGGCGCGGGCGGCCTCGTTGAACGGCACGAAACCGGGACCGGTCAGGTGCTCGGCGACCGGGATGGCCTCGACGAGCAGCTTGCCGTCATGGTGAAGGGACGCGGAGTTGGCCACGTGCTCCAGACGGACCTCGGTCTCGAGCGGAGTGGGGGCATGCAGCGTGACCTCCACGGCCGAGGAGAGACCGTTGAGCGCCTCGGCCACGGTGCCGGAGATCCAGCCGCCGTTGGCGATGCCCGTGGGGCCGCGGAAGCGCTCGGGGACGGTCAGCACGGTCTGCAGGGCAGCCGTCGTCATCCACACCCTCCAATATGTCCGGAAATATCATTTAGAACGGACCGATTTTACCCGAGGGTCCACACACCAAGAGAACCAGGGGCTCATGTCAGGGTCGCTAAGCACGTGTAACGCGCCGATGACGGCCTAGCTTCCCATGGAATCGGCAAAAGCACTCACTTGTCCGTAAGATTCTGCTCCTTGACACAGATGTGACATGGGGGTCAGAAGTGACTGTGCTGAGCCGTCGGAACCTCATCAGGGCGGGCGCCGCCGCCACCGTGACGCTGGCGTTGCCCACCAGGGCCGAGGCGGACCTCCTGGTCAGCGGGACCATCCCGGCGCAGCTGGCCGCCTTCGACAAGACCATGCAGAAGTACATGTCCGAGCGGAGCATCGGCTGCGGCCAGCTGGCGGTCGCCAGGAAGGGCAAGCTGCTGGCCGCCCGCGGTTACGGCTTCTACCGCCCCAACACCACCGACTCGGTGGCGCGCATCGCGCGCGTGCAGCCGACCTCGCTGTTCCGTGTCGCGAGTCTGAGCAAGAGCCTCACCGCGGCGGCGATCCTGCGCCTGGCCCAGGACGGCAAGTTCACCCTGACGACCCCGGTGACCACGCTTCTCGGCCTGTCGGCCGCCGCCGACCCGCGCCTTGAGCAGGTCACCCTGTGGCGGCTCATGCAGCACACCGGTGGCTGGGACAGGGCCGTCAGCAAGGACCCGCTGTGGCTCGACGCCACCATCTCCGCCTCCCTCGACGCGCCGCTGCCGATCAGCCACGCCGACATCGTGAAGTACGTCACCGCCAAGCCGCTCGACTTCGACCCCGGCAGCAAGATGTCCTACAGCAACTACGGGTACATGCTGCTGGGCCGGATCATCGAGAAGGTGTCGGGGCAGAGCTACGAGTCGTACGTGCGGTCCAAGCTGCTGGCGCCGCTGGGCATCGACCGGATGACGCTCGGCAGGAGCCTGCGCGCCGAGATGTCGCCCAGCGAGGTGAGCTACAGCTCCAAGTACACCAACAAGAGCGTGGTCGACTCCTCAGGCGCGGTCGTGCCGTACCCCTACGGCGGGTTCAACATGCCCAACCAGGACGCCAACGGCGGCTGGGTGGCCTCGGCCGTCGACATGGTGCGGTGGGCCAGCGCCTTCGACGCCTCCGGCGCCGTCCTGAACGCCACCTCCATCTCCCGCGCCTTCGCCAAGCCCGAGATCGGGGTGAGCGGCGACGGCTGGTGGTACGGCTGCGGCTGGTACGTCAGGACGTGGGGCAACGGCCTCAACACCTGGCACACCGGGTCGATGCCGGGCACGTTCACCCTGCTGGTACGGAACGCGGCGGGCGTGACCTGGTGCGTGCAGTTCAACCGGCGGGAGGAGGAGGGCTCGCCCGACTTCGACGTGATCGACAGGCTGATGTGGCAGGCGCACGACACGGTCACCTCCTGGCCCACCACCGACCTCTACCCGAAGTACCTCTGACACCGGCGGCCGCCGGCGCACCCGCTCGGCGGCCGGGCCGCAGGTCGTGAATTCTTCACTGGCCCGCGCCCCCGGCGCCTTCGACGATCGAGGACATGACGAACCTCGACAGTCAACCGCCCCGCCAGGTCATCCCCGCCCGCCCCGCCGACCTCCTGGTGTTCCTCGCCATCGCGTTCGGCGGCGCGTGGCTGGCCGCGATCCCGCTGTGGACCGCCCCCGCGTCGGGCGCGGGCGGCGCGCTGCAGCTGACGCTGGCGGGCATGCAGCTCTCCCCCACGCTCGGCGTCCTGGCCGTCTGGCTGCTGCGCAGGGACAGGGCGCGAGCCTGGGCCCGCGACACCGGCCTGACCCTCGGCGGCAGGCGGGGGCGCACGCTCGGCGTCACCGCGCTCACCTGGATCGGCACGCCCGTGCTCGTCGCGGCCGTGATCGCGGCCGGCGCGCTGCTGGGCCTGTTCCCCACCGACCTGGCCGGGCTGTCCGGCTACCGCCAGGTCTTCCCCGGGGCCACGCACAGCTTCGCGGTCATCGGGGCGCTCCTCGCGGTGGTGGTCTACCCGCTGCTGTACGCGATCGGCGCGTTCGGCGAGGAGTGGGGCTGGCGCGGCTGGCTGCTGCCCCGGCTCATGCCGCTCGGCCGCGGCAGGGCGCTGCTCGTGTCGGGCGTCATCTGGGGCCTGTGGCACGCGCCGCTGACCGCGGCCGGCCTGCACTACCCCGGCCTCGGCTGGGCGGGAGTGCCGCTCTTCACGGTCAGCTGCGTGGCCCTCGGGTCGTTGCTGGGCCTGCTCCGCCTCCGTACGGCGAGCATCTGGCCCGCCGTGATCGGGCACGCCGCGTTCAACGCCTCCGCGCAGGCGCTGCCGTTCATCGTCTCCGACGCCCGCCACCCGGCCGACGCCGTGCTCGGCGGCGTGTTCGGGCTGACCGGCTGGGTGCTGACCGGCGCCGTCGCCGTCCTGCTGGCCAGGAAGACCCCGGCGCCGCGGCCCGCCCTCGATGTGGCCGGCCGCTAGAGGAAACACCCGGGACGTGAACGAGATGGGTCATCGGCGGCGTTCGTGGAGCTCGGCACGAGTGCGACGACCAGCCGCGCGGTCAAGGCCGGTAGACGTTCGGCAACGGTAGATAGGAGCTGAAGTGGTCGGCCACGATGTCCGCCACGGCCTCCGCATCATCGAGCCCGTCAACCTCGAGGACTCGTATGCCCAGGCGACGAGCGGAACGGGCGGCCTCGTCGGCGACGAGGCGGTCTCGGGCGAGCCGGTTGCGCTGTGCTCGATCAGGGTCGCTGACCGCGCGATGGACGGCGGCGGCGCGGGGCAGCTCGCGGAGCTGACGCTCACGGAATTCCTCGCTCGGCACCATCACGATCATTCGACGGGGTGAGTCGATGATGGGGGCGACCAGTTCGGGACGCAGTCCCCAGCCTTCGGCGACGATGGGTCGCCCCGATACCAGGCCGCGCAGGTCGTCCAAGGCCCACTCGAACCGCGTGGGGAAGCCGGCCAGGGTCTCGTCGGCCATCTCCTGAGGGCTGGTGTTCACCCAGACGCTGTCCGGATCGGGGTCCGCGGTGGGCTCGCCGAGTCGCGCTCGGCGTGCGATCCGACGGTCGTTGTGCGCACGCGCGTCGTGATAGTCGTAGTGGTACGCGGTCAGCCCGTAGCGGGTGGCCAGCAGCCTGGCGACGGTGGATTTGCCGGCCCATTGGCCACCTCCGATCCATAGGGCGCTGCGCAAGGTGCCGAACGGATCCCAGACCTCACCACCTGTGGCGTTCACGGTTACAGCCTGACAGCCGTACAGACCAAAGAAACAGTCTTGTTCCTGCCTGCCTGGCCGGGAGATGATCGAAGAGAAGGGGAAAGTCGATCACCCCCGAGCACGTACGGTGACCGGTCATGCCTCGGCGATCGTCAGGGCCGCGACATGCCCTGCCGCTGAGCGACTCCCGATCACGACGGAGGTCTCAGCAGCAGGGCTGCTTGCCTGTTCAGAGCACGGGCAGGTAGCGGCCCAGCTCGAACTCCGTCACCTGGCGGCGGTAGTCGCGCCACTCGGTGCGCTTGTTGCGCAGGAAGTAGTCGAAGACGTGCTCGCCCAGGGTCTCGGCGACCAGCTCGCTGCGCTCCATCACGGAGATGGCCTCGTCGAGCGACTGCGGCAGCGGCTGGATGCCGAGGGCCCGCCGCTCGGCGCTGGTCAGCGCCCAGACGTTGTCCTCGGCGGGGGCGGGCAGCTCGTAGCCGTCCTCGATGCCCTTCAGCCCGGCCGCCAGCACGAGCGCGAAGGCGAGGTACGGGTTGCAGGCCGAGTCGAGCGAGCGGAACTCGATGCGGGTGGAGCCGCCCTTGTGCGGCTTGTACATCGGCACGCGCACCAGCGCCGAGCGGTTGTTGTGGCCCCAGCAGATGTAGGACGGCGCCTCGCCGCCCTGCCCCGCGATGGCCTCGGCCCCGCCCCACAGGCGCTTGTAGGAGTTGACCCACTGGTTGGTGACCGCGGTGATCTCGGCGGCGTGCTTGAGCAGCCCGGCGATGAACGACCTGCCGATCTTGGACAGCTGGTACTCGGCGCCTGCCTCGTAGAAGGCGTTGCGGTCGCCCTCGAACAGCGACATGTGGGTGTGCATGCCGGAGCCTGGGTGCTCGGTGAACGGCTTGGGCATGAAGGAGGCCCAGATGCCCTGCTCCAGCGCGACCTCCTTCATGACCAGCCGGAAGGTCATGATGTTGTCGGCGGTGGTGAGCGCGTCGGCGTAGCGCAGGTCGATCTCCTGCTGGCCGGGGGCGCCCTCGTGGTGGCTGAACTCCACCGAGATGCCCATCGACTCCAGCATCATGATCGCCTGGCGGCGGAAGTCGTGGCCCGCGCTGTGCGGGGTGTGGTCGAAGTAGCCGCCCGAGTCGATCGGCTCGGGGCGCGGCCCGCCCGTCTCAGGCCGGTTCTTCAGCAGGAAGAACTCGATCTCGGGGTGGGTGTAGAAGGTGAAGCCCATGTCGGCGCACTTGGCGAGGGCGCGCTTGAGCACCCACCGGGGGTCGGCGTGGGACGGCGAGCCGTCCGGCATGAGGATGTCGCAGAAGATGCGCGCCGCGCCCGGCGCCTCGCTGCGCCACGGCAGGATCTGGAACGTGCCGGGATCGGGCTTGGCGAGCATGTCGCTCTCGTAGACGCGCGCGAAACCCTCGATCGCCGAGCCGTCGAACCCGATGCCCTCGGCGAAGGCGCCTTCCAGCTCGGCGGGCGCGATGGCGACGGACTTGAGAAAGCCGAGCACGTCAGTGAACCAGAGCCGGATGAACCGGATGTCGCGCTCCTCGAGTGTGCGGAGAACGAACTCCTGCTGACGGTCCAAGGCGTCCCCTTGACTGAAAAGACATGTCTGGTCCTCTACAGTCTGCCTGTTTCGTGTTTCACGCGCGTTACGAAGGTCGCACGGGGTGTCACGCGGCCAGCGCGTGCCTCGCTGACAAACGGCTCCCGCCCCTCCTAGGGTGATCACGCACTACCGTCTCGGGGGAAACACGGATGAGCACTGAGCTGCGCAAACACAAGCTCGATCGAGCTTTCACGCATATCGACGTCGACGGCAGGGGGCAGATCGAGCGCGACGACCTGCTGGGGCTCGGCGCGCGCCTGCTGGTGGGGTTCGGCGAGTCTCCGACCTCGGTCGTCGGCGACCGTCTCGTGCGGAGCTTCGACGCCATCTGGTCGGCGCTGACGGCCGAGCTCGGCAGGGACAACGACGCGTGGATCTCCAACGCCGAGTTCCACGCCGGGATGACCGGCGCGTTCGTCGAGGGCGACATGTTCGAGCCGGTCTTCAGGCCCGCGGCGACGGCGGTCGCGGAGCTGTGCGACGGCGACCACGACGGCCGGATCGGGGTGGCCGAGTTCCGCGTGCTGCTCAGCGCGTTCGGCACCGCCTACGACGACGTCGACGAGGCCTTCGACCGGCTCGACCGCGACAGGGACGGCGAGCTGGGCGTGGCGGAGCTGGTCGAGGCCGTCAGGCAGTACTACACCGGCGACGACCCCCACGCGGTGGGCAACTGGCTGTTCGGGCCGCTGTAGTGCTGACCATGACGCCCGCGAGCGCGCTCACGCCGCTCACCTCGCGGGTTCCCGCGCTGGCCGCGCCGTGCAGGATGCACCGCTCGGTCCACGCCATCGAGGCGGCCGTCATCGACTGGACCCGGCGGACGGGACTCCAGGTGGACCGCAGGTCGGCGTGTCACCGCCTGGCCGCGCGTGCCTTCGCCGAGTTCGACGCCAGGGCGGCGGCGCTGTTCGCGCAGTGGCTGACATGGCTGTTCCACCTGGACGACCTGGTGGACGAGGAGGGCCAGCCGTACCCGAGGTTGTTCGCGGGGAACGGGGCGCACCCGCTGGAGGCGGCCTTCACGGACCTGTGGCGGGCCACGAGCGCCACCATGAGCGACGACTGGCGGCTGCGCTTCGCGACGAACCTGCAGCGGCAGGCCGACGCGTGCCGGGCCGAGGCGGACAACAGGGCGAGCGGCGCGGTGCCGACCATCGCGGAGTATCCCGCGCTGCGCAGGGGCACGGCGGGCCCCTTCCTGTACGACCTGGTGGAGCCGTGCCTGGGCGTCGAGGTGCCGCCCGAGCTGGCCGCCGCCGAGCAGTGGCAGGCGCTGGTGGACTCCTGCGCCGACGTGGCCGCCTGGTGCAACGACCTGGCCTCGCTGGCCAAGGAGCGGGGCGACGCGCACAACTTCGTGGTCGTGGCCGCGCGGGAGCTGGAGGTGGGCGAGGCCGAAGCCGTCGACTGGGTGCTGGACCGGATCGAGGAGCGGTGCGCCGACATGCGGGCGGCGGCCAAGCGGCTGCCGCTCGGTGAGCTACCCCGCAGGACGGCCAGGGACGTCAGCATGGTGGCCTGCGCCTACCTGACCGCCCCGCGCGCCCACATGGACTGGGCCGCGGAGAGCGAGCGTTACACGTAACGTCATCGCCCGCTTCCCCTATGTATTCATCGTGGGGGGCAGACACGCGAGACGGATGCCGTGGCGGCGGCGAGGAGCGACGAGCGTGACGGCGCTGGCCGCCCTCGCCGTCGCGTTGTGGGCGGTGAACCTGCCGGGCCGCGACGGCTGCGCCGTGGCCGACGTCGAGCCGGTGATGTCCGGCAGGGCGCTGCACTACCAGGGCACGGCGGGCAACTGCGCGATCACCGGCGCCGAGCTGTACGCGTCGGTGTCGGCCGAGGAGTACGCGGGAAGCCGGGCGTGCGGCGGCTATCTCGACGTGAAGGGGCCGCGCGGCACGGTCCGGGTGCAGGTCGTCGACAGCTGCCCGACCTGCCGGCGGGGCGAGCTGGATCTCAGCATGGCGGCCTTCGCCGTGATCGCCGATCCGCGCTCGGGCGTGGCCACGGTGGACTACCACCAGGTCCGCAACCCCGAGCTGGGCCAGGGCCTCGCCGTCAGGGTGCGGAAGGGCTCCACGGCGGGCTGGCTGGCGCTCCAGCTGCTCGATCACGGCAATCCGCTGCGCTCGGTCGAGATCCGCGACCACGGCCGCTGGCGTGCGCTCGAGCGTGGCTCCGACAGCTACTGGGTGGCGGCGGGCGGCGCGGGCGCGGGGCCGTTCAGCCTGCGGGTGACCGACGTGCACGGCCAGCAGGTGACCGTCGAGGGCGTCGACCTCGACCCGGATGAGATCCAGCGCACCACCGCCCGCCTGTACGGCCCCGCACCGGCGGGACGCGCCCCCGCCACCCCCGCCCCGCTGGCCGCGGAGAGCGTCAGGCGGCGCTGCTAGCCAGCGCGTCGCCCGTCGCGGTGCGGCGGTAGACGACCTCCTTGCCCAACCGGGTGCCGACCGCGAGACCGCCCGCCGACAGCACGCCGAGATGCTGGCTGACCGCGCCGGGCGTCAGCGACATCCGCCTGGCCAGCGCCGACGTGGTGGCCGGTTCGGCCAGGGCGGTGAGGATCTGCGCCCTGCTGCGGCCGATGAGGGCGGCCAGCGCGCCGGGCGCGGGCGGCGGCCCCTGCTCCCACAGCGTGCCCACGCCCTGCACCGGGTAGATGAGCATCGACTGGTAGGGGGCGGTCATCACCGCCACGCTCGGCCAGTAGAACGCCGACGGCAGCAGCACGAGCCCGTCGCCGTGCAACCCCCCGCCGGTGCACCACGGCCGGTCGACGAGCAGCTGCTCTCCCGTCCACACGACGGCGGGGTCGAGACCGGCGAACAGCTGGCGCGCCCCGCCGGAGGCCAGCTCGCGGGAGCGGCGCATGACGTCCCGTTCGAGCAGGGCGTACACGCGCGGCCAGTACTCGGCGAAGCAGGTCTCCCAGTAGGCTTCCAGCGCGTCGGCCACGCGGGCGATCCCGGCCGCCGGGTCGGACCTGAACCGCCGGACGACCTCCGGGTCGGAGCCGACGACCATGCCCGCCTCCTCGGCCGCGCGCTCGGGCGGCGTCCGCCGTACCCTCTCCAGCTCGGCGGCGAACTCCGGCAGCGGCGTCTCGGGCGGAGGGGTGATGAAGTCGGCCAGGTAGCCGCTCGGCGGCACCAGCGCGAGCAGCTCGCTCAGGTCGAGCGCGGGCAGGCGGGGCCGCACCGCCTTGATCCACGGCAGGTGGACGGACTGCCGCGCGGGGTCGCGCAGGGTGCGCAGGCTGGCCACGAGCTCCCACAACGGGGAGAAGGCGAACCTGATCCGGGCGACGTCCTCGGGCCTGAGGGTCCAGACGATGGACATGTTTTTAGTCTGCCCTAAATGGTTCGCGAAGAGGACGGATCACCGCCAGCCTTGCGGCGTGACTACCGCAAGCGTGGAAAAGCCGTCGTTCCTGAAGGCGCAGATCGGGGGGCTGCCGAGGCCGTTCTGGGCACTGTGGAGCGGCACCCTCGTCAACCGGCTGGGCACCATGGTGATGCCGTTCACCGGCGTGTACCTGAGCCAGGCGCGCGGCCTGTCGCTGGCCGCCACCGGCATCGTGATGGCGGTGTTCGGCGCGGGCCAGCTCGCCTCGCAGTTGGTCGCGGGCTCGCTGACCGACCGGATCGGGCGCAGGGCGACGCTGTCCGGCGGCATGCTGGCCACGGCGGCGGCGATGCTGGCGCTCGGCTACAGCACGACGCTGCCGGCCATCCTGGCCTCCATGTTCGTGCTCGGCCTGGTGATCGACGCCTACCGGCCCGCCTCCAGCGCCCTGGTGGCCGACCTGATCGCGCCCGCCGAGCGGCCCAGGGCGTACGGCCTGCTGTTCTGGGCGATCAACCTCGGTTACGCGGTCGGCATGACGGCCGGCGGCTGGCTGGCCCAGTCGGGCTTCCTGTGGCTGTTCTGGTTCGACGCCCTCAGCAGCGTCGTCTTCGCGGTGCTGGTGTGGCGGGCGGTCCCTGAGACCAGGCCCGAGCCGGAGGAGGGCGGACCTGGCGGCGGGATGCGGGAGGTGCTGCGCGACCGGCTGATGCTGGCCTTCACCGCTGTCGTGCTGGGCAACGCCCTCGTCTACAGCCAGACCTTCACCACCCTGCCCGTCGCCATGAAGCTGGTCGGGCTGAACACCGGCGAGTTCGGCGCGGCGATGGCGGCCAACGGCGTGCTCATCGTGGTCCTGCAGCCGCTGGTGTCGGGCTGGCTCGGCCGCAGGGACCCCGCCAGGACCTTCGCGCTGGGCGTCGCCGTCATGGGCGCCGGCTTCGCGCTGACCTCCTTCGTCACCTCCACCGCGGGGCTGGTGGCCACCATCGTGGTGTGGACGCTGGGCGAGATCGTCACGGCCGGCATCGCCGGGGCGATCGTGGCCTCGCTCGCCCCGGCCCACCTGCGCGGCAGGTACGCGGGTCTGTTCGGCTTCGCGTGGGCGGCGGCGGGCATGGTCGCGCCGCTGATGACGCCGCTGCTGGAGATCAGCGCGTCCGCGCTGTGGTTCACGGTCGGCGCCATCGGGCTGGTCACCGGTGCGGCCGGGGTCGCGCTCTCCCCCGCCATCCGGCGCAGGGCGGCGTTGAACGAGCGTTGATCGGGCATTGGCAGGAGACCGGTAGCGTCCACACGTGCCCGTCCTGCCGCCCGGCCCCTCGCACGTCTCTCCTCACCCGGGCCCCGCCACGCAGGCCGGGCGACCCGGGTGAACGGAGATTGTTGAACATGTCGTCATTTCGCGCGGTCACCGGTGGCTCTACGCTTACGCCTGCCATGGTGACCTTCAGCGCACTGGGACCGTTCCGGGTCCTCCTCGACGGACTCCCCCTCGACCTCGGCGGCCAGCGGCAGATGGCGGTGCTGGCCAGGCTGCTGGTGGCGAGGGGCAGGGCGGTGCCCGTGACCACGCTCATCGACGAGCTGTGGCCGGGCCGGCCGCCCACGCAGGCCCTGTCCACCGTCCAGGGATACGTCTCCCGCCTGCGCCGCGCCCTGGAGCCGAACCGCGCGCCCCGGTCGGAGGCCGAGGTGCTGGTCACGGCCCCGCCCGGGTACGCGCTGCGCGCCACGGTCGAGCAGGTCGACTGCTGGCACTTCGAACGGCTGGCGCGCGTGGAAGGCCCCGCGCCCGTGGTGTGGACGGCCATGGAGGAGGCGCTGGGACTGTGGCGGGGTCCCGCGCTCGCCGAGTTCGCCGAGCTGGCATGGGCGGCGACCGAGGGCGCGCGGCTGGAGGAACTGCGGCTCGTCGCCCTCGAACGGCGGGCCGACGCGGGACTGCGCCTCGGCCACGCGGCCTCGCTCGTCCCCGACCTGGAGGCGCACGCCGGCGCCTGCCCGCTCAGGGAGGAGGCGTGGCGGCTGCTGGCCACGGCCCTGTACCGCAGCGGGCGGCAGGGTGACGCGCTGGCCACGCTCCGGCGGGCACGGGCGATCTGGCGCGACGAGCTGGGCCTCGACCCGTCGGCCGTGCTGCAGCGGCTGGAGGCCGACATGCTCGCCCAGTCACCGCACCTCGAGGCCGACCTGGCGCCCCCGCCGGCCTCCTTCCCCGCCCTCCACCACGTCCCCGGCCATACCCCCAGCCATGCCCCCGGCCACGTCTCCCCTGCCCCCGGCGTCCCGGGCCCGTCGCCCGCGGTCCCCGGTACCCTCCCTGGCAGCCCCGGCGCCGCCCACGGTGGCGCGGGGCCGGCGCCCGCCGCCGGACACTCCGGCGACCTCGCGGGCCAGGCGCACCTGGACGGCGGGGCGGGCCCGGCGAAGGAGCTGCGCGTCGTCGTCGCCGACGACCAGGCGCTCGTCAGGACGGGGCTGCGCGTCGTGATCGACACCGAGCCCGGCCTGGAACTGGCCGGCGAGGCCGCCGACGGAGAGCAGGCCATCGCCGTCGTCGAGGCGACCCGGCCCGACCTGGTCCTGCTGGACATCCAGATGCCGCGGCTCGACGGGCTGACCGCGGCACGCCGGATCCTGGCCGACCCCAACCCGCCCAAGGTCATCATGATGACCACGTTCGGCACCGACGAGAACCTCTACGCCGCCCTGCGCGCGGGCGTCAGCGGCTTCGTGCTGAAGACCTCGGCCCCCGAGCAACTGGTCGCCGCCATGCGTGCCGCCGCGGCCGGAGACGCGCTGATCGACCCCTCGGTGACCACGAGGATCATCTCCGCCTTCGCCGGCCGGACCGACCCCGACGCGCCCCCCGCGCTGGCAGGGCTGCCGGACACGCAGCTCGACGTGCTGAAGCTGATCGCCCGCGGGCTGACCAACCGGCAGATCGCGCAGACGCTCGCCGTCCCCGACCGCCAGGTGGCCGGCGCGGTCGCGGGCCTGCTCGACCACCTGGGGCTGTTCGACCGGGCCCAGCTCGTGGTCGCCGCGTACGAGTCGGGCCTGGTCACCCCGGGGAGGTGACGACCTCCTTATCGTCGCTTTGACGATAAAAAATCCGGCGTACTAGGCTGGGGCCGTGGCTCACTTGCGCATCGCCCTGGCACAGACGAACCCGGTCGTCGGCGACCTGACCCGCAACGCCGACGCGCTGGTCCGATGGACGCGCGAGGCCGCCGGCCGCGGCGCCCACCTCGTCCTGTTCACCGAGATGTTCCTGACCGGCTACCCGGTCGAGGACCTCGTCCTGCGCACCTCCTTCGTCGAGGCCAGCATCAGGACGCTGGAGGACGTGGCCGCCCGGCTGGCCGGCGAAGGGCTCGGCGACCTGCCCGTCGTGGTCGGCTACGTCGACCGGGCCGGGCTCGCGCCCCGGGTGGGCCAGCCCAAGGGCGCGCCGCTCGACGCCGCCGCGGTGCTGCACCAGGGCAGGGTCGTCACCCGTACGGCCAAGCACCACCTGCCCAACTACGGCGTGTTCGACGAGTACCGCTACTTCGTGCGCGGCGACCGGTTGCCGATCTTCCGCGTGCACGGCGTCGACGTGGCCATCGCGGTGTGCGAGGACCTGTGGCAGGACGGCGGCCCCGTCGCGGTCGTCGGCCAGGCGGGCGCTGGCCTGCTCGTGGTGCCGAACGCCTCGCCGTACGAGCGGGAGAAGGACGACGTCCGCCTGGAGCTGGTCGCGCGCCGGGCCAGGGAGGCCGGGTGCGCGCTGGCCTACGCCAACCAGGTAGGCGGCCAGGACGAGCTGGTCTTCGACGGCGACTCGATCGTCGTCGACAGCACGGGCGAGCTGGTGGCGCGGGCCGGGCAGTTCCGCGAGGAGCTGCTGGTGGTGGACCTCGACCTGCCGGTCTCCGCCGCCGAGCCCGGCGTCTTCCCCATCGACGCGGGCGACGGCACGACGATCACGGTGGAACGCCTGGTGCTGTCGGACGCGCCCGTCGCGCCGTACGCGCCGGTCGAGCCCCGGGTGGCGCCCCGGCTCGACGACACCGGCGAGGTCTACCAGGCGCTGGTCCTCGCGGTGCGCGACTACGTGGCCAAGAACGGCTTCCGCTCGGTGATCCTCGGTCTGTCCGGCGGCATCGACTCGGCGCTGACGGCCACCATCGCCTCCGACGCGATCGGCCCCGATCGCGTGCACGTGGCGCTGATGCCGTCGCGCTACTCCTCCGAGCACTCCGTCGGCGACGCCGAGGAGCTGGTGCGCAGGCAGGGCATCAACGCCCAGGTGGTGCCGATCGCCGACATCGTCACCGCCTTCGAGAAGGAGATCGAGCTGTCGGGGCTGGCCGCGGAGAACCTGCAGGCCAGGGTGCGCGGCATGATCCTCATGGGGCTGTCGAACGAGCACGGCCACCTGGTGCTGACCACCGGCAACAAGAGCGAGCTCGCGACGGGCTACTCCACGCTGTACGGCGACTCGGCGGGCGGCTTCGCGCCGATCAAGGACGTGCCGAAGACGATGGTGTGGGCGCTGTCCAGGTGGCGCAACGAGCACACCGATCCCTCGTTCCTGCTGCGCGCCGAGCGGCCGATCCCGGAGAACTCCATCACCAAGGAGCCCAGCGCCGAGCTGCGGCCCGACCAGCGCGACACCGACTCGCTGCCGCCGTACGAGGTGCTCGACCGGCTGCTCGACGACTACGTCGAGAAGGACATGGGCTCGGCCGAGCTGATCGCGGCCGGCCACGACCCCGAGCTGGTGACCAGGGTCATCAGGCTGGTCGACCTCGCCGAGTACAAGCGCCGGCAGTACCCGCCGGGCCCGAAGATCACGCCGAAGAACTTCGGCAGGGACCGCAGGCTACCGATCACCAACAGGTGGCGGGAGACGACGGCCTAGGTAGGCGCGCAGCAGCTGCTTGGTCTCCTCGATCAGTTCGGGCTCGTCGTGGTGGGCCCGCAGCAGCGTGTCGGCCGCCTCGACCGCCACCAGCATCGGGTTGACCGCGTCGATCCCGAGCAGGTCGGCGAGGGCGTGCGCGACCTCGGAGTTGTCGCCGAAGTCGAGGACGGCGAAGCCGGGGACCGTGGCCTTCATGAGCAGGTACTCGTCGACGACGGCGTCGATGACGGGCTCCCAGCCGCGGGCCCCGGCGAGTTTCGGCTCGATGCGGGCGACGAACTGCTCCAGGTTGCGCCTGGTCAGCGCGGCGGCCAGCGACCGCTTGTCGCTGAAGAAACGGTAGATCGAGCCGATCGGCATCCCCGTGCGGGCGGCCACCGTCCTGGTGCTCAGCGCGTCGTAGCCGCCCTCGTCCAGCAGCGCCGCCGCCGCGTCCAGCATCCGGTCGACCTTCTCGGCGCTGCGCCGCTGAACGGGAATGCGTCTCATGCGGCAAAGAGTAGGGTCAGCCCGCCGATGGTGTAGCAGACCATGAGCACGAACAGCGGGATCTGGCCGGCCACCGCCCTGGCCGGTTCGAGCAGCCGCACCGACCTGTCGTGGGCGGCGACCACGCCGAGCACGTGGCCGATCACGATGGCCAGCACCTGGACGGTCGCGATGGTGCCGGGGCCGACGACGTCGGCGTCGACCTCGCCCGGCAGCCCGAGGGCCAGGATGACCGCGCGCTGCCCCTCGATGACGAACAGCGAGAAGTAGTGCGCGACCAGGTAGCCGATCGCGATCGGCACCAGCGAGTGCGCGAAGCGCGGGGTCAGCCCGCGCGTGCGGCCGATCAGGCCCGCCGCCCACAGGCACGCGGCGTACAGCAGCGCCACTCCCCCGATGGCCACGGCCAGGCCGACCGTGCCGAGGCCGACCCGGCCGAGCGGGCTGGTCTGCAGCGCGGTCACCCAGAACGGCGCGCCCGCGAAGCCGTCGTAGCCGGTGCTGCCGAGCAGGACGCACACGGTCGCGACCAGGCCGGGCGCCGGGACGATCGCGTCGAGGCCGTTGAAGGGGCTGCGCAGCACCAGCGTCCCGTCGGCCCTGCGGCCCAGCGGCGACAGGTGGCCGACGAGCGTGGAGAAGACCTCGAACGGGTCGCCCCTGTCGAGCCACGCGTGGCCGTACACGAGGGTGCCGGCGGCCGTGGCGGTGCCGTACAGGAGGAGGAAGGCCAGCAGTGTCGGCGGCGCGGCCGGCTCGGGCGAGACCAGCTCCATCCAGGTGAAGGCGGTCAGGCCCGCCGCGGCGGGCCAGTAGCCGAGCCGCCGCGGCAGCGGGCGGCGCGGCCGGTCCGGCAGCAGCCGGAACGGGTTGGCCAGCCGCCACACCGGCCCGAACAGCAGCGACGCCGGCACCAGCCCCACCCAGAAGACCACATAGACCAGGTACGGCGCGGCGTTGTCCCTGGCCGGGCCCAGGACCAGCCAGCCCACCGTGTAGAGCGCCACGAGCGCGGCCGCGACGCGCAGCGCCCGGGCGGGAGGGCGCCACGGCAGAACCCTGCCGGCCCTGTCGCCGCGGAAGCGGGAGTCGGCCCAGAGCAGGCCGAGCGCCAGGAACGACACGACCAGCGCCGCGAACGCCCCCGCGTAGGCGTAGAACAGGGGGATCGGCAGGTCGCTGCGGCTGCCGATCCCGTGCGCCAGGATCCCGGTCACGTGACCGCGAGCTGGATGAGCACCAGCTTGCTCTCGTGCGTCTCGACCTCGAACACGCCCGTCATGTCCGCCGTGAAGCTGACGACGGCGGGCTTGCCCGGTTGCAGTTCCTTGCCGATGTCGAAGCCGTGCACGTGCAGCTCGTCGGCGACGTCGCTGGTCACGGTGAGGGTCACGGTCTGGCCGCGCCTGACCTCCAGCCAGCCGGACGGCGGTGTCACCTTGCCCCCGGCGATCGTGATCTCGGCGCGCGGGTCGCCGGGCGCGGGCGCCGCCGTCGCCACCTCGTGCCCGGTGCCCGGCCGGTGATGCGTCTCTGGCAGCGATCCGCACCCCGCCACCAGCGCGAGCACGACCAGCGCCGCTCCCCGCCTCACGCGGTCTCCTCCGCGACCCTGCCGGTACGGCGCGGCGCGACCGCCACCACCGCGCACAGCACCCACACCCCGGTCAGCAGCCCGCGGATCCAGCCCGGCCCGATCGGCAGCACGGGCAGCATCCACACCGCCTTGTCGAAGGCGTCGACCAGGTGCAGCACGCCCAGCACGACGCCGAACCAGCCGAAGGCCCCCCGCATGACCAGCCCCGTTCCGAGCAGCCAGACGCCCGTCAGCGCCAACGCGGCGGCGGGCAGGACCGTGTAGGGCTCCAGCGCCCCGACCACGTCGAGCGCCAGCCCCGCCAGTCCGGCGAGCGTCAGCGGCAGCGCCCACCGCGAGCGCAGGCGGCGCCGCCACAGCAGGACGGCCATCAGCCCGAGCACCAGCGAGCCGCCCAGCGCCAGCTGCACCTCCACCCTGGCCAGGCCGCTGGAGCCGAACCACCAGCACCCGCCGGGCAGGCGGCGGTCGCCGACGCTGTAGTCGTTGCACAGGTACATCTGCACGAGCTTGACCGGCTCGGCCACCACCCTCGACGGCCCGCTCGCGCCGCACGCGGAAAGCGCGCCGGGGCTGGTGACGCGCACCCCCTCCCAGCAGTTGCCGGTGCCCTGGCCGTCCCAGTAGACGTCGGCGCCGTTGGGCCGCTTCTCGCCGGCCGGCGAGACGCCCAGGTGGTTGCCGGCGTAGAGGTTGTGGTGCGAGGTGTCGAACTGCTTGTCCCACGACTCCTCGCCCCTGATGAAGGCGGGCACGGCCAGCAGGTTGAAGGCGGCGTTGTCGTGGCCCCAGATCCAGTTGTTCCTGAAGACGTTCCAGTTGCCGCCGCCGGTGATGATGCCGCTGCCGGGCGGCAGGCCGATCTGGGGGCAGACCACGCCCTTCTCGTAGCCGCGTTCGGCGGGGGGCTTGGCGCAGGTGCCGTCCCTGACGTACTCGTAGTAGGAGGCGTTGTTGTCGTAGATCTTGTTGTTCTCGAACCTGGCGTGGTTCTGCGGCAGGCCCGGATGGCCGGGGAAGGCGCTGTCCATGGTGGCGCCGGCCAGGTTGCCCCAGAACTCGCTGTCGTGGACGTAGACGGAGTCGCCTGCCGTACCGGAGTAGCCGACCATGTTGTGGTGGCTCTTGCAGCGCCTGATCTCGATGGAGTAGCGCGGCACCTCGTGGCCGCGGCCGTCGTTGATGTTGGAGGCGCTGCCCGGGTACAGGCCCGAGTCACCGTTGCCGTAGGACTCGCAGTCGGTGTAGAGGCCGTGGTCGCTGGCGAAGGTCAGGAAGCCGTACTCGTCGTTCCACCTGGTCAGCATCTGGTCGATGACGAAGCCGTCGGTCGCCAGGATGTAGAGGGAGTTGAAGGTGGTGCGCTGGGCGGTGAAGTTCCTGAAGTAGATGCCGTTGGTCATGTCGGCGCGGATGGCGTTGAGCTTGCGGTACTGCGCGTCGACGATCACGTCGAGCGGGCCCGCGCCGGTGCCCTCGATCTGCAGGTCCTTCTTGCCGAGGATGGCGACCAGGTTCTGGTTGTGCGGGCACTGGGCCTGCTGCTCGTAGGAGAGGATCTGGTAGCCCCAGCTCGACCAGCGGGCGTCGAGCTTGGCGCAGGCGCCCCCCGGCTGCGGCAGGCTCGGCTCCTCCAGGTAGCGGCCGGGGAGGATGGCGATGTTCATCCCGGGGCGGTCGACCTTGTCGACGGCCTCCTGGAGATGCCGGACGCCCTCCTTCTGGCAGCGGGCGAACAGGTCGAGGTTGCGCTGCTTGAGCTCGGCAGGGAAACTCGCGATCCGGCGCTCGAAGTCTGATCGATCCGTCTTGCAGACCAGCAGGTCGGGCTCCCTCTGCCGGTAGGTGGGGACGCTCCCCGAGCCGTCCGGCAGCTTCACCTCCCGCTCCTCGTGAGCCAGGGCGGCGCCGGCGGGCAGGAGCAGGGCGAGGACCACGCCTAAGAGCGTCAGCGTCCTTCGGGCGATGAGGGGCATGGCGGCGAGATTAGAACATTGCTCACGTTCTGCCTAGGGCCCCCGGAGCTCGCCCGCCCGGTCAACAGGGCCGGAGGAACGACTCGGTCACCCAAGGTGACCGGATGGCGGCAGGGCTCCGCCCCGAGGGACCGCGGGACGGCATGGCCGCCCCGCGCGGCCTCTCAGGGCGCCAGACCGCGCAGCGCGCTGTCGACGATGCGGGCGGGCAGGTCGTCAGGCAGGTCGCCGTCGTCCTTGGCCCGCTTGATGTGCCACATCATCGTGCCCGACAGCGTGCCCAGCGCCAGCCGCGTGTCGAGATCGGCGCGCAGCTCACCGGTGCGCATGCCGCGCTCGATCACCGCCGTCATGGCCGCCGTGCGCGGCTCGACCGCCTGGCGCATGAACCTGGCGAACAGCTCCGGATAGCGGTCGGACTCGCTCATCGCGATGTTCATGACGCAGCGCGTGCGGGCCTGACCCGCCTCGCGCATCGTGGTGTCGAGCAGGGCGACCAGGTCGTCGCGCACCGAGACGCCCGCGAGCGGCGGCACCGGGGCCTTCAGCGAGGCGAGCGCGTCGGCGACCAGGTCCTCCTTGTTGGACCAGCGCCGGTAGATGGTCGTCTTGCCGACCCCGGCCCGTGACGCGATCGCCTCGATGGACAGCTCGGAGACACCCATCCCCTCGCCCATCAGGTCGAGGGTGGCCTCGATGATCGCCTTCTCGGCCTTCTCGCTGCGCGGACGGCCCGCGGGGCGGGCCGTCCCGGTCTCTGTCGTCGTCATCGCAGCCTCAGACTACCGCTGGTTCCTTCTCTTCCACCTTGGCGACCAGGCGCGCCTTGCCCGGCATCCAGACCGCCACGACCACCACGCCGACCAGGGCGATGGCCGCGGAGACCAGGGCCGTGGTGTGCATGCCGTCGATGAAGGCGTCGAAGGCGGTGTTCAGGACGGCGGGGTTGCCGCCGGCCAGGCCCACCGTGGCCATGATGGACTCGCCGGCCGCGTGCCGTACACCCTCGGGAAGGGCGGTGAGCGCGGGGGCGATCTCGCCGCGGTAGGTCGACGACAGCAGCGAGCCGAGCACGGCCACGCCCAGCGCGCCGGCCACCTGGCGGACGGTGTTGCTCATGGCCGAGCCGACGCCCGCCTTCTCCCTCGGCAGCGACTCCATGATCGCGGTGGTCGCGGGCGGCATGATGTTGGCCATCGCGGCGCCCTGGACGAAGAAGACGACCTCCATCAGCCAGATCGGGGTGGTCCTGTCGAAGAGCGAGTAGCTGACCAGGGCGAGGGTGACCACGATCATGCTGGCCACCGCGGAGGACTTGGCGCCGAAGCGCTCGTTCACCCGCTGGCTCAGCGGCGCGAAGATCAGCTGCGCGGCGGCGAACGGGATCATCAGCGCGCCCGCCTGCATCGGGCTGAACCCCCTGACGATCTGGATGTAGAACGTCAGGAAGAACATCCCGCCCATCATCGCGAAGAAGACGATGCCCATCATGCCGATGGCCGAGCTGAAGCGGACGTTGCCGAAGTTGCGCACGTCGAAGGCGGGGTGGTCGATGCGCCGCTCCCACCAGACGAAGCCGGCCAGGACGAGCACGCCGAAGACGGTCGGGACGAGCACCTCCGCGCTGGCGACCGTGGCGAGCTCGCCCATGCGGATGATGCCGTAGACGACGGCGACCAGGCCGACGATCGACAGGATCACACCGACGGGGTCGAGCTTCGACGGCCTGGGGTCACGCGACTCGGGGACGATGGTGCCGATGAGGATCATGCTGATCAGCACGATGGGGACGTTGATCAGGAACACCGAGCCCCACCAGAAGTGCTGGATGAGGAAGCCACCGGTGATCGGGCCGACCGCGACGGCCAGGCCGACGCCGCCGGCCCAGTAGCCGATGGCCTTGCCGCGCTCGTGCGGCGGGAAGACGTTGGAGATGATGGCCAATGTCGCCGGCATGATCGCCGCGCCGCCGATGCCCATCGCGGCGCGCGCGAGGATCAGCTGCATCGGATCCTGGGAGTACGCGCTGGCCAGCGAGGCCAGGCCGAACAACAACATGCCGATGAACAACATCCGCTTGCGGCCGGTACGGTCACCGATCACGCCGAAGGTGAACAGCAGGCCCGCGAAGACGAGAGTGTAGGAGTTGATCGCCCACTCCAGCTCGGCCTGCGTCGCCCCCAGCCCTTCGACGGGGTCGGCGATGGTCTTCATCGCGACGTTCAGGATGGTGTTGTCCAGCACGACAGCCAGGAGGCTGAAGACGAGGACGCCGAGGATCGCCCACCGGCGGGGGTGGCCGGTCTCTGGTTTCATGGGGACTCCACATTTCGATACGGCTTAGTTTCGCAACGCAACCGTAGCGCAACGAATTCCGATACGCAACGGTTGCGTTTCATAACCAGGCCGAACGGGAGTCACGCGTGCACGCGCTCGGGCTCCGGCTCCCGCTCGGCGGCCGTCTCCGGCTGCGGCGTCCGCTTCCAGAACGGCAGCGCCACCAGCACCATCACCACGGCCACCAGCCCCGCCAGGGCGAACGCCCAGCTGGGTCCGTGGGCGTCGATGACGGCTCCGGCGATCGGCGCCGACGCGGCACCGCCGATCAGCAGGGCGGTGCCGTGCAGGCCCATGGCCTCGCCGCGAGCCGCCGCGGGGGTCCACCTGCTGAGGGTGTCGACCGACGACGACAGGGCGGGCGCGCACAGCACGCCGGCGGGCAGCAGCGCCACCACCAGCCACCGCCAGTCACCGCCGACCAGACCGACGGGGATGGTGAGCGCGCCCATCAGGCCGGTCAGCAGGAGGGTGGGGAAGCCGCGGGGCAGCCCGCCGTACACGAAACCGCCGATGAGCGAGTAGACGCACCAGACGGCCACGGCCAGACCGATCCACCGGGTCTGGCCGGCGTGCTCGATCGTGGCCACCAGCGACAGCTCGGTGGCGGTGAGGACGAACGTGGCCGCGGTGACCGTGCCGAGCAGCGCGACGAGCGAGGGGGTCAGCCACTGGCGACGCGAGACCTTCTCCTGCGCCGCCTCCAGCTCCGCCTCGGACCTGATGGGCGGGTTCAGCACCAGGAGCCCCGTGCCCGCGCACGCCAGCCCGGCGGCGATCAGCGACATCGTCCACGTGCTGCCCAGCGTGGTGATGCCGGCGACGGCGAGCGCGGGACCGGTCATGTACGACAGCTCGACCATGATGGAGTCGAGCGAGAAGCCCATCCTGCGCTGCTCGACGGGAACCATCGCGGCCAGGCACTGCCGGATCACGCTGAAGATCGGCAGGGCCAGCAACCCGGCCACGCCCGCCGCCGGCACCAGCACCGCGAACGGCAGCAGCCACGCCGTCGACCAGAACGCCACCTGGGCGACCGTCGTGACGGCCAGCACCGGACGCAGCCCGTGCCTGTCGACGAACCTTCCCGACAGCGGCGAGCCGACGGCCATGCCCACGGTGCTGGCCATGGCGACCACGCCCGCCTCGGCGAACCCGAATTTCAAGCCGTTCACGACATGCAGCGTCAACGCCATGGCGGTCGCCGTGGCGGGGATCCTGGCCAGCATGCCGACCAGCAACAACGTACGGACACCGGGGATCGCGAGCAGACGCCGGTAAGGTTCGATTGCCATTTTTATTGCTTACCTCCGGCCCCATTCTCTCGTCAGGCACCGACACTTCGGGCCGCATGTCATCATCGGAGAGGTCCGGGTACGCCACTGGGGCGACTCGAGACGGCTCAGGAGGGTTACACCCATGTCCTCTTCCCTGTACGGCGGCGCTCTCGGGCGCAGGGTCACCGTCCGCGACCTCGCGGCGGCCAAGGAGCGCGGCGAGAAGTGGCCGATGCTGACCGCCTACGACGCGATGACGGCCCGCGTGTTCGACGAGGCGGGCATCCCCGTCCTGCTCGTCGGCGACTCGGCGGCGATGGTCGTCTACGGCTACGACTCCACGCTCCCCGTCTCCGTCGACGACCTGCTGCCGCTGACCGCGGCCGTGGTGCGCGGCTCCTCGCGGGCGCTGGTCGTGGCCGACCTGCCGTTCGGCTCCTACCAGTCCTCCCCCGCGCAGGCGCTGGAGTCGGCGGCGCGCTTCATGAAGGAAGCCGGAGCGCACGCCGTCAAGCTGGAGGGCGGACGCAGGGTCCTGCCGCAGGTCGAACACCTGGTCTCGGCGGGCGTGCCGGTCATGGCGCACCTCGGGCTGACACCCCAGTCGGTCAACGCCTTCGGCGGCTACCGGGTGCAGGGCCGCGGCCAGGCGGGCGACGAGCTCATGGCCGACGCCAAGGCCCTGGAGCAGGCGGGGGCCTTCGCGGTGGTGCTGGAGTGCGTGCCGGCCGAACTGGCCGAGCGGGTCACCACGTCGCTGGCCATCCCGACGATCGGCATCGGGGCGGGGGTCGGCACGGACGCGCAGGTGCTGGTCTGGCAGGACCTGATGGGTCTGACGGCGAAGCCGGCCAAGTTCGTCAAGACGTACTCGGATCTGGGCGCGGAGATGGACAGGGCGGTCCGCTCCTTCGCCACCGAGGTGGCCGCGGGAGTGTTCCCTGCGGCCGAACACGCCTACAGCTGACGCGGTGAAGGCGGGCCGGCCCCGAACATGCGACCGGCCCGCCTCCCCGAGGAACAGCCCAGCCCTCCGGCTCCCCTGCCGGCCGCGCTGGCCCACCCGCCTGGGCTGCCGGGCCTACCCGCCGCACAGGACGCACCCCAGCCCGCCAGGCCGCGACCGGCAGCACGAACCCACCCACCGCCGCCGGGTCGGACCGGGGCCCGACAAGCTACCCGAGGGTGGCGGGGTCGGTGTTGGACCCGCACAGCACGACCGCGACCCGCTCACCGGGCGCCCGCTCGTAGGCGCCGGACAGCAACGCCGCGTACGCGGTCGCACCGGCGTGCTCGGCGGCGATCCTGTACTCCGCCCACAACGTACGCCGCGCGGCCTCGATCGCGTCGTCGGACACCAGCAGGCTCCTGACGCCCGCCCGCTCGACGATGCCGTAGGCCACGTCGCCGAGGCGGCTGGCGCCCAGCGCGTCGGCCGCTACCCCGCTCACGGCGACGGGGACGGGCCGTCCCTCCTTCAGCGCCTCGTGAAGCGTGGGGCAGCGCTCGGGCTCGACCGCGACGACCACCGGCGCGCCCTGGGACGCGCCCGAGCCTACGGTGACGCCTGCCACGAAACCGCCGCCGCCGACCGCGATCAGGATCGTGTCCACGCCGCCCGTCTGCTCCATCAGTTCGAGCCCGAGCGTGCCCTGCCCCGCGACCACGTCGGGGTGATCGTAGGCGTGCACCTCGAGCGCCCCGGTCTCGGCCGCCCGTTTGGCCGCCGCCTCCGCGGCCTCGGAGTAGATCGCCCCCGTCTGTGTGACGTCGGCGCCGAGCGCCCGCAGCCCCGCCACCTTCACGGGACTGGAGACCTCGGGTACGAAGATCTCGGCCCGCAGCCCGAGGGCCCTGGCCGCGTAGGCCACCGCGAGCCCGTGGTTGCCGCCGCTGGCGGCGATCACGCCCGCGTCCGGCACGGTGGCCGACAGCATCCTGTTGAACGCCCCCCGCACCTTGAAGGAGCCGGAGTGCTGCAGCGTCTCCAGTTTGAGGAACAGCCCTTCGCCGACCTCGACGACCGGGGTCCGCAGCACGCGACCCCTGATCCTGTCCGCCGCCGCCAGCACGTCGTCATACGAAACCGCCATCACAGCTCCCGCTCGATCGTTCGCTTCAGCTCGGCTATCCGTGCCTCGTCGCGCCGGTAGAAGACCCACTGCTTGATCTTCGTGCCCCGGATCAGCCCTGCCCTTTCCAGGATCTTCAGGTGCGCCGAGGCGCTCGGCTGTGTCATGCCGAGCTTGGTCGCGATGAAGATCGAACAGACGCCGTCCTCCATCAGATCGCCGTCGACCTGCGGCGGGAAATGGGCGACGGGGTCCTTGAGCCAGTCGAGGATCAGCAACCTCGGCTCGCTGGCGAGCGCCCGGAGAGTCGGCAGCACTGAGGAAGTTTCCTCAACGCCTAAGCGTCACGTCAAATCGTCGGCGCCGTCGAGTAGCTTTCCGAACATGGAATCGAACCTGCGCGAACGCTTCGTCGAACTGGTGGAATCCTGTGGTCCCGTGACCTGCGTCAGGTCCGCCACCTCGATGACCTTCCGCGGGCGCCGTGACTTCGCCGGAGCCCGCACCACTGCCCACGGCCTGACCGGCTATCTCGGCCTGCGCCGGATCGTCCACGACCGCCGCTTCGGCGGGGCCACGCGCTACACCGACCGTCTCTACGTGCACCGGTTCCACCTGCGCCACTGCGAGGACCTCGACGAGGAGTTCGCGGCCTGGGTCCGCGAGGCGTACCTGGTGGGCTCCGCCTGAACCAGGGTGCGGAGACCTCGCCTTCGGCCGGGACAGCCCCGCCACCGTGAAACCCGTCGGTCCGCCCGAAGCCGCCCCTCTCCGCGAGTTCACTTCCGCCCGCCCGAAGCCGCCCCTCTCCGCAGGTCCTGCCCGAACACCGGAAGCCACCCCTCAACAGGTCCCATCGATCCGCCCGAAGCCGCCCCTCTCTGCGGGGCCTGTCGGAACGCCGGAAGCCACCCCTCAGCAGGTCCCATCGATCGGCCCGAAGCGCCCCTCCGCGGGTCCCCTCGGAACGCCTGAGGCCGTGCTTCTCCGCGAGTCGCTTCCGATCCGCCCGAAGCCGCCGTCTCAGCGGGCCGCGTCCAGGGCCTGGGCGAAGTCGGCCCAGAGGTCCTCGGCGTGCTCGATCCCGACCGCCACCCGCACCGTGCCCTCGGAGATGCCGTGCCGTCCCAGTTCCTCCGCGCTCAGCGACCTGTGCGAGGTCGTGGCCGGGTGCAACACCAGCGTCTCCACGCCACCGAGCGAGGGCGCGAGCAGCGCCAGCCGCAACGCCGCCATGAACCTCTCGCCGGCCGCCCGACCACCCGCGAGGTCGAACGAGAACACTCCCCCGAACTCGGGCAGCAGCTTGACGGCCACGTCGTGCGACGGGTGCGAGGGCAGGCCGGGCCAGTGCACGGCGCTGACGGCGGGGTGCTCGGCGAGCCTGGTGGCCAGCACGCGGGTGTTGGCGCAGTGGCGCTCCATCCGCAGCGGCAGCGTCTGCATGCCACGCAGGGTCAGCCACGCGGCGAACGGGTCGGGGGTCGAGCCCAGTTCGATCGCGAAGTGCCACACCGTGCGGTGAAGTTCCTCGTCGGCGACGACGGCGATGCCGCCGATCACGTCGGTGTGCCCCGACAGGTACTTCGTGGTCGAGTGGATCACGATGTCCGCGCCGTGCTCGAGGGGACGGCAGAGCACGGGCGAGGCGAAGGTGTTGTCGACGACGGACAGCAGGCCGAGGTCCTTGGCCGCCGCGCACATCGCGGGCAGGTCGGCGACCTGGCAGACCGGGTTGGCGATGGTCTCCAGGTAGACGAGCTTGGTCTCGGGCCGTACGGCCGCACGCAGGGCCGCGGGGTCGTCCTCGGCGACGTAGGTGACGGAGATGCCGAAGCGGGCCACCATGTCGTTGATCATCGCGGCGGTCCCGCCGTACAGCGCCTTCTGGGCGATCAGGTGGTCGCCGGGCTTGAGCAGGCCGAGCAGGACCGAGTTGATCGCGCCCATGCCCGAGGCGGTGGCGACGGCCGCGACGCCACCCTCCAGACCGGCGACGGCCTCCTCCAGCGAGCGCACCGTGGGGTTGGAGAGCCTGCCGTACACGAAGGCTCCGTCGGGCCTGCCCATGCCGTCGGCGAAGACCTCGGGGTCGTCGAACACGAACCCGGACGTCTGGTAGATCGGCACGGTGATCGGCACGCTTCCGCTGATCACGGGCTTGGGCAGGTGGACGGCACGGGTCTCGGGACGCAGTTGGCTCATACCGACAAGGATCGCCGTTCTGACGGCGGGATGTCAGAGCCAATCATCCATAATTGGTCCATGGATGAGGCCAATCTCGCGGATCTCCTCGGCCGGTGGGCGTCCGGACGCGGCCCGCTCTACCTGCTGCTCGCCGCCCGGCTGCGCGATCTCATCGATGACGGGCTGCTGCCGCCCGGGGCTCCGCTACCGCCCGACCGGGTGCTCGCCGGGGGGCTGGCGGTGGCGAGGGGCACCGTGGTCGCCGCCTACGACCTGCTCCAGCAGGAGGGGCGCGTCGTCAGGCGCAGAGGCAGCGGCACCCGTGTGGCCAGCGCCGACCTGCCCGCCACACGCGCCACCAACGAGGTGGGCTCCAACCCGCTGCTGTCGCACATCCTCCACCCGCCGGACGGGGTCACGCTGCTGACCTGCGCCGCGCCCGACGAGCCGCCGCCGTTGCTGGCCGAGGCCTTCGGCGAGGCCGTGTCGATGCTGCCCCGGCGTGACCTCGGCTACCACCCCGCCGGGCATCCCGCCCTCCGCACCGCGGTAGCCGCCTACTACACCGGGCGCGGCCTGCCCACCGACGCCGGCCAGGTCATCGTCACCACCGGCGCGCAGCAGGCGCTGACCCTGCTCACCGGCCTGCTGGTCAACCCCGGTGACACCGTCCAGACCGAGACGCCCACCTATCCGGGCGCGCTGGAGGTGTTCCGGCACGCCGCCGCGGTCGTCCGGGCGGGCGTCGACGCGGGCGGCCGGCCCGCCCTGATCTACGTCACGCCCACGGCCAGCAACCCCACCGGCGCGATCATGGATACGGCGGAGCGCGGAAGGCTGGCCGTCTCGGCCGCGGCGCACGACGTCCCGCTCATCGACGACGAGGTCTGCGCCGAGCTGTGCTTCGCGGGCGACACCCCGCCCCCGCTCGCCGCCTTCACCCCGGGCGAGCAGGTCGTGACCATCGCGTCACTGAGCAAGCTCGTGTGGGGCGGACTGCGCGTCGGCTGGATCCGCGCCGCCGCCCCGCTGGCCGCCCGGCTGGCCAGGCTCCGCGCCATCCACGACCTCGGGGGCGACGTGCTGTCCCAGCTGGCGGCGGTCGCGGTGCTGCGCAGGCTCGACGAGGTACGGCAGGCGCGCGTCGCGGTGCTGCGCGCGCAGCACGACCACCTCCTGGGCGAGCTGCGGGCCAAGCTGCCGTCGTGGGAGTTCGCCCCGGCACTCGGCGGGCAGACGATCTGGGTCCGCCTGCCCCGTGGCGACGCCGACACCTTCGCCCAGGTGGCGCTGCGGCACGGGGTGGCGATCCCGCCCGGCCGGTCGTTCGACCCGGCGGGCGGGCATGCCGACCACATGCGGCTGCACTTCCTGTTCCCGAAGGAGGAGCTGACGGCGGCGGTCGACGCGCTCGTGAAGGCGTGGGACGCCTACGACGGAGCCCGCCACACCGCGTCCCGCCACACCGCGTCCCGCCACACGCTGATCGTCTGACCCTGCCCGCGCGCTCGCGGCCGTGGGCGAGTCCCAGGGACCCGTCGCAGAAAGACCGGTCACTCAAGGCCCGTTTCCAGAAGGTCCGGTCACCGGAGCGCCGGTTACCCGAGAGCCGCCTGCCGGAGAACCGGTCCCAGGGCCGGTCACAGGGGCCGGTTGCAGGATCCGGTTGCCGAAGGACCGTTTTCCGGACGGGTCAGGCGAGTGCCGGTGTGGACGAGCGCCGCTCACACGAAGGCCGGTGTGGACGAGCGCCGCTCACGCGAGGGCCGGTGTGACGCCGAACCCGGTCATCCGAGGACCGGCGTGATCTCAGGCCCTGTCACGAGGGGCGGGCGCACGAGAGGCAGGCGCACGAGAGGCGGGCGACCAGTGGGCGGGGAGGCCGAGGCGGGATGGCCCGTGGTGTGTCTGCGGCTCCTCCGCCGGCGCATCGGCGCCGGAAAGCGTGACAAGAATGAATTCTTCACTGCCCGCCATCGAGCGCGGCCCGAAGAATCAGACCCATGATCCAGGTGAACGGGCTCACCAAGAGCTACGGAGACTTCCAGGCGGTGAAGGGCATCTCCTTCGAGGCCGTCCCGGGCGAGATCTTCGCGCTCCTCGGCAGGAACGGCGCGGGCAAGACGACCACGATCGAGGTTCTGGCGGGCTTCCAGCGCGCCGACGCGGGCGAGGTGCGGGTGCTCGGCCTCGACCCCGGCAAGGACCGGAGAGGGGTGCGCCGCCGCACCGGCATCATGCTGCAGGAGGCGGGGTTCTTCCCTGACCTCACGGTGGCCCAGACCGTCGACTCGTGGCGCGACTTCACCCCCTCGGCCCGGCCGACGCGGGAGGCCCTGGAGCTGGCGGGCCTGCTGGACCGGTCGGCGACGAAGGTGCGGCAGCTGTCGGGCGGCGAGAAGCGCAGGCTCGATCTGGCGCTGGCCCTGCTGGGCCGTCCCGACGTGCTGTTCCTGGACGAGCCGACCACCGGGATGGATCCCGAGGCGCGGCGCAACACCTGGGAGGTCGTCCGCGACCTCGCCGCCTCGGGCACCACCATCCTGCTGACCACCCACTACCTGGACGAGGCGCAGCGCCTGGCGAGCCGTATGGCGATCATGGATCGGGGCGAGATCGTCGCTGCCGGCGGCATGGCGGAGACGCTGGCCGCGCAGGCCGGACGGGTCTCCTTCGAGCTGCCTCCCGGCATCTCGCCGGGCGACCTGCCGCTGCCGGTGACGATGGAGGGCGGCGTGGCGACGTGCAGGGCGGAGGATCCGGATCTGGCCGCGCAGGAGCTGCTGAGCTGGGCGGCGGCCAAGGGCCTGCGGTTGCGCGGCATCGAGGTGCGGACGGCGTCGCTCGAAGACCTGTTTCTCGAAGGGATCGACCATGCGTGAGTTCGTGGCGGTGGCCCGGTTCGGCGGGCGGCTGTACTGGCGGGACAAGGTGGCGCTGTCGACCTCGGTGGCGTTGTCACTGGGGCTCGGCATCGGTCTGCCGTTCATGATGGCGAAGGTGCGGCCGGGCGTGCCGGGCGTCGTGCTGGACACGCATCTCGGCGTGCTGGCCATGGTGCTGACGGTGGCCGCGTTCATGCAGGCGGCGGTCACGCTGACCGCGCGCAGGGACCAGCTGATCCTCAAGCGGATGCGCGCCACGGGCCTGCACGACCGCGAGATCATCGGCGGCGAGCTGGTCAACATCTCCGCGCAGACCGTGCTGCTCGCCTTCGTGGTGTGCGGGGTGCTCTACGCCGTCGCGGGCCTGCCGCTCCCCCGCAACCCGCTGGCGCTGGTGCTGTTCCTGGTGGCGGGCGTTTCGGTGCTGTCACTGCTCGGCGCGGCCTGGACGGCGGTGATCTCCCGGGCGGAAGTGGCGGCGGTCATGTCCATGCCGTGGTTCATGCTGGCGGGCGTGGGCGCGGGCGGTTTCGGGCCGGTCGTCAAGCTGCTGCCCGCGTGGGTGGGCACCGTCCTGGACCTGCTGCCCACCGGCGGCCTCGTGGCGGGCGCGCGGGCCGCCTACACGGGAGAAGGAGGTCTGCTCCTGCCGCTGCTGAACCTGGCGGTGTGGGCGGTCGTCGCGCTGGTCTCGGTCCGCCTGTGGTTCCGATGGGAACCCAGGAAGTCATAATTGGTCGCGCCATGACATCAGAATCCGCCCGCCGCCTCGCGATCATCGTGATCACCACGATCTCCGCCTGCTACACGGTGATGGCCGTCGTGCTCTACCTCTGGTCGGCCTATCTCGTCATCGTCACGGTGCCCATGAGCCTGTGGGCCATGGCGGCGGGCGTGTGCATCGGGGTCACCCACTACCTGCACGTGCGGGCGGGCCTGCGCGGCCAGCGGCCGCCGCTGTTCCCGCTGACCCTCGTCATGCAGACCGCCGCGACCTACCTGACCGACTTCGTCCTCCCGTACGGCTGGTCCGCCGTCGTCTCGCCGCTGCTGGCCGGATCGCTGCTGATCCTGCTGCCGCCGCGCGCCGCCTGGCCGCTGGTGGGGCTGGCCACGGCGTACCAGGGCTGGCAGATCTACGTGGCGACCAGCGGGCACCTGGCGCTGACGTTCTTCTACGCCGTCACCGTCTTCAGCACCGGCGTCATGATCTACGCGCTGGTCCGGAGCGCCCTGATGGCCAAGGAACTGGACCAGGCCAAGGCGGAACTGGCCGAGGCGGCCGTGCTCAAGGAGCGCCTGCGGATCTCCCGCGACCTGCACGACGGTCTCGGCCGCAGCCTCACCGCGATCGCGCTGAAGGGCGATCTGGCCGCCAGGCTCGTCGAGCGCGACCCGCTCGCCGCCAGGACCGAGGTCGGCGAGCTGGTGCAGGTGGCCCGCGAGGCCGTCCAGGACGTACGGCACGTCGCACGCGGCTTCCGGCAGATGTCGCTGTCCGGCGAGGTCGAGCGGGCGACGGCGCTGCTGGCCGCCTCGGGCGTCGACTGCCAGGTCAACCTGGCCGCCGCGGCGCTGCCCCGTCCCTCGGAGGAGGCGCTGGCCTGGGGGGTGCGCGAAGGCGTCACGAACATCCTGCGGCACAGCCGCGCGACCACCTGCTCGATCAGCACCTCCGTCAGGGCGGGCACGGCACGCCTGGAAGTGGTCAACGACGGCGCCCCCGGCTCCCCGATGTCCAGGGGCAACGGGCTGACCGGCCTGAGCGAGCGGGCGAGCCAGGCGGGCGGCACCGTCACCGCCGAGCCGACGGAAGCGAACGGCTTCCGCCTCACCATGGAGGTTCCCGCGTGATCAGGGTGCTGCTCGCCGAGGACATGCACATGATCAGGGCCGCCCTGACCGCGCTCCTCCGCCTCGAACCGGACATCGAGGTCGTCGCCGAGGTGACCAGGGGCGACGAGATCGTGCCGGAGGCGCTGCGGGTCCGGCCCGACGTGGCGATCGTGGACATCGACCTGCCCGTGGTCGACGGCATCACCGCCGCCGCCACCCTGCGCACGCGGCTGCCGTCCTGCCGGATCCTGGTGCTGACGGCGATGGGCCAGCCCGGCCAGGTACGGCGGGCGCTGGAGTCGGGTATCGAGGCGTTCCTGGTGAAGGACGCCCCGGGCGACCGGCTCGCCGAGGCCATCCGCAGGACCGCGGCGGGGCTGCGGGTGCTCGACGCCGACCTGGTGTCCTCGGCCATGGAGTACGGCGAGAGCCCGCTCACCCCGCGGGAGCGCACGGTCCTGGCGGAGGCGGCCCGGGGGGCGACGGCGGAGGAGATCGCCTCGCGGCTGCACCTGTCGGCGGGGACCGTGCGCAACTATCTGACCGGGGCGATCACCAAGACGGGCGCCAGGAACAAGATCGACGCGATCAGGATCGCGGAGGACGCGGGCTGGCTCTGACTGCGCGCCATCGCCAGGTGGTGCGGACCGTGCTGGCCGTGGCGCTGGGGGCGTCCTTGGAGCCGTGGTCGGGCAGCACCGGCGGCCGCCGCCGCGGACCGGCACGCCTGTCCCGCCCGGTCGCGCCCTTGAGCGCCGGCCGGCGTGCCCGTGGCTGGGCCGGCCGGAGCCGGGACCAGCCGACAGGGCAGCCGCTCCGCGGTCGTCCGACCGGGAAGCGGCCCGGAAGCGGCCTGGAAGCGGCCTGGAAAACGGTTGGACGTGGGGCAGGCGGGTGTGGTGACCCTTAGGGCCGAGATCCCGGTCCGAACGAAAGGCTTGCCGCGTGTCGTTGTGGCGCAACAGGAACTTCTCCATCTTTCTGGCGATCCAGGCGCTGTCGGTGGCGGGCGACTCCTTCTCCACGATCGCCATCCCGCTGCTGGTGCTGCGGGAGACCGGTTCAGTTGTCCAGATGGGCATGATGACCGCGTTGTCCGGGGTGGCCTCCCTGGTGGCGGGGGCGTTCGCCGGGCTGGCCGCCGACCGGCTGGACCGGCGACGGCTGTTGATCGGCTGTGACGTCGCGCGGGCCGCGCTCTATGCGCTCATCCCGCTGGTCTGGATCGTCGAGCCGCAGATCTGGCTGCTGTACGTGGTCGTGCCGGCGGGCGCGGCGCTGGGGATGGTCTTCCAGGTCACCTATGTGACGGTGGTGCCGCGCCTGGTCGGCAAGGACCAGCTGATGCGTGCCAACGGCCATCTGTACGCGGTCTACGCCGCGGCCAGCGTCGGCGGTCCCGCGCTGGCCGGTCTCGCCTCCCATCGGTTCGGCCCGACCGTGGCGCTCGGCGTCGACGCGGCGAGCTTCGCCGTCTCGGCGCTCGGCCTGTGCCTGGTACGGCTGCGCCCGGCCGAGGCGCCGACCGCCGCCGAGCGCGGCGGCTTCCTCGAAGGGGCCAGGTTCCTGTGGCGCCAGCCGGTGCTGCGCTGGCTGACGATACTGCTGACGTTCTACATCTTCCTCACGGCGGGGCTCGACGACATCGTCATCTACTACCTGAAGAACGATCTCGGCCAGAATGACGACGCCGTCGGAGTCGTGCTCACCTGCGGCGCCGTCGGCGCGCTGCTGGGGTCGGCGGCGGTGGCAGGGGTGCGGGGACGGCTCGGCTTCGGCCCGACCTGGATCACCGCGATCGCCCTGTCGGGTGTGGCGATCGCCTGCGCCGGGCTGGGCCCTGCCGTACCGGGGGTCGCGGCGGTCATGGCGGGGTTCGTCCTCAGCCAGTCCATCGGCGGCATCTCCTCGCAGTCGCTGCGTCAGGAGATCACACCCGACCATCTGCTCGGCCGGGTCACCTCGGCCTTCTGGACGATCCATTTCGCGCTGGGACCGATCGGCGCCGGTTTGCTCACGCTGGCGGCTTCGCGGCACGGCACTCCGCTGGTCGCGCTGGTGGCGGGGGTCGCCGTCGTCGTGATCGCGCTGGTGGGGGTGCTCACTCCGGTCAGGCACCGGCATCCGGCGCGGGTGGAGGTCGCGGTGCGTGAGGCGGGTCGGGTCTGACGTCGGGCGACGGTTCGCCGGCCGGCATGCGATCATCCGAGGCCCGGACCAGCCGAACCGTCCGAACCAACCGAACCGTCCGGACCAGCGGAACCGCCAGAACGCGGAACCGTCCGAACCAGCCGAACCGCCGGGACCAGCCGAGCCGCCAGGACCAGCGGAACCGTCCGGACCAGCGGAACCGCCGGGACCAGCCGAGCCGCCCGGAACAGCGGGAGCGGACGGCCCGCCGGCGGTCGCGGCCCCTCCCGCGTCGCGCGGTCCGCACGGGAGGGGCCGACGCCGGTCGGGCCGGGGTGCGGGCTCAGACGTCGGTGATGCGGATGCCCGCGTGGGCCTTGTAGCGCCGGTTGATCGAGATCAGGTTGGCCGTCAGCGCCTCGACCTGGTGGGCGTTGCGCAGCCGCCCGCCGTACACGCCGCGGGCTCCGGGGATCTGCGCGGCGAGGGCCTGCACGGTGTCGGTGGCCTCGCGGTCGTCGCCGAGGACCAGCACGTCGAGGTCGATCTTCTCGACGGCCGGGTCGAGCAGCAGCATGGCCGACACGTGGTGGAAGGCGGCGACGACGCGGCTGTCCGGCAGGACGGCGGCGGCCTGCTGGGCGGCCGAGCCCTCCTCGACCGGCAGCGCGTAGGCGCCCTGCTTGTCGAAGCCCAGCGGGTTGACGCAGTCGATCACGATCTTTCCGGACAGGGGGGCGCGGAGGGATTCCAGCGTCGCCTTGTGGCCGTCCCACGGCACGGCGACGATCACGATGTCGGCCTCGGCGGCCACCTCGGCGTTCTCCGCTCCCCTCGCCCCGTTGCCGATGGACTCGGCCGCCTCGTGGGCGCGCCCCGCGCTGCGCGAGCCGATGAGTACGGGGTGCCCGGCGAGGGCGAACCTGCGGGCCAGGCCCTTGCCCTGGTCGCCGGTGCCGCCCAGGATGCCGATCGTCAACCCGCTCACTTCAGGAAGGTCAGTCATATCGCCGATGATGCCAGCAGCGGGGTTCGTGTGTGGAACCCAGGCCTCGGGCGCGGAAACGGGCGCGGGAACGTCACAGGTCAGGCACCATGGACGGATGGACGCAGGCTCGGTGGCTCTTCTCCGCGAGGTTCTGGCCGAGACCGGCTGGCTGGAGCGCACACGAGAGCTGGGCACGGCGCTGAGAGCCACCCGCTCCCCTGGCGGCCTGCTCCTGGTCGGCACGCCCGACGACGAGCCGTGGCACCTCACCGCCCATCTCGGCGACGAGGCGAGGCTGGCCGGGCTGCCGCAGCTGGCGCCGACGCTGGTGCGGTGGCAGCCGCCACAGCAGGCCCCGCCCCACCTGCGGGTCGGTCTCGACCGGATCGAGCGGGCGGGCAGGGGGGAGACGCTGTTCGTGGTGGCCGAACGGCAGGCGCCGGTGCCGCTGCTGGAGCGGGTCGACGACGCCAAGCGCACGGGTGCCACGATCCTCGCTCTGGGGTGCGGCGACTCGGAGCTGGCGGGGCTGGCGCACGACGCGCTGGTGATCCCGTCCGGCGGTCCGGTCAGTTTCGACGGCGCGCAGCATCTCGTCAGCACGGCCGCGGGCGAGCTGCCGCAGCGCCCGCGGCTAAAGGACCGGCTCGCCCGGCTGCTGGAGCGGGTCAGCGGCCCGCAGGTGGCCGACTAGCGCCTCCTCGATCGCCGCGATGACGACGGCCTGCACCGGGTCGGGCGCGCCCGAGCGCGTGCGGCTGAGGCGGGTGACGGCCTCGATCCTGCGCGCGCCCACCTCGGCGATCCGGCTCACCCTGACGAACCCCTCCGGCACGTCGAGCAGCGCGAGCTCGGGCACGATCGCCACCCCGTGGCCGGCCGCCACCAGCGCGAGCGTGGGCGGGAACTCCTCGATGACGTGCGCCCTCCTGGGCGTGAACCCGTGCCGCGCCGCCAGCCGTTCGAGCGCCTGCCCGCACGCCTGGTCGGGCCGTCCGGCCACCCAGGGGGCGGTGGCGAGCTCGGCGACGGTCGCCGGCGTCGACGGCCAGCCGGGCGGCACCACGACGCGGAACTCGTCGATGTGGAGCGTCCGCGCCACCAGCGAGGGCTGGAGCGGGCCGGGCAGGCTCGCGTCGCGCTCGGCGATCACCAGGTCCACCCCGCCGTGCCGCAGTTCCTCCCGTGCGGGCGGCCCGATCAGCTCGCGGATCACGGGCGTGATCCGCGGATGCCGTACGGCCAGCATGCGCAGCGCGGGGACGAGCAGATGCGTGATCACCGTGGGGAACGCGGCGATGGTCACCGGGCCCGCCAGCCGTTCGGTGAAGGTCGTCAGCTCCCGACGAGCCTCGGCGAGCTCGTCCTCGATCCGGTCAGCGTAGCCGGCCAGCACGCGCCCGGCCGGGGTGAGGGACACCCGGCGCTGTGACCGGTCGATCAGCGCGAGCCCGACCTCGCGTTCGAGCTGCGCGAGCTGCTGGGAGACGGCCGAGGCGGTCAGGTGCAGGGCCTCGGCCGCCCGCATGACCCCGCCCCGCCTGGCGACCTCGCGCAGGACGCGCAGCCGCCTCGGATCGATCTCCATTAGCTCAGCTTACGGGTAACTGTAGATTTCGTAATTTGCCCTGTAGGAAAGGTCGTCAGCAGAATGAGCCGCATGGAGCACGAATGATCGTCGAACTGAGCCACCGGATCACCGAGGGCATGGTCACCTATCCCGGCATCCCGGGGCCCGTCCTCGGCTCCCATCTGACCCGGGAGGCATCCCGCGAGGTCTACGCCCCCGGCACGGAATTCCACCTCGGGACCATCACCATGGCGTGCAACACGGGCACGTACCTGGACACGCCGCACCACCGCTACGCCGACGGGACGGACCTGTCACAGGTGCCGGTGGACCGGCTGGCCGACCTGCCCGGCCTGGTGGTACGCGCCGTGGACCGGCCGAGCGTGGGCATGGACCTGCTCGACGGCCTCGACGTGCGCGGCAAGGCGGTCCTCCTGCACACCGGGTGGGACCGGCACTTCGGCACGCAGGCCTACGTGCACGGCCACCCGTACCTGACGACCGAGGCCGCGGCGTGGCTGGCCGAGCAGGGCCCGGCGCTGGTCGGCATCGACTCGCTCAACATCGACGACACCCCGCCCCGGGGGGAGCGCCCGGCGCACACGCTGCTCCTCGCCGCGGGCATCCCGCTGGTCGAGCATCTGACCGGACTGGCCGGGCTGCCCGACAGCGGGTTCCGCTTCCACGCGGCACCGCCGATGATCGCCGGTCTGGGGACCTTCCCCGTCAGGGCGTACGCGGTGGTCTAGTCGTCGTCGTCCGCGTCCTGCTCGTCCCATGCCTTGTTGCGTTCCGCGGCGCGCTGCAGCGCGCCTGCCGCCTCCTGCTCGGAGGCGTAGGGGCCCATGCGGTCCTTGTTCGGGCAGCCCTGGTCGGGCTCGACGCGCATGTGCTTGAGGCAGAACCACCACTGACCTTCGCTCACGGGGTGAATTGTGCCCCGTAAACTCGGTTTCATGACCACACTGCTCCAGCCCGGGCGGATCTCGCCCATGCGCAAGGTTCCCGCCCACATCCAGCGGCCGGAGTACGTCGGCAGGAAGCATCCGAAGACGGGAGAGGCCGACGTCAAGACGCCGGAGATCATCGAGCGGATGCGCGTCGCCGGACGGATCGCCGCGCAGGCCCTCGAGGAGGTCGGCAAGCACGTCGCCCCCGGCGTCACCACCGACGAGCTCGACCGGATCGGCCACGAGTTCCTGCTGGACCACAACGCCTATCCGAGCACGCTCGGCTACCGCGGCTACCCCAAGTCGCTGTGCACGTCGATCAACGAGGTCATCTGCCACGGCATCCCCGACGACACGGTGTTGCGCGACGGCGACATCGTCAACGTCGACATCACCGCCTACATCGGCGGCGTCCACGGCGACACCGACGCCACGTTCCTGGTCGGCGACGTCGACGAGGAGTCGCGCCTGCTGGTCGAGCGCACCCGCGAGGCGACGACGCGCGCGATCAAGGCGGTCGCCCCCGGCCGGCAGCTCAACGTCGTGGGCCGCGTCATCGAGGCCTACGCCAAGCGGTTCGGCTACGGCGTCGTGCGCGACTTCACCGGCCACGGCATCGGCACGACGTTCCACTCCGGGCTGATGGTCCCCCACTATGACGACCCGTCGCTCCAGGTGGAGCTGGTGCCTGGCATGACGTTCACGATCGAGCCGATGCTGACGCTCGGCACGATCGACTACGAGATCTGGCCCGACAAGTGGACCGCCGTCACCAAGGACCGCAAGCGCACGGCGCAGTTCGAGCACACGATCCTGGTCACCGACACCGGCAGCGAGATCCTCACCCTCCCGTGAGCCCGGCGGCCACCGCCGCCCCGCCTGCCCGCCCTCCCGCCTGCGCGCCCTCCCGGCTGCCCGCCTGCTCGGCTGCTCGGCCGCCCGGCCGCCCGGCCGCGGGATCGTCCGGTACGGCTGCCGCGTGCCGTACCGGATCAGCGCCGGCGGGGCACGGAGCCCGTGACGGTCGTGCCCTCGCCCTGCACGCTGTTGACCGACAGGGTGCCGCCGAGCTCGGACATCAGCACGCGCATGCGGCTGATCCCCCTGCGCTCGTCCGGCATGCCGAAGCCGGCGCCGTTGTCGCTCACCGTCAGCCGTAACCCGCTCCGCCCCGTGGTGACGGCCACGGAGACCAGCCCGGCGCGGCTGTGCAGCTCGACGTTGAGCAGCGCCTCCTCGACCACGGCGAGCACGCCTCGGGCGATCGTCGCCGGGACGTCGCCGTGCGGGAGCGCCCACACCTCCACCGCGATGCCGGTGCGCTGCGACCAGTCGGTCAGATACTCCTGAAGAGCCTCGGCCAGGCTCCGCCCCCCGCGCATGCGCGTCTCATCCACCAAGTCCGCACTCGCCTTCCTGAGCACACAGCGGACGCCCCCCGAGCCATGGTCTGGCGCCCCCGCGATGGCCAGGACACACGGCGCACCAAGGTGATGCCCGTCTCCCCCGCCCGCAAGGCTACCGGGCGGTTCGAAGGCGCGTGGAGCGAAGATAGAAGGCCGTAGCCGCAGGGCTACTGGGCCTGGTCGCGGCGGTTCAGCTTGGCCAGGTAGTCGTTGTAGGAGTCGAGCTCGGCGTCGCCGGTGCCGCCGGTGCGGGCGGCCAGCGCGTCGGCTCGCCGGTCGGCCCTGCGCGCCTTCCTCTCGTCGTCGCTGTACCACTGGAAGGCCAGCGCGAGCAGCACGATCAGGGTGGGGATCTCGCCGAAGCCCCAGGCGATCGCGCCGCCGTTCTCCTGGTCCTGCAGCGCCGACAGGCCCCACGTACGGCCGAGCTGCTCGTACCAGTCGGCGGCGACGACGGTGCCCATCATCATCAGCGCGATGCCGAAGAAGGCGTGGAAGGGCATGGTGACGAACAGTGTCAGCAGGCGGCCGACGTGCGGCAGCTTGTGCGGCGCCGGGTCGACGCCGATGATCACCCAGAAGAACAGCGACCCGCTCAGCAGGAAGTGGAGCGTCATCGTGATGTGCCCGAGGTGCTCCTCCATCGCCGCCGCGAACAGCGGGGTGAAGTAGAGCGCGTAGGTCGAGGCGATGAAGATGGAGGTGGCGACCACCGGGTGGGACACGACGCGGACGAACCTGCTGTGCAGGATCACGGTCAGCCACTCGCGCGGACCCCTGTCGCCGCGGCGGGCGGCGGGCTTGAGCGCGCGCAGCGCCAGCGTGACGGGCGCGCCGAGCACCAGGAAGATCGGCACGAGCATCGCGAGCGTCATGTGCTCGATCATGTGGACGCTGAACAGCACCTTGGCGTAGCGGGCCAGGCCGCTCTGCGTGGCGAGGACGAGGATCGCCACGCCGACGAACCAGGCGGCGGTACGGCCCGCCGACCACGCGTCGCCGCGGCGGCGCAGCCGTACGACGCCGGCGGCGTACAGGCCGCCGAGGGCGGCGGCGAGCAGGGCGAAGAACAGGTCGAGCCACCACAGCGAGGCCAGGGTGGCGAGCGTGATCTCCGGCGGCATCGGGAAGCCGAGCAGTTCGAAGGCGCGGTCGGCCGGCAGCGCGACGTCGGGCGGCGTGGTGCGGGCCAGCGCGACGGCCAGGCCGATGGTGGCGAACATGAGCACCAGCTCGCCGGCGGCCAGCCGGGTGAACGCCCCTGGCCTGCCCTTGCCGAGCTGGGCCATCGTGCGCTGGCGGTGCCACCAGCCGATGTAGCCGAGCACGACGAACGCGGCGGTCTTGGCCACGAGCAGCACGCCGTAGGCCGAGGTCCACAGGTCGCTGATCGCGGTCAGCCGGGCCAGGACGCTGAAGAGGCCGGACAGCCCGACGCCGATGTAGCACCACAGCGCCATCCGGGAGAAGCGGTTGGCGGCGACCTCGAGCTGCGGCTGCCTGCGCAGCCCGTGGGCGAGCAGGACGGTGAGCCCGCCCACCCACAGGGCCAGCGACACCAGGTGGGCGGCGACGCCGGTGGTGGCGAGCCCGTGGTTGGGCGAGGAGGAGGCGTGGGTGGTCAGCGCGGGCGGCAGCAGCGTCACCACCGCGAGCGCCAGCAGGCCCGCCGACGCTCCCGCGGTGATGGCCCCGCGGGAGAACATCGCGATGGCCACGCCGAACAGCACCACGAGGGTGAGCGCGATGCCCTGGCCGACCTGGCTGGCGAAGCTGGTCAGCTCGTTGCCGGAGAGCACGTCGGCGACGGGCAGGCCGAGCTGCTCCGACAGCGTGAACACCATGGTGACGACGCCCGCGCCGGCCCAGACCAGCGCCGTCCACGACGCCGCCTGGACGTAGCTCAGCGCGGTCTTGCCGAGCATGCCCTTGTCGCTGGGCAGGAAGAAGGTGGCGGCCAGCAGCAGGCCGACGGTCAGGACGCCCGCGACGTCCATCACCAGCTTGGCGATGGGCAGGCCCCACCGGGTCAGCGTGCCCTCGTCCGGCAGGCCGGGGATGATGCGCGGGAACGCCGCTCCTCCCGCGACCATGGCGATGACCAGGGCGAGGAGCGCGGCCCCTGCCAGCGCGAGCGCGAGCCGCGCGGTCCTGGTCACGGCTTCTTCTTCCGGGCGCTCAGCAGGAAGCCGATGCCGATGCCGACCAGCCCGCCGATGACGATGACGAGCCAGACGGGGAAGCCGGTCGCGGCCTGCGACGTCTGTCCGGCGACGGGCTGCGGCGCGGCGGACTGCGCGGCCGGCGTGGCCGCGGGGGCGCTCTGCGCGGCGGTCGCGGTCGCGGGGGCGCTCTGGCCGGGTGACGCGCTCTGCGGTGCGGCGGAGGCCGGCTGCCCGGTCGGTTCGGGCCGCGGCGCGCCCTTCACCGCGAACGGGATCTCGCCCTCGATGGGGTGACCGTCGGAGGAGACCACCCTGAAGGCGATCGTGTAGCCGCCGTCGGGCAGTACGCCCTTGAGCCGCTGCCGCACCACCTTGCCGTCGATCTCCGGCTTGCCCGCCTGCATCTCGGCGCCGCCGTCGGCGCGCACGATGACGAACGGGAGCTTCGGGGTACTGGTGAACTCCAGCTCGACCTGTTCGAGGGTCGCGACGGTGGCGTTCTTCTTCGGCGTGCTGCTCTTCAGCGCGTCGTGGGCCAGCGCGGGGGGCGCCGTCAGGACGGCGCCGACCAGGACGGCGAGCAGGGCGGTGAGGGCCGGCAGCGGGGATCTCTTCATGGCATCCCCAAGGCTACCCACCACCCTGCCCGGTGGTGACGTCGCTACAACCCCACGCAGGCCAGCGCCCGGTGGTAGGCCTCGACGGTGCCCTCGTCGTCACCGAGCGCCTCCAGGGTCTCCGCTGCCGCGTACCACTTGGTGGCCGCCTGGCGCGAGGTGGAGGCCCGGTCCATGAACCGCACCGCCTCGCGCGCGCTGGCCAGCGCCGCCTCCCTGTCGCCCATGGCGCCCTGGGCCCTGGCGAGGACCATCCGCATGTGCGCGTCCATCTCGGGCGTCTGGTCGGCCAGCAGCTCCTCGGCCGCCCTGGCGTGCTCGGCCGCGCGCTCGGGGTTGCCGGCGGTCAGCTCCACCGTGGCGAGCTGGAGCTCGGCGATGGCCTGGTCGGTCACGCCCGCCGAGGTCTCGGCGATCTCCTTGGCGGTCTGGCTGAACAGCTCCCTGAGCTTGTCGGTGTCGTGGGGCTGCAGCCTGGCGCGGTGGCCCGCCACGGCGCCGCGGAGCCTGGCCAGGTTGCGCGGGGCCGTGGCGGTCTCCGACTGGATGGCGTAGGCGCGCTCGATCAGGCTCAGAGCCTCCTCCGCCCGGCCGATGGACTCGGCGACCCTGGCGGCGTTCCAGCTGGCCGCGACGGCCGCGCGCGGGGTGCCGAGAAGCTCGGCGGCGGCCAGCAGCTCGGCGGAGAACTGGCGGGCGCGCAGCAGGTCGCCGCGGACCCAGTAGACCGACAGCAGCGTCGCGCCCAGCTCGACCAGGCCGTCGGTCCAGGTGGGCCGCACCGCGCCGGCGAGGACGCGCTCGCCGACCGCCACGGCGGCGACCAGCTCGCCCTTGTCGCGGTAGCACCGGCACAGTGCCAGCGCGATCTCCACGTGGCGCTCGGCGCTGAGCTCCTCGCCGTCGAGCCGCTTGAGGATCCTGATGGCCTCGGCGATGTCGCCGGTCGCCTCGGTCGCGAGCGCCAGGCCGTACTCCGCCTCTTGACGAAGGGCGGTCAGACCCGTCAGGTTGTTGTCCGCAACGAGCTCGGCGAACCTGGTCCGGGCCTCGTGAACCTCGCCGTTCTCCAGTGCGAGCCGCGCGTAACCCAGGCCGAGTTCGAGATCGTTCAGCTGCTCGGCGGTCACGCCGTTGACGAGGTAGCTGAGCGAACAGTCGAGCTTCTGGGCCAGGAGCTCAAGTACCGCGGGGGTTGGCGTGCGCTTTCCACTCTCGATCAGAGAGACGTAGCTGTCCGACAGTTCAGGGTGGGCGAGCTGGGCCTGTGACAGGCCACGCTGGCGGCGGACCGTCTTGATGCGGAGTCCGACCAGATCAGATGTGGTCACGGCAACGTCTCCCTGGGATGATGTACTTCAAGCACCACCTGAGCGAGGGAGAACCCCCCATGCGCAAGCGACTTGTCATGTCCGCACTCACTGTCCTCGTCGCGGCAATTGCCACGGTTGGAGGACATGGTACGACCGCAGGTGCCGAGGTGTCGCCTAAGGGACCGAGCTACGACTACCTCTGCTGCTAGTGCCCTTCAGTCCTTGCTGGAAAGTGCCGCGGTCAAGCCCTCGAATCGCCACAATTCGGGGGCTTCGGCATTCCCATGGGGGATTAACAGCGTAACCAACCCGTCTACATTTCAACTACAGGCCATATCGATCTTCGATCGTCTGCGTTCCTGAATGTGGTTGCCGTTTCACCATCCCCCGCGGCGAATCCGGAGGCTCGTGTGTTCATCGCTCTCCTGGGCCCGATGCTCGGACGGCTTCATGGACGCGAGGTCTCGCTGGGCGCGCCGCGTCAGCAGGCGATCGCGGCCATCCTCGCCTGCTCTGCCGGCGAGGTGGTGCTGAAGGAGCACCTCATCGACGGGCTCTGGGGCGAGGACCCGCCGAAGAGCGCCGAGCAGAGCGTCTACACCTACGTCGCCGGGCTGCGCAGCGTGCTCGAACCCGGTCGCGGCTCCCGTGAGGAGCCGAGGATACTCGTCGGCGTCCCCGGCGGCTATTCCTTACGCGTCGACCCTCTCCACGTCGACTGCGTGGCCTTCGCCGGCCATCTCGACGGGGCGGCGCGCCGGCGCGCGGAAGGCGACCTGCGCGGCTGCCTGCGCAGCCTGGACCTGGCGCTGGAGTTGTGGCGCGGGCCCGCGCTGCCCGGCGTGCCTGGGCCGTTCGCCGAGGGGCGCCGGCAGCACCTCGACGAGCTGCGCGTCACCGCCATGGAACGCAGGGCCGAGGTCATGGTCGAGCTCGGCAGGCACCAGGAGATCCTGCCCGCGCTGATGGCGCTGGTGGCCGAGCATCCGCTGCGTGAGGGGCCGCGCGAGTCGCTGATGCGGGCGCTGCACCTGGGCGGGCGCCAGGCCGAGGCGCTGGAGGTCTTCAGGGAGGGCGAGCGCGTGCTGGCCGAGGAGCTGGGCGTCGATCCCGGCGAGCGGCTGCGCGCCTATCGCGACGTGATCCTGCGCGGGCAGACCGCGCCACCCGCCCAGGCCGCCGTCGCGGTCCCGCGCCAGCTCCCCCGCGACCTGCTCGGCTTCGTCGGCCGCACCACCGAGCAGCTCAGGATCCGCTCGCACCTCGCGCCCTGGGACGAGGCGCCGCCCGCGCCGGTCGTGGCGATCTCGGGGCCGCCAGGCGCCGGCAAGTCGGCGCTGGCCGTCCGGGTGGCGCACGCCGTCGGTCACCGCTTCCCCGACGGCCACCTCTACGTCAACCTGCGCGGAGGCACTCCGGGCGTCAAACGGCTGACCCCCTCCCAGGCGCTGGGCCGGCTGCTGAGAGCGCTCGGCACCGCGCCCGAACGGGTGCCGGTGGACCTCGACGAGGCCGCGGCGCTGTGGCGCGGCCTCCTCAGCGACCGGCGGATCCTGGTGCTGCTCGACGACGCGGCCAACCTCGCCCAGGTACGGCCGCTGCTGTCGGTTCCCGCCGGCTGCTCGGTGCTGGTGACCAGCAGGGAGACGCTGGCGCCCGCCGACGACTGCGTCCAGGTACGCCTGGGAACCCTCCAGGATGCCGAGGCCGTCACCATGCTGGCCAGGCTGACCGAGGCCGGCCGTACCTCCGCCGACCCCGCGGCGACCACCCGGCTGGTGCGGCTGTGCGACGGGCTCCCGCTGGCGCTGCGCATCGCCGGCGCCCGGTTGGCCAGCCGTCCCGACTGGACGGTCGGCATGCTGGTCGACCGCCTGGCCGACGAGCAGCGCAGGCTCCACGAGCTGGAGGCCGGTGACCTGGCCGTCCGGTCGGGGCTGACGGCCAGCTGGCAGGCCCTGCACGACAGCGACCATCCCACCGACCGGACGGCCGCCAGGCTGCTCGTGCTGCTGGCCCTCATCCGGGTGCCCGACGTGAGCACCCGGGTCGCCGCCGCGCTCCTCGACGCGGCGCCCGCCGACGCCGAGCGCGCCCTCGACCGGCTGGTCGACGCCAACCTGCTCGAGCGGGGCCGCGCGTGGCACTACCAGATGCACGACCTGGTCAGGCTGTTCGCCGGCGAGCACGCCGTCACCGACCGCGCGGCGTGCCTCGAGCGGGTGCTGGGCTACTACCTCGTCACCGTCGAGCACGCCACCCGCCTGCTGGACCCGCACCGGGTGCAGGCCGACATCCCGGCCGTCGACATGCGCCCGCACCCGCTGGCCGACCGCGACGAGGCCCACGACTGGCTCAACACCGAGGAGCCCAACCTGGTGGCCGCGGCCGCGCAGGCCATGGACGATCCGCACGAGCGGATCGCCCGCCTGGGGGCGGCGCTCAGCATCGCGCTGCGGTGGTTCCAGCGGCACTCCTACCGGCTGGCGGACATGATCTCGCTGTGCCAGCGGGCCCTCGCGGTCGCCAGGCGGCTGAGCGACGAGGCGATGGCGCTGGAGGCCCACGGCGGGATCGCCAGCGGCTTCGGCCACCAGGGCCAGGTCGACGCGGCGGTCCGCCACCTGAACGAGGAGCTCAGGCTGGCCAGGCGGCTCGGCGACCGGTTCGCCGAGCAGCGCGCGCTCGGCAACCTGGCCAACTCCTACGTGGACGTGGGCCGCCACGACCTGACGCTGCGGCACGCCATGGCGCAGCTGGAGATCGCCACGGAGATCGGCTCGCAGGTCGGCCAGCGCTACGCCCTGCTCATGGCGGGCCAGGCCAACGGCCGCCTGCGCAGGTTCGCCGCGGCGGAGGAGTGCCTGACCAGCGCGCTGGCGATGGCGCGCCGGGTCGGCGATCTCGGCCACGAGGGCGCCATCCTCGGCGTGCTGGGCCTGGTCAAGGTGGACAAGGGTGATCTCGAAGCGGGTGTCGAGGCGCTGTCGGCAGGGCTGAGGGCCGCCCGAACCGTGCGGTTGCTGAGCACCGAGATGGACTGCCTGATCGCGCTGGCCAGGGCGTACCGGCTGCTCGGCGACCAGCGCAGGGCGCGCGCCTACCTGAGCGAGGCCGCCGTGCTCTCCCAGAGCATGCAGACGGACGAGGTCCGCCGCCAGGTGGCCGAGGAGCGGGAGGCCCAGGGAGCGGGTGCCGCGCTCCCGCAGGCCGGCCTGGTCTGATCAGCGGGCCCGCAGGGCGAGGAAGAAGTCCACCCGGTCGGCCATGGTCGACAGGTCCCTGCCGGTCAGCTCCTCGACGCGCCTGATCCGGTAGCGGACCGTGTTGACGTGCACGTGCATCCGCTCGGCGCAGGCGTTCCACGAGCCCGCCGTGTCGAGGAAGGCGCCGAGGGTGCGCACCAGCTCCGACTGGTGCTTGGCGTCGTAGTCGACGAGCGGGTCGAGCAGCCGCTGCGTGAACGAGCGCCGGACGTCGCCAGGCACGGTGGCCAGCAGCAGGTCGTGGGTGTAGATCTCGTCGCTGGTGACGACCCCGCCGGAGCGTGCGGCGGCCATGCGCAGGGCGTGGCCCGCCTCCTCGATCCCGCCCCTGATCGAGGCGGCGCCGGTGAGGGCGCCGCTCACCCCGATCGACATCCGGGTGTCGCGCAGCGCCGACAGCACACCGAGCCCCGCCCGCAGCCGGTCGGCGAGCGCGGAGACCGAGACCGGGACCGGGACCGGGACCGGGACCGGGACCGGGACCGGCAGCGGGACGAGGGCGACGGCGCTGTCGGTGCCCGCCGCGGCCACCACGTCCCGGCCGAGCAGCTCCTCCAGCACCTGCCCGCCCAGCGTGGCCGGGTCAGGGCCGCGGGTGGCGCCGGGGCGCGGGGCGGTCGCCGTCACCACCGCGTACGGCTGGCCGGGCCCCAGCCCGCACGTGCGCAGCCGGGCGTTGAGCTCGGCGGCATCGGCCTCGGCGGACAAGGCGGCGCCGACGAGCTGTTCGACGAGGCGGCGCTCGACCCGCCTGCCCTCCTCCATCCTGGTGCGTTCGAGCGCGACGCAGGCGGCCAGCTCGAAGCCGAGGTCGGCGCGGCCGAGCAGGTCTCCCTCGCAGGCCAGCACCCAGCCGGCGGCGCGATGCCCCCGGCCGACGCCGAAGAGCGTGTGGCCGTGCGCCGCGCACGGCAGCCGGGACGCCGACAGGTAGGCGCGGGCCAGCCGGACCGGGTCGGGGCACGAGCCGACGACGATCTCGCCGGTGGAGGACAGCACCGCGCCGGTGACGCCCAGCTCGGCGGCGGTGAGCGCGAACAGCTCGCCCAGGCCGGCGCCTTCGGCGACGGCGTCGACGATCCTGCGCTGGCGGCCGAGCGCCGCCCTGACCTCGCCCGACAGCCGGGGCGCCGCCGCCTCTTCGACGGCGCGGAAGGCCACGGCGGTCGGGATCTCCAGCAGCGGCATGCCCGCCTGCGCGCAGGCGGCCACGAGGTCGTCGGGCACGTGGCCGAGCCACGCCTGGCCCGCGCCGAGGGCGGCGACCCCCGCGGCGCGCAGGGCCGCGACGAAGCGGGCGGAGTCGGCCGGCTCGTGCCGCCACATCAGGCCGGTGAGCACCAGCTCGCCGCCGCTCAGATAGCGGCCGGGCTCGGGCAGGTCGGTGACGTGCACGGCGGTGAACTCGGTGTCCTCGTCCCCCGCCAGCAGGACGAGGCCGAGTTCCGAGGCGGCGAGCAGGTCCCTGATGCGCACTTGGAGGAATATACAAGTCGGCCCAAGGACGGCTTACCGCGATTTCACATCGCACACATAGGCCCTCCCTCCGCCGGGTGCTGTACTCGGAAGATGACGGAGACGGCCAGCACGACGCGGCAGGGCGTGGGCGAGAGCGTCCGGCGCCCCGACGCCGTCCTCAAGGTGACGGGCGAGTTCGCCTACTCCTCCGACCTGTGGCTCGACGACATGGTGTGGGGCGTGACGCTGCGCAGCCCGCACCCGTCGGCCTGGATCAGGTCGATCGACATCGGCCCCGCGCTGGCCATGCCGGGGGTGCTGGCGGTGCTCACGCACGAGGACGTGCCGGGCGAGAAGTTCTACGGCCTGGAGCACAAGGACCAGCCGGTCCTGGCCATCGACCAGGTCCGCTACCAGGGCGAGCCGGTGGCGCTCGTGGCGGCCGATCACCCGGAGACCGCGCGCAGGGCCGCCGCCGCCGTCGTCGTCGACTACGAGGTGCGGGAGGCGGTCACCGACCCCCGGCTGGCCACCGAGTTCGTCCGCAGGCAGCCGGTCAAGGTGGGCGACACCTTCACGGCCGAGGTCGTCGTCACCGGCGAGTACGAGGTGGGTATGCAGGACCAGGCCTTCCTCGGACCCGAGTCGGGGCTGGCCGTACCGGCGGAGGACGGCGGGGTCGATCTCTACATCGCCACCCAGTGGCTGCACGTCGACCGCGACCAGCTGGCGCCCTGCCTCGGCCTGCCGCCGGAGAAGGTACGGCTGACGCTGGCGGGCGTCGGCGGCGCGTTCGGCGCCCGCGAGGACCTGTCGATGCAGGTGCACGCCTGCATGCTCGCGCTCCGCCTGAACCGGCCCGTCAAGATCGTCTATGGGCGTGAAGAGTCGTTCTTCGGCCACGTGCACCGCCATCCCGCCTGGCTGCGTTACGAGCACGGCGCCACCCGCGACGGCAGGCTGGTCTACGTCAAGGCCGAGATCCTCCTGGACGGCGGCGCCTACTGCTCCTCCTCGCCCGCCGTCGTCGGCAACGCGGCCTCCCTCGGCGTCGGCCCCTACGAGGCGCCCAACGTCGACATCCTGGCCACCGGCGTCTACACCAACAACCCGCCCTGCGGCGCGATGCGCGGCTTCGGCGCGGTGCAGGCCTGCTTCGCCTACGAGTCGCAGATGGACAAGCTCGCCGCCGCCTGCGGCCTCGACCCGGTCGAGATACGCGTCCGCAACGCCGTCTCCCAGGGGTCCGCCCTGGCCACGGGCCAGATCATCGACTCGCCCGCGCCGCTGGCCGAGATGCTGCGCGAGCTGGCCGCCATGCCCCTGCCAGGCCCGGCCACGGACGACCTGCGCGACCTGCCGGGCGGCGTCTCCCAGACCACCCACGGCGAGGGGGTACGGCGGGGCGTCGGCTACGGCGTCGGCATCAAGAACATCTGCTTCTCGGAGGGCTTCGACGACTACTCCACCGCCAGGGTGCGCGTCGAGCTGATCGGCGGCGAGCCCCACGTGACCGTGCACACCGCGGCCGCCGAGGTGGGACAGGGCCTGGTGACGATCCAGGCCCAGATCGCCCGCACCGAGCTCGGCGTCGACAGGGTGACGGTGGCCACGGCCGACACGCGGGTCGGCTCGGCCGGATCGTCGTCGGCCTCGCGCCAGTCCTACGTCACGGGCGGCGCGGTCAAGGCGGCCTGCGAGGCCGTACGGGCGCGGTTCGAGGGGCTGCCCGTCGTCGAGGCGCTGGAGAAGTACGGGCCGATCGAGGAGACCAGGGAGTACCGGCACCGGCCCACCTATCCCATGGACCCGGTCACCGGACAGGCCGACTCCCACACCCAGCTCGCGCTGTGCGTGCACCGCGCGGTCGTCGACGTGGACGTCGAGCTCGGCCTGGTCAAGGTCGTGGAGCTGGCGGCCGTGCAGGACGTCGGCAGGATCCTCAACCCGGTCGCGCTGGAGGGCCAGATCCACGGCGGCTCGGCGCAGGGGCTGGGGCTGGCGCTCATGGAGGAGATCCAGGTGCGCGACGGGCAGGTGCTGAACCCGTCCTTCACCGACTACCTCATCCCGACCGTGCTCGACATGCCGCCCATGCAGACGTCGATCAAGGAGAACCCCGACCCCGCCGCGCCGTACGGGCTGCGGGGCGCGGGCGAGCCGCCGACGCTCTCCTCCACGCCCGCCATCGTGGCCGCCGTCCGTGACGCCACGGGCGTCGCGCTGACCAGGGTTCCGGTACGGCCGGAGCACATCGTCGGGGTCCCTGCCTGACAAGGGCGCGGCCACGCTAGGTTGGATGCTCGACAGCACGACTGAACACGGAGGAATAGGCCCACATGTCCGAAGCGCGCGAGGCGGCCAAGGCCGAGTTCGAGAAGTTCGACACCGACCACGACGGCGTGCTCACGGCGGGCGAGATCCGGCAGGTGAACCAGGCGCTGGGCGGCCACGGGGTCACCGACGAGGAGATCGAGGCGTTCGTCGCGTCGGCCGACCAGGACGGCGACGGCAACATCACGCTGGACGAGTTCGTCGCCCTGGTCGGCGGCGGCAAGCACGAGCAGCGATAGCCGCAGGGGAAACGGGGTAGAGAAACGATCATCCCCCTGCGTGCGTAAGGGGGATGATCGTGCTCGACCGGCTGTTCGAACTGTCCGCCCGCGAGGCGACGGTCGGACGCGAGATCCGCGGCGGGATCACGACCTTCATGGCGATGGCCTACATCGTCCTGCTCAACCCGATCATCCTGGCCGGCGCCAGGGACGTCACGGGCGCGCGGCTCGACATCGGCCAGCTGACCACCGCGACCGCGCTGGCGGCGGCGGTCAGCACGCTGCTGATGGCCTTCGTCGGCAACGCGCCCTTCGGTGTGGCGGCCGGCCTCGGGCTGAACGCGGTGGTGGCCTACCAGGCGGCGCCGCACATGACGTGGGCGCAGGCGATGGGCCTGGTCGTGCTCGAAGGTCTGGTGATCATCCTGCTGGCGGTCTCGGGCATCCGCCGGCTCATCATGGACTCGATCCCGCTGGCGCTGAAACACGCCATCAGCGTGGGCATCGGGATGTTCATCACGCTGATCGGCCTGGTGGACGCCGGATTCGTCTCCGGTACCGGCGCCACTCCCCTTCAGCTCGGCGCCACCGGGCGGCTGACGGGCTGGCCGGTGGCCGTCTTCTCCTTCGGGCTGCTGCTGATGATCATCCTGTTCGTCCGCAAGACGCCCGGCGCGATCCTGCTCTCGATCGTGATCACCACGCTGGTCGCGATCGTCGTCAACGCCGTGGCCACCATCGACCCGAAGCAGTGGGGCATCGTGGTGCCCCACGTGCCCGAGGCCGTCATCTCGCCGCCCGACTTCGGGCTGATCGGCAACGTCGACCTGTTCGGCGGGTTCGTCACCGCGGGCGCGGTCACCGCCTCCATCGTGCTGTTCACGCTGGTGCTGTCCGGATTCTTCGACGCGATGGGCACCATCATCGGGGTCGCCGACGAGGCGTCACTCGTCGACACCCAGGGCCGGGTGCCGCGGCTGGGCGCGATCCTGACCGTGGACGGCATGGCGGGCGTGATCGGCGGCCTGTGCAGCGCCTCCTCCAACACGGTGTTCGTGGAGTCGGCGGCCGGTGTGGGCGAGGGCGCCCGCACCGGCCTGGCCAGCGTCGCGACGGGCGCGCTGCTGGGCTTGACCATGCTGTTCACGCCGCTGGCCGAGGTGGTGCCCGCCGCTGCCGCCGCGCCGGCGCTCGTGCTGGTTGGCGCGCTGATGATGACGCAGAGTCGTAACGTGCCGTGGGAGGATCTGGAGCTGGCGATCCCGGCGTTCCTGACGATCGTGCTGATGCCGTTCACCTACAGCATCACCAACGGAGTGGGCGCGGGGGTGATCGCCTACACCGTCATCAAGGCGGCGCGCGGGAAGTACGCCGAGATCCCGGGGCTGCTGTGGGTGGTCTCGCTGATCTTCGTCGCCTACTTCGCGCTGAGCGGCCTGTTCTGACGGCCCGGCACCGGCGCGACGTCTAGCCGTCCTGCGGGTCGCAGGCGAAGCCGTCGCCGTCCTTGTCGGTGTACCAGGAGTACTGCGGGTGCCTGCCCTTCTGGTACGGCCCGCCGTACCCGGCCGCCCGTGCCTCCTTGCAGGTGGAGTAGCGCTTCTCGGTGCCGGCGTCGAGCGAGGAACGCGCGCTCCGGGAGGCGTCGGCGGACGTGCCGAGACCCGAGGGCGACACCGTGGCGGTCATGCGGACCCCGGGCTGGCCGGTGCCGGGCTGGGTGGTCCCCGGCTGGGCTTTGGGCGGGGTCGCCCCGGTCCCGGTGGTGCCGGGCTGCGTACCGGGCGGCGTGGCGCCCGGTTGCGTACCCGGCGAAGTGGCGCCCGGTTGCGTACCCGGCGAAGTGGCGCCGGGTTGCGTACCGGGCGGGGTGATGCCGGGCTGGGGCGTGGTGCCGGGTGTGGTGCCGGGCTGGGGCGTGGTGCTCGTGCCGGGGACGCCCGGCTGGGGCGGGGCGGGGGTGACGGCGGCGCCCAGCATCGCCTTGACCAGCGCGTCGGCCTTGTCCTTGGTGAAGCCCGCGATGCTGACGCTGTCACCGCTCATCTGCTGGGCGACCGTGGGCGCGGCCAGCACGGTGGCGGTCTCGTTCTGGCCGACCAGGATGGCGATCTGCTGGTCGACGCGCTCCTTGATCAGCGCGGCCAGCGCGTCGCGGAAGGCCGGGGCGACCGCGATCCTGACGCCGTAGCTGTCCTTCTCCTTCACCGTCTCGATCGCCTGCACCGCCGAGACGGGCACCGCCTCGGACAGGAAGTAACAGATCTTCCCGTCCTGGGAGAGCGCCACCTTCTGGCCCGGGCACGGCGAGGCCTTCTGGTCCTCGACGGGGGCGAAGTAGATCGGCTCGCCCAGCCTGATCGGCGGTTTGCCGCCGAACAGCGGCGAGTCGGGGTTCCTCGTCATGAGCACCGCGACGGTGCCGAGCACGCCCGCGGTCAGCACGACCAGGACGAGGGAGACGATCAGCACGATGGTGGTGAGCCTGCTCGCCCTCGGCCCCTCGGGGACCGCTGCGGGCTGCGCCCCGGGCGGACGCCCCGGCGGCGGCGGTTTCTCCATCCGTGAACCCCATCCTGACTGGTGCTTCCGCAGAGCCTAGCGAGGACGGCAGGAACCGGGAAATCATCGACAGTCTGCCAAGAACCTTGGCACGGTCCATACAGAGTGTCGCCCCCGGCCTGGGGGACATTGGACATATGAAGGTCGGAGTTCCTCGCGAGGTCAAGAACCACGAGTATCGCGTGGCCCTCACACCCGCGGGCGCGCACGAACTGATCAGGCATGGACATCAGGTCTTCGTCGAACGGGACGCGGGAAGGGGATCGTCCATTCCCGACGAGGACTTCGTCGCCGTCGGCGCGGTGGTGCTCGACGGGCCCGACGAGGTGTGGGGCATGGGCGACCTCGTCCTGAAGGTCAAGGAGCCCATCGCCGAGGAGTACCACCGGATGCGCAAGGGCCAGGTGCTGTTCACCTACCTGCATCTGGCGGCCTCCGAGGCGTGCACGAGGGCGATGCTCGACGCGGGCGTGACCGGCATCGCCTACGAGACCGTGCAGGCGGACAACGGCGCCCTGCCGCTGCTCGCCCCGATGTCGGAGGTGGCCGGACGGCTAGCCCCGCAGGTGGGCGCCTACCACCTGATGCGCCCCGAGGGCGGCCGCGGCGTGCTGATGGGCGGCGTCTCCGGCGTGCGGGCGGCGAACGTCGTCGTGATCGGCGCGGGCGTGTCGGGGATGAACGCCGCGGCGATCGCCCTCGGCATGCAGGCCGAGGTGCTGCTTCTCGACCGCAACATCGACAAGCTGCGCCAGGCCGACATGATCTACCAGGGCTACTGCCAGACGATCGCCTCGAACACGCTGGAGATCGAGAAGGCCGTGCTGGAGGCCGACCTGGTGATCGGCGCGGTGCTGGTGCCGGGTGCGAAGGCGCCGACGCTGGTCACCAACGAGCTGGTCAGCAGGATGAAGCCGGGCTCGGTGCTGGTCGACATCTCCATCGACCAGGGCGGCTGCTTCGAGGACTCCCGGCCCACCACGCACGCCGAGCCGACCTACCCGGTGCACGACTCGCTGTTCTACTGCGTGGCGAACATGCCGGGGGCGGTACCGCACACCTCCACGTTCGCGCTGACGAACGTCACGCTGCCCTACGCGCTGGCCATCGCCGACAACGGCTGGCTGGCGGCGCTGCGCAGCGACCGCGTGCTGGCCCGGGGGCTGAGCACGCATGAGGGGCGGCTGCTCAGCGAGCCCGTGGCCGAGGCGCACGGGCTCGTGGCGACGCCGATCGCCGAGGTGCTCGGCTAGCGGGAGCCGTCGCGCCGGTCACCCGCGATCGGCGAGACGGCTCCTGGCTCAGGACTTGGCGGGCGACGGCGTGGCCGAGGGCGCGAGCGACTCGTGCGGCAGCGGCGTCGTCGTGTTCTTGGGCTCCGGCGGCAGCGGCTGCTGGTCGGCGGTCGAGGTGATCGCGTACTCGCCGCCGCAGGTGGCGCCGAGCTCAGGGGTGTCGGGCCCGTTCTGGTACTTGGTGATGAACTTGGGCAGCTTGGCGTCGCCGGCGTCCTGGAAGGTCAGCTGGTGTCCCCAGGTGCTGGCCACGATGGGGGCCGGCAGGCCGGGGTACGGGCTGACCAGCATGTACTTGGAGTCGCCTGTCGACTCGGCGATCGTCTTCAGCTTCTCGAGCTGGGCCTTGGGCAGGTCGGGGCGGTAGGTGATCCAGACGGCGCCGTGCTCGAGCGAGTGAACCCCGTGCTCGTTGTGGATGGGCTTGTCGTAGATCGCGCACTGCTGCCAGTAGTTGTTGTGCTTGCCGCCGACAGGCGGGCTCTCCTTGTACTTGACCGAGCTCCAGACGTGCTCGCCGCCCGCGTAGGAGACGTTGGTCACCGCGTCGAGCGAGGTCGCCTGCCGGTCCTTCACGATGTAGAAGCCGACGCCGCCGACCAGAAGGAGGATGACGAGACCGCCCACGCCCCACATCAGCATGGCGGACCGGCGCTCCTTGGCCTTCTGCTCCGCCCGCATCTTCGCCAGATGCTCGCGTCGCGCCTGCGCCTTCTCCTTCGTCATCAGTTCCTCCATGGGGTCACCAACTGCGGGTCACCCTATGCCCTCGGGGCGTATGTGGCGAATAAGGAAGGACCGGTGAGTAGTCTGGGAAAACGATGACGAAAAAGCCTCTTCTGATCGCGGGATTCGCCGCGCTCGCGGTCGCCGCAGTGTTGTTCTTCGTGATGGGCAGGACCGGCACCCCCACCGACTCGTCCGCCGAGGCCGGATTCGCCCGCGACATGGGCAAACACCACGCGCAGGCGACCGAGATGGCCTTCGCCGCGCGCGACAGGTCGGCCTCCCCCGACATCAGGAACCTGAGCGAGGACATCATCGTCACCCAGACCGCGCAGCGCGGGATGTTCATCGGGTGGCTGCAGCAGTGGGGGCTCGACCAGGCGAGCGCCCGTCCCGAGATGGCGTGGATGGTCGGCCACGCGGGCCACGGCGGCACCCAGGACAAGCCCGAGCCGATGCCGGGTGTGGCCACCCCGGAGGAGATGGCCAGGCTCAGGAGCCTGCAGGGCAAGGAGGCCGAGATCTTCTTCCTGCAGTTGATGATCCGCCATCACGAGGGCGGTGTGGAGATGTCCAAGGGACTGCTGGAGCTGTCGGACCGGGCCGAGGTGAAGGGGCTGGCCCAGCAGATCGTCAACAGCCAGACCAGCGAGATCAAGCTGATGACGGACCTGCTGAAGCAGCGCGGCGCGGCACCCCTGCCGTCGATCCTCCGGTAGCGGCGCGCGGCCCAGCCGCGGGTCCTGCGGTAGCGGCGCGCGGCCCAGCCGTGCGGGTTCTGCGGTAGCGGCGCGCGGCCCAGCCGTGCGGGTTCTGCGGTAGCGGCGCGTGACCATGCCGTGGATCCGGAAAATGGGGCACGATGGCGACATGGGAGAGCCCGAAAGCCGCCTGGAGGTCAGCATCTCGCCGGAGGTGGAGGCGGGGCAGTACGCCAACTTCGCCTCCGTCTGGCACACCCGCGACGGGTTCGTGCTCGACTTCGCGGTGATCACCAGGCCGCCGCAGCTGTCGGAGGAGCCCGAGTCGGGACAGCCCGTGGTGAGCGTCCCGACTCGGATCGTCAGCCGTATCAGAATTCCGCCGAGCCAGGTCTTCGAGCTGATGAAGGCCCTGGAGCAGCAGCTGACCGCCTACGAGAAGGAGATCGGCGGCTCGCCCTGAAGCTCCTCGGCCACGGCGGCGGCGAAGGCGTCGACGTCGGCCTCGGTGGTGTCGAAGGAGCACATCCAGCGCACCTCGCCGGTGGCCGCGTTCCAGGTGTAGAAGCGGAACCGCTTCTGCAGCCGCTCGGTGACGTCCTGGGGCAGGCGCACGAAGACCGCGTTGGCCTGCGCCTCCCTCGACAGTTCCACGCCGGGGATGTCGCGGACGGCCGCGGCCAGCCGCGCCCCCATGGCGTTGGCCTGCCGGGCGTTGCGCAGCCACAGGTCGCCCGACAGCAGGGCCTCGAACTGCGCGGAGACGAAGCGCATCTTCGAGGCCAGCTGCATGAACGTCTTGCGCAGATAGTCGACGCCGGTGGCCGCCTCGGGGTTGAGCACGACGACGGCCTCGCCGTACAGCAGGCCGATCTTGGTGCCGCCGAACGAGAGGACGTCCACGCCCGCGTCGGTGGTCAGCGCGCGCAGCGGCACGTCCAGCGCGGCGGCGGCGTTGGTGAGCCTGGAGCCGTCGAGGTGGACGGTCATCCCCAGCCCGTGGGCGTGCTCGCAGATGGCCGCGATCTCGTCCGGGGTGTAGAGGGTGCCGAGCTCGGTGGTGTTGGAGATCGAGACGACCTTGGGCTGGGCCCGGTGGACGTCGCCGAAACCCCACGCCTGGGTGTCGATGAGGGCGGGCGTGAGCTTGCCGTCGGGCGTGGGCACGGTGAACAGCTTGATGCCGCCCACGACCTCGGGCGCGCCGCCCTCGTCGGTGTGGATGTGCGCGGTGTCGGCGCAGACCACGGCCTCCCACTGCCGGGTCATGGCGCGCAGCGAGACGACGTTGGCCGCGGTGCCGTTGAAGACCGGGTAGGTCTGGGCTCCGGCGCCGAAGTGGCTCCTGAAGATCGCCTGCAACGCCTCGGTGTAGACGTCCTCTCCGTAGGAGATCTGGTGGCCCTCGTTGGCCGTGACGATGGCCTGGAGGATCTCCGGGTGCACGCCTGCGTAGTTGTCGCTGGCGAACGCCTTGAGAGCGGGGTCGTGGCGGGGAATCACTGGGTGAGGTCCAATCGGATGCCGTTGATCTCGTCGGCGGGCCGCTCGTACAGCTGCGCGACCGCCTCGGCGAGGGTATCGACGTGGGTGAACCCGGCGAACTTCGCCTCCGGCTTGGCGGCCTTCATGGCGTCGTTCAGCAGCGCCTTGACCACGAGGACGGTGGCCGCCGAACCGGTGTCCTTCAACGCGTCGGCCAGCGAGAACGTCCACGCCTCGGCGGCGGCCTTGGCCGCCGCGTAGCAGGCTCCGCCCGCGGTGGGCTTCTCGGCCGCCTTGGCCGACACGATGACGAACCGGCCGTTGTCGGACTTCCTGAGCAGCGGCTCGAAGGCCAGCGTCACGTGCTGGAGGGTGCGGACCAGCAGGTCGTGCAGGACGGCCCAGTCCTCCAGGTCGGTGTCGGCGAACGTCTTGCCGCCACGCCACCCGCCGACCAGGTGGACGACGCCGTCGACCTGGCCGTGCTCGGCCTCGATGCGCTCGGCCAGTGCCTGGACGGCGCCGCGGTCGAGCAGGTCGACGTCGTCCTTGTCCACACCGATGACCGTGTGACCGTTCTCGGTGAAGTGCTTGGCGACGGCCTGCCCGGTCGGCCCGGCCGCACCTGTGATCAGAAGGATCATGCTCGGATCCCCTTCGTGGACTCGACGACGTCACCGAGCTTACGGCGGAGGGCCTCGTAGAACATGCTCAGGGGGAACTCGTCGGGCAGCACGGCGTCGACCATGGCCTTCTGTTCCTCGGGAAGCCGGCCGGTCTTCCACACCGAACGGGGGTGCGGCTCGACGTAGGCGGTGACCAGCTCGTAGGCGGCGATCCAGTGCGCCATCTTGGCGCGGTCGATGCTGTCGCGGTAGAGCTTCTCCACCTCGCCGCGCAGGTCGGCCACGCCGTCGGCGACGCGGTTCCAGTCGATCGACAGCCGGTTGTCGGTCCACCTGATGATGTCGTTGCGGTGCAGGTAGGCGAACAGCAGCTGGCCGCCGAGCCCGTCGTAGTTGCGCACCCGCTCACCGGTGATGGGGAAGCGGAAGAGCCGGTCGAACAGGATCGCCAGCTGCACGTAGCGCGCGTGCGGCACGCCCGCCGCCTCCAGCTTGACCGCCTCGCCGAACGCGGTGAGGTCGCAGCGCAGCTCCTCCAGCGAGTACAGCCAGTACGGCATGCGCTGCTTGATCATGAAGGGGTCGAACGGCAGGTCGCCGTGGCTGTGGGTGCGGTCGTGGATGAGGTCCCACATGACGAAGGTGTCCTGGGCCAGTTCCTGCGACTCCAGCAGCCTGGCCGCGTCCGGCGGCAGGTCCAGCTTGAGCGTCCGGGCGGCGGCGCTGCTGACCGAGCGGAAGCGCGCGGCCTCCCGGTCGGCGAAGATGCCGCCCCAGGTGAAGCGCTCGGGCGCCTGCCGTACCGCGACGGTCTCGGGGAACAGCACCGCTGAGAAGGTGTCGTAGCCGGCGGTGAAGTCCTCGAAGGCGATCGGCACGAACAGCGGGTTGTCGTAGCCGTTGGACTCGAGCTCGGCCAGCCAGTCGGGCCAGATCGTGCGGATCCAGACCGCTTCGAGGTTGCGGTTGGGGTTGCCGTTCTGGGTGTACATGGGGAACACCACGAGGTGCTCCAGGCCGTCGACGCGCTGGGTGTCGGGGTGGAAGAGGTTGAGCGAGTCGAGGAAGTCGGGCACGCCGAGGCCCTGCTCCAGCCACTTGGCCAGGTCGGCCTGGACGGCCTGCAGGTAGGCGGCGTCGTGCGGGAAGTAGCCGGACAAGCGGCCCACGAGGTCGGAGACGTAGCCGACGAGGGCGGCGGCGGCCTGCTTGTCGTCGGGGACCGAGCCGTCCTTGGCCTGGAGCGGGCGCAGCTCCTCGACGACGGCCTTGAGCTGGGCGAACAGCTCGGACTTGGCCTCGTCCTGGGCGCCGGCCGGACGGGTGGCGGACGGCACCCGGGCCGCCCACGTCACGACGTTGCCCCACAGGGCGCGGTGGTCGTAGTCGTCGATGGAGTCGTCGCCGAACAGGTCGGAGTCGGCGAAGGCCACGACCTTGCCCTTGCCGTACTCGACGGAGACGGCCAGGGGCGCGCCCGCGGGGTCGGCGGTGGCGGAGGTGGTGAACAGCACGGTGGCGTCGTCGCGGGCGGTGAGCACGCCGGAGCGGTAGAAGCAGGCGCTGCCGACGCCGGCGAGCACGCCGCCGGTGGAGGGGGTGCCGAGCACCCAGGTGGCGACGCCGCGGTGGGCGTTGCCGGGGTCGCGGACGGTGGTGTGGGTGATGCCGATGCCGAAGCGGGCGAGCAGCTCGGCCAGGTTGTTGCCGTACTTGTCCTGCTCCTCCTCGGCCAGGACGATGAGCCCGCCGCCGTCGGCGACGAAGGACTCGATGGCGTTGAGCTCGTCGGCGGTGAAGACGGGGCTGCCCTGGCCGGTGGTCCGCTCCCAGCGCTGCTGCGACGGATGGGCGACCACCAGGACGTCGTGGTCGGCGAGCTGCTCCAGGCTGCCGGAGGTGACCCGGTGCCCCAGGCGGCGCAGCAGGTCGGCGGCGCGCGCGTAGCTGTTGTCGTCGGGGTGGGCGGGATTGATGGCCTCGGCGACCTCACGCCTGATCGTCCACGACTCGCTGTGCGCCTCGTCGAACAGCACCCTGGGGAACGCTCGCATGAAAATCTCCTGTTTCGGACGCTCTCTTACGGAAAATATACACATAGAACGGGCAAGGACCGCCATACCCTCCCGAATCGCGAGACCGGGGTGGCGTCCCGCTCCCCCGGCCGGGTGACGGCGGATCGGTCAGCAGGCGGACGACCGGCGGCCCGGCGCGACCTAGCGTGCCTGGCATGCTCAACAACCAGGTCGCCTTCCGCAGGATCGCGGCGGGCACGCTCCTCATCACCGCACCGCTGCTGCAGGCGGTCGCCGTCGTCGTCGATCCGGGCACGTGGGGCGACGACCGCGAGGCGGTCAGCTTCGGGGTCAACCCCACCCTCGCCCAGCTGCAGTCCGCGCTCTACCACTGGAGCTGGCTGCTGATGGCCGTGGCCGCGCTCGGCCTGGCCCACCTCACCCGGCGCCGCAACACCAGGCTCGGCCACGTGACCGCCGCCATGTCGGTGATCGGCTACAGCTCGCTGTCCGGCATGCTGATCATCGACCCGGTCGAGTGGTGGCTGGGCCGGCACTACCCGCCGGAGCGGGCACAGCAGATCATGGACGAGATGCTCGGCCTGCCGATCACCGTGGGCGCCTTCCAGCCGTGGATGTTCCTCGGCCTGATCGGCCTGCCGCTGCTGACCGTGGCGGTGTGGCGGTCCGGCTTCGTCGGCTGGTGGGTGCCGCTCGTCGTCACCCTAGGCTACCTGGGCTCCTTCGCTGTGCCGTACGGCCCGCTGACCGTGCCCTTCTGGTGCGCGCCCGTACTCGCCCTGGGCTGGACGGGCCTCAAGGTGCTGCGCATGGGCGACGCGGCCTGGGCCGCGTACTACCCGATGGCCGCGCCCGGCCGGACCACGCCCGACTCGTACGCGAACACGACGGCCTGAGCCCGGTCGCGCAGGTGCAGCTTCATCAGCACGCGGGCCACGTGCGTCTTGACCGTGGCCTCCCCGACGAACAGCTCGCGGGCGATCTCGGCGTTGGTCAGCCCGCGCGCCAGCAGGCGCAGCACCTCGAGCTCGCGCGGAGTCAGGTCGGCCAGCTGCGGCGGCGGGGTGGGGTCGTGCCGCCCGGCGAAGGAGGCGATGACCCGGCTGGTCACCGCGGGGTCGAGCAGGGCGTCACCGGCGTGCACGACCCTGATCGCCTCCACGAGCTGCTCGGGCGGCGACACCTTGAGCAGGAAGCCGCTGGTGCCGGCGCGCAGGGCGGCGTAGAGGTTCTCGTCGGTGTCGAACGTCGTCAGCATGACGACCTTCGGCGGCGCGGGCTCCTCGAAGATCTTCCTGGCCGCGGCGAGGCCGTCCATGCGGGGCATGGAGATGTCCATCAGCACGATGTCCGGACGCGTCCGCCTGACCACGGCCAGCGCCTCATGACCGTCGGCGGCCTCGCCGACGACCTCCATGCCCTCTTCGCTGTCGACGACCATGCGCAGGCCCACTCGGACCATGGCCTGGTCGTCCGCGATGACGATGCGAATACCCACACGCGGAGAGTAGACGTTGGGGACGCTCTTGCCCATAGGGGTACAGCGGGCTCCAAGTCAGGCTCAAGTGAGCGCCACGCTCGTCTTGATCTTCGCCAGCGTCTCGGGGTCGCATGCTTCCGGCGCGCAGAAGTAGAGGATGAGCGCCGGCTTGGAGGGCGTCTCGACGAGATAGCCCGTCACGTTCAGCTCGCTGGAGTGGTCGGGGCTCTGCATGAAGCCCGTGAACTCGGTGGCGGGCCGGCCGGCGACCAGCGCCTTGCTGGGTTCGCTGTTGAAGGTCACCTTGCCCGGCAGCATCGTGTTGAGCGTCTCCTGCATGGTCTGCAGGTCGGCCTTCGGATCGAAGGTGTCGGCCAGCTGGACGAACACGCCTTGGGTGTCGGCCGGATCCAGGGCGTGGACCTCCTTCCAGTCGGCGTCAGGGCCCGCGACGAACAGCGACTCGAACTGCGGGGCGCTCGGCGAGGCCAGCGCGAAGAGGTCCAGGTGCGTCTCGGCCGTCCAGCTCTCGGGGTAGTCGAAGCTCATCGGCACCGCGGCGGACGGCTTGTAGACCCGCATCTCCTCGCTTCTGTTGGTCAGGAAGAGCACGGCGGCGACGGCGATCGCGGCGAGGACGGCGACCGCCCCGGTCAGGAAGAGCACCAGCTTCTTCCGCCTGCGCGGCGGGGCGCCGGCGGCGCGCTTGGCCGTCCTGGGCTTGGCCGCACGGGTCTTGGCCTCCGGCGGGATGCCGGTCTGCTGCTGCGGGCGCGTGGGCGCGTACTCGCCGCTGATGGCGTCGCGCAGCGCGCCGACGAACGCCGTGCAGGTGGGATAGCGCTGTTCGGGCGACTTCGCCAGCGCCTTCATCATCACCCCGTCGACCTCGAGCGGTAGTTCCTGGCGCAGGTGCGACAGCGGTGTCGGCGCCTCGGCCAGGTGCGCCCACAGCAGGGCGACGTCGTTGTCGCGTTCGAACGGCATCCGCCCCGCCAGGGCCTCGTAGACGACGCAGGCCAGCGCGTACTGGTCGGCGCGGCCGTCGATGTGCTCCTTGTTGATCTGCTCAGGCGACATGTAGCGCGGTGTGCCGATGAACTGGTCGGTCTGCGTGAGCCCGGTGATCGAGGTGCGGTGCTTGGTGATGCCGAAGTCGGTCAGGTAGACGTGGTCGCCCGCCAGCAGGATGTTGGCCGGCTTCACGTCGCGGTGGATCAGGTCGTGCGCGTGGGCGGCGTCCAGTGCCGCGGCCACCTGCGCGGCGATGGAGTTGACCTGACCGACCGGCATCGGTCCCCGGTCGTAGATGAATCTGCGCAGGTCGAGGCCGTCCACATAGCGCATCGAGATGTAGAGCACGCCCTTCTCGTCGGAGTTGGCCTCGTAGATCGGGATGATGTTGGGGTGCTCGATGCTGGCGACGGTCCTCGACTCCAGGATGAAGCGCTGACGGAAGCGGTCGTCCACGCTGAGGAGCGGATTGAGGATCTTCAGGGCCACGCGGCGGCTCAGGCGGGGGTCCAGCGCAAGGTAGACCACCGCCATGCCGCCTTTGCCGATGACGTCCTCGATGTAGTATCCCGCGACCTCCTGGCCGATCAGGGATCTCTCGTTCAAGTGCATCACGTTTCGATCGGGTGGCCGCAGTAGCCACAGAACCGGTGCGCGGGGCCCAGTTTCATACCGCAGGACGTGCAGAACTTCACCTGTTGCTGTGCGGTCAGCACAGGCTGCGACTGCGGTTGTTGCGGTGGGACCGCAGGGAAGTTCTGCGATCGTCTGACCATCACGGTCGGATTGGCGCCGTCATCAGGCGGCGGTGCGCCGACGTGAACCTCCTGCGGCTGCATCTCCTCCAGTTCTTCTCCTTCGGGTCCGGCCCTGCGGCGGCGCCGCCACAGCAGCACCGCGATCCCCGCGGCCAGCGCCAGCAGGACCGCCGCCCCGACGACGAACGGCCACAGCGGGATGCTGGTGGGCGGAGGCGCGGTGGCCTTGCGGGCGCCGATGTCCTGGGCCGTGCCCTTCTTGGCCAGTGAGTCCTTCAGGTGCGCCTGGGCCACCGGCTGACCCGGGTAGTAGTCGAGCACGCGTTTGAAGGCCGGCGCGGCGTCGGTGTAGTTGTGGGTGTGGTACCGGGTCAGCGCCGCCTCGAAGGCGGCGTCGAGCGGACCCCTGCGCGCGGGCGTCTTGGCGGCGGCCAGCGCGGAGGTGATCTCCCTGACGCCGATCATCCGTGCCACCGTGCCACCACCGACCAGCAGGCCGATGACGTGGCCGTCCTTGTCACCGATGACGGGCGCGCCGAGCATGCCCTGGTCGATCAGCTTGCCGAGCTTGACGGGCTCGTCGACCTTCTTCTGCGGGTCGGCGAAGATCCGCCCGCCCTCACCCGCTCCGCCGGGACCGAGGTGCGCGATCTCGACCTTGAGGGGCTGCGTGGCGGCCGGCCTGCCGAGGAATCCCGCGACCGCGGTCGGCGCGCCGACCTTGTCGGGCACCTTGTCGGCCAGCGGCGCCGTGGGCATCCCGATGCCGCCCTCGGACGTCGAGGTCGGCCGCAGGACGGCCGGCGACAGCGGGTCGTCGCCGAGCTTCACGACCTCGGCCTTGAACCCCCGGCCGGCGGGCGTGATGTTCGGGAACACCGTGATGTCCTGCTTGATGTCGACGATGCAGGTCGACATCTTGCTCTTGAGGTCGTAGCAGAGCTGGAGATGGTGGTTGAGCTGATCGTCCGACACCGTGTGCCGGTCGAAGTCGGCGGGGATGTTCACCTTGTGGTAGTCGCCGAACACCTTGTTCGCGGCGTAGACCGCCAGGTCGTTGTCGGTGTGGACGACCTGGGTGAGCGTGACGAGCGTGCCGTCGGGATTGACCACGGTGCCGGTGCCCGTCCCGATGGGCACGTCGTAGGTGCGCTCGATGTGCAGCAGCTCGCCGACGTGGTCGAGCAGGGTGATGTCGATGATCGCCTTGGCCTCGACCCGCGCCACCGCGGGCGTGACCAGGTCGGTGATGCCGCTGGGGTGGTTATGCGCTAATGCCGGGGGCACGCTCAACATCGCGAGGGCGACCGCCACTCCGGGCACTGCGAGACGCCTCATAACGAGCTCCCTACCGACGACAGAACCAGACTCCCAACCGCCCACCGAAAGTCAATCGTGACAAGCGCTTGCTTGAGTCCTACCGTATCGACGTGGAATACCAGATCGGGGTTGACGTCGGCGGCACATTCACGGACACCGTGCTGCACGGCCCGTACGGCGAGGTGTCCGTCGCGAAGTGTCTGACCACCCCTGACGACCCACTCACTGGCATCATGTCCAGTATCTCCCAAGTGCTGTTTTATGCCACCCCCTCGAAGGTCAAGAGGGTCGTCCACGCCACCACCCTGGCCACGAACGCCGTGCTCGAACGCACCGGCGCCCGCGTCGCCTTCGTGACCACGCGGGGCTTCCGCTCGCTGCTCCCGCTCGGCCGCTACGCGCGCGTCGAGGAGGACCGCTACGACCTCCGCTTCACCCCGCCGCCGCCACCCGTGGCCGCCGAGGACTGCTTCGAGGTGGACGAGCGCGTGGCCGCCGACGGCTCGGTGCTCGTGCCGCTCTCCCAGGAGTCCGTACGGCGGGCCGGTCGCGAGATCGCCGCCCGCGGCATCACCTCGGCCGCGGTGTGCCTGGTGCACTCCTACGCCGACCCCACCCACGAGCGGCAGGTGGCCGCCGTGCTGAAGGAGTACGTGCCCGAGGTGGTGATCTCGTCGGAGGTGTGGCCGGAGCTCAGGGAGTACGAACGCGCCACGACGACCGTCATGTCGGCCTACGTGGGGCCGCTCATGTCGTCCTACCTCACCAGGCTCCGCGAAGGGCTCGCCGCGCTGGGCATCACCGCCCCCGTGCACGTCATGGAGTCCGGGGGCGGCGTCATGTCCGCCGCCCAGGCCGCGCGCAGGGCGGTGGCGACGATCGAGTCCGGCCCCGCGGCCGGCGTGCTGGCCGCCGCGCGCACCGGGCACCCCCGGGTGATCTCCTTCGACATGGGCGGCACCACGGCCAAGACCTGCGTCATCCGGAACGGCAGACCCGAGATCACCCACGAGTTCCACGTCGGCGGCAAGGGCAGCTTCGGCGGTCGCCGGGCGGGCACCGGCGTGCCGGTGAAGACCCCGGCCATCGACCTGGCCGAGGTGGGCGCGGGCGGCGGCAGCGTCGCGTGGGTGGACCAGGCCGGCGCGTTACGTGTGGGGCCGCGCTCGGCGGGCTCCTCCCCCGGCCCGGCCTGCTACGGGCTGGGTGGCTCCGCCCCCACGGTCACCGACGCGAACCTGGTCCTCGGCTACCTCTCCCCCGCCTCCTTCTCGGCCTTCCTGCTCTCCGCCGACCTCGCGGAGAAGGCGCTGGACAGGGTGGCGGGGCCGCTCGGGGTGTCGCGCGCGGCGGCGGCGCACGCCGTCCACGAGATCGTCGCGGCGGCGATGGGATCGGCGGTGCACGTGGTGACCGTGCAGCGAGGGATCGACCCGCGCGGGTTCGTCATGGTGGCCTTCGGCGGCGCGGGCCCGATGCACGCGGCCAGGGTCGCCGAGCGCTTCGGCATCGGCACGGTCGTGGTGCCGGCCCTGTGCGGCGTCGCCTCGGCCGCCGGGCTGCTGGCCGGCGAGCTGACGGCCGAGCGCGTGCGGTCCGCGCCGTCGGCCGCCGATCCCGAGGCCGTCTTCGCCGCCCTGGAGGCCGCGGCCCGCGACGACCTCGCGGTCGCCGCCGGCGCTCCCGGCGTGCGGGCCGAGCGCGCGGTGGACGTCCGCTTCCGCGGCCAGGCGCACGAGCTCACCGTCCCGTGGGGGCCGTCGGTGGCCGGCGCCTTCCACGAGAAGTACCGGCAGGTGTACGGCATCGCGCAGGAGGGCGAGATCGAGCTGGTCAGTTTCCGCCTCCGGCTGAGCGTCCCCGCCACGAACGCTGCTGCCGGGACCCGAGCCACCGGCGAGCTCCCCGGAGCCGGAGCCGGGGTCACAGGAGCCGGTGTCACAGGGGGCGGGGTGACAGGAGCCGAGGCGACAGGGGCCGGGGTCGGGGTCACAGGAGCCGGGGGCACACGAGCGGGGGGCACTGGCCGCAGAGTCGCCTACTTCGCCGAGTGCGGCGGCTACGCCGAGGTGCCCGTGCTGACCCGCGCCGCGCTCACCCGGCTGGCGGGCCCCGCCATCGTCGAGGACCCCGAGTCGACCATCGTCGTCCCGCCCGGCTGGAGCGCCGCCCTCACGTCCGACGGGGCCGTGGTCCTCACCAGGACGACCGGGCAGGAGGACCGGGCATGACCCTGACCGCGGAGGTCCTGCGCAACGCCCTGGTCGTCGCGGCCGAGGAGGCGAGCATCGTCGTCGTCCGCTCGGCCTACTCCACGTTCATCGTCGAGGGCTCCGACGCCTCCGCCGCCCTCCTGGACGCCAGGGGACGGCTGATCGCCCAGTCGACGGCCACCACGCTGATGAACAGCATGGCGCTCAAGGTCGCCCTGCCGTACCTGCTGGCCGACCATCCCGCCGGCACCATGCGGGAGGGCGACGTCTACGTGCTGAACGACGCCTACCGCGGCGGCGTCCACACCAACGACCTGCTCGTCTACCGGCCCGTCTTCGTCTCGGGCGGGCCGGCATACTTCACCGCCACCATGATCCACGTCTCGGACCTGGGCGGCCTGTCGGCGGGCGGCATGGCGCCGCTGGCGACCGACATCTTCCTCGAGGGCCTCCAGCTCCCTCCCGTACGGCTGGCCACCGCGGCGGGGCTGGATCCCGCCGTCGAGGCCATCCTGCGCGCCAACTCGCGCACGCCCGACAAGGTGATGGGCGACGTGCGCGCGCTCGTGGCGGGCACCGCCGTCGCCGCCGCCCGGATGTCGTCGCTCGTCGCCGAGCACGGAGCCGAAGGCCTGGCGCGCGGCATCGACGCCTACCTGGACTACACCGAGGCGCGCACCAGGGCCGCACTGGCCGACCTGCCGCGTGGCCGCTTCACCGGGTCGTACCCGATCGACGACGACGGCGTCCACCCGGACCGGACGCACACGGTCAGGGTCGCGGTCACGACGGGCCCGCCGTCCACGGACCCCTCGCCATCGGGCGGCTCACCATCGGGCCCCTCGCCATCGGGCGGCTCACCATCGGGCCCCTCGTCACCGAGCGCCTCGCCATCGGGCGGCTCATCACCGGGCCACTCGTCACCAGGTCCCCCGCCGTCGGGAGCCGCCGCGCACGTGGTGGTGGACTTCGAGGGGACCGACCCGCAGGTACCCGCCGCGATCAACGCCTCCGCGTCGCAGTCGCTGGCCGCCGCCGTCTTCGCCGTGCGCTGCTTCCTCGACCCCACGATCCCCATGAACGACGGCTGCCTGCGCGCGATCAGCGTCCTGCTGCCGGAGGGGTCGCTGCTGAACGCCCTGCCCCCGCACCCGTGCGGCGGCAGGTTCGTGCCGATCTACGCGGCGATGGAGGCCATCTTCCAGGCGCTGTCCGACGCGATGCCGGAGCGGGCCATCGCCGCCAGCGGCATCCTCCAGCCGTTCTCGATCGCCGCCGTCGGCGCGCCGTACTGGATCCACCTGTCCTACGACTTCGGCGGCGTGGGCGCGCGGCGCGGGCTGGACGGGCCCGACGCGACGGGCGTGCACTTCGGCATCGGCCGCAACTCCGTGCCGCAGGCCGAGCCGGTGGAGACGCGCTGCCCGCTGGTCGTCGAGTCGATCGAGACCATCACCGACTCGGGCGGTCCCGGCGCGTACCGGGGCGGGCTCGGCTCGCGCACGGTCCTGCGCTTCCTCGCGCCGTGCCATGTCACGACGCGCGGCGACCGGCTGCGCCACGCCCCTCCCGGCCGGGACGGCGGGCTGCCCGGCAGGCTGGGCGGCTTCTTCCGGCGGCGGGCGGACGGCTCGCTCGAGCGGCTGCCGGCCAAGGCGAACAACGTGCTGTTCCAGGCGGGAGAGGCGTTCGTGGTCGAGACGACCGGCGGTGGCGGGCTGGGCTCGCCGCTGCTCAGGGACCGGGCCCTGGTGGCGGCCGACGTCCGGGCGGGCCGGGTCAGCGCGCGGGCGGCCAGGGAGGACTACGGCCTGCGCGGGTGACCAGCCGCGCGCGGGGACACCACGGACGACGCGAGCGGAACCCGTGGATGATCAGCCGCGCGTGCGGGGACGCCGCCGAGGTGAGCGACCGGGCGAAGCGCGGCGTCAGGTGATCAGCCGCGGGGACGCCACTCGGCGGCGCCCTGCCGTACGGCGGTGTGGACGGCACGGGCGAGCCTGGAGCCGTAGTCGGAGCGCGGGCCGCCGAACAGTTCCGCCGGGCCCGCCGCGGGAACGGCGACGCAGACGGCGTCGGAGGCGGTGCCCGTGCACGGGAAGCCGGCCTCGACGAGCGCCTGCGTCTTGGCCTCGGTCGCGGTCATGACCGCGTTGACCAGGGCCGCGTCGGTCATGGCCACCGGGACGGTGATCATGAGGTTGATCGTGCCGACCCGCAGGGGCGCCAGCTCGGGATCGACGTGGTCGGGAGCGGCGGCGGCCCAGGTGGGGACGCGCAGGCCGACGGTCGCGACCGCCTCGACCCCGCCGTCCGAGCCGGTCGTGTAGCGGTCGACGGAGGCCGCGGTCATCATCCCGACGCCCTCCCCGTCCGGGCCGAGGGAGACCAGGTGGTCGACCGGGTCCATGCGCGAGTATCCGGCGACGACCTGGGCGTTCAGCACCCACGAACGCGGGCCGATGCCGCCGCCGAGCATCGCGGAGGAGATCATCCGCCAGCCGGGCCCGAACTCCCACAGCAGCGAGCCGAGCCTGGCCCCTTCCTCGGTCCGGTAGGACAGCTTCAACGGCCCCTCACCAGGTGGACGACGGGCCGCCCGTCGGGGCCCGGCTCGATCTTGACATGCGCGTCGAAGTGCCTGCCCACCAGCTCCTCGGTGAGCACCTGGACCGGCGCGCCCGAGGCCATCGCGCGCCCTTCGGCGAGTAGGAGCAACCGGTCGGCGTACTGTCCGGCGAGGCTCAGGTCGTGCAGAGTGGTGACGACGGTCAGCCCGTCGGCCAGCCTGAGCTGGTCGACCAGTTCGAGGACCTGCTGCTGGTGACCGAGGTCGAGGGCGGTGGTGGGCTCGTCGAGCAGCAGCACCGGCGCCTCCTGGGCCAGCGCCCTGGCCAGCACGACCCGCTGCCGCTCGCCGCCCGACAGGTTCTCCACCCGCCGCCCGGCCAGCCCCGCGAGGTCGAGCCGGTCGAGCACGGCGGCGGTCACGTCCCTGTCGCGCCTGCTCTCCCGCCCGAGATAGGGGATGTACGGCGTGCGGCCCAGCAGCGCGTAGTCGAAGACGGTCATGTCGGCGGGAAGCGCGGGCGTCTGGGGGGCGAAGGCGACCGTCCTGGCCCGCTCGCGCGGCCGGCCGGGCGGCGCCCCGTCGAACAGCACCGATCCGTCGAACGGCACCAGCCCCATGATCGCGCGCAGCAGCGTGGACTTGCCCGCGCCGTTGGGCCCGATCACGGCCAGCCACTCGCCCCGCCGTACGGTCATGGAGACCTCGGCCAGCACCTGCCGCTCCCCCAGCACGACCGACAGCTCACGGGTCTCGATCACATCCCCGCCCTCCTGGTCATCCGCAGCACGCCGACGAAGAACGGCGCGCCGACGAAGGCGGTGACCACGCCGATGGGCAGCTCGGCGGGGGCGATGACGGTGCGGGCGATGAGGTCGGCCAGGACCAGGAAGGCGCCGCCCCCGATCAGCGACAGCGGCAGCACGATCCGGTAGGAGCCGCCGGCCATGCGGCGCACCACGTGCGGGACGACGATGCCCACGAAGGCGATGAGCCCGCTGACCGCGACGGCGGCGGCGGTGGCCAGGGACGCGCCGAAGAGCACGGCCAGCCGTACCCTGGCCGCCCTGACGCCGAGGGTGGTCGCCTCGTCGTCGCCGACGGACAGCACGTCCAGCATCCGGCCGTGCAGCAGGAGCAGGGCGCTGGAGCCGACCGCGTACGGCGCGACGAGCGCGAGCTTGTCCCACCCGCCCTGCAGATCGCCGAGGATCCAGGCGTAGACGCGTTCGAGCTCCTCGACCTTGAGCTGCTGGACGAAGGTCTGGATGGCGGTGAGGAAGGAGGTGACGGCCACGCCCGCCAGCACCAGCGTGGCGGTGCCGCCGGAGCGCCCGGCGGTGTTGCCGAGGGCGTAGGCGAGGAAGACGCCGCCGACCGCGCCGGCGAAGGCGGCCAGGGGGACGCTCGCGACGCTGCCGGGCAGGAACACGATCACCATCGTGACCGTCAGGCCCGCGCCCGAGGCCGCGCCCAGCAGGTAGGGGTCGGCCAGCGGGTTGCGGAAGACGCCCTGGTAGCCGCCGCCCGCGACGGCCAGCAGGCCGCCCACGGTGGCGGCCACCAGCACGCGCGGCAGTCTCAGCTGCCACAGCAGGCCCTGCTCGACGGGGGCGAGCCCGGAGTCGACGTGGATCCACGGCAGCCAGTCGGCGGCCTGGAGCACGACCTGCCAGGGCGAGATGTCGGCAGCGCCGCCCAGCAGTCCCGCGATCATCGAGAGAGCGAGGACCGCGAGAGCGGCCGCGACCCACAGCGGCCTGGCCCTGGCGGGCACGTGCGGCTTCACTGGCTCGTGTCGGCCTTCCGCACGGCGTCACCGATCGTGGTGGCCAGGTCCACGATGCGCGGACCCCACCGGGAGGCGATGTCGTCGTCGAGCTGGGTGACGCGGTCGTTCTTGACGGCCTTCAGGTCCTGCCACCCGGGCCGCTTGGCCAGCGTCTCCTTGCTCTGCTGGCAGCACTTCACGTCGGCCAGGAAAATCAGGTCGGGGTCGGCCTGCGCGACGAACTCCGCCGACAGCTTGGGGTAGCCGCCCGCCGCGTCGGGCGCCTTGTCGGCGACGTTGACCAGGCCGAACATGCCGTAGATCTGGCCGATGAAGGTCGTGGACGTGGCGGCGTAGGGGGTGGTGTCGAGCTCGTGGTAGTAGGTGAGCTTCGAGGCCTTCGGCGCCTCGGCGGCCAGCCGGTCGAACGTGGCCTTCATCCCGGAGACGACCTCGTCGGCCTTGGCCTTGTTGCCGGTCGCCACGCCGAGATCGACGATCTCGTCGTAGGCCTCGTCGATCTTGGTGGCGGCGGGCTCCACGAGGACGGGCACGTTCACCTTGGCGAGCTGGGCGGCCACCTTGTCGTCGGAGGCGACGACGAGGTCGGGCTTGTGCGCGATGATCGCCTCGACGTTGGGCTTGAAGCCCGACAGGTCGGTCCTGGGCGCCTCGGCGGGGTAGGTGGACATGTCGTCGACGGCGACGACCTGCGGTCCGGCGCCGATCGCGAAGAGGGTCTCGGTGGCGGTCGGCGAGATGGAGACGATGCGCTCGGGCTTCTTGGCGATGGTGACCGCGCCGTTGCCCGCCTGCACGGTGGCGGGGAAGGCGGCCTCCTGCGCGGCGGGGGCGGTGGTCTGGGCGGCCGAGGGGGCGGTGGCCGAGGGGGCGGAGGAGGGAGCGGGAGTCTGGCCGCAGCCGGCCAGGACGACCGTTCCCAGCAGCGCGCCCGCGAAGGCCGTGCGTACGGGCCTCACGAGTAGTCCTTTCACACTGTCGGAACCGAGAGACCCGCGAAGATGCGACGGATCACCCTTTTCCACGAGGGTTGATGACGTCGGCGCGGCGGCAGGCGACCTGGCTATGACAGTTGCGGGACAGCGCCGGACTCGCACCGGACTTCGCTGCAACGCTGCGCGTCGGACAAACGCTATCAATTCTCCCGATGGGCCCGAAGTCAAGGGGTGGCGAGCTGGGCCTCCGCGGCGGCGATGATCTCCTGTAGGTGCAGGCCGCGCGCGGCGTCGAGCGGGTGGCCGCCGCCCCGCCGTACGGTGGTGGCGAACTCCTCGGCCACGCGCGCGAACTCGTCGTCGTCGGAGGCGGGCAGCCGGACGCTGCCCTGCGTGCCGTACACCTCGACCCGCAGCGGCGGCAGGTCGCCCACCGCGGCCATGGTCAGCGACACCTCGCTGACGGCGCCGCCCTCGTGCTCCAGCAGCAGGCCCACCCAGCGGAGCGGGTCGCCGTGGGCGCGGACGCCGACCACCCTGCCCAGGGCGGCGTCGAGCAGGTCGATGACGTGCGGCCCGACGTCGAGGAGCGCGCCGCGCTCCAGCCGCCACGGCGTGGCGAAGTCGCCGCCGCCGCTCAGCACACCGGAGATGGCGGCGGCCTGGCCGCCGAACGCCCCGATCCGGGCGCACCCGGCCAGGAAGTCACGCGTGCCCGGGGAGTAGCGCAGCGTGAGCAGCATCTGGGACGCGACGCCCGCCTCCCCGATCGCGTCGGCCAGCCGGCGCGCGCCGTCGAGGTCGGCCGCCAGCGGCTTCTCCAGCAGCAGCGCCTTGCCCGCCTTGGCGGCCAGCACGCCGAGCTCGGCCTGGACGGCGGGCGGCACGCAGAAGGCCACCGCCTCGACGGCGTCGAACAGGTCCTCGATCCGCTCGTGGACGGGAGCACCCAGCCGGGCCGCCGCCTCGGGACGGCGCGCCCACACGCCCGCGAGCCGCGTGTGCGGCCCCTTCGCCAGCATGGGCGCGTGCGCCATCTCCGCCCACGGGCCCGCGCCCACCAGTCCCACCGCCACAGGTTCCACGGCCGTCACTCTAGGCCCTGCCGCGCGTGGATCGCGTGCTCGGGCCGGTGCGCGGAGGTGCCCGAGTCGATGACCAGCGTCTGGCCGGTGACGCAGCGCGCCTCGTCGGAGGCGAGGAAGGCGACCAGCGCGGCCACGTCGTCCACCTCGCACGGCCAGGGCAGCAGCCGCTCTGCCGCCTTGTCGGCCAGCCGGTCGGGACCGAGCGCGAGCCTGGCGGCCTCGGTCATGACCAGCGCGGGGGCCACGGCGTTGCAGCGGACGCCACGCGCGCCGTACATGGTGGCGACGTAACGGACGAACCCGCCGATGGCCGCCTTGGAGGTGCCGTAGGCGGCGTGGTCGACGTCGCCGAGGAGTCCGGACAGGGAGGAGGTGATGACGATCGACCCGCCGCCGCCCATCGCCGGGACGGCGTGCTTGACCATCAGCATGGCGCCGCGCAGGTTGACCGCCATCGTCCGGTCCCACACGGCCACGTCGAGGTCGGCCAGGTCGCCGTCGCGGCCGTAGACGTCGCGGTCGAGGCAGGCGGCGTTGGAGTGGAGCACGTCGAGGCGGCCGAAGCAGCTCACCAGGTCCACCACGGCCGCGGCGACCTGCGCCTCGTCGGAGACGTCACAGGTGATGGACATGGCCGAGCCGCCCCGCGCCCTGATCGCGGCCGCCGTGCGCCTGGCGGCCGCCGCGCGCAGGTCGGCGACGCCGACGCTGGCGCCCTCGGCCGCCAGCCGCGCCGCGCAGGCCGCGCCGATGCCCGAGCCCGCGCCGGTGACCAGCGCCACCCTGCCGGCGAAGCGGGTCACCACTCGACCGGCAGCGACGGCAGGCCGCGGCCGACGATCGACCGGCGGTAGGCGACGGGCGCGCCCTCGGCCAGGCGCAGCCCCGGCAGCCGGCGGCCGAGCACGTCGAGCGCGGTGCGCAGCTGCAGGCGGCCGAGGGCGGCGCCGACGCAGAAGTGGATGCCGTAGCCGAAGACCATGTGCGCGTCGGCGTTCGGCCGGTCGATCACGAACCTCTCCGGGTCGGGGAAGACGGTCTCGTCGTGGGCCGCGGAGTCGGTCGACAGCAGCACCAGCGCCCCGGCGGGGATCGTCACGCCGTGCAGGTCGATGTCCGTGGCGGCGAACCTGAACGAGCCGAGGGAGGCGCCGTCGATGCGCATGCACTCCTCGGCCGCGCCGGCCACCAGCTCGGGCGGCACCGGCCAGCGGCCCTCCCTGAGCAGCCGCAGGACGCTGTTGCCGAGCTGGTTGGGCACCGTGTCGTTGCCGCCGAGCAGGATCGTGGAGATCAGCTCGACCACCTCGCGGTGCGACAGCTCCTTGCCGATCAGCGCGGTCATGAGCGAGGTGAAGTCGTCCTGCGGGTCCTTGGCCCTCGCCGCGACCAGCCGGTCCACGTAGTCGAGATAGGTCAGGAAGCCGTCGGCGAGCTCGAGCTGCCGCTCCGGCGGCTGCGGCGACAGGAAGAGCTGGAACCACTCCTTCACCCGCCGCTGGACGAACTCCTCGTCGGCCGCGGGCACGCCGATGAAGGCGGCGGTGAGCTTGACCGAGGGCTCGTGCGCGATCTCCTGGACGAAGTCGGCCGCGCGGCGGCCCGCCATGCGGTCGAGCAGGCTCTCGTTGAGCTCGCGGAAGCGCCGCTCCAGCGCCGCGACCGCGCGGGGGGTGAAGGCGCGCGAGACCGAGCGGCGCAGGCGGGTGTGGTCGGGCGGGTCCACGTTGGCCACGAAGCTCGACAGGAACGAGCCGTGCTCGCCCAGCTTCCGCCTGGTCTCCTCGGTGAGGCTGCGCGAGATCGTCAGCGAGCCCCGCGAGGAGAACGCGCGGTGGTCGCCGTAGGCGGCGCGCACGTCGGCGTACCTGGTCAGGACGTAGGCGCCGAGGTGCTCGCTGCGGAAGACCGGCTGCTCGTGGCGCAGCCGTCTCAGGAAGTCGTACGGCGCGGCGACGTGCCAGTCCTGGGTGACGTCGAAGTCCATCCGAAGATCCTCCGCGGGTTGTCGACCAGCATCTGATGGATCTGCTCCTCGGTGACACCTCGTCCGCGCAGCGCCGGCAGGACGTCGGTGGTGATGTGGAGCAGGTGGTAGTTGGGGTGGCGGCGCCGTACGACGTCATGGTCGAACCGGTCGTTGAAGCAGTAGGAGTCGTGGGACAGGACGAGCCGGCCCGCGTGGCCGCGCTCGCACAGCCTGGCGACCACGCTCACCCTGTCGTCGAAGGAGCTGATCGTCTCGATCCCGAAGCGGTCCATCCCCAGGTAGGAGCCGTTGGCGATGAGCTCCTCCAGGTAGGCGAGGTCGGTGGAGTCGCCCGCGTGGCCGATCACCACCCTGCTCAGGTCGACGCCCGCCTCGGCCAGGACCCGCTGCTGTTCCAGGCCGCCCGGCTGGGCGCTGTGGGTGGTGATGGGCGTGCCCGTGGCCACGTGGGCCTCGGCGACCGCCCTGAACACCCGCTCGCAGTTCGGCGTCATGCCGGCGTGGTCGGTGGCGCACTTGAGCATCGCCGCCTTCACGCCCGTCCTGCCGATGCCCTCGGTGATGTCCCTGACGAAGAACTCCGCCAGCCGGTCGGGACCGCCGAACAGGCTGCCGGGACCGCGGTTGGCGAAGTAGGGCGGCAGCGCGTCGTAGGTGTAGAGCCCGGTGGCGGCGACGATCGTCAGCTCGGTCAGCTCGGCCACCCGCTGGACGGCGGGCACGTAGCGGCCGAGGCCGACCACGGTGAGGTCGACGATCGTGTCGATGCCGGCCGCCTTGAGCGCGTCGAGCTTGGCCGCCGCCTGCCGGGCCCTCGTCTCCAGGTCCCAGCCTTCGGGGATGTCGGGCCAGTTCCACAGGATCTCGGGGCTCAGCCCGAAGACGTGCTCGTGCATGAGCGTGGCGCCGAGGTCGGCCCGGAAGCCGCTCACCGTCCAAGGCACGGGAACCTCGGGTGGTCGAAGGGCTTGTTGACGGCCAGGCCGAGGCCGTCGGTCTGGCCGTACGGCATGCCGGTGTAGAGCGTGTCGGCGTCGAAGTAGGTCACGGTGAACGACAGCCGGGGCGAGCGGTGCCGGTTGGCGGGCGCGCCGTGCACGGTCAGCGCGTGGTGGACGGTCGCGTCGCCGGCCGCGAGGTCCAGCGGCGGTGACAGCTCCAGCTCCTTCAGCCACGGGTGCTGGGTGAGCTGGTCGTCGCCGGTGGTGGTGAAGCTCCTGCCGAGCAGGCCGTGGCGGTGGGAGCCGCTGTAGAAGCGCAGCGCGCCCATGTCGGCGGGCACGTCGGCCAGCGCCAGCCAGACCGTCAGCATGGCCGAGCGGTCCATCGGCATCCACGGGAAGTCCTGGTGGAACGGCGTGGCGCCGTGCCCGTCCGCGCCGCCGCCGTCCTTCACCAGCAGGTTGGTCACCTGCATCCGGACCGCGCTCACGCCGGACAGCAGCCGCACCGCGTTCGGCGCCAGGCGCCTGGTCAGCTCGGCGAACCTCTTGTCCTCCTGCGCGATGTCGCGTGACTGGCCGAAGGCCCGGTCGACGAGGGTGGCGCGGGACCTGGGGCGCTCGCCCAGCCGGGCGAGGGCGCGGTCGCGCAGGTCGGTCACGGTGTCCTGGTCGACCAGGCGGGCCAGCCGTACCCACCCGTTGGCGTGGAAGAAGGCGGTCTCGCCGGCGGTCGTCGCGCGCACGTCCATGAGCCCAGTGTCTGAGCAAGCGCTTGGTAAAACAAGATGAGTAGGGACCTACTCATGCGCGGCGCCCGCGCCGGGCGCACGCTCGGGCCATGACCAGTCTCGACACGACTCCCCGGTCGGGAGCCGACACCTTCACCCGCTACGCCATGATCGCCGCCGCCGTGATCTCGCCGCTGGCCATCGCCGCGTCCATCCTCCTCGCGCCGGGCAACGTCACCGCCGAGGGCGAGGCGTACGTGCGCCAGTTCGTCGCCGCCGCCGGCTCCTACCCGCTGCTCGCCTGGCTGTCGGCGATCAGCTCCCTGACGATCGTCCCGGCCGCGTTCGGCGTGGCCAGGGTCGCCCGCGCCGGCCGGCCGGTGCTCGGCCTGGTCGCCATGATCCTGGCGTTCGTCCTGATCGTCCCGATCGGCGGCAACTCCGACGACGTCCTGTACGCCGGCATCGTGGCGGGCCTGGACCAGGCCACGCTCACCAAGCTCTACGCCGCCTACAACGAGGGGCTGCCCACCTCGATCCTGGGCATGTCGTTCCTGTTCGGCCTGCTGGGCTTCCTGCTGCTGGGCGTCGCCGCGCTCCTCGGCAGGACCGCGCCGGTGTGGGCGGCCATCGCGCTGGTCGTAGCTCCCGTGGCGATCCCGATCTCGTGGTTCGCCGGGCTGGGCAACGTGGCGGCGGGCGTCGCGTGGCTGCTCATGACGGCGGGGATGGGCGGGGTGGCGCTCGGCCTGCTGAACCAGCGCGGAGCCTGACTTCTGGCCGAAAGATCCTTCCCGGTCTAAGGTGTGAACCAAACGCTTGGCCGGGAGGCGTCATGCGGCGGTTCAGGTTCGCGGCGGTCGTCCGTCACGCCGAGTCGGGCAAGGCATGGGCGGAGAAGGCGCGGCGGCTGGAGGCCACGGGGTTCGACGCGCTGCTGGTGCCCGACCACCTGGTCGGTCCCCGCCTGGCCCCCTTCGCGGCGATGACGGCGGCCGCCTGCGCCACCACGCGGCTCAGGGTGGGCACGCTCGTGGCCGCCAACGACTTCCGGCACCCTGCGGTGCTCGCCAAGGAGTCGGCCACCCTCGACCTGCTCTCCGACGGGCGCCTGGAGCTGGGGGTCGGCACCGGCTGGATGGCGGCCGACTACGTCGCCGCCGGGATGGAGCTCGACCCTCCCGGTGTGCGGGTCTCCCGGCTGGCCGAGGCGGTGACCGTCCTCAAGGGGCTCTGGGGTGAGGCGCCGTTCTCCTTCACCGGCAGGCACTACCGCATCGACTCCCTGGACCAGCAGCCCAAGCCGGTCCAGCGGCCGCACCCGCGGCTGCTGCTGGGCGGCGGCGGGCCGCGCATGCTCCGCCTGGCCGCCCGCGAGGCGGACGTGATCAACCTCGGCATGCGCGTCCGCGCCGACGGGACGGGGCCCGACGACGCCGACGGCGGGCCGTCCGCGTTCCTCGCGAAGATCGACGTGGTCCGGGCGGCCGCCGAGGGCCGGTACGACCAGGTGGAGCTCGGCACGAGCGTCCAGCAGGTCGGCGCCAGGCGGTCGAGGGAGTCGTGGAGCGCGGCCGACTCCGCCCCGCAGGCCGACACGCCGCAGGTGCTCCCCGGGACCAGGCAGGACGTCGTCGACAAGCTGCGCCGCTGGCGGGACGATCACGACGTCTCCTACTACGTCCTCCACCACGAGCGCGACCTCGACGCCTTCACCCCGGTGGTGGAGGAGCTGGCGGGCACCTGACCCACGTCGCCCGGCCGGCCAGGACCGGAAGCCGGCACACTCCCCCTGCCGGTCAGGGGATCAGGACCACCTTTCCCGACGTCGCCCTGCTCTCCAGCGCCGCGTGCGCGGCGGCCGCCTCGGCCAGCGGGAACGCCTGCACCTCCGGCACCAGGCGACCCGAAGCCGCCTCCGCCAGGGCCCGCTCCTCCAGCTCGCGCAGCCCGCCGGGCCGGCTGAGGATCCGCTCGATCGCGTAGATCGACGTGATGTCCTTCGCCTTGATCTCCTCGGGCGTCGGCGCGCCCGCCTCCTCGCGCGAGGCGTTGCCGTACACGATGTGCCGCCCGCCCGCGCCCAGCAGGGAGAACGCCTCCCTGCCCCGGCTGCCGCCGACGCCGTCGAAGACCAGCGTCACCTCGCCGACCCGCGCGCTCCAGCCGGGCACGTCGTAGTCGACGGCGCGCCCCGGAACCGTCGCCACCTTCGCCGGCCCGCCCGCCGCTCCGACGACCTCGGCGCCGATGTGGCGGGCGTGCTGCACGAGCAGACGGCCGATGCCGCCGGCCGCCGAGTTGACCAGGATCACGTCGGCCGCGGTGGGGGCGCCCAGCTCGATCAGGGCCATCGTGGTGGTGCCCGTCACGATCATGGCCACCGCCTCCTCGAACCCGAGGCCGTCGGGTACGGCGTGCAGCGCGCCCACCTCGGCGACGCTGAGCTCGGCGTAGCCGCCTGGCCTGCTGGCGCCGGTCACCACCCGGCGGCCGATCCACGACTCGTCGACACCCGGGCCGACGGCGTCCACCACGCCCGCGACCTCGCCGCCGAAGACGGTCGGCAGGTCGGGGACCGGCGGCCCGATGGTGACGCCGGTGCGCAGCAGGGTCTCGATGAGGTGCACGCCCGCGGCCTTCACCACGACGCGCACCTCGCCCGCGCCGGGGACGGGGTCGTCGACCGTCTCGTAGGTCAGGTTCTCCGCGGGCCCGAAGGCGTGCAGGACGACGGCGTGCATGAGGCTCTCCATCCGGTGGGTGGTCGTTCCACCGCCACGATGCAACCTCAAGCGGGGTTGAGGTCAACGTGGCGGCCCGTGGGACGCCCCCCGGCGGGCCGGACGCGGGCGGTCGGCGATGATGGTCCTGCTATGGATGACATGATGCTCTTGAGACACGGCGAGACCGAATGGAGCAGGACGGGCCGCCACACCGGCCGTACCGACCTGCCCCTGACCCCCCACGGCGAGGAACAGGCCAGGGCGCTGACGCCGCTGGTGAAGGCGCGCGCCTTCGACCTGGTGCTGGTGAGCCCCGCCGGCAGGGCACGCCGTACGGCGGAGCTGGCCGGGCTGACCGACTACGAGGTGGACCCCGACCTGTGGGAGTGGGACTACGGCGGCTACGAGGGCATCACCACGCCGACCATCCGCGAGACCCGTGCGGGCTGGTACCTGTGGCGTGACGGCGTGATCCCCGGCGACGCCGAGCATCCCGGCGAGAGCGTGGAGCAGGTCGGCGCGAGGGCCGACAGGGTGATCGAGCGGGCCAGGGCCGCGAAGGGCTCGGTGGCGCTGGTCGCGCACGGGCACTTCCTGCGCGTGCTGACCGCCAGGTGGCTGGGCCTGCCGCCGCGTGACGGCAGGTTCTTCCGGCTGGACACGGGGACCTACTCGCGGCTCGGGTTCGAGCACGCCGAGCCGGTCGTCCTCAACTGGAACGCCCCGGTCTAGGCGCGGGCGGCAGCCGGCTCGGGCGCCAGCCGGCTGCCGGGGAAGGGCACCAGCATGGTCTCGCGCCAGGGGCCCGACAGGTAGGCGCGGGCCCGCTTCCCCCAGGTGAGCAGCCGCTCGTCGGGCACGACCTCGTCGTCGAGCCCGAGGGCCGCGTCCCTGGCCCGCTGCACGGCCAGGTGCGCGTCGAGGGTGGTGCCCCACACGGTGACGACCTCGGTGTCGCACATCAGCACCTCGTACAGCCCGACGAGCGTGTGCCCGTGGTCGCGCAGGATGGGCAGGCGTTCGGCGCGGACGGCTTCGAGGTAGTCGAGGGCGGCGCCGGGCCGTACCGTGGCGCTCTCGAACAGGAACAGCGGCGCGGGCGCGGCCGAGGCGAGCGGGGGGCTGCCGTGGACCGCGCCGAGCGGCCGGGAGAAGGCCGAGAAGCGCAGGTCGTCGATGTCCGACAGGAACAGGCGCGCGTCGACGCCCGAGTAGATCTCCATCATCTGGCGCCAGCCGCCCTCCCACCCGCCGTGGCAGTCCCACAGCGTGACGGCCTTGAACTGGTGGTGGCCGGTGATCCCGACGGCGTAGAAGGCGCCGACGAGATCGATCTCCCGCGACCGGATGGACATGCCCTCGGTCAGCTCGGGCGCCTGGCGGCCGGCGTCCTCCTGCTTGTAGCGGGTCAGCCAGGTCAGGTACTCCAGCGGCCGGCGGGAGTTCATCGGCCGGAAGTCGACTTCCTCGAGCAGGTGGATGCCTCGCCGCACGGCGGCCTCCCGAGATCGAACCAAGCGATTGCTCGGGATGATATCAGGCGATGGCCGGAACCGGCTGGGGCCCGCGCCCCGTCAGCCACTCCAGCACGCGCCGGTGCCCCGAGGTGGCGTCCTCGAAGTGACCCCAGTGCCAGTAGCGGGGCTGGTCGCGCACGCCGGTCACCCAGGTGCGGTAGGAGACCACCCCGTCGGGCACGGCGGAGCCCACGCCGTAGGTGCGGATCACGACCCTGCCGCCCGGTGCGATCAGCACGTCGTCGGCGATGGGATAGAGCGTCATCTGATCGAGCATGAAGAGATCCTGCTTGAGGGACGAAACCGGGGGATTTCCCGTCCGGCGCACCCGGGTTACGCGGGTGCGCCGGAGGTGAACACCGTGTTAAACCAGCAGACCGTCGAACTCCCCGTCCTTCACCCCGAGCACCAGCGCCCGGATCTCGTCACGGGTGTAGATCAACGCGGGGCCCTCGGGGAAGCGGGAGTTGCGGACCGCGATCCCGCCGTCGGGGAGCTCCGCGAGCTCCACGCAGTTGCCCTGCGAGTTGCTGTAGCGGCTCTTCCGCCAGGCGACCTCGGTGAGGTCGGTGGCGGGCATGCCGTTGTAGGTGTGCTCCATCTACATCTTTCTGAGAAGACCGTCGATGAGCTCCACGGTGCCGCCCGGCGTGGTGCTCTCCACGCACAGCTGCTCCATGGCGGTGAGGTACGGGTCGATGTCCTCACGCTTGTCCAGGTACAGGGCACCCCAGAGCTGTTCGACGTAGACGACGTCCGACAGGTCGGACTCGGGAAACCGCATGATGCTGAACGCGCCCCCTTCGGCGGCGTGCATGCCGTACCGGAAGGGCATCACCTGGATGGTGATGTTGGGGAAGGTCGCCACGTGCAGCAGATGCTGAAGCTGTTCGGACATGACCTCTCGGCCGCCGATGGTCCGCCTCAGGGTCGCCTCGTCGATGACGGCCCACAGCCGGGGGCCGTCTTTCCGGGTGAAGCGCTCCTGCCGCTGCATGCGCAGATGCACGCGCTGGTCGATGTCCTGAGGAGAGGCGTCGGGGTTGCCGAGCTGGTAGACCGCCCTGGCGTAGTTCGCCGTCTGCAGCAGGCCGGGCACGAACTGCACCTCATAGGTGCGGATCAGGCTGGCGGCCTCCTCCAGTCCCACATAGGTGGTGAACCACTGGGGCAGGACGGCTGAGTACTTGTGCCACCACCCGGGGGTGTTGGCCTCGCGGACCATCTCCAGCAGGGCACGCCGCTCGGCGTCGTCGACGACGCCGTACAGCGTGAGCAGGTCTTCCACATCACGTGTCTTGAAGCCGACGCGGCCGAGCTCCATGCGGCTGATCTTGGACTCGGAGGCCCTGATGTGGAATCCGGCCACATCACGGGTGAGTCCGCGCTGCTCGCGCAGGCGACGCAGGCTGGCGCCGAGCATGATGCGCCGAACGGTTGAGCCAGAACCCGGCGGATCCATGGACACGTGCTGCTCCTTGGTCGTTTCCGTACCACACAGTCTGTCACTTCGCGCCCCAAAGATCATGGGTCGCGGCAAGATCCCCCTTTGCCACCTGATTCACCGATACAGGGCAAACGGTAGCGGTTGCCCATCCCTTCTGCACGTGCATTCGCTCTTGCACCTGCACGAGACTCTGCCTCAGAATGATCACCGTGCAGTCCACCAAACCCCTCGGCCTGTGGACCACGCTCGACTGGTGGCCCCCGGTCGGCTGGTGGCCTGAGGCGGCGCGCGACCTCGTCGTCCCTGGCACGGCGGTCGGCGCCAGCGCGACCTTCGTCCTCCCCCCGGCGGCCTCCTCCGTCCACTCCGCCCGCAGCTTCACCGCCGGCACGCTCGCCGGCTGGAAGCTGGAGGAGATGGTCGACAGCATGGAGCTGGTGGTCTCCGAGCTCGCCACCAACGCGCTGCGCCACGGCCTGACGCTCGACGAGCCGCGCCGGCACGAACCCGTGCGCATGTCGCTGGTGCGCAGGGGCGCGCTGGTCACCTGCGCCTTCACCGACCCGGCCGCGGCCGTGCCCGTGCTGCGCTACCCCGGGCCGCTCGACGTGGGCGGGCTCGGCCTGCACATCGTGGAGTCGCTGAGCATGCGCTGGGGCTGGTCGGCGCTCGCGCCGTACGGGAAGATCGTCTGGGCGGTGCTCTCCTGAGGTCGGCGCGGCCCTCCCCGCGCTCCCGGTGACCTCTCCGCGCTCCTCCCTGTGCTCTCCCTGTGCTCTCCATGCGCTCTCCCCACGCCTTCTCCACGCTCTGTCGCATGCACGCGAAGGCCCGGACACCCCGGCATGGAGCGCGTATGCTGAGGTCTGCCTCGTAGTGAGGCCCACGTGGATGATCAAGGCTCACGGCGAGTCCCCGCGCGCGACCCACTGAGAGTGCTGACAGATGGATGATCACCTGCTCGGCTGGCTGCGAACACTGGACGAAGCGAGGCTCGCCCGCGTCCTGTCCAACCGACCGGATGCCATAGCGGCCCCCTGGCCGCGCCGGCTCGACACGCTGGCCCAGCGGCTGGGCAACGGTTTCGCCGTCATGGAGGCGATGCGGGCGTTGCCGCTGCCCTGCCTGGAGATCGCGCAGGCGTGCCTGGTGCTCGGCGACGGCGTGCCGCCCGACCGGCTGGCGCGCTTCCTGGACGCCCCGGTCGAGCAGGTCGTCCCCTGGCTCGACGTCAGCTACGACCACGCGCTGGCCTGGCCCGACGCCGACGGCGGCATCCACCTGGCCGCGGCGGTCGCGCGCTGGTGGGCGGCGCCGCTCGGCCTCGGCGAGCCGCTCGACCACTACCTCAACTCCTGGACCATCAACAACGACACGCTGCGCGCCCTGGCCCGCAACCTCGGCCTGCCCGCGCACGGCAGCAAGCGCCGCACGATCGTCAGGGCGACGGAGGTGCTGTCCGACGGCGAGCGGCTCACCGCCCTGCTGCGCAACGCGCCCGAGGGCACCGAGCGCCTGCTGGCCGACTTCGCGTGGGACGGCCCGGTCCGCGACGTCGACGGCGGCGCGTTCGTGACGCTCGGCACCCCGGAGAAGTGGGCGGCCGACCACGGCCTGCTCTACCGCCCCCGCTGGGAGGTGGCGGAGATGCCGCGCGAGGTGGCGCTGTCGATCCGCGGCCCCGGCTACCACCCTCCCTTCACCCCCGAGCCGCCCGAGGTGCCGACGATCCCGGTCGACCCCGAGGAGGTCGACCACCTGATGACGCTGGCCGCCCCGCACATGGTCGAGCGCTGCGCCACCCTGCTCGACAACACCGCCAAGACGCCGCTGCCGCTGCTGAAGACCGGCGGGGTGGGCGTGCGCGAGGTGCGTAGGGTCGCCAGGGAGACCGGCTGCGACGAGGACGAGACCCGGCTGCTGCTGGAGATCTGCGCGGTCGCCAGGCTGCTGGCGTGGGACGAGAAGTCGGGCGGCATGGTGCCCACCGACCGGTACGACAGGTGGCGGCTCGACGAGGGCTCGGCCAGGCTGCGGCTGCTGCTGTCGGCCTGGTGGCGGATGGAGCGTTCGTCGCTGCGCAAGGTCGAGGGCAAGTACCCCACGGTGCTCGGCGACGAGCGGAGCGGCGCGGCGATCGCCCGCGTGCGCAGGGCGCTGCTGGGCGTGCTGTCCCACCTGCCGGCGGGTACGGCCTTCGCCGACAGGGGCAGCCTCGTGCGCAGCGCCCACTGGCACGCTCCCCTGCTCGACCAGGCCCTGCTGGCCGACTGCGCCGCCGCCGTGCTGGAGGAGGCCACGCTGCTCGGCCTGCTGGCCAACGACGCCCTCACCGACCTCGGCCGGGCGCTGGCCGGGCTGAGCGCCCACGCGGGCGAGGAGAACGACGACGCGGTGCCGCTGGTCGAGCACGATCCCGTCCTGGTCGAGGTCTCGACGCGGGCGTTGGCCAGCGTGCGCAGGAGCGCGCTGTTCGGCGCCGACCTGACCGCCGTGGTCACCGGGCCGCCCTCCACCGAGCTGGCCGAGCTGCTCGACAGGGTGGCCGAGCGGGAGTCGCGCGGCGCCGCCTCGGTGTGGCGCTTCACCGCCGAGAGCGTGCGCGGCGCGCTCGACCGGGGCTATGACGCCGACGAACTGCTGGCCGAGCTGGGCGAGGTCGGCACGATCCCGCAGCCGCTCGACTATCTCGTCCGCGACATGGCGCGCCGGCACGGCGAGGTGACGGTGACGACGGTCGCCTGCATCGTGCAGGCCTCCGATCCCGCCCTGCTGGCCGAGATCGCCCACAACCGCGGCCTGTCCCGGCTGGGCCTGCGGCTGCTGGCCCCGACCGTGCTGGTCAGCTCCACGCCGGCCGAGCCCACGCTGGCCGCGCTGCGGGAGAACGGCTACGCGCCCGTGCCGATCGCCGACACCGGCGAGATCGCGGTCAGGCGCACCAGGGTCGCCGGTTCCGAGGATCCGCAGAACGGCAAGCTCATCCTGCTGCCCGGCGGGCAGGTCGCCGAGGTCGACACCCCCGCGCACATCCTCGCCGAGCCCGCGCCCGACCCTCACGAGCACGCCCGCCGCCTGCTCGGCGCCCACGACAGCGCGGAACAGAGCGGGCGCACCTGGGCGGTCATCGGCAGGAACGCCACCAGGTTGCCGACCGCCCAGCAGTCGCTGCTGGGCCTCGTGGTCGACCGCGGGGTACGGGCCGGCATCACGCTGACCGACGGGCTGACCGCGACGATCAGCCACGGCGAGCTGCGCGGCGGCACACTCGACGCCTGGTGCGAGGAGGCGGGCGACTACCTGGAGTTCCCGCTGACGGAGATCGTCGAGGTCAGGGGAGCTTACTAGCCTTCCCCAGGTCGGCCACCAGGCCCTCGAGCAGGTCGGCCCACTTCTGGTAGCTGTAGGGGGTCTCGACCCACATCGGGTAGATCTGGCCCTTGGCCACGGCGGGCAGCTTGGCGAAGGTGGGCTTCTTCTTCATCTCCTCCAGGCCGAGGGCCTGGGTCCTGCTGTCGAACAGGATGACGTCCGCCTTGTACTTGTCGGCGTTCTCCCAGCTCAGCGACTCGAAGTAGCCCTGGGCGTCGACCTTCGGCTTCACGATGTCGAGCCCGGCGTCGCTCAGCAGCTTGAAGTCCGGCACCATCTCGGGGGTCGAGACGTACATCGCGTCGGGGCTGCCGGAGACCAGCTCGATCGTCAGGCCCTTGGCCGCGAGCTTCCTCAGCGCCTCCAGCGCCGCCTCGTAGCGGGCCCTGGCCTGGGTGATCTCGGGGGCGGCGAGGTCGGCGCCGAGCTTGGCCGCCAGGTCACCGTACTTGGCGATCACCTCGGTGGCGTTCCTGCCGGTGAGCATGACGCCCGCCGTCGGGGCGACCTTCTCGATCGTGTCCTTGGACTTCTCCGGCACGTACCACAGCGTGTCCTTCAGGTACATGCTGCTGACCAGCAGCTCGGGCCGCAGGCCGATGTACTGCTCGACGTTGAACTCGTCCCAGACGTTGCCGAGGCCCGTCACCTTGGTGATGTCGACATTGCCCACCTGGGGGTCGCGCTCGCCGTTCGACAGCTTGTGCGGGCCGAAGACGGCGATCGGCTTGACGCCGAAGTCCCACAGCGCGGCGGCCGAGCCGACCTGGGCCACGATCCTCGCCGGGGTCTTCGGCAGGTCGATCTTCCTGCCGCGGTCGTCGGTGTAGGTGAAGGAGGCGGCCGCGGCGCCGGCCTGCGCGGGGGAGGCGGGGGCGGACGCCGACTCCCCGCCGCACGCGGCGAGGGCCAGAGCGGCGCCCAGGCCGGCGGCCGCCGCGAGCAGTCCTCTACGGGATACCGACATCTTCCTACTCCTTAGGCGAGGCTTACCTAAAACAGACGGCGGTTAGCATAGCCTTACCTTCCCTTTTCCCGGGACCCGCCCTCCTGCAATGCCGTGGCGCCGAGTTAGATTAGCCTTGCCTAAGGATCTATCACGAGAGGACACCGTGACCGCGCCTCCGCTGACCGGCTCCGCCACGAAGGAGCCAGCCGCCCCCGCGCGGGGGCGCTCCGCCGTCCTGGCGGCGGGGCTGCTGGCCGCGCTCGGGCTGCTGGCGCTGGTCGCCCTGCTGAGCGTCGCGCTCGGCGCGCGCTCGGTGCCGCTGTCGACGGTCATCAGCGCCTTCACCGCCCCCGACGGCTCCAGCGACCACACCGTCGTCCGCGAGCTCAGGGTGCCGCGCACGGTCCTCGGCCTCGGTGTCGGAGCGGCGCTCGGGCTCGCGGGAGCGCTCATGCAGAGCCTGACCCGCAACCCGCTGGCCGATCCGGGACTGCTCGGGATCAACCAGGGGGCCGCGCTCGGCGCGACCGTCGCGATCGGCGTGCTCGGCCTCACCGACCCCGCCGCCTACGTCTGGTTCGCCTTCGGCGGCGCCGCGCTGGCCTCGGCGGTCGTCTACGCGCTCGGCTCGGCGGCCCGCTCCGGCGCCTCCCCCGTACGGCTGGCGCTGGCCGGCGTGGCGCTCGGCATGGTCTTCACCGCCGTCTGCCAGGCGATCCTGCGCCTGGACTCCCAGACCTTCGACCGCATGCGGTTCTGGCTCACCGGGTCGCTGGCCGCCCAGACGGCCGACGTGATCTGGCGGCTGGTGCCGTTCATGGGCGTGGGGATCGTGCTCGGGCTGCTGCTGGCCAGGCCGCTCAACGCGCTGGCGATCGGCGAGGAGGCCGGCAGGGCGCTCGGCGTGGCCGTCGGCCGCACCAGAACGCTGACCGCGCTCGCCGTCACGCTGCTGTGCGGGGCGGCCACGGCGGGGGCGGGACCGCTGTGGTTCGTCGGCCTCGCGGTGCCGCATGCCGTCCGGGCGGTGGTGGGGCCGGACCAGCGGTGGCTGCTGCCGTACGCGGCGGTGCTCTCGCCCGCCCTCGTGCTCGTCGCCGACATCGTGGGGCGCGTGATAGCGCCGCCGGGCGAGGTGCAGGTCGGCATCATGTGCGCGGTGGTCGGCGCCCCCGTCTTCATCCTGCTGGCCCGGCGCAGGAGGCTGGCCGCGCTATGACCTCCCCCGTTCGGCTCGGCCCCTACTCGGTGCGGCCGGCCCCCCGCGCCGTCCTGGTGAGCATCGCGCTGCTGGTGGCCGCGGTCGCGATCGCGCTGGTCGCGGTCTCGACCGGCGAGTTCACCGTGCCCGTCGGCGACATCCTGGCCGCCCTGTTCGGCGACGGCTCGCCGGTGGCGGAACTGATCGTGAGCGAGTTGCGGGCGCCCCGCGTGGTCACCGGACTGGCCGTCGGCGCCGCCTTCGGCCTGAGCGGCGCGATCTTCCAGTCGCTCACCCGCAACCCGCTGGGCAGCCCCGACTTCATCGGCTTCACCGCCGGCGCGTCGACCGGCGGCGTGCTGACCGTCGTCCTGGGCGGTACGGCGACGCAGATCGCCGCGGGCTCGATGCTCGGCTGCGTGATCTCGGCGGCGCTGGTCTACGCGCTCGCCTTCCGCAGGGGCGTGCAGGGCTACCGGCTGGTCCTGGTGGGCATCGGCGTCAACGCCCTGCTGCTGTCGGTCGACTCCTACCTGCTGACCAAGGCGAACATCAACGACGCGGCCACCGCGGGCGCCTGGCTGACCGGCAGCCTCGGCGGGCGCGGCTGGGACCACGCGATCCCCGTCGCGGTCGCGCTCGCCCTGATCGTCCCCGTCTGCTGCGCCGTCTCCAGGCCGCTGCGGATGATGGAGATGGGCGACGACGCGGCCAGGGCCGTCGGCATCAGGGTCGAGCCCGTCCGGGCGGCGGCGATCGTCGCGGGCGTGCTGCTGTGCGGGGTCGCCACCGCGGCCGCGGGCCCGGTGATCTTCGTGGCGATGGCGGCGCCGCAGCTGGCCCGCAGGTTGACCCGCTCCCCCGGCGTCACGCTGCTCGCCTCCGCGCTGACCGGCGCGGTGCTCCTGACCGCGGCCGACCTGGCCGCCCAGCGCCTGTTCGCGCCCACCCAGCTGCCCGTCGGCGTGCTGACCGCCGCCATCGGCGGCACCTACCTGGCCCTGTTGCTGCGAAAGGAACGCCGCTGATGGCTCGGCTGACCGGTTCCGGCCTCACCCTCGCCTACGAGCAGCGGGTGGTGGCGACCTCGCTCGACGTGGAGATCCCCGACGGCTCGTTCACCGTGATCATCGGCCCGAACGCGTGCGGCAAGTCGACGTTGCTGCGCGCGCTGGCCAGGATGCTGAAACCGCGGGCGGGCGCCGTGCACCTCGACGGCAGCGCGATCACCTCGCTGCCGTCGAAGGAGGTGGCGCGGCGGCTCGGGCTGCTGCCGCAGACCTCGATCGTGCCCGACGGGATCACGGTGGCGGACCTGGTCGCCAGGGGGCGCTACCCGCACCAGCGGCTGATGCGGCAGTGGTCGAAGGCGGACGAGCTGGCCGTGGCCGCGGCCATGGCGGCCACGAACGTCGCCTCGCTGGCCGAGCGGATCGTGGACGAGCTGTCCGGCGGCCAGCGGCAGCGCGTGTGGCTGGCGATGGCGCTGGCCCAGGAGACGCCGATCCTGCTGCTCGACGAGCCGACCACCTACCTCGACATCGCCCACCAGGTCGAGGTGCTCGACCTCTGCGCCGACCTGCACGAGGCGGGACGGACCATGGTGGCCGTGCTCCACGACCTCAACCAGGCCTGCCGTTACGCCACCCACCTCGTCGTCATGCGCGACGGAGTGATCGTGGCCGAGGGCGACCCGGCGGCGGTGATGACGGCCGCGCTGGTCGAGCAGGTCTTCGACCTGCGGTGCGAGATCATCACCGACCCGCAGACCGGGACTCCGCTGATCGTCCCCGAGGCGCGCAGGGCGCGCAACCCGGTCGCCCTGTAGGTCATCGGGATCGGCCGGCGGTCACCCGGGGTCGTGCGCGGCCCGTGGTCCCGGGCTCGCCGGCGGTCACCCGGGGTCGTGCGCGGCCCCGTCGCTTCGGGACTCGCCGGTGCCGCAGACCGCCAGTGCCGCCTGGGTGAGCGCGGCGCGGGCACGCGGCTCGCCGTACCTGTCCTTGAGCATGGTGGCGGGCTCGCCCCCGAGCCCCGCGAGGACGGCGTGCGCCAGCGCGTCGGCGTCCGCGCCCGGCAGCGCCTGGCCGAGCAGGATCGCCACGTGCCGGTGCCAGAAGACGTAGGCGCCGATCCGGTAGCGCGCCCCCGGGCTGGCCGTCTCCGACATCCGCACCAGGTCGAGGTGGGCGAACAGGTAGTCGAGGTAGGCGGCGACGAAGGCGGCGAGCCGTTCGGCCGGTGCGACGTCGCGGCCGGCGCCCCCCGGGCCCAGCGGGGGCGGCCCGGACAGGACGCGTTCCTGCAGGTCGCGTTCGCGGGCGTCGAGCAGGGCGACCGCCAGCCCCGACTTGTCGCCGAACCGGCGGAACAGCGTGCCCTTCCCCACTCCCGCCTCGGCGGCGATCGCGTCCATGGAGACCGCCTCCACGCCCTTGTCGGCGAACAGCCTGGCCGCCGCGGCCAGCACCTTCTCGCGGTTGCGGGCAGCGTCGGCCCGCTCCTGGGGCGGGCGGTTGCGCAGGATCTCCAGAACCTCGCTTGACGAACCGGACTGCGGTCCGGTAATTTCCGTGCCATCCACAAACCGGACTGTAGTCCATTTTTTCAGGAGGTCGCAATGACCCAGCTCATCTCCCGCGACGAGCTCAAGGCCGCGATCGACGCCGGCACCGTCACCGTGGTGGACGCGCTCGGCGGCGACTACTACGCGCAGCAGCACCTGCCGGGTGCCGTCGCCCTGGTCGAGAGCGAGGTCGAGGAGCGGGCCGCCGCCCTGCTGCCCGACAAGGACGCGGCGATCGTCACCTACTGCTCCAACCCCGCCTGCCCCAACAGCCAGGCCGTGGCCAACCGGCTGACCGCTCTCGGGTACACCGACGTGCGCAAGTACCGCGAGGGCATCCAGGACTGGGTCGAGGCGGGGCTGCCGGTGGAGTCCTCGGTCACCGTCTGAGGCTCCTATCCGGCTGCACCGAGGATCGCGGGCGGTCTTCACGGTTTCTGCACACCGGCCAGGTAGGTTCCCTCCCATGATCCGTACCGTGCTGGCCTGGGTGCTCGTGCTGCCGTTCGCCGTCTGGGCGCTGCTCAGGGTGACCGGGGCGGACGTGGGTGACCGGTGGATCCAGCTCGTCGCGTTCACCCCGTACGTCGCCGCCGCCTCGGCGGTTCCGGTGCTGGCGGCCGGCCTGCTGAGGCGGTGGGTCCCGCTGGCGGTGGCCGCGGTGACGGCGGGGGCGCTGGCCCTGGCCGTCCTGCCGCGGTCCTTCGCCGACGCCGGCCCCTCCGGCGGCACCGCCTTCAAGGTGCTGGCCGCCAACCTCGCCGTCGGCGCGGGAGACGGCGCGGAGCTGATGCGGCTGGTCGAGCGGTTGCGGCCCGACGTGCTCGCCATCCAGGAGCTGACGCCCGCGGCCCGGGACCGGCTCGACGAGCTGGGGCTGCGTGAGCGCATGCCGTACGTCGTCGACAGGTCCCACACCGGCGTCTGGGGGTCGGGGATCTACTCCACGCACCCGCTGACCGAGCAGCCGATGATCGCGCTCGGCGGCTTCCGGCAGGCCCGCGCCGTGGTCGGCGTCAAGGGCGGGCCGGAGATCGAGGTGGTCTCCGTGCATCCGTGCGCGCCCAGCCACGCCGCGAAGATGGCCTGCTGGCGGTCGGGGCTGGCGGCGCTGCCCAGGGCGGGACAGCGGCTGACGGTGCTGGCGGGCGACTTCAACGCCACGCTGGACCACTGGCCGGTCGGGGAACTGCTCGCCTCCGGCTACCGCGACGCGGCCGACGCGGCGGGACTGGGGTTCACCGCGACCTGGCCGCAGCAGGGGTGGCGGCCCGTGCCCGGGGTGACGATCGACCACGTGCTGGCCGACCAGCAGATGGGGGTGCGGTCCTTCAGCGTCCATCAGCTGGCGGGTACGGACCACCGGCCCGTGTTCGCCGAGCTGACCCTGCCGTGACCGGGGGCGGACCGGGCGCCGTGACCGGCCGACCGCTGTCGTGACCGGTCAGGCGGGGGTGACGCTCAGGGAGTCGAAGCGGACGGGGAAGCCCTTACCCACCGGAGCCGCGGCCATCGCCCCCGCCAGCGCGGGCGCGCCCGGCGGGAAGTAGGCCAGCCGCAGCGTCGACGCGGGGGCCGCGCCGTCCATGCCGTAGCCGACGGTCACCGCGTCCCCCCTGCGCTCCATCGTGAACGTGACGCTCTCCGCGGCGGCGGGCAGCGGCAGCGCCGACCAGTCCGACACCTGGCGGGTGACGACGGTGCTGAGGTGGAAGGCGCCGTCGACGTACTCGACGCCCGCCTTGATCCAGTTCTCCTCGTCGATCCGCAGGACGGCGCCCGCCTGGTCGTACTGCTCGGCGTAGCCCCCCGAGAACGTCACCGTCAGCAGGAAGTCGCCCGAGACGATCCGGCCGAACAGGTGGGCGGTGTCGTAGGTGTAGCCGTAGCGGGTCCGCCGCCACAGATCCGTGCCGGCGTCGCAGACCAGGCTGAGGCCGTCGTCGGCGGTCCACTCGCGGGGCGGGTTGATCCACTGCCAGTCCGCGGACCCGAACGCCATGATCATGGCGGTCATCCTGCCATGCTCACCCGAAATATGTGGGTAGATCCCGCCAGGGGGCCGCCCCCGTCCTGTCCGTCACGTGGACGGTGCCCGCATGCCGTGCGGCCTTGCGCAGGGTCGGCGCCACCTGCTCGTACGGCACGCCGTGCACCAGATGGCAGAACCGCTCCCTGGCCAGGCGCCGCGCCCAGGCCGGCACGCGCATCGCGCGGTAGGCCGGCAGCGGGCCCTCGAAGGTGACGAGGATGTCGGCGAGCGAGACGTAGGCGGGGTCGGGGTAGACGCCCGGGTTGAGCACGACCGGCCCCCGCACCTCCGCCACCAGCTCCGCGTAGTGCGCCAGGCGCTCGGCCGAGGCGGCCACCTGGTCGAGGAAGGCGCCGCGGATGCCGTACCAGACCAGGTAGCGGCGCAGGTCGGCGCGGACCTGCGCGGCCGGGCGCAGGCCGAAGTCGGTGTCGGCGTAGCCGAGGACCTGGGTGCCGGCGGCCACCAGGGCGGCCACGGCGGCCGCGCACCCCGGATCTCTCGCCTGGCCTGGCCCGTGGTCGACGGAGACCACCGCCATGCGCGGCGGATCGACCAGCAGGCGCCGCCACGCCTCGCCCGCGGTGCGGGGATGGAAGTAGGCGGGCACCAGCGAGACCGGACCGATCTCGGCGCCCGGCGACCCCCCGCCGCACAACCGGGTCACAGCGCGCCGCCCCCCGCAAACCCTCGCCCGCCCCCTGGCTCTCGGCACGTTATCGCCCGCTGACCCGGCTGTCAGGGGAATCGGCCCTACGGGCCCGCGTAGACTGACATTCGTGGCAGACCCCAAGTTCGAGATCCAGATGCTTCACGACCGGGTGATGATCCGGCTGGAGAAGGACGGCGAGGAACGGCGCAGCGGCGCCGGCATCGTGATCCCCGCGACGGTCAAGATGGCCAACAGGCTGGCCTGGGGCGAGGTCTGCGGCGTGGGAGCCAACGTCCGCTCGGTGAAGGTGGGCGACAAGGTGCTGCTCAACCCCGAGGACCAGTACGAAGTCGAGCTGCACACCAAGGTCTACCTCGTCATGCGCGAGCGTGACCTGCATGCCGTGGCCACGCACGAGACCGACCACGGCACCGGCCTCTACCTCTGACGTCCGCCCGCCGGCCGCCGGCGGGTCCTCAGCCGCGCGTGTAGCTCAGGTAGACGTCCTGGTCGCGCCACGCGGAGCGGCCGATCTCGGCCAGCGGGCGCACGACCTTTCCCTTCAGGTCGACCACCACGCCCAGGTAGCCGCGGCCCTGCCTGCCGACCGCGATCAGGTGCTCGCGGTCCCACCAGCCGTAGGAGGCGACGGCGCGGACCTTCACCTTCTTGTCGATCTTGCCGTTGTAGGGGTTCCAGGTGCACAGGACGGCCTTGTACCGCTTGGGGCACCAGGTGGCCATCCGCCTGCCGTCCGGGGAGAAGGCGCTCTCGCCGCCGACCAGCCCGCCCGTCCGCCACAGGGTCCAGGCCACCCTGCCGTCGGTCAGGTAGAAGCGGACGCCGTCCCAGTAGTCGGAGACCACGCGCCGGCCGTCGGGTGACCACTGGAACAGCGCGTCGTGGTAGGTGTCACGCACCTTGACGACCCGGGCGCGCCTGGCGGCCACGTCGACCACGACGAATCCGACGCTGCGCCAGCCGCCGCCCGTGTCGTCGCCCTTCGAGACGGTCAGCACGACCTTGCGCCCGTCGGGCGACCAGTACGGCGAGCCCGCCACCATGGGCGCCTTGACCGTGCGGATCTTCGTCGTCCTGCCGGTGGCCCGGTTGACGATGGCGATCCGGTCGTAGCCCTTGGCGAACTTCCTGGGGACGGCGGCGACGAACCCGCCCCCGGGGGAGACCGAGAGATCGTTGTAGGAGCGCTGCCACGCGAACGAGCCGCCGGTCCGCAGGTAGGCCGAGCCGGCGGTGGTGAAGGCGGTGACCCGCTTCGGGTCGCCCGGCTGCTCGCGCAGGGTCACGTCGGCCCCTGGCAGTTTGACGTCCGCCCCGGTGAGGGCGAGCGTGGCCGCGAGAAGGAGGGTGCTTAAGCTCACGGGAGGCACCTTCTCACTTGCGGGTGAAGCTCAGCCAGAGTTCGGCCTGCCAGGTGCCGGACGGAATCACCGCGAGCACCCGCCTGACCCGGCCGGCGGTGTCGGCCACGACGAGGCGATAGCCCTTCTGATGTGGCACGACGGCGATCAGCCTGCTCTCGTTCCACCAGCCGACCACCGTCTCGGGCTTCAGCCGCGACCGCGTCACGATCCTCCCGGTCGCCGGGTCGGCCAGGCACACGTGCTCGGCGTACCGGGCGGGACACCAGGTGACCATCCGCCTGCCCGAGGGTGAGAAGAGGTCGGGCCCCGCGGGGGTGCCGACACCGGGCAGGAGCCGGGGCCGTCGCCCCGCCCGGAGGACGATCGCACCGCCACCCTGCTGGGCGATCACCCCGCCGTCCGGGGTCCACCAGTAGGTGGCGGCCGGGTCGGCGTCCGCGACCACGGTCGTGCGCGCGGTGCCCGCGGCCACGTCGACCGTGACGTAGCCGCCGGTGCGCCACTTGCCCGCGGTCTTCCGCTCCAGCGTGAGCAGCACCTTCGTGCCGTCGCGCGACCAGGAGGCGTAGGAGGCCATCAGCGGCCTGGCGACCGTGGGGATGCGCTTCACCCTGCCGGTCGTGCGGTCGGTGACGACGAGGGCGTCGCGCCCGCCCGTGTAGGCGGCCGGTACGGCGGCGGCGAACCGGCCGTCGGGCGAGACGACGACCTCGGCGGCGCCGCGCTGCCGGGCGAAGGCGGTGGCGCCGCGGAGGTAGGCCTGCCGGGTGCCGAGGCCGTACGCGGTCAGCCGTACGGGGTCGCCGGGCTTCTCCTGGAGCACCACGGATGTCCCGGGAAGGGGGATGAGGGCGAGGGCCACGAGGACGGAGAGCACGGCGGCAGCCTAGGCAGCGATCACCTCTTCGTCCCGCCGGCAGAACGAATGGGCATGAATGTCAGATACCGAGGATCTTGCGGCCTTCGACCACCAGGTCGATGCCGAGGCTCAGCTTCATCGCGGCCCAGATGATCACACCCATCGTGGCCAGTGTGACGAGCAGGACGAGGATCCGCACCGTCCAGCCCTGCTGCTTATACCAGACGGTCCAGGCGCCGAGGACGCGCTTGCCGAACACCAGGAGGTTGTGCGCCCAGTGGAACTCGGTGGCCAGCACCGCCAGGCCCGCGAAGACGACCAGCCACCCGGGGCCGGGGAACGGCACCATGATGAGGCCGCCCACGACCATCACCGCGCCGATCACACCGATGACGATCTTGAGCGTGAGGGCGCCGGTCCTGGTCGACCTGATGCCGTCGAGCCAGCCGTGTATGCCGGAGCGACGCGCCGCCTCGTCTTTCAGCTGGTCGGCGTCACCGGTTTCGGAGTCCATTGCCACCCATCCAGCCTAATGGGGGAAAAGCCGCGCCACGGCAGACATCGCGCCGGAGTGGCGGGGCTTGTCACCGCAGGTCAGCGGTGAAACCTCCGCCGGGTAAAACTTTCTGCCCACATTAGGCGTCTACCGGCAAACGTCGGTTAATGTCGTGCATGCCCGAGGTTCTGATACGCACCGTCACCGGTCCGATCCGCGCCGACGCGATCACCGGTGCCGTCCTCCCCCACGAGCACCTGCGCTGCGACCTGCGCTGGGCGGTCGGCATCGACTCCGACCCCCACCGCTGGCTCGACGAGGAGCGCACCGTCACCGAAGAGCTCCGCGAGCTGCGCCAGTCGGACGACCTCGGGCTCACCGTCGAGCTGTCCTGCATCGGCATGGGCAGGGACGCCGCCTCCCTCGCCCGCGTCGCCGCGGGCAGCAGGGTGCCGGTCATCGCCTCGACCGGCCTGTTCGCCGAACCGTTCACGCAGGTGCGCAAGGACGACGTCGACACCCTCACCGCGCGGCTCATGGACGAGATCACCTCGGGCCTCGACGGCACCGGCATCCTGCCCGGAGTCATCGGCGAGGTCGGTGCCTGGGGCGCCGAGCCCACGCCCACCGAGGAGCGCTGCCTGGTGGCCGCCGCCAGGGCCTCGCTCTCCACCCGCCTGCCCGTCGCCACCCACGGCCAGAACGGCCTCGCGCTGCTGGAGATCCTGCTCGGCCAAGGGCTGCCGGCGTCGCGGGTGAGCGTCGCCTGCACCGCCCCCGACCCCGCCGTCGCGCGCAAGGTCGCCGAGGCCGGCGCCTACGTCGGCCTGTCGTCGGTGACGCTCGGCGCCACCCAGGCGGCCGCGATCGCGCGGGAGCTCATCTCCGAGGGGCACGCCGACCGGCTGCTGCTCGGCAGCGGCGTCTCCCGCGTAGCCCAGCTCCAGCGGTACGGCGGGGCCGGGTACTCCCACGCCTTCCGCACGCTCCTTCCGCGCCTGCGGGAGACGGGGGTGGACGAGGAGACGATCCGGTCCATCACCCACGGCAACCCGCTGCGCTGGCTGACCAACGGCTGAGCCGTCCGGGATTCGCGCGGCGCGTCCCCGGCATGTCCCCGCATGCCCGGCGCCGCGCGAGTCGTCGCGCCACCGGAACCTCGCGCCGCGCATGCCGTGCGCGCGAGCGAGGGTCCCGGTGTCCGACGAGCCATGGGCGCGCCAACACCGGCCCGCCATCGTGCGCGGAGATGACATGATTCTTCCGCCGATGGTCATGCACAAGTGTGATTCAATTCGACATATTGCATCGGGGTGGCGGGAGGAGCGGGGGTTGTCGTCGGACATGCTGAACGAACCAGGCGGCGCGGTCGCCGGAGCAGGCGCACTGCTGGCGATCCTCAGGGACGGCCAGGCCCGCACCAGAGCCGAGCTCGTCCAGCTCACCGGCCTGGCCAGGTCCACGGTCTCGCAGCGGCTCGACGCGCTGCTGAACCACCAGTGGATCGTGCCCACCGAAGAGGCCATCTCCTCGGGCGGCAGGCCCGCCGTGGCGTTCGCGTTCAACAGCGCGGCCCGCGTCGTGCTGTCGGCCGACCTCGGCGCCACCCACGCCAGGGTCGCGGTGACCGACCTGGCCACCACCGTGCTCGCCGAGCGCACCGCCGACCTGCCGATCGACCGCGGCCCCGAGCCGACACTCCAATGGCTCGTCGACACCTTCCTCGACCTGCTCGCCGAGACCGGCCACACCGTCGAGCAGATCTGCGGCGTCGGCGTCGGCCTGCCCGGGCCCGTCGAACACGCCTCGGGCCGCCCGATCAGCCCGCCCATCATGCCCGGCTGGGACGGCTTCCCCGTCCCCGAGTGGCTCGGCGAACGGCTCGGCGCCGCCGTCCTCGTCGACAACGACGTGAACATCATGGCGCTCGGCGAGCACTGGGCGGCCAGACCGGAGGCCGACCAACTGGTGTTCGTCAAGATCGGCACCGGCATAGGGTGCGGCATCATCTCCGACCGCCGCCTGCACAGGGGCGCCCAGGGCGCCGCGGGCGACATCGGCCACGTGCGCGTCTCCTCCGCGGCCGACGTGATCTGCCGGTGCGGCAACACCGGCTGCCTCGAGGCGGTCGCGGGCGGCGCCGCCGTGGCGGCCAAGCTGGCCGCCGCCGGCGTGCCCGCGGCCAACAGCCGCGACGTCGTCACCCTGGTACGCCAGGGCAACACCCAGGCCGTCCAGCTGATCAGGCAGGCCGGCAGGGAGGTCGGCGACGTACTGGCCTCCATCGTGAACTTCTTCAACCCCGCGGTGATCGTGATCGGCGGGGACATCGCGGAGGCGGGCGAGCACGTCCTGGCGGGGGTGCGGGAGGTCATCTACAGCAGGTCGCTCCCGCTGGCGACCCAGCACCTGAGCATCCGCACCAGCGAGCTCGGCGACCGGGCGGGAGTCGTCGGCGCGGCGGTCATGGTGATCGAGCACGTCCTGGACCCCGGCACGGTGGACCGCTCCGTCCTGCGCTGACCCCGGGCGGACTCACTCCCCGACGCCCACTCGGCCGGCGAGCAGGTGACCGGTCTCGGTGCGCCGGTAGACCACGCGCCGACCGACCCGCGTGCCGACGACGAGGTCCGCATCGCGCAGGATGGTCAGGTGGCCGCCAACGGTGCCGAGCGACAGACCGAAATGTGCGGCGAGTTCGCTGCTGGTCGCGGGGGGTTCGAGTTCGCGCAGGATGGCCGCGCGGCCGGTACCTATGAGCCGCTCCAGCGACCGGGCGGGCCGAGTTCGCGCCGCGCCGTCGGCCGATCCGCGGGCCGGGTAGACCAGTGCGTACGACGTCGGCGGTGCCTCGCACAGCCACGTGCCGCTGCTTATCACGCCGACCGGGACGAACAGCATGCCCTCATCGCCGACGACGCGGTCCGGGGAGTCCTGGTCGCTGAAGCGGATGGCGTCGTCGCCGACCCAGGCGCTGCGGCGGCTCATGCGCTGCAGAGCACGCGGCCAGCCGTAGGCGGCCAGCAGCCCCGCCCTGTAGGTGACGTCGCGTTCCAGTAGTGCTCGTCGGCGCGGCCAGTCGGGGGCCACATGGGCCTCCCACGTGTACTTGAGCAGGTCGGCGGTGCGGGCCGCCCAGGCTCGTCCGGTCAGCCAGTCCAGATCGTGCTGCTTCCAGCTGTGCGCCACCGACTTCTCCAACTCGGCGCGCACCTCCTCGTCGGGCGCCTGGGTGACCTGCGCGAGCTCGTCCTGCAGGGTGGTGTGCATGCCGCCCGCCGGCGGGATCACGACGTGACTCGGCAGCCACTTGGTCGAACCCAGCAGCCTGACCAGGCCCTCGGCGAAGGGGTCCGCCTCGAGAGCGGCGCGAAACGCGCCGTGGTGGCGGGCATGCCAGGAGGCCAGCCACGGATCGGTGCAGGGCTTGCCAAGCACCATCATCGACCCCAGCGTCTCGGCGAGCGGGGACAGTGCGAACCTGGACCGCGACAGGGCCAGGGTGCTCAGCCGCAACAGCATCATCTTTCGCCTCCTGCCGAAACGATAGTGTCCGCTTCGGTGCTCCTGCAGACTCCCGGCCCATGCGCTCGACCCTCATGCGACTGACCGACTTCCGCTGGTTCCTCTCCGCACACGTGGTGTCCCTGCTGGGCAGTTCCATGGCGCCGGTCGCGCTGGCGTTCGGGGTCCTGGATGCATCGGGCAGCACCAGCGACCTCGGTGTCGTCCTGGCCGCCCACATGGTGCCGCTGCTGGCCTTCCTCCTGATAGGCGGGGCCGTCGCTGACCGCATCCCGCGCCGAACGGTCCTGGTGGCCGCCCACCTGGGCTCGGCCCTCACCCAGGGCGGCGTCGCCGCCCTCCTGCTCACCGACAGGTACGCGCTGCCGCCGGTGGCCGCCCTGGGGTTCCTCAGCGGCGTCCTCGCTGCGTTCACCACGCCGGCGCTGCGCGGCATCGTGCCCCAGCTTGTCCCCGTAGATCGGATACGGCAGGCGAACGCCCTGCTGGCATCCGCGAGGAACACCACGAAGATCCTCGGACCGAGCTTGTCCGGGATCGCGGTCGCGGCTGCCGGTGGGGGTCCCGCCATCGCCTTCGACGCGCTGACGTACCTCCTCGCGGCGGGCTTCCTCGCCCGATTGTCCCTCGCCGCAGCTCCGACCTCGCCGCGGCCCTCCTCCAGGATGCTGGCCGACATCCGCGACGGCTGGACCGAGTTTCGGCGCGTTCGCTGGGTGTGGACGGTGTCCCTGTGCTGCTGCGTGATCAACCTGGTGCAGGTTGGCACCTGGCAGATCCTGGGACCCGTACTGACCAAGCAGCTCAGCGGCGAGGAGACCTGGGGGGTCGTGCTCAGCGCCCGCGGTGTCGGCATGCTGGTGGTGAGCGCGCTGATGTACCGGCTGGTGGTCAGGCACCTGCTGCGGCTGGGCCAGTTGATGAGCGCGCTCGGCGCGCTCCCCCTCCTCGCACTCGGTGCGCACCTGCACGCCTCCTGGCTGATCGCCGCCGCCTTCGTCGCCGGACTGGGATCCGCAGTCGCCGCCGTCGGCTGGGAAACCTCGCTGCAGGAGCACGTCCCCGCGCAGGTGCTCTCGCGCGTCTCGTCCTACGACGACCTGCTGTCCTACATCGCGATCCCTGTCGGTCAGTTGGGCGTAGGACTGCTCGCCGACAGGTTCGGCGGCTTCCAGGTGGCTGCGGCCGCCGGCATCGTCTACGCCGTCGCGGCCGTCCTCCCGCTGGCCTCCGCCGCCGTGCGCCGACTACCACACGCCCAAGACGACCATGCCCGCACCGATGGCTACAGCCCCAGTCGCCGATGAGGCCCCTGCCCGAGCATCTCGCCCAGAGCCCGGCACGACCGCGATCCCGAGACCCCCAGCAACCACAACGCCCGAACCAGGAGTAAATCGGGAGAAATCCCTGGAGGGCCAGGCCTCGGCACGCCAGCATGGTCGCTTCGGCGGCCGCCCGAGGGTTTTCGACGACGACATGATCACCTACGCCTGCGGCCTGCGCGCCCGCGGCGGGCTGGTGCTCCACCCCCGCAGCCACGCACGAACACGAAACCGGCACCTCGGCCGCGCTCTGCGGAGCCGCGGCTCAGCCGGATAGGACGCGCAGGCGCCGGCGCTGCTCAGGCGGAGACAGCGCCCCGCCGGAGACAGCGCACAGGTGGAGACAGCGTCCCGCCGGAGACGGTGCACAGGCGGAGACAGCGTCCCGCCGGAGACGGTGCGTAGGCGGAGGCGCTGCTCAGGCGGAGACGGCGAGGTGGGCGATCAGGCGGGTCACGGCCGCCTCCTCGCCCTCGATCTCCAGCACCCCCGTGGCGACCGCCTCCCCGAGGTCCCCGCGCTGGAGGAGCACCGAGGCCAGCGCCCCCGCCTCCCCCTTCAGCACCGCGTCAGGACGGACTGCCGCGCCACCCCGCCCGACCGAGATAGCGGAGGGCGACGCCTGCACATGGAAGGTCTCCTCCCCTGTCCGCAGCTCGATGACCGCCTCGGTGCCGGGCAGGTACATCGTCTTCAACGCCATCAGCAGGGACGTGACCCCGAGCTGGTTGGTGGTCGTGATGGGCGCCTGGCTGCCCCAGCGCCCCAGGTGCAGCAGGACCGGTTCGAGCCCGAGCCCCCACTCGGTCAGCTCGTACACCCAGACGGCCGCGGGCAGCGGCAGCTTGCGCCGCCGTACGACTCCGGCCGTCTCCAGCTCCCGCAGCCGCTGGGACAGCACGTTCTGGCTGCTGCCCGGCAGGTCGCGGTGGAGGTCGGTGAAGCGCTTGGGGCCGAGCATGAGCTCGCGGATCACCAGGAGCGCCCATCGCTCGCCGACGAGATCGAGCGCGCGGGCCACCCCGCACGGGTCCTGATAGCTACGCACGTGATCAGCATACCGCTTCCTCTTGTTTAATCTAAGTGTCTACTCCTAAATTAGGAGTAGGACGAAACGAGGGGAACCACCATGAACCTTCCGAAGATCGTCTCCGCCGAGGAGTGGCAGGCGGCTCGCGACGCGTTGCTCGTCGAGGAGAAGGCGGCCACCCGGCTGCTCGACGCGCTGGCCGCCAAGCGCCGTCGCCTGCCGATGGTGGAGTTCGGCACCGACTACGTCTTCGAAGGCCCCGAGGGGAAGGTCGGCCTGCTCGACCTGTTCGAGGGCCGCCGCCAGCTCGTGGTCTACCACTTCATGCCGCTGCACAAGGACGGCCTGCCCTGCCGGGGATGCGCGTCCTTCACCGACAACATCCCCAACCTGGCGCACCTGCGAGCCAGGGACACCGCCATGGCGGTCGTTTCACGCTCGCCGTACGCGGACCTGGAGAAGGTACGGCAGCGCCTCGACTGGCGACAGCCGCTGTACTCCGGCCCGCAGTTCAACCTCGACTGCGGCACGGGTGACGGCTTCGGCATCAGCGTGTTCCTGCGCGACGGCGAGCGCGTCTTCCGCACCTACTTCACCACCTCGCGTGGCGCCGACCGGCTGCGGATGGACTTCAACCTGCTCGACCTGACCCCGTACGGCAGGCAGGAGAGCTGGGAGGACTCCCCCGAGGGCTGGCCGCAGACCGCGCCCTACGAGTGGTGGCGGCTCAACGACGAATACGCCTGATCGCCCGTCGCGGGCGGGACCACGCCGCGCCGCCGGGCTCAGGGCGCGGGAGGGTCGATCGCGGGGACACCGAAACTGGTTAGGATCTGGGCGGAATGGTGACACGGGACCGACGCCCTGTCCGCCGCCTGTGGGAGTCCATGTCCGCGGCGGCCTCCCGTGCTGCCCGCATGGGCGACATGCCCGCCGTCGTCATGCTGGTGTGGGCGGGGTGGCTGGCGGTGCCGCTCTCGCTGAGCGGTCTGGCCCAGGCCCGCGCGGCGGTGGCCGCCGCCTACGACCACGACAGCCCGCCGCCGGCGCCTTCGACCGACCACCCCGGCACGCCAGGCGTCCCCACCGCTCGCGTCGCTGCGCCACGTCACAGCACCTCCCATGTGCCCCAGACACACGACGGGGCGGCGCGTCACGGCACCTCGCCTGTGCCCCAGACACACGACGGGGCCGCACGCCACGGCGCCTCGCCTGCGCCCCACACACACGACCTGACGTCGAGCCACGGCACCTCGGATGTTCCCCGCACTCACGACGGGGCGGCACGTCACGGCGCCTCCCACCTGCTCCCCGGTCACGACGCGGCGGCTTATCAGGCCCGCCACCACACCGCCGGTGCGCCCGGCATCGCGTCGCACGCCGCGTGCTACGGCGACGGGTCCCAGGCGGCTGCGGGTCTCGACCTCTCGGCGCGCCCCGCCTGCTACGGCGACCTGTCCGACGGGGCCGCCGGCCTCGACGGCTCCGCGCGCCCCGCCGGGCTGCACGCCTGGTCGGCACTGGGCACGAGCGGATCGCCCGCCGCCGCCCTGTGGCAGTCCTCGCTCCCGGCCCCGGCCCCGGCCGCACCCGCCGACACGCGGCCCGCCTTGAGCCCCCTGTCCGCCGATTCGACCCGCACCCCCGCCAGCGCCCTGGCGACGGGGACGGCCGGCACCCAGGCAGCCGCGAACTCCCTTCCCACGGACACGACCGACGGCCGGACCGCCACGAGCGCCCCGGCCACGAAGACGACCGACGGCCGGACCGCCGCGAGCGCCCTGGCGGCGGAGATGGTGGCGCGGGAGCGGGCCAGGATCGCCGGTGAGGTGCACGACGCGGCAGGCCACGGCTTCTCGACCATCGCGATGCAGGCCGGGCTCGCGCTGCTGGTCCTGGAGGAGAATCCCGAGCAGGCCAGGGAGTCGCTGCGGGCGATCCGCGAGACGAGCCTGGCGGCGCTGGCAGGCCTGCGTGGCGCGCTCGACCTGATCGATGCGCGGGAGGGCGACGACCAGCTGACGGGCCTGGTCGCCGGGGTCCGGGCCGCGGGCCTGCCCGTCGATCTCGAGCCTGCCGAGCCCGACGTGCCCTCTCACCTGCGCGGCACCGTCTACCGCGTGGCCCGCGAGTCCCTGACGAACGTGATCAGGCACGCGGGGCCGACCAGCGCGCTGGTGAAGGCGGTCGACGACGGGCGCGGCGGGTTCGTGCTCGAGGTGGCCGACCGGGGGCGCGGGGCCTCCATGTCGAGCGAGGGCAGGGGGCTGACCGGCATGCGGGAGCGGGTGCTGGCCGCGGGAGGCGAGTTCAGCGCGGGCCCCAGGGACGGCGGCGGCTTCAGCGTGGTCGCCCGCTTCCCGCGAGGCGTCGCGTGATCCGGGCCGAAGGTGCTCCTGGCGCGACGCTGGACCCAGTGACCCCTGGCAGCGGCGTTCCCGACAGGCATGCCGTGGCCCCGGGCGAAGGTGGCCCCAGAGAGACGCGGCATGCCGTACTCACGGCCGAACGCGAACCCGGCAAGACGCGGCATGCCGTACTCACGGCCGAACGCGAACCCGGCAAGACGCGGCATGCCGTACTCACGGCCGAACGCGAACCCGGCAAGACGCGGCATGCCGTACTCACGGCCGAACGCGAGCCCGGCGAGAGGCGGGATGCCGCTATCCCGGTCGAGGGTGGTTTCGGCGGGGGCGGGACGCGATGATCAGGGTGGGGATCGCCGACGATCAGGCGGTCGTGCGGATGGGGCTCAGGGCGCTCATCGCCAGGGAGTCCGACCTGGAGCTGGTCGGTGAGGCGGCCGACGGCGGGCAGGCGCTGGCGCTGGTCAGGGAGAAGCGTCCTGACGTGCTGCTGCTCGACATCAGGATGCCCGGCATGGACGGCGTGCAGGTGCTGCGGGCCGTCGCCGCCGAGCCGGACGTGCGGGACACCAGGATCGTGGTGGTGACGACGTTCGCGGTCGACGAGTACGTCTTCGCCGCGCTGCAGGCGGGCGCGAGCGGGTTCCTGCTCAAGGACAGCGCTCCCGACGAGCTGGTCAGCGCGATCCGGGTGGTGGCGGCGGGCGAGGCGCTGCTGTCACCCGCCATCACCCGCAAGGTCATCGGCCTGTTCGGCAGGACGGGCGGGGCCGAGCCCGTCGCCGGACTCGACACGTTGACGCCTCGGGAGCGGGAGATGGCCGCGTGGGTGGCCACCGGCAGGTCGAACGACGAGATCGCCAGGGAGCTGGTGATCAGCCCTGACACCGTGCGGACTCACGTGAGCAGGGCCATGGTGAAGCTGGGTGCGCGCGACCGGGCCCAGCTCGTGGTGTTCGCCATGCGGGCGGGCCTGAGCCTCCCCGCCTGACCGCCCCAAGCAAGCCCGATCCTCCCCGCCAGAGCGACGCAAGCGCGCTCAGCTGTGAGCCGCACGAGCGGGGCTCCTCCGGGTGAGTCTCGCCGGCGTCGGCGGCCTGGTTCTCCCGGGGCGTAAGGGGCACGCCGCCCCGGCCGCAGGACCGGCGGTCACCTGAGGAGGCCCTCGTAGTTGCGTTGCTGGAGCTGGGCCTCGATCTGCTTCACGGTGTCGAGCCCGACGCCCACCATGATGAGCACGCTCGTCCCGCCGAACGGATAGTTCTGCTGCGTCGAGGGGTCGCGCAGGATCGCGAAGGCCACCAGGGGCAGCAGCGCGAGCACGCCCAGGTAGACGGCGCCGGGCGCGGTCAGTCGCGACAGCACGTGGTCCAGGTACTCGGCGGTGGGCCGGCCGGGCCTGATCCCGGGCACGAAGCCGCCGTAGCGCTTCATGTTGTCGGCCACCTCGGCCGGGTTGAAGGTGATGGAGACGTAGAAGTAGGAGAAGCCCACGATCAGCAGGAAGTAGACCAGCATGTAGAGCGGGTGGTCGCCGGCCGTGTACTGGCTGATCCACGGCACCGAGCCGCCGACCAGGGTGGGGATGTACAGGAGGGACGAGGCGAAGATCACCGGGGCGATGCCCGCCTGGTTGACCTTGAGCGGGATGTAGGTGTTGCTTCCGCCGTACATCCGTCGCCCGACCATGCGCTTGGCGTACTGGACGGGCACGCGCCGCTGCGCCTGCTCCATGAAGACGACCGCCGCGACGAGGAACAGGCCCGAGACGAGGATCACCACCGCGGTGAAGGGGCTCAGCACGAACATCGTCGACATGTAGGCCGGGAAGACGGCGACGACCTGGGTGAACATCAGGATGGACATGCCGCTGCCGATCCCCTTGTCGGTGATCCGCTCGCCGAGCCACATCACCACGCAGGTGCCCGCGACGAGCACGGCCACCAGTACGGCGAGCGCGAGCGGGCCGGTCTCGCGCAGCACGGGGCGGGTGCAGCCGGGCAGCAGCATTCCAGAGCGGGCCAGCGCGACGACGGTCGTGGCGTTGAGGACGGCCAGCGCCACCGTGAGGTACCTGGTGTACTGCGTGATCTTCACCTGTCCGTTCTGCCCCTCCTTGCGGAGCTGGTCCAGGCGTGGGATGAGCACCGCCATCAGCTGCATGATGATGCTGGCCGTGATGTACGGCATGACGCCGAGGGCGAAGACCGACAGCTTCAGCATCGCGCCGCCGCTGAACAGCTGCACCAGGTCGACGAATCCACCGCGCGCGCCGCTCAGGCACTGCTGCACCGCCACCATGTCGACGCCGGGCGCGGGCAGCACCTGCCCCAGCCTGAACAGCACGATGACGCCCAGCGTGAACAGCAGCTTCTTGCGCAGGTCGGGGATCGAGAAGGCGCGCAGGACGATGGTGAGCATGCGCCGAGTCTGTCCATGATCGCGCGGGAGGTCGTCCGCAGGCGGGCGGCATCGGCGTACGCAGATCCGCGTACGCTCTGACCTTGTGGTTCCTGTCTGGGTGATCAGCGGCCCGCCCGGCGCGGGCAAGTCGACCGTCGCCGCCGCCCTGCTGGCGCGGCTCGACCCGGTCCCCGCGCTGCTGGACAAGGACGCCGTCTACGGCGACTTCGTCGCCGAACTGCTGTCGGTGCACGGCAGGCCGCGGGGTGAGCGTGAGGGTCCGTGGTACGACGAGCACGTCAAGCGGCACGAGTACGCGGGCCTGACGCGGCTGGCCCGGCAGATCCGCGCGCACGGCTGCCCCGTGCTGCTCGACGGCCCGTTCACCTCGCAGGTGCACTCGGCGGCGCTGTGGGCCGACTGGGTCGAGCGGCTCGGCGGGCCCCCGGTCAGGCTGGTGTGGGTCCGCTCGGACGGGGCCACCCTGCGCGAGCGGCTCGTCGCCAGGGGGTTGGCCAGGGACGAGGGCAAGCTGGCGGCGTTCGACGCCTACCTGAAGGCGATCATGGTGGACGAGCCGCCGGCCGTACCGCATCTGGAGATCGACAACCGGCGGGGCGCGCCGAGCGTGGGCGCGCAGCTCAGCGCGGCGGGTGTGCCGCCGCGAACACCGCCGGCAACAGGCGGACCAACAAGGTGAAGGCCGCCGACAACAGGCGGACCGACCGGGTGAAGGCCGCCGCGAACACCGCCGGCAACAGGCGGACCAACACGGCGAAGGCGGCCTCCTCCGGCCGGCGTCGGCACCGCTGACGCTCCCGCTCGACCGGCTGGTCGACGGCGGCGAGCCGGTCCGCGCCTCCACCCGCCCGGCCACGTAGCCGGCTAGGTCTCCCGAAGGTCGGTGATCGCCATGTGGCCGGGCAGGTGGCCGATGGCGTAGTCGACGCCGCTGGCCATGACGGCCTCCTGCGGGGTGACGCCGCAGGCCCAGAAGAGCGGCACCTCGCCGGGCCGTACGGGGACGGGGTCGCCGTGGTCGGGCCGGGACAGGTCGGCGATGCCGAGCTCCGCGGGGTCGCCGGCGTGCACCGGAGCGCCGTGGACCCGCGGGTAGCGCCCGCTGACCTCGACCGCGGTCGCCACCAGGTGTTCGGGGACGGGACGCATGGAGACCACGAGCGGCCCGCGCAGCGCGCCCGCCGGTCGGCAGAGCACCGCCGTGCGGTACATCGGGACGTTGACGCCCAGCTCGACATGCCGCACGGGCACGCCCGCCCGCATGAGGGCCGCTTCGAAGGTGAAGCTGCAGCCGATGAGGAAGGCGACGAGGTCGGGGCGCCAGTGCTCGACGGCGTCGTCGACGTCGGCGACCGGCCTGCCGTCGCGGTAGATCCGGTAGCCGGGCAGATCGGTGCGCAGGTCGCCGGGGAAGATCCGGGTGCTGGTCGCGCCGGGCTCGCCGACGTCGAGCACGGGGCAGGCCTGCGGGTTGCGCTCGGCGAACAGGCGCAGGTCGCCGGCGAGGGTGTCGGGGACGGCGATGAGGTTGGCCTGTGTCCAGCCTTCGCACCAGCCGGCCGTGGGCGTGCGCTCCCCCGCCCGGAACCGGGCCCGTGCCTCGCCGGCGGTCAAGCGCTGTAAGGGAAGGGCGGCTTTCATGACCCCACGTTACGCTCGCCCTGCCGCCTTCTGGCTCCGGCGGGAGACCGAGTCGATGACCACGGCGGCCAGCAGTACCGCTCCGGTGACCATGAACTGGATGGCGTTGCTGACACCCTGCAGCGCCATTCCCGAGGCGATCGACTGGATGACCAGCATGCCCAGCAGCGCCGAATAGGTGGTGCCCCGGCCGCCGAACAGCGAGGTGCCGCCGATGACCGCCGCGGCGATCGCCATCAGCAGCACGTTGCTCTGCCCTGTCGCCTGGCTGGCGCTCGAGATGCGGGAGGCGGCGAAGATGCCGCCGAGGGCCGCGAACGAGCCCGAGATGACGAAGACCGAGATCCGGATGAGCGCCACGCTGATGCCCGCCCGCCTGGCCGCCTCGATGTTGCCGCCGACCGCGAAGATCATGCGTCCGTACCTCGTACGGCGCAGCACGAAGTCCGTGCCGACGACCACCAGCAGGAAGATCAGCAGTGCGAGCGGGAGCCCCTTGTACAGGTTGAGGATGTAGGCCGCGCCGAAGGCCACCACCGCGAGCACGACCGTGCGGAAGACGATGTCGCCCGTCGTCCTGGACGGGACCCCGGCCGCGCGGCGCCTGTTGTTGCCGACCAGCGAGACGACCAGGAAGCCGGCCACGGCCACCGCGGCCAGGCCGTACGCGGCGACCACGTAGGCGAAGTAGGTGCTGGTCAGCCCGGCGATGAAGCCGTCGTTCGGCAGGTTGATGGTGCCGTTGGGCCCGAGCACCCACAGCTGGAAACCGGTCCAGGCCAGGAAGCCCGCCAGCGTGACCACGAAGGAGGGCACCCCGATCTTGGCGAAGAAGAAGCCGTGGATCAGGCCGAGCACGGCGCCGACGACGACGGCGCACACCATGGCCAGCACCGGGTTCATGCCGAGGTTGACGTTGAGCACCGCCAGGACGGCCGCGCAGGCGCCGCTGACCGCGCCCGCCGACAGGTCGATCTCGCCGAGCAGCAGCACGAACACGATGCCCACCGAGATCAGGCCGGTCGGGACGATGTCGACGCTGAGGTTGGACAGGTTCTGGGAGGACAGGAACTGGCTGTTCAGGCTCTGGAACACGGCCCAGATGACGATCAGGCCGATGATGACGGGCAGCGCGCCGAGCTCGCCGCCCTTCACCCGCCGCTGGAACTCGCCCAGATAGCCGGTGAGGCCCTGCTCGCGGACCACCAGCCGCGGGTCTATCGAGGATTCACTCACCGAGCCTCCTCTGCCGGCGGGTCACGGCGTTGTCGGTGGCCCCGGTGATCGCCGAGATGATCTCTTCCCGGGAGGTGGCCTTGGCGTCGAAGACCCCGTTGTTGCGGCCGAGCCTGAGTACGGCGACGCGGTCGGCCACGGCCATGACGTCGACCATGTTGTGGCTGATGAAGATGACGCCGTGGTCCTGGGCGCGCAGCCGTTCGACCAGGTCGAGGACCTGGGCGGTCTGCTCGACGCCGAGGGCGGCGGTCGGCTCGTCCAGCAGCACGATCTTGGGTTCGCCCAGCAGGGAGCGGGAGATGGCCACCGTCTGCCGCTGTCCGCCGGACAGCGAGGCCACGGGGATCCGCACGCTCGGGATCTTGATCGACAGCGTGTGGAGCAGGTTGCGGGAGCGCTTCTCCATCGCGACCTCGTCGAGGACGCCGCCCGTCGTCAGCTCGTTGCCGAGGAACAGGTTGCCGACCACGTCGAGGTTGTCGCACAGCGCCAGGTCCTGGTAGACGGTGGCGATGCCGAGCCCCTGCGCGTCGGAGGGGCTGTGGATGGTGACCTGCCGTCCCTCCCACGTGATCCGTCCGGCGTCGGGCGGGCCCACCCCCGCGATCACCTTGATCATGGTGGACTTGCCGGCGCCGTTGTCGCCGACCAGCGCGACGACCTCGCCGGCGTTGACTTCGAGATCGACGTCCGTCAGCGCCTGGACCGCGCCGAACCGCTTGGAGATGCCCTCGAGGGCGAGGACGGGGGCCATCTCAGGTGACTCCTGCCGTTTCGCAGGCCACCTTCACGGCACTGGTGCAGACCTCGGCGACCGTCCAGAAGCCGTCCTTGATCACGGTGTCCTTGATGTTGCTCTTGATGACGACCACGGGCGCGATGATCTGCGCGGGAATCGAGTTGTTCGCCCCGTTGTCCACCTTGGCAGTGCTCTGCACGGGCTTGCCGGTTCCGACGTCGATCGCCATCTGGGCGGCGTTCTTCGCCTCCGGCCTGATCGGCTTGTAGATCGTCATCGTCTGGGTGCCGAGCAGGATCCGCTGGATGGCCGCCAGCTCGGCGTCCTGGCCGGTCAGCGGGGTGCCCTGCTTGACGCCCGCGTTCTGCATGGCCCTCGCGATGCCGCCCGCCATGCCGTCGTTGGCCGCGTAGACGCCGATCACGTTGCTCGGGCCGAGCGCGGTGAACGCGCCCGCCGCCTCGGTGTTGGCCTGGTCGGGGCTCCAGTCGGGCGTGTCGTACTCCTTGCCGATGGTGACCTGGCCGTCGAGCACCGAGTGGGCGCCCTTCTTGAAGTCGCCCGCGTTCGGATCGGTGGGCGAGCCGTTGACCATGACGATCGGCCCGCGCTTGGGGTCGCCGCCCGCCTTGATCGCATCCAGCAGGGCCTGCCCCTGCGCCTTGCCGACCTGCAGGTTGTCGAAGGAGGTGTAGGCGTCGATGGGGCCGCCGGCCAGCCGGTCGTAGGCGACCACCATGGCGCCCTGGCTCTTGGCCTTGGAGACGGAGGAGGCGATGGCCTTGGCGTCCACCGCGTCCAGGATCAGCACCTTCACCCCGTTGGTCAGCATGGAGTCGACCTGTTGCTGCTGCAGGTTGGGGTCCTGGTTGGCGTTGTTGTAGACGACCTCGCACTTGGGGCACAAGGCCTTGATGTCGTTGGTGATGTACGGCCGGTCGAACTTCTCGTACCTGGCCGTCTTGGACTCCGGCAGCAGCAGGCCGATCTTGAAGCCCTGCTCGACGGTGCCGATGGCGCTCGCGCTGGCGGTGCCGCCTCTGGCGCCCCCCGTCTCCCCGGACTGCCCCGCCGTCCCGCATGCGACGGCAAGTCCGGCAACGGCCAGAAGCCCGCCGATGACCTGTGCTCTCACCGCGTCCCCCGATCGGTTCCCTCGGGAGGGGCCCTACCCTCACGGGGCGGTCATGGCCACGGTCTTGTCACAGCTTTGCCAGCCGATGTTCTGATTTTTCGGGACGTGGGCTAATTCAGCATGGAATCCAGCCAGGAGAGGACGGCGTTGACCCAGCCGGCGAGCGAGGAGGCGTCGGAGCTCGCGATGATGATCAGCGTGACGATCAGCGCGGGCACGACGACGATGTAGCCCAGGATGAGGCCCGCGACGGCCAGGCCGTGCCCCGGGCGCAGGCCGCGCTTGGTCTTCGAGGTGGCCACGTGGCCCAGGACGATGGCGATGATCGACGGGACGCCGAACAGGCACCAGCTGCCGACCAGCCCGAGAACGCCGAAGACGAGACTGGCGACGGCCGTGCCCGATGTGGGGGCCGGGCGGTGCGGGAGTGGCGGGGGAACGTGGTGCCACTCGCCTTCACCGTAGCCCGCTGGGGGAGGATGCATGTCGTCTCCATGGCCGGAGCGATGTCTCCCGCCACGATCCCGCACATCCCACAGGCGATCAAGACCCGCGGGAAGCCCCGCGGGTGATCGTTCAGTATTCGAGGCCGAAGTCGTGGCGACCCAGGCCGAAGCCCTCGCCCCTGGGCACCACCTGCCCCATCGCGACGAGCCTGGCCATGCTGCGCCGCGTCTCGTCCTCGCTCAGTCCGGCCATCCTCGACACCTCGGCCACCCGAGCCTCGTCGCCACCGACCGCGATGGCGGCGACGGCCTCGTAGACGGCCAGGTCGGTGTCGGACAGCGCCTGCACGTCGTGTGGTTCCGTCATCGCTGCCGTGCTCCCTCCCGCAACCGGCCCGGATCGATGTCCCGCACGGGATGGCGGCGCAGGTACTCGCTCTCCAGCTCGTTGGTCCGCGAGGTGTGGCGGGCGAGCGCGTCGTCCGGCCCGTGCAACAGCGTCTGCATCCGTGTCTGGTAGAGCTGCCGCAGCTCGCGGAGCAGGTCCTCTTCCGACAGGTCCCTTGGATCGATTCCCATGGACAGTGAGCTACCCGGCGACGCGCTACCACAACATACGTCAAATTTCCTGACAACCGGGGATTGCGAGGAGGTGATGGTGGTTTTACTTTCCCGGTATGGACCTCGAGCTCCGGCACCTCAAGATCGTTCGAGCGGTCGCGGAGTCGGGCAGCGTCAGCAAGGCAGCGACCCGGCTCGGGGTGGCCCAGCCGGCGCTGACCGCCCAGCTCAAGCGCATCGAACGCGCGTTAGGCGGCGCGCTCTTCCAGCGCGACCGCTACGGCGCCAGGCCCACCCCCCTCGGGGAACTGGTGCTCTCCCGAGCCCGCGTGCTGCTGCCCGCGGCGCAGGAACTGCAGGACGAAGCCGTGCGCTTCGCCAACGCCACCGCGGTCGGCTACCGCATCGGAGCGACCAACGGGCCCGTGCTGGGCGGGCTGGTCGACCGGCTGGCCGCCGCGGGGCCCGTCTCCACCTACACCTCCTGGTCGTCGCGCGAGCTCGCCGCCATGGTGGCCCAGGGCAGGCTCGACTACGTGCTGGCCGGATCGTGCGGCGACGGGGTGCCCGACGGCGACATCGCCTGGCAGACCATCGGCGTCGATCCCGTCTTCGTCATGGTCGCCCAGGATCACCGGCTGGCCGGCGAGAAGGAGCTGACCCTGTCCGACCTGTCCGGCGAGCAGTGGGCGGTCACCCCGGGCGACGGCTGCTTCGGCGACTGCTTCGCCGCCGCGTGCACGCGCGCCGGCTTCACGCCCAGCACGATGTACGAGACCGACGTGGCCACCTGCGTCCATCTCGCCCAGGTCGGCCGGGCGGTGGTCCTGTGCCAGGCCACCCATCCCTTCGCCTCCGGCCTCGTCATGGTGCCCATCGCCGGCGCGCCCCTGCGCTGGCGCCAGATGCTCGGCCACCACCCGGGCGCGCCCGGCGCGTCATGGATGGCCGCGCACGCCAAGGCCGCCCACGCCGACGCCGTACGGCGCAGCCCCGTCTACCACGAATGGGTCCTCCGCAACCCCGGCTTCGGCACCTCCCCATAACACCGCGATAGGGGGCAACTGATATCTCCTCGCGCTGGTCGCACGCCGTTACGGTGACGGCACCCCCAGCAAGCGAAGGAGACCGCATGCTTCGCCGCACCCGTGCGCTGGTCGCCATCGCGATCGGCGCTTTAGCGCTGACCACGACCCCGGCCATCGCCTCCGTCCCCGCCGAAGTCAACCCGCCCAAGGGCATGGTCGAGGCCATGCAGCGCGACCTGAACCTCACCAGGGAGCAGGCGCTCACGCGCCTGGCCAACGAGCAACGGGCCGCGCAGACCGCCGCGGGGCTCGCCAAGCGCCTCGGCGGCCAGTTCGCCGGCGCCTGGGTCGAGGGCCCCGAGAGCGCGCTGGTCGTGGCCACCACCGACGCCGCCCAGCGCCGCCTGTCCGGCGCGCGGCTCAAGGTCGTCACCCACTCGCTCGCCCAGCTCGACGCGGCCAAGGAAGCCCTCGACAAGGCCGCGGCCGGCGCTCCCAAGACCGCTCCCGTCTGGTACGTCGACGTGCGGTCCAACAGCGTCGTGATCCTGTCCTCCGCGCCCGCCGAGGCCGAGGCCTTCATCGCGGCCAGCGGCGCCGACAAGGCGCTCGTCCGGGTCGAGCAGTCCGGCGAGCAGCCCGTGCCGTACGCCGACATCCGCGGCGGCGACGCCTACTACATCGGCAGCGGCTCCCGCTGCTCGGTCGGCTTCTCCGTCACCAAGGCCGGCACCAACGGCGGTTTCGTGACCGCGGGCCACTGCGGGACCGTCGGCGCCACCACCCGTGGCGCCAACCAGCAGGCCCAGGGCACCTTCCGCGGCTCCTCCTTCCCCGGCAACGACTACGCGTGGGTCGAGGTCAACACCGGCTGGACCCCCGTCGGCGTCGTGAACGGCTACAGCGCCGGCATCATCCCGGTCAACGGCTCGACCGTGGCCCCCGTCGGCTCCTCCGTCTGCCGCGCCGGCTCCACCACCGGCTGGCACTGCGGCACCGTCCAGCAGCTCAACACCAGCGTCACCTACTCGCAGGGCACCGTGCGCGAGGTCACCAGGACCAGCGTCTGCGCCGAGCCAGGCGACTCCGGCGGCTCGTACATCTCCGGCAACCAGGCACAGGGCGTGACCTCCGGCGGGTCGGGCAACTGCTCCTCCGGCGGCACCACCTACTTCCAGCCGGTCAACGAGATCCTCTCGGCCTACGGGCTCACCCTCGTCACCGGCGGCGGCAACCCGCCCACCGGCTGCCAGAACTACCGCGAGGTCTTCAACGGCTCGCTGACCAGCGGCCAGAACCAGTACCAGCCGAACAACTCCTCCTACCAGTCGACCGTGTCCGGCACGCACGCCGGCTGCCTCGACGGTCCGAGCGGCGTCGACTTCGACCTCTATCTGGAGAAGTGGAACGGCTCCTCGTGGGCGCAGGTGGCCAAGAGCGACAGCGCCAACCCCGACGAGTCGATCAGCTACAACGGCACCGCCGGCTACTACAGGTACCGGGTCCACGCCTACTCCGGCTCCGGCTCCTACACCCTCGGGCTGAACAGGCCGTAGCCGCCCCCTCCGTGCGGCGGCCACCGGCCCCCGGGTGGCCGCCGCCGCTCCGCTTCCCTGGACAGAGCCCGCCCCAGCGCAGGGGGCGGGCTCGGCCGTTCCCTGCGCTGGGGCGAGCTCGGCCGTTCCCTGCGCTGAGGGCGGGCTCGGCCGTTCCCGCGGCAGGGGCGGTGGAATAGACGCACGGGGCCCGCGGGTTGCCCGGAAGATGACCGATCAGATCAGGGGCCCCGCCCGCGGCCGGGCCGACGTGCCGCTGTCCATCCTCGACCTGGCGACCGTGAGCGCGGGCGGCACCGCCGCCGACGCCCTCCGGACCAGCACCGAGCTCGTACGGCGGGCCGAGCGCTGGGGCTACCACCGCTACTGGGTGGCCGAGCACCACGGCATGCCGAGCGTCGCCAGCTCCGCCCCCGCGGTCCTGATCGCCCACCTGGCCGCCCACAGCGAGACCATCAGGCTCGGCTCGGGCGGCGTCATGCTGCCCAACCATCCGCCGCTGATCGTCGCCGAGCAGTTCGCTACCCTGCACGCGCTCCATCCCGGCCGGATCGACCTCGGCCTGGGCCGGGCGCCCGGCACCGATCCCGCCACGGCCGCAGCGATGCGCAGGGGCGACGCCGACGCCTTCCCCGAGGAGGTCGCCACGCTGACCGCCTTCCTGGACGGCGACGCGCCCGCCGGCCTGCAGTCCTACCCGCTCAACGCCGACCGGCCGCCCATCTGGCTCCTCGGCTCCAGCGGCTTCAGCGCCCAGCTCGCCGGGATGCTCGGCCTGCCCTTCGCCTTCGCCCACCACTTCAGCGCCGAGAACACCGAGCCCGCGCTCGAGCTGTACCGCACGAGGTTCCAGCCGTCGCAGTGGCTCGACAAGCCGTACGCCATGATCGGGGTCAGCGCCGTCGCCGCCGACACCTCCGAGCAGGCTCTGCGCCTGGCGGGTACGATCGCGCTGGCCATGCTGCGGCTGCGCCGCGGCCGGCCGAGCCCCGTCCCCTCCCCCGAGGAGGCCGCGGCCCACCCCTACACCGACGTCGAGCGGAGCTTCGTCGACGGCTATCTCCGCAACGTCGTCATGGGGACCGGCGACGAGGTCCGCGCCGGCCTGACCGCGCTGCGCGACCGCACCGAGGCGGACGAGCTGATGATCACCACCGGCGTGTACGGCGGCGCCAACCGCCTGCGCTCCTACGAGCTCGTCGCCCGTGCCTTCGAGCTCGACCAGGGCTAGCCGCGGCGGCTCACCCCGCCAGCAGCAGCACCAGCCCGGCCAGCAGCACGACGGCCGCGTGCGCCAGGGAGGTGGCCGACACCGGGGCCGCGGTGCCGAAGCACAGGCACGGCGCCCGGTTGCCGGTGGCCAGCAGGTGGACCTGCAGGCCGGTGAAGATCGTGCCGAGCACGGTGCCCACGACGCCGACGAGCGCGGCGTCCACCGTGGACACGGCGAGGGCCGCGGCGAGCGCCTCCACGGCGAGGACCGTGAAGGCGCCCGCCCAGGCGAGCGGGCCGTACAGCCCGTACCCGCCCAGGCTGCCGCGGAAGGCGGCGAAGTGTCGCGCCTTGCCCAGCACGGCCACGGCCAGGATCGCGGCCAGGCCGTACCGGAGGACAAGGAGCGTCATGCCGCCACCAGGATCGCGACCAGGGGAACGAACATCAGGGCGAACAGCCACGTCATCTTCGGCAGCGCGAAGTCGAACGCGGTGTCGGCGCGCATCTTGTCCCGTGCCAGCAGGAACGTGAGCAGCATGAGCGCCCTGCCCAGGGCGAACCCCGCCCCCGCCATGAGCGCGTCGGACCACGAGCCCAGCAGGAAGAGGGAGATCGCCATGATGTGCGGCAACCCGGTCGGCGAGTAGGTGCGCATTCCCGTGCCCATCTCCGCGCCGAACTGCACCGCGCCCCAGACCGGGGTGTGGGCGACGAACTGCGGGACCAGCCGGGCGTTCTGCAGCAGCGGGAAGCTGAAGACGTGGAACTCCCGCAACAGGAACACCACCGCCGCCAGGCCGGCGAGAACCTGGCACGCGATCACGGGCAGCGGCGAGCGCACCACCGAGCCGATGACCATGAAGGCGAACGCGGTGGGGAACGCACCGAGGAACAGGCCGGCGATGAAGCCGGCGGCATCAGAACCCCGTCGGACCGACGAGGACAGCACCCAGGCGCTGTTGAGGCTTCAAACCGAGCCCGACAGGGAGAAGCCCGCCACCAGGGCCGCCACGAGCCAGGTGAAGCCCCGCACGTCGAAGCCGGAGGCGAACGCGCTCAGCGTCGCCGCCTCCGCCGCGACGACCAGGCCCATGGCGGGCACCAGCAGGCGGGTGGCGGGATTCAGGGTCCGCATGCGTCAGATCGCGGTCCGGCAGATGGAGAAGCGGGAGATGTTGCCGCCACCGCAGTCGTGGTACTCGTACCAGCCGTCGGAGCACTTGCGGCGGGCGACGCTGCCGGTCCATCGCCAGGCGTTCCGGCCGCCGCAGGAGGTCTCGTTGGGCGTGTAGCGGTAGTTGTAGCAGGTGCCCGAGCCGCCCTGGTTCTTGTGCCAGCTGCCCGAGCAGTTGTCGCTGCCGTAGTACGCGGTGGAGGGCGTGCACACGGTGGAGGAGTTGAAGTAGCCGTGGCAGCCGTCGGTCCACTCGGTCAGCGCCATCGCCGCCCTCGGCCTGGACCAGGGAAGCAGGTCGAGCGCGCCGAGCCCGGCGGCGACCGTGACGCCCGCGACCGTGCCGAAGAGCCGGCGGCGGCTCCAGCGCTGCTCGGTGACGGCGTACCTGGACGGTTCCGGCGACTCCGGCTCGTCCGCGACGCTCGGGATCTGGTCGAGGATGGAGGGACGGGAGAGGTTCTTCACAGCTTCGCTTCCTTTCGCCGGGCGATCACCCGTTCGACTGTCTCCGGCACGATCTCCCCTGAGCCCGCGGGCGTCGTGTGCACCACGAACCCCTGCTCGTCCACGACGAGCACGGCGGGCACGTAGGGCACCGTGATCGAGCGCCAGACCTGCGGATCCCTGATGACCTGCACGGACTCGGGGAGTTCCTTGTCGAAGCCCGGGTCGTCGGACACCACGGTGAAGCCGACGCCTTCGGGCAGGTCGGCCGCCAGCTTCCCGACGGCGAGCAGCACGTCCTCGCAGATCGGGCACCGGCGGTTGACCTTGACGGCGATGGTGGTCTGGCCGGGACGGCCGATCCCCGTGCGCTCCTCGCCGCCCGCGGCGACGCGGATCCCCACGCCCTTGTACGTGGCCAGCTCCAGCTCGCGCACCCGCCGGTAGAGACCGGCCCCGGCCGCGAACGTGAGCGCCACGAGGACGAAGAGGATCACCACCGCCGCAGTGATCGGGTCCACTCCTCACGCTCCCCAGGTGACGCGCTTGACCTTGGTGAGGAACTCCGCGGCCGCCTCCGGCGTGCCGCCGCCGGACTTGGCCACCCCGTTGGCGGCCGGCAGACCCTTGCGTGGGGCGTCCCACGGGCTCACCCTGATCACCGCGGTGTCGGTGACCATCAGCAGGGTCTCGCGGTCCTGCCCGTCGGAGCTGGGCACCCGCCACACCTCGCCGGCGGGGGCCGAGAAGCCGCGGAAGCGGGGGACCTGGCCGGCGGCCAGCCGCTTCGGCTCCACCTGCATGGTTCCCACCCCGGCCACGGTCTGCAGGTAGACCGCCTGCTGGAGGTCGAAACGCCGGTTCGGCGTGGCGACCAGGCCCTCGGGCGTGTCGGTCCACTGCAGCCTGGAGAAGACCGCCACCACGTCGGCCGACTCCCACTCCGGCGCGTAGAACAGGCCGTGCGCCATGTTCCACGGGCCCAGCCAGGTCGCCCAGCGCGCGTCCGAGGGGTCCTCGCAGTCGTAGATCACGACCTCGCCGCCGGCCAGGGAGAAACGCTCGCGCTCCCGGCCGCGCACGGAGGAGACGCCCACGCCCAGCGACGACTTCGGGGCCAGTTCCAGCGCCCACACGTCGGCGGTCGTCTCGCGCACGCCGTACCGGGGGGTGTAACGGATGTGGCCCGTCCAGGCGTGGAGATCGTCCTGCTCCACACCGTCGATGTCAAGCGTTAAAAGCTGGTTGTCAATGGTTCGGACGGTTGAATTCTGGCCCATTCCGCCTTCCTTTCCCTGAGTCTCGATGAAGGCATGGCAACCAGCGAGAACGCCGGGTGGCGGGCTCGCTGGAGTATTGCTACGAGGGCAGAACAAAGTGGAGGACAGCGGTCGGAGGAAGTGAAGTCATCGCCTCGTCATCGGTCCGCGATCGCCTCCCGCTGACGGGCCAATAATTGATCAGTGGTGAACTGTCTGACAAGAGCGACGATTGGGAAATTTGTGGTTCCCGATGGTCGCGCGCGCGTGAACTCCCGTTACGTCTGAGCGTGATCGGCATGTCGCGCACCCACGGCCACGGACGCGGACATGGCGCCGGCCCACATTGACCCGGCCGCCTCGATCCGGCGAGATGAGCTCACCTGTCCCTGCACGATCGGTTCTGGGAGATGTGAGATGATGCGACGTCCTTGGGGACGAACCGCCACCGCTTTAGCGCTGGTGGCGACAGCGGTGTTCACGGCGCCGGCCGCGCCCGCGGCGGCCGTGGCCGGACCGGTCACGCTGGAGGCCACCTACACGACCGGGTTGGAGAACGGCTGGGCGCAGGTCGAGCGTTACCGGGACGCCTCCAGCGGGTTCCAGGCCGAGACCTATCCCCCTGACGGCCGCGGCGACCACACGGGCCAGACCAGGCGGCTGTTCGGCGACGTCGCCCGCCCGCACGCGTCGCGGTTCCTGCTGTACCACGCGCCGGGCTGGCAGACCGGCGCCAAGGCCACCCCCGTGCTGCTGGTCCACGGCGCCAACCAGACCGCCGACCTGGCCTGGGCCAACCCCAACGCCCGCGGCTCGTACGGCTGCGGCCAGGCGAGCTGTCCCACCACCGGACTCATGCAGCACCTCAGCGGCCAGGGCTACAAGGTGTTCGCGATCGGCTTCCCGCACGTCACGGGCGACGGCTACTACTGGGCGGAGCAGATCCACGACGCCATCGCGCGGATCAAGGCCAAGACGGGCGCGGCCCAGGTCGATGTGATCGGCTGGTCCAAGGGGGCGTTCAACGCGCGCATGTACGTCTCGTCGCTGCGCCGCTCGTGGGGCACGGCCTACGCGGGGGACGTGCGCAAGCTCGTTCTCGTGGGCGGTCCGAACAAGGGCTTCGACTGGGGCTACCGGCACGGCTGGACCCACGATTTCGCGATATTTCCGGAATGCGGAGGGTCGCTGAACGCGCCCGCCCCGCACACCCAGATGGTCTGCTACGGCCTCTGGCGCAACCACCCCGAACTGAGCTACGAGGGCGACGCCTACCCGGGCTCGGACGACATGCTCTACCGCTGGGACGACGTCTACCCGCTGCCCGCCGCCGAGCAGGACTGGTACACCACCTACTACGGCGGCACCGGCTTCTACACCGCAGGCCGCGGCATCCAGTACGCCATCGACAGGGGCTCGCTGGTCAGGCCGCTGATCGACGCCGGCACCCCGGCGGGTGTGCCGGTCTACCAGCTCTGCGGCAACTCTCCCGACATGGCGCTGCTGCACAACGAGCACACCGGCCCGTCGGACGGCGCGGTGTTCGTCGCCAGCTGCGCCGCCCCCGACGGCGTGGCCAACCGGGCCGCCGCCGTGACCCTGCCCCTCAACCACCTCAAGCTCGGCTGGGCCACCAACGCCATGGGCCAGATCACCACCTGGCTCGGCTGAGACGGCACGTCACTCGCCGCCGATGTCGATCTCGTAGGCCTGGTAGAGCAGGTCCGCCCCCCGCCGCCGGTGGCGGCCCAGCGCCGTCACCACCGCGGTCAGCCGCTGCCTCAGCCGCTCCACGGCCGGCTCGTCGCCGGGCGCCGCCAGCTCGTCCTCCGCGGCGGCGAGCTGCGCGGCGATCTCGAGATGCTCCCGGTGCAGCCGGCGCAGCATGCCGTCCAGCCGCGGCGCCGCCGTACGGACCTCGTCGAAGAGCCCGTCGGGCCCCTCCACGATCGAGATGTGCGCGTCGAACGCCTCCCGCATCCTGGCCAGGACCGGTGTCAGCTCATGCGCCCACTCGGCGGCCCGGCCGGCCGGCGGGGCGGCCAGGGCGCGGTCGAGTTCCTCGGCGGCGCGGCGCAGATGGGCGCGACGTTTGCGGAGCGTCGCGAGCTCCTCCTCTGGAGGAGTGACGGGATTCTCGGACATGGTCTCTACTCGATCGCGCATTGCCACGGCCCGAGCCGTATGCGGATGTCTTCCACCGTACGACCGCGACCCACCGGCTGACCATGCCCTTCGCGCCGGGGCCCGCGCGGCGGCCGGTCCGCGGGGCCGCACGGGCGCCGTCAGATGCGGCCGGTCAGCCGGACCGCGCGGGCACCCTCAGGAGCGGCCGGTCAGCCGAGCCGCGCGGGCGCCGTCAAGAGCGGCACGATGTCAGGGCTTGCCTGGCCCCGTCGCGGAAGGCCGCGGCGAACTCCCGCTCCCCCAGCTCCTGGCGGGTTCGCTCGACGCAGCGCTCGTGCCATGTCGCCTGGTACCAGAGCCGGGTCGGCGAGGAGTCCACCGCCTGCCACAACGTGTGCGCCGCCCCCAGCATCCGGGCCGCCCGCCGGTGGTCGCCCCTGGCGCAGGCCGTCCATGCCAGCAGTTCCAGGCACTGGGTCAGGCCCCAGCGGTCGTTGACCTCCCTGGTGAACTCGGCGGCCTCGCTCGCCAGCGCTTCGGCGCGGTGCCAGTCGTCCAGGTTCCACGCGGCGATGGCGAGCGACAGCTGGGCATAGGCGCGCCACAGGATCGCGCCATGGGCCTCGCACAGCGCCAGCACCTCCTCGCCGATCACCGCCGCTCGCGCCGGGTCCTCCATCGAGCCGTAGGCGGCCGTGTAGTAGAGGTCGACGGTCACGCCGGCGAGGTCCCCGGCGGCGCGGTGGATGGCCAGGGCCTGCTCCATGAGCGCCTGGCCGCGTCGCGCGTCGCCGGTGGAGAAGGCGGCCAGGCCGGAGGCCCGCAGGACGAGCGGCAGGACGCTCTCGTTGCCCGCCAGCTGTGCCATGGCTCGGCATTCCTCGAGTCTCGGCGTCGCCGCGTCCAGGTCGCCCTGCCGCAGGGCCAGCATGCTGTCCGTGCACAGCGCGATCGCTCGGGTGCGGCCCTCGCCGGGCACCTGGTCAAGGCCGCGCCGCAGCCAGTACCGTCCCTCGGTGGGGGAGCCGGCGAGCATCCAGTAGCTCCACATCGACGAGGCGATGTCGAGGGCCGTCGCCGCCGTGCCCGGCGCGCTCAGGCACAGTTCGAGCGCGACGCGCACATTGGGCAACTCGCGGCCCAGGAAGCGGTAACGGTCGAGCTGGTCGGGAACGAGCCGGTCGATCCGCCGTCCTTCCGTCACGTCACGGTAGTGGTCGATGTACCGGCCGCGCAGCGCCGTCGCCTCCCCGGGCTCCAGCCGCTCCGCGCCGTAGGCGCGGATGCTCTCCAGCATGCGGTACCTGACCCCGGCCTCCCCGTGCTCGGTCACCAGGACGGACTTGTCCACCAGCCCGGCCACCAGATCGATGACCTCGACGGGGTCGATCCCGTCGCCCGCGCAGACCGCCTCGGCCGTGTCGAGGTCGGCCCCGCCGGCGAACATCGACATCCGCGCCCACAGCCGCTGCTCGGCCGGTGAGCACAGCTCGAAGCTCCAGTCCATGGTCGCGCGGAGCGTCCGATGGCGTGGCAGCGCGCTCGGGCTGCCCTCCGCCGGCACGTCGAAGCGCTCCTCCAGCTCACGGGTGAGCTGCTCCAGGGGCACCGTGCGCAGCCGCATCGCGGCCAGCTCGATCGCCAGCGGGATGCCCTCCAGGCGCCGGGCCAGCCGCGCCACGGCGGCCGCGTTGCCCGTGTCCAGGGAGAAGCCAGGCCACACGCTCGCCGCGCGGTCCATGAACAGCCGTACGGCATCGTGCCTGGCGATGTCGCGTGGCGGCAGGGCGCCGTCGTCCGGCACGGACAGGGAGGGCACCACCATGACCTGCTCGCCGCCGACCGCCATGGCCTGGCGGCTGGTCGCCAGGACGCGCAACCGGGGCGCGCCGCGCAACAGCAGGTCCACCAGGCGGGCGCAGTCCTCGAGCAGGTGCTCGCAGTTGTCCAGCACGAGCAGTATCCGCTTGTCCGCGAGGTAGTCCACCAGCATGGTCGCCGGATCGGGCCCGACGTCCCGAAGCCCCAGCGCCGCGGCCACGGTCGCCGCCAGCAGGTCACCGGCCTCCAGGGTGGCCAGCTCGACCACCTCCACGCCGTCCTTGTAGGCGCGCTCCAGCGACTCGGCGACCCTGAAGGCCAGCCGGGTCTTGCCGACGCCGCCCGTTCCGGTCAAGGTCAGCAGCCGGGTGCGGGACAGCATCCGCCGGGCCTCGGCCACCTCGTGCCGCCGCCCGACGAACCTGGAGGCCTCCGCCGGCGGGTCGGTCGTGGCCGCGCGTGCGCGCTCGGCCGGGCTCACGGCGAGCCTCCGGCCGGGCCCCGCTCGTCGCCTTCCTGCTCCTGCCGGCTGACCCAGGCGGCGATCTGGACGCGCGAGGTGAAGCCGAGCTTGCCGAGGATGTGTTCCACGTGCCCCTCCGCGGTACGCTGCGCGATCATCAGCGCCGCCGCGATCGCCTTGTTGCTCATGCCCTGCGCGACCAGCCGGGCGATCTCCATCTCCCTGCGGGTCAGCGGTGAGGACTTCGGCCGGGCCCCGCCCGCCGGCCGGTCCTCCCGCATCGCGTACTCCAGCGCGTCGGCCAGGGTGAGCCCCATGCCCCTGCGCAGGGCGGTCTCAAACGCCCTGGTGCCGAGTGTCCTCCTGGTCGCCAGCTCGCAGGCGTCATGGTGGTCGGCCAGGTAGCCGAACAGCGGCCCGCCGAACGAGCGCCAGATCTCCCGCAGCGCGCCGAGCAGCAGGGCCGCGCGCTCGGCTTCGCCGTCGCCGCAGCTCGTCCAGGCCAGGACCTCGATGCACAGCGCGATGCCCAGACGGTCGTCGAAGGGCTCCTTGAGCCGTACGGCCTCGCGTTCCATCGCGACCGCCCGCCGCGTGTCACCCTGCTTCCACACCTCGATCCCGTACGTCCACAGCGCGTACGACCGGAACCAGTTCTCGCGGCGCGGCTCGCAGATCGCCAGGCACTCCTCGAACCTGTCGACCGCCTTGCGGGACTGGCCGAGCAGCGAGTGCACGGTGGCCAGATAGATCAACGAGTTGACGACGCCGATCGCGTCGCCCGTCCTGCGGCTGTGGTCCAGCGCCCCTCCGAGGAGGGTCAGCGCGCTGGGCAGATCCCGCTGGAGCAGGGCTGCGAGGCCGGCGACGTACATGGCGGCGCCCATGGTCGCCGGGTCGTCGAACCGGCGGGCCAGGTGCCGGCCCTCCCCCAGCAGGGTCGCGGCCGTCGCGAAGTCGCTCTGCAGGACGGCCAGCCGCGCCTCGACGCAGAGGGCACGGGCCCGGACCGGGGTCGGCCGCCGGTCGGCGGCGAGCAGGCGTTTGAACCAGCTCCGGCCCTCCTGCGGGAAGTCGGAGGCGATCCAGTAGAACCGCAGCGCCGCGGCGATGACCAGGCCGGAGGCCGCCTGTCCCGGAACCGTCAGGCAGTAGTCGAGGGCGGTTCGCAGATTGTCGTGCTCGGTGCGCAGGCGCGCGTACCAGCTCACCTGGTCAGGGCCGAACCAGGCGTGGTGCGCCCGGACCGCCAGGTCCTGGTACCAGTCGCGGTGCCGGCGTCTGAGTGTGTCCTCCTGGCCGGCCTCGCGCAGCCGGTCCCTGCCGTACTGGCGGATGGTCTCCAGCAGCCGGTAGCGCGCGTGGGCGCCGTCCTCCTCCCTGATCAGGATGGACTTGTCCACCAGGCCGCACACCAGGTCGACGATCTCCTCCGCGGCGACGCCGTCACCGGCGCACACGCGCTCGGCCGCCTCGAGGTCGAGGCTGCCGGAGAAGACCGACAGCCGCGCCCAGAGCCGCTGCTCCTGCTCGGTGCACAGGGTGTGGCTCCAGTCGATCAGGGCGCGCAGCGTGCGCTGGCGGGGCAGCAGCACCCGCGATCCCGTGGTGAGCAGCTGGAAGCGGTCCTCCAGCCGGGCCAGCAGCTGGTGCACGGAGACCACCCGCAGCCGGACGGCCGCCAGCTCGATGGCCAGCGGGATGCCGTCCAGGCTCCGGCAGATCCGGAGCACGGCCTCCCAGTTGTCGTCGGTGATCCCGAAGCCGGGCGCGACCGCCCCGGCCCGCTCGACGAACAGCCGCACCGCGTCGGACTGCTCCAGCGACTCCCTCGACAGGCGCTCGATGTCGCCGTCGGGCACCGGCAGCGACGGCACGACCATCGTCTGCTCCCCCGCGACGCCGAGCACCTGCCGGCTGGTGGCGAGGATCCGCAGGCCGGGCGCGGCGCGCGCCAGCGTCTCGGCCGCGACGGCGCACTCGTGCAGCAGGTGCTCGCAGTTGTCGAGGACCATCAGCATCTGCTTGTCGCGCAGGTGGCCGGTCAGCACCTCGATCGGCGGTCTGGTGGACAGGTCCGCGATCCCGAAGGACTCGATGAGGGTCTGGACGAGCAGGTCGGGCGACTCCAGCGCGGCCAGCTCGATCACGCACACGCCGTCGCGGAACGCGCGCCGTACGTCGGCGGCGACCCGCCGGGCCAGCCTGGTCTTGCCGACGCCGCCCACGCCGACGAGGGTCACCAGCCTGGAGCCTGCCAGCAGCCGTTTGACCTCGGCTATCTCGCGCCGACGGCCCACGAAGCTGGTCAGCTCGGCCGGCAACCCGCGCGTTTGCGAACCCTTGGACGCCACCCCCATGCGTGCTCACCCGCTCGGATCCGTCGAGGCACCCGTGCCGTCGGGACGGGAGCCGACGAAACCCAGATTACGCCTGGGCCATTTTCGGCATGCTTTTACCGTTCTGTAATGAATGGCCACAAGGATCCTGAGGGTGCGGACCGCTGAGGCCCTGCGCACGACCCTGAACGATGACGGCTACAGCCGCGCTCCAGCGGCGACGCAGCCGGCGAGGAAACCCATGACGACGAGCGCCTCCAGACGGCAGCAGACGGCGAGGTTGCCGGCAGAGGTGACCAGCTTCGTAGGCCGTCGGCACGAAGTGGCCGAGGTCAAACGGCGCCTGCCGCTGTCCCGCGGGGTGACCCTGACCGGTGCCGGCGGGGTCGGCAAGACCCGGCTGGCCCTCCGGGTGGCGCTCGACGTGGCCCGCGACTTCCGCGGCGGGGTGTGGTTCGTCGAGCTGGCCACGGTGGAGAGCCCGGACATGCTCGCGCAGAGCGTGGTCGAGGCGCTGGAGATCCGCGACCTCAGCCTCAGCTCGCCCATGGAGGTGCTCGTCGACCACCTCAGGGACAAGCAGGCCCTGGTGATCCTCGACAACTGCGAGCACCTGGTGCACGAGTGCGCGGTTCTCGCCGAGACGCTGCTGCGCGCCGCGCCCGAGCTGAGCATCCTGGCCACCAGCCGGGAGGCCCTCGGTTTCGCCGGCGAGCAGACGCTGCCGGTGCCCACGCTCCCGCTGCCCGACAACGACGGCGCGGGGATGCCCATCGAGTCGCTGGCCAGGTGCGACGCCGTGTGCCTGTTCGCCGAGCGGGCCAGAGCCGTCCTGCCGTCCTTCGCCATCACCGAGGAGAACAGAGAGGTCGTCGCCCGGATCTGCCGGCGGCTGGACGGCCTGCCGCTCGGGATCGAGCTGGCCGCCGTCAGGCTGCGCGCCCTGTCCGTCAAGCAGCTGGACGAGCGCCTCCACGACCGCTTCCGGCTGCTGACCGGGGGCTCTCGGGCCGTGCTGCCGCGGCACCAGACGCTGCGCGCCCTGATCGACTGGAGCCACGCCCTGTGCTCGGAGAAGGAGCGGCTGCTCTGGGCCCGCGTGTCGGTCTTCGCCGGCGACCTGGACCTGGAGGCGGCCGAGGCGGTCTGCTCCGGCGACGGCATCGACCGCGACGAGGTGCTCGACCTGGTGTGCGGTCTGGTGGACAAGTCGATCCTGATCAGGGAGGAGCACGGGTCGCGGGCGCGCTACCGGCTGCTGGAGATCATCCGCCAGTACGGCATGGAGAAGCTCGCCGACACGGGCCGGCAGGCGACGCTGCAACGGCGGCACCGCGACCACTACCGCACGCTGGCGGCGCAGTCGCGAGCCCAGCTGTTCGGCCCGTCGCAGGTGGCGTGGTTCGACCGGCTGCGGCTGGAGCACGCCAACCTGCACACCGCGCTGGAGAACTGCTTCGGCGATCCCGAGGAGGTCTCCACCGGTCTCGACTTGGCCGCCGACCTGCTCTACCACTGGATCAGCGGTTACTGGCTGGGAGAGGGAAGGCGCTGGCTGGACCGGGCGCTGGCCGCCGCGCCCGAACCGAGCCAGGCGCGGGCACGGGCGCTGTGGACCGCCGGCTGGCTGGCGATCATCCAGGCCGACATCCCCGCGGCCAAGGCGATGCTCGAGGAGAGCCGGACGATCGCCGAGCGGCTGGGGCTGGACGCGACCCTGGCCTACGTCGAGCTCTACTGCGGGATGATCGCCATGTACGAGGGCGACGCCGAGTCCGCCATCACGCGCTACGAGGACGCGCTGGCCGGGCACCGCGCCGCCGGCGACCCCGTGGGCACGGCGCTGGCCCTCATCCGGCTGTCCCTGGCGTACTCCTTCCGCGGCGACTCCCCGCGGGCCATCGAGCTGGGCGACCAGTGCCTGGCCCTCTGCGACGCCCACAGCGAGGGCTGGCACCGGGCGTACATGATGATGGCGCTCGGCGTGGAGGTCTGGCGGCAGGGCGACCTCGCGCGGGCGACCGAGCTGGAGGCGACGAGCCTGGTCTTCAACCGCGCGCTCGACGACCCGCTGGGAGTGGGAATCAACCTGGAGGTGCTGGCGTGGATCGCCACCGCCGAGAAGCAGTACCGGCGAGCGGCCCAGCTGCTCGGCATCCTCGAGACCGTCTGGCAGGCGATCGGCGCACCACTGTCGGGGTTCGGGCACCTGTCCCACTATCACGACGAATGCGTGGAGAGCGTGCGCCAGGCCCTCGGCGACGCGGCCTTCGAGACCGCCGTCAAGCGCGGTGCCCGGCTCTCCTACGACGAGGCGCTCGCCTACGCCCTCCGCCAGGACCGGCCGCAGCAGGGCGACGAGCAGCCGGCCGCGGCCAAGTCGGCGCCGCTGACGCCGCGGGAGACGGAGATCGCCCACCTCGTGGCGCAGGGACTGACCAACAAGGAGATCGCCGCCGCCCTGGTGATCTCCCAGCGGACGGCGGAGGGGCACATCGAACGCATCCTGAGCAAGCTCGGCTACCACTCACGCGCCCAGGTCGCGGTCTGGGTGGCCGAGCAGGGTCACGTGGCCGGCGACGAGCCGTCCGGCTGACACCCTGCCACGCGGGCGGCGCGGTCGCCCAGCAGTGCGGTCACCCAGCCGGTCGCTCAGTAGGGCATCGGCCGTCCCGACGGTGTCCGCAGGTCCGGGGCGTGGGGGTCGGCCGACCTCCTCGTCTTGCGGATCCGGGTCTTGCGCACGGTCACGGTTCCCTTCAGATGAGTCCCGGTGCGGGAAGCTCGAACCAGACGACCTTCCCCTCGTCGGTCTGGGCGGTGCCCCAGCAGCAGGCCAGGTGGGCCAGCAGGAGGTGTTCGCGTTCGGCGCGCCGTCCCGAGGGCTCGGCGTGCACGATCTCGCAGCGCAGGAGCCCGTCCTCGGCGGTGAGCGTGACCCTGACGGTGTCGGCGCTGTCCTGCAGCGCGCTGGTCACCAGCTCGCCCACCAGCACGTCCGCCACCGCCGCCTCGTTCTGCAGCCCCCACTGCACCAGCCGGGCGCGCGTCATGCGGCGGGCGCTGGGCACGGCTGACGACGTGGCCGTCAGCACCCAGGAGGCCCTCCGCTCGCCCGGCACGGCGCGGGTGAACAGGCCGTCGGCGAAGGCGAGGAAGCGGTTGGGGGTCATGAGCCTCATGCCGCGTGTCCGGAGTGCACAGGTCCGATGGCGATGCTCCGGCCGTCCGGCAGCAGCTCGCCGCAGTCGTCGAAGATGACGACCCCGTTGCACAGCAGCCCCCAGCCCTGTTCCGGGTGGAAGGCGACCAGGCGGGCCGCGTCGTGGTGCGGAGCGTCCGCCGATGGACACGGCGGTTGATGCTGGCACATGGCTCGTTACCCCTCTCATGGCATTCGGGTTCGGCTGAGCTCATGTCTGGAACCAGCCTGCACCGCACGGCGCCACGAGCGAGACGGGATAAACCCCCGTATGGGTACCCGTAAGGCATGGGTAGGTACCTACGTAGCGGGTGGGGGTAGTGCCGGGGGCGGCCCGTCAGGAGGTGCCGCTCGCCCCGAAGTGGGTCTCGTGATCCCACACGTGGGTGCAGCCGGGGCACTGGAGGTGCAGCCGGCTGCCGGTGTTGCCGAGCAGGTAGCGCCAGTGCACCCCGCAGGTGCGTCCGCCGCGGCAGTCCCCGCAGTCGGTGCCGTCGAAGCACCGGGGGCAGGAGACCCATGCCCGGCGGCCCCGATCGGCCTGGGGGTCAATCGGCAACACGGCCCGGCGCCTTCCGCGGGAGGACCTCGGCGGCCACGAGCATGTCGTAGGTCTCCTGCTGCTGCCGGTCGAGGCCCGAGTAGAGGAGCGCGTACGCCTCCTCCTCCCCGCGCATCACCGCCAGGGGGTCCCAGTTCGCTCCCAGCGCCGCCATGACCGCGGCCCGTCGGCGGGTCTCGTCCGCGGTGAGGTCGAACTGGAAGACGGCGTGTGCGCTGCTGCTGTCGTGGCTCATGGCGCGACTTTCCGGTGGGATGGCGGAGGCGGGCGGAATCGGGGAGGTTCCTCCTGGAGGGCCGGAACGAAGGCTCAGCGCGCGGATCGGGAGGGGGCCGGCGACCACTCGGAGGCACGCTGAGACAGGAGGCCCTCCCCGCGGAGGGGTATTGCCATTTGTATACCTTATGTCCGGATTTATGGTCAATTCATGACGTTGTCCGCGCCACGGTCATCCCCGGACCGGTTCCGTCCGGGTCCGGTCCGCGGTGGGGATCTCGAACCAGACGACCTCCCCCGAGTCCGTACGGCCGGTCCCCCAGCAGCAGGCCAGCGCATCGAGGAGGGCGCGCCCGTACCAGCCCTCCGCGGGAAGGAGAAGCGGCCCGCCGTCCTCGACCTCGCATCGCATGAGGCCGTCGTCGACCGTCAGGGTGAGCCGGACATGGCCGCCGGCGTGCCGTACGGCGTTGGTCACGAGCTCGCTGACCAGGAGCTCGGCGGCCTCCACCAGCTCCGGGAGCCGCCACAGGTGCAGCCGGACGCGGGTGAGATGCCGGGCGATCGGCACCGCGGTGGGCCTGGACGACAGGATCCAGAAGGCGGCAGGCGCGTCGTCGGCCGGCCCGGCGCGCAGGGTCAGCGCGTCGGCGAGGGCCTGGACCTCGGTGTGGGACGTCGGTTTCACGCGGCGCCGTCCCGCGTGCGCGCTGGTGGCCGTTTCCGCTGACGGTACGACATGGTTCGCCCCCGGTTCTCCGCTGGATGCGCGTACGGCATGCCTGGCACGACATGTCCACGGGCGAGCATGCGACGCGGGCGGCACGACCGGCGAGGGGAGAAACCCGTATCCCGGTACCCGAATCGGGCAGCCGGCCCTCCCCTTCGCGTGCGGTAGCCGCCCAGCGGCCAGGGCGGCGAGCGGGCTCAGTCGCCCAGCTTCTGGATGCGGTCCTTGAACAGCGTGGTGGCGATGGCCGCACGATGCGGCTGGCCCTTGACGAACGCCTGGGCGAACTTCACGGCCTGCTGGTAGCTCACCTTGCCCGGCATGGGCGGCTCGTTCGGATCGACGTCGACGTCGACCAGCGCGGGACCGTCATGGGCGAGGGCCCGCTCGACGGCGCCGCGCAGGTCGCCCGGCCTGGTGACCTTGGCGCCGAACCCGTGGCAGGCCGTCGCCCAGGAGGAGTAGTCGGCCCAGGGCTCGGCGTAGCGCACGCCGTGCTCGGGATAGCCGAGCACCATCTGCTCCCACAGGATCTGGCCCAGCGCGTTGTTGTTGTTGATCATCACCTTGACCGGCAGCCCGTGCTGGGCGGCGGTGAGGAACTCGGCCATGAGCATGGCGAAGCCGCCGTCCCCCACGTACGCGATCACCTGGCGGCCGGGGAAGGCGTGCTGCATGGCGAGGGCGTACGGCAGGCCGGGCGCCATCGTGGCGAGGTTGCCGGACAGGTAGAACCGCCGGTCGCCGCGGATCGTCCAGTGCCGGGCGGCCCACGTGGCGACGGTGCCGCTGTCGCAGGCGAGGATCGCGTCGTCGGCGGCCAGCTCGTCGAGGACGGACACCAGGTACTGCGGCGCGATCGGGTCGCGCTCCGGGTTCTCCAGCGCGCGCAGTTCGCGGCGCCACTTGTCCATCTTCTCCTGGTACTTCACCAGGTGACGGAGGTCGGTGCGCCGCTCCAGGAGCGGCAGCAGCGCGCTGAGGCCTTCCTTGGCGTCGCCGACCATGGGCACGTCCGTGGGCACCCTGGTGCCCGCGCGGGCCGGATCGACCTCCAGTTGCACGAACCTGGCCGTGCCGGGCTCGGGGAGGTGCTTGGTGTACGGGAAGTTCGTGCCGATCATGAACAGCACGTCCACGTCCTCCACCAGTTCCTCGCTCGGCCGGGTGCCCAGCAGGCCGAGCCCGCCGGTGGTGTACGGGGAGTCGTCCGGGACGACCGCCTTGCCGACGAGCGTCTTGATCACCGGCGCCGCCAGCGTCTCGGCGACGGCCAGCACCTCCTGCCTGGCGTGCAGCGCGCCGGCTCCCACCAGCAGGGCAGGGCGCTCGGCCGCGTTGAGCACCTGCGCGGCCCGCTCCAGGTCCTCCCGCCTCGGGACGCCGGGGGCGGGCAGGTAACACGGCGCGGTCCTGGGTGGGCGTACGGGGCCGACGTGCTTCCACGGATCGGCGGCGGCGTCGGCGACCTGGATGTCGTTGGGAACCGACAGGTGGGCCACCCCCCGCCTGGCGTAGGCGGTCCTGACGGCGATGTCCACCAGGGCCGGCAGCTGCGCCGGGTGGTAGATGACCATGTTGTACTCGGCGACGTCGCCGAACGCCTTGTCGAGGTGGACCTCCTGCTGGTAGCCGGTGCCCAGCACGGTCGTCTCCTGCATGCCGGTGATGGCCAGCACGGGCGCGTGGTCGAGCTTGGCGTCGTAGAGGCCGTTGAGCAGGTGCAGCCCGCCGGGGCCCGAGGTGGCCAGGCACACGCCGATCCTGCCGGTGGCCTTGGCGTACCCGGCGGCCATGAACGCGGCGGCCTCCTCATGGTGGACGAGGACGAAGCGCACCTTGTCCTGGTGCCGCCGCAGCCCCTCCATCAGCCCGTTGATGCCGTCGCCCGGCAGGCCGAAGACGGTGTCGACGCCCCACTCGGCCAGCCTCTCGATCAGTGTTTCCGAAGCGATTCGAGCCATGCGACGGCGCCTACCCGTCACCCGCTCGCCCATACGGCGCGCGGCGCGCCACGGTTGGCCACCCGCTCACCGGCAGGTCGACACAAGGACCACGGGCTGGGCCTGCGCAGGCCGCCCAGGGGGCGAGGCAGAAGGAGCTCCTGGAGCCGGCTTGAAGCAACCAAACGTGCTGTACGTCACCTATGACTGGAATGGGTAGGTATGTAAGCGAAAGGGAGATGTGGAGCATCACGGCGTGTGCTCGCCCCCGGCCCCGCGCCGGGGAGGGGGAGGAGGAACCGATGGCCGTCATCCCGGCACTCCCCGCTCGCGCACATCCGGGGTGAGCTCCGTTGCCCCGTGATCCCAGCGAGCCGCGCGCTCTCGCGGCTCGACGAACCGTTGCCGGGAGGGTGTATGGCATGGCTCGGCCTGCCCTCGGTTGACACGCTGCTCGACCTGGTCCCCGAACCGGTGCGCGGCTTCATTCCACGACCTCGCCGGGTACAGCCGTGCGCGGGCGGGGTCCGCATCGAGTTGCGGCGCGTCGGCGGGCCGGGAAGCGAGCGGTTCGCGCGCGCCCTCGAGGAGCGGCTGCGCGCGGTGGGCGCCGGGCGCGCCGAGGTGAACGGGGCGCTCGGCTGCGTGTTCGTCGGGTGCGACATCACCACGGTCGACATGGACAAGCTCCTGGCGCTGGTGGAAGAGCTCGACACGGACGGGCGGACCCCTGGCACGACCGCGGACAAGACGGCGGACGGCAGTGCGGACGGCAGCGTGGACGGCAGCGTGGACGGCAGTGCGGACGGCAGCGTGGATGAGAGCGCTGACGACAGCGCGGAGGAGGGGCCGGCGGCCACCCGCGTGCTCGACGGCGTCGAACAGCAGGCCCGCGCCGCGGTCAGCCTCGGCCTGCACCTCGTCGGAGCCGGAGTGGCGCTGGCCGGCCAGGCCGCGCGCCTGCCGAGGCTGCACGCGGCGGTGCCGCCCTTCCTGGCGCTGGCCGAGGACACCCCGCGGATCCGCCACGAGCTGGAGCAGCGCCTCGGCAAGCACGCCGTGGACACGGTGCTGACCGCGACCAGGGTCGTCTCCCAGACGCTGGCCGGGCGGCCCCTGTCGCTGCTGGTCGACGCCGTCGCCGCGGCGGGCCGCTACGTCGACGCGCGGGCCGGGCTTCGGGCCTGGGCGCTGCGCGAGGAGGGGTTCGCCGCCGAGCAGGGCGCCTACCGCCATCTCAGGACAGCGGCGACCGCCCGCCCGGTTCCGCTCCCCCACGGGCCCGTCGAGCGCTACGCCGACGCGGCCAGCGCGGCCTCGGTGGTGGCGCACAGCGTGACCACGGCCATCAGCCAGGACCACCAGCGGGGACTGTCCGTGCTCATCACCGGGGCGCCCAAGGCCGCGCGCCTCGGCAGGGACGCCTTCACCAGCGCCGCCCTGCGTGCCCTGGCGGGACGCGACACGATCGTGCTGGATCGCCACGCGCTGCACCGCATGGATCGCATCGACACGGTCGTCCTGGACGCCGACGTGCTCGCCTCCGGCGCCTGGACGGTCGACAGCGTCGTCCCGCTCGCCCAGGACGTGGACACGGACGACCTGCACGCCAGGCTCTACACCCTGCTCGACCTGACCGATCCCGCGGCCAGGTGCGAGCACGACGGGTGGACCGCCGTGCCGTACGAGGAGGCGGAGGGGCCGGTCGCGGCGGCCGTCGGGCCCGCCCGCCTGGCTGAGTGGCGCGAGCAGGGGATCCGGGCCGTCGTGGTGGCCGAGCGTGAGGTCCCGCGGGCCCTGGTCGGCCTGGCCAGGGAGTTGCACCCGCTGGCCGAAGCCGTGGTCGCGGCGCCGGACGGCGTCTGCGAGGTGGTCCTGGCGGGCGGGGACACGGGCTTCGCCCGCCGGCTCGGTGTGGAGCGGACCGTCGCCGGCGGGTCCCGGCTGGCCGCCTCGGTCCGCGCGCTCCAGCTCGAGGGGCACGCCGTGGCCGTGGTGTCCCAGCGCGCGCGCCGCGGCCTGAGCCAGGCCGACCTGGGCATCGGGGTGCTCGGACGGCCGCGGCGGGTCCCCTGGGACGCGGACGTGATCGGCGAGCTCGACGGGGTGCACCTGCTGCTCCAGTGCCTGCCGTACGCCAGGAAGGCGAGCACGCGAAGCGTGCGGGTGGCCGCCGCGGGAGCCGTCGCGGGGGCGGGACTGGCGTTCCTGGTGCCGCAGCCGGTCGCCGTCCGGCAGGCCCACCTGGTGCGCGACTGTACCTCCCTGGCCGCGCTGGTCGTCGGGGAGTGGGCGGGACGTCACATGGAGCGCCGGCTGCCGCCGATCCAGGCCGACCACACGCCCTGGCACGCCATGGCGGTGCGCGACGTGCTGGCCCGGCTGCGCACCTCGCCCGGCGGCCTGACCGAGGCGGAGGCGGCCCGGCGCCGCCGGAAGGCGCCGCGACGGCAGGCGGCCGGCCCGACGTCCCTGGTGGGCGCGTCGCTGCACGAGCTGGCCAACCCGCTGACTCCGGTCCTGGCCGCGGGCGCCGGCCTGTCGGCCGTCGTCGGCTCGGCGCTGGACAGCGTGCTCATCGGCGGCGTGATGGTCGTCGACGCGCTCATCGGCGGCGCCCAGCGGCAGGGCGCCGACCGGGCGCTGCGCCGCCTCACCGAGGCCACCGCCGTGCGGGTACGGCTGCGCCGGCCCGGCGGCGGCATGACGGGCGTCGCCGACGACCTGGTGCCGGGGGACGTGATCGAGCTGCGGGCCGGCGACGCCGTACCCGCCGACTGCAGGCTCATCCAGGAGACCGGCCTCGAGCTGGACGAGTCGGTCCTCACCGGCGAATCGCAGCTCGTCGCCAAGACGGCGGCGCCGACCGCGGCGCGCGCCGTCGCGGACCGTGCCTCGATGGTGTACCAGGGGACGACCGTCGCGGCCGGCCATGGCCTCGCCGTGGTCGTGGCCACCGGCGAGGCGACCGAGGCGGGCAGGACCGCCAGACTGGCCCGCGAGCGGCCGCCGGACAGCGGGGTGGAGCTGCGGCTTCGCGAGCTGAGCAGCAGGATCCTGCCCGCCGCGGTCGGCTCCGGGGTGGTCCTGATGGTCGTCGAGATGGTCCGCGGCTCGCGGCTGGCGCAGGCGGTGGCGCCCGCGGTGAGCATGATGGTGGCCGCGGTCCCCGAGGGGCTGCCGTTCGTCGCCACCGTGGCCGAGCTGGCCTCGGCCAAGCGGCTGTCGGCGCGCAACACGCTCGTCCGCAACCCGTCGACGATCGAGGCGCTGGGCCGGGTCGACGTGCTCTGCTTCGACAAGACGGGAACCCTGACCGAGGGGCACATCAGCCTGCGCAGGGTGTCGAACGGGTGGTCCGAGGAGGCACTGGAGGCGGCGACGCCGGCGCTGAGGGAGATCGTCGCCGCGGCGCTGCGCGCGGGACCGCGGTTCGGCGGCGGGCGGGCCATTCCCCATCCCACGGACCGGGCCGTGGTCGAGGGGGCCGCCCGGCTGGGGGTCACCGCGCGGAACGGGCTGGCGCGCTGGGAGCGGGTCGACGAACTGCCCTTCGAACCGGGGCGCGGCTACCACGCGGTCCTCGGCCTGTCGGAGTCCGGTCATCTGCTGAGCGTCAAAGGCGCTCCCGAGGTCGTGCTCACCCGCTGTGCCGACCTCGTCCGCGGGGGCCGGCGGGTCCCGTTGGACCCGGCGGCCAGGCGGGCGCTGGAGAAGGAGGTGGACCGGCTCGCGCTGCAGGGCTACCGCGTGCTCGCGGTCGCCGAACGGCCGGCCTCCAGCCGCGCCGACCTCGACGAGTCCCGCATCGAACGCCTTTCCTTCCTGGGTTTCCTCGGTCTGGCCGACCCCGTGCGGCCGACGGCCAAGCGCAGCGTGGAAGGACTGATGCGGGCGGGCGTCCGCGTGGTCATGATCACCGGTGACCATCCCAGCACGGCCGAGGCGATCGCCGCCGAGATCAACGCCCTGAACGGCGGGCGCGTCCTGACCGGCCCCGAGCTCGACGGCCTGGACGACGCGGCCCTGGGCGCGGCGCTGCCGGACGTGGCGGTCTTCGCCCGGGTCACCCCCGAGCACAAGGCGCGGATCGTGACCAGCCTGCGCCGGGCGGGAAGGGTGGTGGCCGTCACCGGCGACGGCGCCAACGACGTGCCGGCCATCCGGCTCGCCGACGTCGGTGTCGCCCTCGGACCCCGTGCGACTCCCGCCGCCAGGGCCGCCGCCGACATCGTCGTGATCGACGACCGGATCGAGACGATCATCGACGCGATCGTCGAGGGCAGGGCCATGTGGGGCTCCGTCCGCGACGCGCTGGGCATCCTGCTCGGCGGCAACATCGGAGAGATCGCTTTCACCCTCGGCTCGAGCCTGCTCACCAGGCGCAGCGCGCTGAACGCCCGCCAGTTGCTGCTGGTCAACCTGCTCACCGACATGCTGCCGGCGATGGCGGTGGCCGTCCGGCCGCCCGGCGCCGCCAGTCCGGAGGCGCTGCTGGCGGAGGGGCCCGAGGCGTCGCTCGGCGCCGCGCTGACGCGGGACATCTACCTGCGCGCGGCCACCACGGCCGCGGCGGCGACCGCGGCCTGGATCCTCGCCCGCATGACCGGCACCCGTGGCCGCGCGGACACGGTCGGGCTGGTGGCCCTGGTCGGCGCCCAGTTGCTGCAGACGCTGGCGCTGGGCAGCAGAGACCGGGTGGTGGTGCTGGCCTCGGTGTCGTCGCTGGCGGCGCTGGGTGTGATCGTCTCAGTCCCCGGCCTCAGCCAGTTCTTCGGGAACCGGCCGGTCGGGCCGCTCGGCTGGGGCATCGGGCTCGGGTGCGCGGCGCTCGCGGTGCTGCTGGCCACGGTGATCGAAAGCCTGGGGCGGAAACGTTCTGGACAGTTCACCTGACCGTCATCCGAACGACACCCGAACACGGAAATTTATAGCGAAATATGCCTATAACAGTGTCTTTCTCCATGTGAGGTAGCAAGTGTCTGATTTCTTGGCTTCCCTGCTTGCCAAGGCCGCCTTCATGCTCCTGGAGGCGCTGATCATGCGCCTCGTCCAGGCCCTGATCGCGTCGATGACCCGACCGGCCGGCCTCCGGCTCGCCTGACACGCCGGTCCGGCCAGAAAGCACCAAGCGGTTCACGGACTGCGATGACGCCCCACGATGACGTTCACCTTCGCCGCGAACCCGCCGATCCCGGAGCCGTACGTGCGGGCCAGCGCGTGGTCGGCATCCGCGCTGGAGGCGAGCAGCATCGCGTACGGCAGGTCCTCGACTGTGGAGCGGTCTCCCGAGCGCAGGTTCGCGATCGAGGCTCGGCCCTGCGCCGCGTACCGGACGTCCTCGCGGGGTGACCTCGACCATGTCGGCTGGCATACCTGCTTGAGCACGATGTACGCCGTCATCGTCTTGGAGAGGCTCGCCGCACGCGCCGATCGGCTTGCTTGCTGAACCGGACGTCGCATCGACTCATCATGCCCCGCAGTGGACCGCGTCCTTGAATGGTCTCCAGCTTCGGCCTGCGTCAGGGGGTCTTCTGCGGCGGGATGAGCAGACGGTCGAGCAGGAGGTGGAGGTACCTGCGGAAGTCGATGGAGGCTTTCCGATCATCGGGGCCGAGGCGGTTGCCCTCGTCGTCGAGTACGTCGCCGCAGCAGAAGCCTTCGACGCACCAGACCATCGTCCAGAGGACGTATCTGAAGTCGGGAGCGTCGTCGATGTGTCCTGCCTCGAGGGCGGGCTGGATGCTCTTGTGGATCTGGGCGTGCAGCGGCCAGACGTAGCGACGCTCGAGGTCGGTGACGTCCTGGGCGTCGAAGAGGCTGCGGTGCGCCCAGAGTGCGGGGATCTGCGGGTTGGCTTGGCAGAAGTCCAGATAGCTGTCGGCCAGCGCATGGATCATCTTGGGGGCGTCGGCGGGGGACAGCGGAGTGAATCGGGCCATGACCGCCTCGATCGCAGCGCGATCAGCCTCGTGGGCACGTTCCATGATGGTCAGGTAGAGGTCCCGCTTGCTCCCCAACAGGGAGGTCACCTTGGCGACGTCGAATCCGGCGGCCTCCGCTATCTGCTGAAGGGAAGTCCCGTCATATCCGAGAGCCGCGAACATGCGGGTCGCAATCTGCAGGATCGCCTCGCGCTGGCCATCGGCAGCAGAGGTCATGAATCGGACGGTATGAATGGAATCCGGCATGGTCAACCATTTGACAGGCAAGGGCAGGCCATCTGCCGGCCAGTTCGTGGAGAATCGGCAACAGCCCAGCGAAGCGAGCGCGTTCGTGACGGCACCGCGGTCGTTGTAGTCGCCGATGTTGGTTCGACGGCCTCTCCGGTCGTAGCCGTGCATCGGCGCATCGACGGTGGCATACCAGGCGTTGACCATCCCGGTGAGGGTCCCTGACACGCTTGCCCGGCGGCGGCTGTTTCGCCGCCGCGGTGGAAGCGGACGCTCGGCTACCGGGCAGGTTGACCTGCTGCCCGCCGGGACGCACCTCGCCCTGCGGCTCCGCGGTGAACAGCCCGGCGATGCCGTTACTCACCCAAGAGGCAACCTGGGATATGAATCCTGCCTCGTGGGGGTGACAGGTACCACTGGAAGAGGCGGCGAGCGGCGGTCGGAGCCAACACTCGCGCCAGGAGGGCCAGGGCGGCGGCATCCGTTCCCTCATGCTTGGGCATGATGTTATGCGCCCAATGACGGTAGGTTTATGGCCTTGTCGAACCGTTGTCCAAGACAGGCGTGGCCTCACAGCGGGCATGGAGATGGAATGCATGAATTCATGAGAGGCATGGCCCCCTTGAGCGTTGCCGCGGTAATCGCTGTCGCGGCGGGCTGCGGACAGCGGGACCTCGTCGTCGCAAGCGGCTCCCCTACGTCCCCGGGCGCCAGGACTGGAGGCATGTCTCCTCAGCCCACGATCACCGCGCCTCGTGCGAAGCGCTCGGCCTACTCCTTCGAATTGCAGAAGAGCGACTGGAGCGACACAGATGCCAGCTCTTATAACGCACAGACAGAGCTCGCCGACGGTCGGCGGGTGGCGATGTTTTATGCCGCCGACAAGGGTCTCATGGAGCAACACTTCGATCCAACAGATGGCGGATGGACCAGGCCCGTCTTGCTTTATCGAACGAAGGAACACCCGTGTCAGGGCATCGAATTGGAGGCCAAGGCGGGAACGGTTGCGGCTGTTGCCAACTGGGGAACCTATTGTTTTGACGGCGAACCCCCGCAGGAGTCCGTTGCCATAGTCGGCGCGAGCACACTCGAAAAGTGGGATACGCACCTTACCGAAGGCTTCGACGGCTGGGAGAAGTGCTCCATATCGAGTGACGGTGACGTTGTCATGTTTGTCAACGAAGCCTGGAAAAAAAGCCTTAGGTGGAGTCGATCCAAAGGTTTTTCGTGAGCAAACCCTTTTCATCCTTGTCGAAGGCGGGTGCGTGTCCCCGCTGGTGGTCATGAACTGGCCGCCGGCGGGGGACTGGTCGCCGTCGGGCAAAGATCGCGGACGGCCGGATACAGGCAGGCCTCTTGGGGTCCCGGTAGCAATGAAGCCTCTGACCTGCGGCGATCCCGGACCCTATGGCTAGAGAGCGTTGAAGGCGGGGGTCTGGCGGATGTCAGCACGATCTTGGGCCTGTGCACGCAGGGCGTCTACCACGGTCCTGCGACGGCTGCTCAGCACCAGGGAGCCCCCTGGAAAGCTCACCTGGCGCGTGAGACCTCCATGCCCTCATCGCCTGGGCCGCAGATCAACCGATCGGATACGCCCTGGCGATCATCGTCAAGCGACCCGGCGATGCACTCATGCAACCGCGAAATGACGTCCCGCCGCGGTGGGCGACACCCTCCGCAGACCGCCCGAACTCATCACCTCCGGCAGGACCATCAGCCCGACCGCATTCACCACCAGGGCGGTAACCGGCTCCGGCGCCCAAGCGACCGCACCGCGACTTTGGGCGTTCGGTAACCAAGCCGGCGCCGGCCGCTTGACGTCCAGGAAGAGTTCGTCGAGGGCGAGGCCCTTGCCGATGTCGGCGACCAGGGTGGCGCCCTGACGGCTGATCCGTCCCGGGGCGAGCCTGCGCCCGCCGCTGAGCACGACCCGCTCGCCTGCAAGGCGCGAGGTCCTGGAACGCAGGGAGCAGACGGCCCGCTCGCGGCGCCAGCGGCGCGAGCAACGACCGCCAGGGCTCGCCGTCATGCACCGGGGCCTCCCGTCGTGGGACGACTCTCGTTTTGACCTGACCCCCTTGTGAAGGCGATAACACGGAGGTTACTTTTCATCCGATCAATCAACGTCTGGAGCCCCCCACATGAGGCGAAAACTCCGCTTAGCTCCTGCCATCAGCCTCCTTCTCATCGGACCTATGTGCGTCACGCAGCCGGTCGCCGCTGACACGCCGCCCGCGTACGAGCCCACGGTGGAGTCACTGAACAGCCACCCGGTGCCCCGATGGTTCAATGACGACAAGTTCGGCATCTTCATCCACTGGGGCGCCTACTCGGTGCCCGCGTGGGGACCGCGCGGCAGCTACGCCGAGTGGTACTGGAACTACATGAACGCGCGCGGGAGCGCGACGAACGCCCACCACAAGGCCACCTACGGCCAGGACTTCGACTACGACACCTTCCTGCGGCAGTGGAAGGCGGAGAAGTTCGACGCGGCCGACTGGATCAAGCTGTTCAAGGACGCCGGCGCCAAGTACTTCGTCCTCACCTCCAAGCACCACGAGGGCATGGCCCTGTGGGACAGCAAGGTCAGCGGGCGTGACAGCGTCGACCTCGGGCCGGGCCGCGATCTGGCCAAGGAGCTGTTCGACGCGGCGCGCAAGGACGAGGCCAAGCTGAAGGCCGGCTTCTACTACTCGCTCTACGAGTGGTACAACCCCGCCTACACCGGACGGCCGGCGACCAACCCCTACACGGGCGCGGCGATTCCCTACACCGGAGCGCCGAGCGGGGTCGACTACGTCAAGGACTACATGCTCCCGCAGATGCGCGAGCTCATCGACGGCTACGACCCCGACATCATCTGGTGCGACGGCCAGTGGGAGAAGCCGGCCTCCTACTGGAACACCGCGGGGGTGCTGGCCGACTACTACAACAAGGCGGTCAAGAGCGGCAAGGAAGTCGCGGTCGCCAACCGGTGCAAGATTCAGAGCGGCAACCTCGACAGCCCCGAGCTGGACTTCCAGACCCCTGAGTACACCGTCAAACCGGACATCGACCCGGTCAAGTGGGAGTCCAGCCGCGGCATCGCGCACTCCTACGGCTACAACCAGAACGAGCCGGAGGAGGACCACCTGACCTCCGACCAGCTCGTGGACTCGCTCGTGGACATCGTCAGCAAGAACGGCAACCTGCTGCTCGACATCGGCCCGAAGGCCGACGGCACGATCCCCGAGATCCAGCGGCAGCGGCTGCTGGACATCGGGGCCTGGCTCAAGGCCAACGGCGAGGCGATCTACGGCACCACGTACTGGAACCGGGCCGAGGAGAAGGGCGGCCCCGACGACGTCCGCTACACGGTGAAGGACGGCACCCTGTACGCCACGGCGCTGACCTGGCCGGGCGAGCAGCTCACACTGGGCGCCGACCTGCCGGTGAACCACAGCACCCGCATCACCATGCTCGGCTCCGGCGCGCCCCTGTCGTGGAGCCGCGACGAGCGGGGCCGCGTCGTGGTGGACACGCCGGAGCAGACCGGGAAGCACGCCTACGTCTTCAAGATCGAGACGCCGGGCGTGCGCAGCCTGCTGCGCACTTCCTCCAGCCTGGCCAAGGAGATCGCCGCCGATCAGACGATCACCGGTGAGCTCACGGTCACCAACCCCGGCAAGCGGCACGCCCCTGCCACCGCGCTCTCCCTCACCGCGCCGCGGGGCTGGACGGCCACGCTCGGGGCGACCGGCGTGCGCCCGCTCGGCCCCGGCGAAAGCGTGACCGTGCCGATCAGCGTGAGTGCCCCGGCGGGAACCCCTCCCGGGGAGTACCCGCTTGAGCTGCGCCAGCGCACCGGACGCTTGGAGACCACCACCACCCTGCCCCTGACGGTCAACCGGCCCAACCTCTCGCTCGGCAAACCGGCCACGCAGAAGAGCACCGGCTACGACGCCCCGGCCTCCCGGGCCGTCGACGGCGACACCGACGGCAACTGGGGCGCCGGAACGACGACGCACACCGCCGAGCCGGAGAAGCAGGCCTGGTGGCAGGTCGATCTCGGCGCCTCGGCCGCGCTCGACAGCGTGGACATCTGGAACCGGCTCGACTGCTGCGCCGACCGGCTGAAGGACTTCTGGGTGATGGCCTCCGACCAGCCGTTCACCACCGACGACCTGGACCAGGCCCGCACCGCGCCCGGCGTGACCGCCGTGCACGTCAGCGCCCAGGCCGGGTCGCCGAGCAAGATCAAGCTGCCCGAGGGCACCAGAGGCAGGTACGTCAGGATCCAGCTCGCCTCGCCGTCCAACCCGCTGTCCCTGGCCGAGGTCCAGGTCAGAGGCTAGGACCCGGCTTCGTCAGGACCGAGCGGGCGGGACCGGCCTGTCCGCTCGGTACGGCCGGCTGGTCCTACCGGTGGTCGGCGACGTAGGTGTCGAAGAAGGCGAAGGTGCGCTGCCACGCGTCGTCGGCCGCCGGGCGGACGAGGCCGTGACGCAGCGGGAAGGCCGCCAGTTTCGCCACCGGGTGATGGCCGTCGGTCATGAACGAGTGACCGGCGCTCGGGTAGATCTCGACGTCGTGCTCGATGCCGAGCGCCCGCATGTGCTCCTGCAGCCGCGCGCCCTGCGACCGGAAGCCCAGGTCACGGCCACCGTAGGAGCCCACGACCGGACACACCGACCGCAGCTGTTCCTGGTCGCGGGGAACCACGCCGTAGTTCACCGACACGGCACGCACACCGGGCGGCGCGCTCGCCGCGTACGCGAGGGCGAACCCGCCGCCCATGCAGAACCCGATCACACCGAGCCGGTCGCCGTCGACGCCGTCGTGGCCGGCCAGCCATTGCCGGGTCGCGTCGATGTCGGCGGCCGGACGGCCCGGCCTGCCGGTCGCGAGCTGGTGCATGGCCCGGGTCAGGCACCCGATCCTGCTCCCGTGGCTGTACAGATCCGGCAGGACGGCCGCGTACCCATGGGCGGCGAACAGGTCCACGACATCCAGCATGTCCGGTTCGACGCCGTAGGCCTCGTGCACGACCACCGCCCCCGGCCATCCGGCCGCCGGTGCCGGCCCCTCCGGCAGTGCCACCGTCGCGGCCAGCGAGCTGCCGTCCGGTAACGGGATGCGCGCGTGTTGTCTCCTCATGGGCAGCCCTCCGCCGACCCGGTCACAGGAGACGTAACGTAACAGGTCGTCTCGGGTGCCGCGGAAGGCGGGCTTCGGCGGCCGCACCGTCATGTCGCTTCACACCGGCGGTCGACGCGCGGCCGGGCGTAGCCCCTGCGCCGACACGGTCTCTTCGGCGTCGGCCACGGCGCCGGAGCGGTCGACGACAGCGGGACATCGCCGCCCGGCCCTGGCCGCTCATTCCGGACAGCAGCACCCCGCCGACCCGCTGGATCCCGTCGTGCCCTCGCCCTTCGCGACGCTGGGCCGCGGCCGGGAGCCGGTGGAACCGGGGTCGGTGGAGCCAGGGCCGGTGGAACCGGGGTTGTCCTTGCCGTCGTCGCCGGTGCCGGTGGCCGCGGCGATCTTGTCCAGCCATCCCTGCGCCGGCCCTGCGTCGTCGTACTCGTCGTGCCAGTTCCACCACTCGTACGGCCGGCTCTGCGGGTAGCCCTCGGGTGAGTCCTCCCACTCCTCCTGCCGCCCGAGCGCGGTCATGTCGAGGTAGCTCCAGGTGCTGCCCAGCGCCTCGTCCCCGCGGTTGTTGATGAAGTAGGTACGGAACACGCCGTCGCCGTCGCGGATGAACGCGTTCGTGCCATGCCATTCGTCCACGCCGAAGTCGGCGTCGAACGCGTCGGTCATGGTGTACCAGGGCATCGTCCAGCCCATCCGCGCCTTCACCCGTTCGATGTCCTGCTGCGGCGCGCGCGAGGCGAAGACGAGCGTGGTGTCGCGGGCGTTCAGATGCGCGAGGTGGGCGACCTGGTCGGCCACCAGGGAGCAGCCGCGGCAGGCGTGGTCGGGCCAGCCGAACACGCCGGGCTCGAAGAAGGCGCGGTAGACGATCAGCTGGCGACGGCCCTCGAACAGGTCGAGCAGGCTCGCCCTGCCCCCGGGCCCTTCGAAGGTGTACTCCTTCTCCACCGCCAGCCACGGCATCCGCCGCCGCTCCGCGGCCAGCGCGTCCCGGGCGCGGGTCATCTCCTTCTCCTTCACGAGCAGCTGCTGTCGCGCTGCCTCCCACTCCTGCGGCGTGACGATCGGTGGGGTCTTCATCGTGCTCTCCTCCTTCTGGTTCGGGCCCACTCTCACGGGCCGAGCACGCGAGCCGCTTTCACCGCCCCTGACGGGCCGCCGCCTCTTCGGCGGGCAGGCGCGGGCGGTCGCGGCTCTCGGGCCGCCCGCGCCGGTGGTGATCAAGCCCTGCGGGCTGCTGTCGATGGAGAAGCCGAGCCAGGGAAACCTTCCCAGGGAACGGCCTCCGTCACCCGGAGCCCGTGATCAGGCCTGCTGTCCCCTTTCGCGGGATGGGGCTGTGGCGGGCCCGCCGGCGTCCCGGTCGAGGTGGTCCTTCAACGCCTCCAGCGGGCTGTCCCAGTCGCGCGCCAGCGCGGCCAGGAACTGCTGGGCCACCTGCATCGGCGCGGAGCGAAGCCGGTAGCGCACCCGGCGCCGCTCCCCTGGCTCGGCCGTGACCAGACCCACCTCGGCCAGCAGGGCCAGGTGCTTGGCGATCGCCTGCCGCGTGATCGGCAGCCGATCGGCCAGGTCGGTGGCCGTGGCCGGCCCTCCTGAGGCCAGCGCGGCCAGGATGGCGCGCCGGCTCGGGTCGGCCAGGGCGATGAAGACCTGTTCGGCGACCGCCTCGACGTCAGGCGGCATCGAGGTATTCGACAAGCTCACCCAGCTCGCTCGCCCACCCGTGGGTGTTGGAGTCGTACGCCTTGCGGTAGGCGTCCTCGGGCAGCTGGGCGAAACCGGTCTCGACCACCGTCAGCCGCGTGCCCGCGCCGACCGGTTCGAGCGTGAACTCGACATAGGTACGGCGCGGATCGTCCTCGGGCAGCCCGTGGATGTGCCAGGTGAAGCCGAAGACCGTCGGCTCCTCCACCCGTTCCACGCGCAGGTCGACCGTGGCTCCGCCGGCCCACCTCAGCTGGGCCGGCCCGCCCGGACTCAGGTCGATCGTCGCCTCGTCGCCGAACCAGGAGCCGAGACCCTCGGCCGTGGTGAGCGCCGCCCAGACCTTGCTCGGCGGGTGAGCGACCTCCAGGGTCCGCTCGATGCGATCAGGAAAACCCATGAGACCCTCCCACAAGTAGCAACCGAACAGTTGCGACACTATAGCAATCGACTGGTTGCGTCAATGGGCGCCCCGAGGGCGGCCGACCGTACGGCCGGGCTAGGCCACGTGCCCGTCGAGGCCCGCGAAGAACGTCCGGATGTCGGCCGCCAGCGGATCGGGGGCCGCCATCGCCAGCATGTGACTGGGGTGCTCGTGGTCCTCCCAGTGCACGATGTCGTTCCCGCGCTCGGCGATCCGGCGGAAGGCCGACGGGCCGCCGTGGGAGACGCCCGTCGGCACCACGTTCTGGTCGATCGGCATGCCCGCCGCGCCCTCGTAGTAGGTCCACGACGACGACCCGCCGGTGCCCGTCAGCCAGTACAGGCTCGCGTTGGTGAGCACCAGGTCGCGGTCGATGGGCTCCCGGGGCGCCGCCCCGTCGGGCCAGCCGTCGAACTCCTTGAACCTCTCCACCAGGTAGGCCAGCTGGGCGACCGGCGAGTCCGCCCAGCCGAAGCTGAGCGTCTGCGGCCGCGCGGCCAGGTAAGGCGCGTAGCCGCTGCCTCCCGCGCCGCTCAGCATGCCGGCCAGCCATTCCACGCTGGCCCGCTCCTCCTCCGACAGCCCCTCGAGTTCGGCCGGGTCGCCGGTCGGCATGCCGACGCCGCCGGTGATGTGCACCCCGACCACCCGCTCCGGGGCCAGCGCGCCGAGCTGCGGCGAGACCAGCGCGCCCGCGTCGTTGCCGTGGACGCCGTAGCGCTCGTAGCCCAGCCTGCTCATCAGCTCCGCCCACGTGCGGGCGACCCGCTCGATGCTCCAGGGCCGCTCGTCCGCGGGCTCGGGGAACGGGGAGAACCCGAACCCGGGCAGCGAGGGGGCCACCACGTGGAAGGTCTCCGACAGTGGGCCGAGGAGGTTCGTGAACTCGGCGATCGAGTTCGGCCAGCTGTGCGTGATGAGCAGCGGGAGCGCGTCAGGGTCGGCGGACCGGACGTGGAAGAAGTGAACGGTCTGCCCGTCGATCTCGGTGGTGAACTGCGGGAACCGGTTCAGCTTCGCTTCCTGGGCGCGCCAGTCGTATTCCCCCGCCCAGCACTCCACCAGGTCCTTGAGGTACGGCACGGGCACCCCGCGGCTCCACTCGGCGCCCGGCAGGCGGCTGGGCCAGCGGGTGCGGGCCAGCCGGTCGCGCAGGTCGTCCAGGTCGCCCTGCGGGATCTCGATGCGGAAGGGCCGGATGCCGGTCACGTCGTGCGTCATGAAGCCCAAGCTAGACGGCACTGCGGAAAGGTTCTTTCCGCAATCGACCGCTGAATCCGGCGCCTGCCCACGACACCCCCGGCACCCTCACACCCGGCATCCCGCACCCCCGGCACCTCCGGCACCTCCGGCACCTCCGCCCCCGGCACCGCTGGCACCCCCGGCACCCGCACGACCGCGCCGGCGCCCTAGGAGTTCCGCGGCCCAGGTGCCGCCCATCGGTCGGAGATCACATGCGCCAATACTGTCGTTTGTCCCTGTCTCTCACGACGACGCCGAATCTGGCCAGTTCCTTGCGCAGCTCCCGGGCGTCGCCGCCCTTGTCCGCCTTCAGCGCCTTGGCCCGGGCGGCGAGGACGGCGTTCGCCCCGTCGGGGAGGCCAGAGGCGCCGGGCACCCAGAGCCGGTAGGCGTCGTCGTGCGGGTCCGCGTCCGCCCAGCCGTACCCGTGCTTGGTGAAGGCCCTGGACAGGCGTTTCGCGCTCAGGTCGGTCTCTTCCCTCGCGGCCTCCCCGCCGTGGTGGCCGAGCAGGACGAGTTGCTTGCCGTCCTTGAACGCCAGGGCGATGTCACCCCGCTCGACCACCTGGGTCTCGTCCCTGGTGGAGAGCGTCACCTGGGTGTCGGAGACGGTGACCGTCAGGGATTCGTGCAGGGCGGTGAGGCCCAGCAGCAGGCCCGCCAGGGCGCCCACGGCGACGACGCCGACGGTGAGCCCCGGTTCCGGGAACGAGTTGAGCAGCTTGGCCGGGCCCTGGAACGGCGCCCAGGGCAGGGACACCAGCCATCGCGCGAGCAGCTTCACCACCCAGCCGAGGACGGCGCCACCGGCGACGCAGACCAGCATCACGATCAGGGCGGAATCGGCGACGACGGTGGCCTCTGGGTCTTTACCGGCTTTCACGTCATCTGTAGATACCGCCAGCCGAGGCGCGTTGTCCGGCGCATGCCCCGATCGGCGACCAAAGTCCGGAAATCAGCGACTTAAGGAGGGTCGGCGGCACCGATCAGGGGCCGTACGCCGCGAGATCGTGGGCACCCTTGCGCGATCCGTCCGTCATGGGTCTTTTGTCCACATAAGGACTAGTCCTTGCTGGAGCCCCGCTTCCGCCCCCCTGGCAGGGGAAGGCCAGATATCAGCCATGTCGCCGGGGTGTCAGGACGATGCCGGCGGCGTTCGGGGAGTGATCATGACAGGACGAACCGGGGGAACCATGAAGGCGTTCGTGATGAAGGAGATCGGACGCGTCGGCTTCATGGACAAGCCCATACCGCGGCCCGGCCCGCTGGACGCCGTCGTACGGACGACCACCGCCCTGATCTGCACGTCGGATTCCCACACGGTCAAGGGCGGCATCGGGCCCCGCGAGAACCTGACGCTCGGCCACGAGGCGGTCGGCGTGGTGCACGAGGTCGGAGAGGAGGTGCGGACCTTCCGGCCCGGCGATCGTGTCCTGGTCGGCGCCATCACCCCTGACTGGGGCGATCTCGCCGCTCAGAACGGGCATCCGTCACAGTCCGGCGGACCGCTCGGCGGGTTCAAGTTCGCCAACTCCAAGGACGGGGTCTTCGCCGAGTATTTCCACGTCAACGAGGCCGACGCCAACATGGCGAAGATACCCGGAGAGGTTTCCGACGAGATGGCGGTCTACTGCGCCGACATGCTCTCGACCGGATTCATGGGCGTCGAGAACGGCCATCTGCCGCTGGGCGGGACGGTGGCCGTTCTCGCTCAGGGCCCGGTCGGGCTCATGGCGACCGCGGGAGCCAGGCTCTGCGGCGCCGGCCTCGTCATCGGGGTCGAATCGGTCCCCCGCCGCAAGAAGCTCGCGCAAACCTACGGGGCGGACGCAGTCGTGGACTTCACCCAAGAGGATGTCGTCGAGCGGATCCTCGAACTGACGCAGGGCCAGGGCGTGGACACCGCCATCGAGGCCCTCGGCGCGGACGCGACCTTCCAGACCGCGATCAAAGTCACCAAGCCCGGCGGGACGGTGTCCAACACCGGCTATTACGGTGAAGGCGAATTCGTGCGCATCCCCCGTGTCGAATGGGGAGTCGGCATGGCCGAAAAGACGATCACGACGGGCTTGTGCCCAGGCGGCCGGCTGCGCATGGAGCGACTGCTGCGAATCCTCCAGACGAAACGGCTCGACCCAACCCACATGACGACCCATTCGTTTGATTTCGAGGAGATGGAGCGGGCCTTCGAGGTATCGGACAAGAAACTCGAGGATGTCGTGAAGGTGCTGATCACCTTCTAGGACCGCGACCGGGCGGCGTTTCGCCCTCGCAAGCAGCGGTGCCCTCCGACGGCGCGTCGTACGACGAAAGAGGAACCTGGCATGCTCGATCCCGATCCATCGTTCCGCCCGATCCGCCGGCGGGAGGGCTACCTGCCGCTGGAGGATCTCGGCCTCATCGGGGACGGCACGACCACGGCGCTGGTCGGCCTGGACGGCTCGATCCGGTGGCTCTGCCTGCCCCGCTTCGACAGCGAACCACTGCTGTGCGGCCTGCTCGATCACGCACGAGGTGGGCACTTCACGCTGACGGTGGAGGATCTGCGGGAGGCCCGGCAGCGCTACGAACCTGACACCGCGGTGCTGGTGACCGAGTTGCGTGGCCCGAGCGGTTCGGTGCGGATCACCGACGCGCTGGCGCTGCGTGCCGGCGCGGATCTCAGCGACGACGCGGGCGCGAGCCGGGCTGAGCTCGTCCGTTCCGTCCAGGTCCTGGACGGGACCGTCCGCGTGTCGGCGGAGCTGCGGCCCCGTGGTGGCGCACAGACCCGGCTTCTGGGCAGCGGCCTGGAGGTACAGGCGTCCCGGCGGCCGGACCTGCGCCTGCATCTGCGTTCCAACCGTCCCCTGACCGGCCTGCACACCGTCCACGACCTGGAACAGGGCGATCGCCTTGATCTCGTGCTGTCCTGGGGTCGTATTCACCGCCACCACCGCTTCGACCCCGAGGCGATGCTGCGAGAGACCGCCGAGGCGTGGCGCCGGTGGATGAGGAACTGCCGCTACAGCGGGCCGGAGGAGCCGCTGGTCCGCCGCGCCGCGATCACGCTCAAGCTGTGCGACGACTGGGTCAACGGCTCGCTGGTCGCCGCCCCCACGTCCTCGTTGCCCGCGCCGATCGGTGGCGTACGCAACTGGGACTACCGCTACACCTGGATCCGGGATGCCGCCTTCGCCGTGTTCGCACTGCGCCGCATCGGCTTCGACGGCGAGGCCGACGCCTTCCTCGGCTGGGTCCTCGACGCCTTCGAACAGAGCCGCCGGCCGCGGATCATGTACAGCCTCTGCGGCGATCCCGTACCTGAGGAGATCCAGGACGCCGACCTGGAAGGCTACCGGCGTTCCGCTCCGGTGCGATGGGGTAACGGCGCGGCTGATCAACGCCAGCACGACGTTTACGGCGAGGTGCTGGACTGCGCCGACCAGTGGCTGCGCTCCGGGGGTGAGATCCAGCCCGCGCTGTGGACCGGCCTGGCGGAGCTGGCCGACGCCGCTGTGAGTGCGTGGCGGCAGCCGGACCAGGGCATCTGGGAGGTACGCAGCGCGGGCCGCGTCTTCACCTACTCGGCCGGGATGTGCCAAGTGGCCCTGGACCGGGCCGCGTCGATCGGCGAGCGGCTCGGCCTGCCCGGCCAGGTCACGACGTGGCGCGCCACGGCCGGCAAGCTGCGTCAGCTCATCCTGGACCAGTCCTGGAACGAGGACGTGCGGTCCCTGGGCGAACACCTCGACGGCAGCGGCGGGCTGGACGCCAGCCTGCTCGCGCTCCCGCTGCGAAGGGTCATCCCGGCCGACCACCCGCGGATGGCGGCCACCACCGCGGCCATCGCCGAGCGTCTGTCCGCCGGCGACGGACTGCTCTACCGCTACCTGCACGACAACTCGCCCGACGGTCTGCCCGGCGACGAGGGCGCCTTCGTGCTGTGCAGCTTCTGGCTGGTCGAGAACCTCGTCCTGCAAGGCCGTGTCGAACAGGCCGAGGAACTCTACGCGTCACTGTGCGCCCGGGCCGGCCCGCTCGGGCTGCTGCCGGAGCAGATCGACCCGTCGACGGGCACCTTCATGGGGAACTTCCCCCAGGCGTTCAGCCACATCGGCGTCATCGCCGCCGGCGTCCGCCTCGCACGAGCGAAGGAAGGGATGATGACGTGATCAACAGGCTCGTCATCTTCGGCGCCACCGGCGACCTCAACGCGCGCTACCTGCTCCCGGCGCTGGCTGCCCTGCGGACAGCCGGGCACCTGGACGACGGCTTCCAGCTGACCTGCGTGGACCGGGCGGACTGGACCGACGAGGGGTTCCGGCGCTGGGCGGCCGACCAGCTCGGCCGGCACGACCTCTCCTCCCCCGCCGACGCCAGGAAGGCGATCGTGGAGTCCGCCCGCTACCTGCGGGCCGACGCCACCGACGTCACCGACGTCGCTGCGGCCATCGCCGGCGACGGTCCCGTGGCCGTCTACCTCGCCCTCCCTCCAGCGATCTTCCCTGGCACGGTGGCGGCTCTGCGCGGCGCGGGCCTGACACCGGGCAGCCGGATCGTGCTGGAGAAGCCGTTCGGCGAGGATCTGGACAGCGCTGTGGCGCTGAATCGGCTGCTGTCGGAGGTCGTGCCGGAGCAGGCGGTGTTCCGTGTCGACCACTTCCTGGCCATGACGACCGTCCAGAACGTGCTCGGCAGTCGGCTGGCCAACCGTGTGCTGGAGCCCATCTGGAACAGCGCGCACATCTCCGAGGTGGAGATCGTCTGGGACGAGACCCTGACGCTGGAAGGCAGGGCGGGCTACTACGACGGCGCAGGGGCGCTGAAGGACATGTTGCAGAACCACCTGCTCCAGGTGCTGTGCCTGGTGGCCATGGAACCACCGCTCAGCCTCGGCGAGCGTGACCTGCGCGACCGGAAGATCGACGTGCTGCGCTCGGTACGCCGTCTCACGGACGACGACGTCGTGCACCGTACCCGCCGCGCCCGTTACCTGGCCGGCCGCGTCGGCGACCGTGACGTTCCGCCCTACGCCGAGGAAGAGGGCGTGGACCCACGGCGAGGTACCGAGACCTTCGCCGAGGTGGAGCTGGAACTCGAAAGCTGGCGCTGGTCCGGCACGGTCTTCCGGCTCCGCACCGGCAAGGCGCTCGAACAGGACCGCAAAGAGGTCGCGGTACGGTTCCGGCCCGCACCACACCTGCCCTTCGGCGACAGCGAGCACGCGCCCAACGTGCTGCGCTTCGGGCTGGAGCCGGAGAGCATGACCCTCGCGCTGACCGGTGTCGGTCCCGGCGGCCATGCCCTTGCCCCGCTCACCCTCACCGCACAGCTGGAGGCCCCCGATCTGCCCGCCTACGGCCGGCTGCTGCTGGACGTCCTGCACGGCAACGCCGCCCTGTCCATCCGCGGCGACGAGGCCGAGGAGTCCTGGCGGGTCCTCGCACCTGTCATGTCGGCCTGGTCCAGGGACCTGGTCCCGCTTCTCGAATACCCGGCCGGATCGGACGGGCCCGCCCGCCCCCAGGAGGTCAGCCCGGCGGGGGCCCGGTCAGGCCGGTGAGGAGTACCTGATGCCATCTCTCCAGGCGGCCTGCGCATCGGCCGATCATCGGCATCGCCCAGACAGGTAGCGGCCTCGTTCCCCGGCCGCTTCCCGCCGCTGAGCCGGACCCGAGCGACGAGCTGCGGCGATGTCCGTATGTGACAGATAACTGTCGTTGCGGCCACTCGGAGGGGCCGGTAACAATCTGCTCATGTCCACCGCGCACCGCGTCGTCATCGCGCTCTTCCCGAACGTCGACCTGCTCGACGTCACCGGCCCGGCCGAGGTGTTCGCCCTGGCCAACCGGATCGGTGGCCGCGCCCTGTACGACGTGCGGCTCGCCGGGCCCCAGGGCGGCCAGGTCACCACGGCCGCCGGGGTGCGACTGGTCGCGGACCTGAGGTTCGACGAGGTCGGCGACGAGGTGGACACCCTGCTGGTCCCGGGCGCCGTGGACGTCACCCCTGACGGGCCGCGCGCCCTGACGGACGCCGAGGTGGTGGCATGGGTGCGGCGGATCGCTCCCTCCACCCGCCGCGTGGCCTCGGTGTGCGTCGGCGCGCACGTCCTGGCCGCGGCGGGGCTGCTGGACGGCCTGACCGCCACCACCCACTGGTCCACCGCCGCGCAACTGGCCGCCGACCACCCGGACGTCACCGTCGACCCCGATCCGATCTTCGTACGGTCCAGCGGCCGGGTGTGGACGGGCGCGGGCATCAGCGCCTGCCTGGACCTGACCCTCGCGCTGGTGGCTGAGGACCATGGCGAGGAGACGGCTCTGGCGGTGGCTCGCGAACTGGTCATGTACCTCAAACGCCAGGGCGGTCAAAGCCAGTTCAGCGTGCCCATGGCCCACGCCGCCTCCGGCCGCCGCGACATCGACGACCTGCGCCTGTGGATCGGCGAGCACCTCGCCGAGGAGCTCACCACGACGGAACTGGCGGCACGGATGGGGCTGAGCCAACGCCAGTTCACCCGCGTGTTCCGGCAGAAGACCGGCACCACCCCCGCCGCCTACATCGAGTCCGCCCGCGTGGAGGTGGCGCGACGGCTGCTGGAGACCACCGACCTGCCGTTGCCGCAGGTCGCGGCCGACAGCGGCCTCGGCTCGGTGGAGACCCTGCACCGCGCCTTCCGGCGCCGCCTGGGCACCGGCCCCGGCTCCTACCGCCGCCGTTTCCACACGGTGGCCTGACCCCCGTTCATCCCGTTCACCCGTTCACCGCGCGCCCGACGGCGGCGTGAGCCTGCCCGAACCCCGAGAGGAAACCCCGCCATGAGCACCACCGTCTCCCCCACCCTCCGTCAGGTCATCGGCCTGCCCACCGACCCGGTGCGCCTGGCCGACGCGACCCTCGTCCTGATCGACTACCAGAACACCTACACCACCGGCGTCATGGCCCTGCCCGCCGCCGATCGGGCTCTTGCGGCCGGCGCCCGCCTGCTGGAGCGCGCCCGCGCCGCCGGATCCCGCGTCGTCCACGTCGTCAACGACGGCGGTCCCGGCACTCCCTACGACATCCGGGCCGAGATCGGCGCCATCAGCCCACAGGTCGCGCCGCGCGAGGGCGAACCGGTGGTGGTCAAGACGTTCCCTGACGCCTTCCACCAGACCGGCCTGCACCAGGTCCTGACCGACCTGAACGCCGGACCCGACCTGATCCTGGCGGGCTTCATGACTCACATGTGCGTCACCTTCACCGCGCAGGGAGCGTTCAACCTGGGCTACCGTCCCACTGTCGTCGCCGACGCCTGCGCCACCCGCCCGCTTTCCGGCCCCGGCGGCGCGCCGCTGTCCGCCGCCGCCCTGCACGCCGCCGCCCTGACCACGATCGGTGACCTGTTCGGCGTGGTGGTGCCCACCGCCGATGCCCTGCCCTCCTGACCGACGCTAGCGTGCCGTCCACGCCACGAGTACGGCCGAGGCGGCGCAGGCCCACAGCAGCAGCGAGGCCGCCGTGGTCACCCAGCGCAGTCGCGGTGTCCTGGCCAGGGGCAGCCGCGGCGCCCTCACCAGCCCCACGGCCGCTCCGGCGGCGAGCGACACCGCCGCCAGGACCCACAGCCCCGGCCACACGACGGCCCAGGCGCCCAGCATCCAGGTGATCGCGAGCAGCACCAGCCCGCGCCAGGTCATCGAGATCAGCTTGAGCCGGTCGGGGAGCGGCAGCATGGGGCGCTTCCCGCGACGAACGGCCACCTCCGCGGTGCGGGCGACGGCGAGCAGGCCCAGAACCGTGATGGCGATCAGCGGAAGCCCGCCGGCGAGCGGGTCGGCGTGGGCCGGCGTCCGGACGCCGAGCAGTGCCTCACCGATGTAGGCCACCGAGGCGGACGAGTTGCCCAGGACGACCACGCCGCGCCCGCTGCCCCGGTCGAGGCCGACGTAGCTGGAGAAGCCGCCCGTGCTGCCGTCGTGCCAGGTGATGGCGCCGGTGGTGCGCCAGCCGTAGCCGATGAAGTCATCGTCGGCGATCTTCCAACGCGGCTCGGTCGCGGACGCCCCCGGCGCGTCGCCCGCGATGGTGGCCGCCAGGTAGCGGGCCAGGTCCTCGGCCGTGCTCCAGCCGCCCGCGCCGGTGGGCGCGTACCCCTCGCTGGGCCAGGGGTCCGCCTCCAGGCCGGAGGTGAGGTAGCCGTGCGCCCGCTGCTCGGGCAGGCGCGCGCTGTCGCTGATCAGGACCGTGTCCCGCATGCCCAGCGGATCGAGGAGACGCTCGCGCAGCAACGCTTCGTAGGTGGTTCCCGCCCGCGCGGCGAGCGCATGGCCGAGGAGGGCGAAGCCGTGGTTGGAGTAGGCGATCTCGCCCCTGCCCACGGGGACCGTGCGCGCGGCGTCGCCGACCACGCGGGCGGTGCTCTGCCCGCGGTAGGGGTTGCCGCCGGTCTCGCCGGCTATCACCGACGAGATGCCGAACGAGGCAGGAAGGCGCGGAACGCCGGAGCGGTGGCCGGCCAGCTCCTCCAGCGATGTCGCCGCCACCGCGGTGCCGCGCAGGGCCGGAACGACCTCGGCGAGAGTGGTCCGCGGGCGGACCTCCCCCCTGTCCACCATGTCGGCGAGGACCATGGCGGTCATGGTCTTGATGACCGACCCGAACTCGAACAGGGTGCGCGAGGTCACGGGCTTCCCGTCTCGCAGGCGGTCGGTGCCCAGTCCCGCGGTCCTGACGGAGCCGTTCTCGATGCGAGCCACGGCCAGTCCGACGTGGCCGGCCGACGGCAGTGCCGCGTGCCGTACCGCTCCTGCCAGCGCCGGATCACCCGTTGTCTGCGGGCCGAGGTGCGGGCGGGCGGGTACGACCAGGGTGGCCAGCAGCGCCGCGACGGCGGCCGACACCGCGACGACGAGGACGCTTGTCCGTTTCCGGATCACAGGGTGTCCACCTCCGGCCGTCGCCCCCGGGTGCGCGTCACCCCTGCGGAGATCGCGGCCGGCCCGGACGACGGCGGGACGACGTTGCGGGAGGGATGCCAGGCGGGTCCGTCTGGTGGGGCGACAGGGCCCGCCGCGAGGAAGAGCGAGAGCAACGACGACTCCTTGGTTCGAACGATCGAAGCTCACGCTAGGAGCCGCCCATCGCCCGTTCCTCCCCACCGTGGACGATCATCGTCTCCTTCCTGGGGCCAGGAGCCGGACCATCCGGTAGTGCCCCGCTCCCACGACGTGGCCGGGTCGCGGACAACGGCTGCGCCGCTAGCTCATGCGGAAGTCGTATTCCGCCGGGAGGTCGCGGTCACCGCCGTGATAGGCGGACCACAGGTCGTCCAGGGCGTCCTCGCCCTCGCGCAGGTCGGGCACGACCAGGCCCTCCTCCAGGATGCGGCCGGTCCGGTCGCGGTCGCCCGCGGCCAGGGCGGCCTGGGCCTCCAGCAGGCGGATGCGGCCGTGGGCGCGGTCGCCGGGGGCCAGGCCGTCGACGAGCGTCAGGGCGTCGGCCGGGCGGCCGGCGGCGATCAGGGCGGACAGGGCCTCGACGGTGAGCGGGCGTACGGCGGGCGCCAGCGTGTGCGCTTCCAGGAGAAGGACGGCCGCGGCCGGGTCGTCGCCGTCGATGCGGTGGGATTCGGCGAGCGCCCGCAGGACCAGCGGATGGCGCCGCTCGGCCAGTGCCCTGCTCCAGGCGTCCGTGGCCTGGGCCCGGTCACCCGTGGCCCACAGGTTGAGGCCCAGATGGTAGAGGCCGTGCCAGTCCGCCGCCGCGCGCAGCAGGCTCAGCCAGTGCGGTCCGACCACGCACACCGCCTCGCCCGGCAACCGGCCCTCGTCGAGGAGGGTCAGCCACGGCTCCTGTTCCTCCCCGAGCGTGTCGTCGGGGAACGGCGTGACCGCCGATGCCGGCAGTTCCCCGGCCCTGCGCTCCAGCGCCCCCCATCCGGATCCGCGGTGGACGGCCTCGGCGACGGGACGATCGGCCCACGCGCCGCCCGCGTGCCCCTGGGCGGCGGTCCGGGTCCGGGCGAGTGTCCCGGCGGTCGCCTCGACGGCCGCGCGCGCCTGGTCGTAGGGGGCGTGGGGGTCGGCGAGGGTGAGGGGGCTGTAGGTCTCGGTCCAGGTCCAGGTGTTGCCGCCGGGGAGGGGGAGGTGCTGCAGCTGGGTCCGCGCCAGGCCGGCCTGGATCTCCAGGTAGGGAGCGTGCGGGCCGGACAGCCAGCGCTGCCAGTGGGCGCCGCCGGGAGAGGTGCCCCAGCCGAACAGCTTGCGGCCCTTCAGGCGGGAGGTGGAGGTGTGCAGCAGGCCGTGGCCTTCGCCGTCGACGGCGGCTATCCAGGGGGTGTCCGACGTGACGTGGAAGAAGTAGTCGGCGGCCGCGCGCCAGGTGCCGGGATAGCTGGCGTCGGGGTCGCCGGGGTAGGCAACGGTGGTCAGGCGCTGGGTGTATCCGAAGTGATCGGCCTGGGCGGCAGGGGCGAGGACGCGAGTGCCGGGCGTCTGCGGGACGGCGATGTTGGACCACCAGTAGACGGGTACGGTCTCCCGGCGCGGATTGCGGACGGAGACGGACACGACCAGGGCGGGAGAGCCGGGCGGGAGGCCGACGTCGATCTGGACGACCAGGCCGCGCAACCGTTCGTACTCGTACAGCCGCAGCACGGGGTACGGCGCCTCCACCCAGGCCGCGTGCAGCGGGTCGCAGGTCAACGCCCAGTGGCCGGTCGTGCCGAGGTTCCACTCCACGCCGCCGGCGAACCACGCGTCGCGCAGGGCGAGGTTGGCCGGTTGGATCACGGGATTGCGGTGCAGCAGTTCCCGGCCGGTGGCGAGGTCGACCAGCGACCACAACCGCCCGCCGAGGCCGGGCAGGAACACCGCCCGCAACCGCTCGTTCTCCAGCGTGACGGCGGGCACCTCCCGCTCGACCGGGTGCCGCCCGTAGGAGTCGCGCCTGCCGTACGGGAGCATCGAGGGCGGGTGCCCGAAGTCGGTGACGGCCACGGCGGGGGGCCGCAGGATCGGCAGCGCGCTGACCGGCCCGGGGTCGGCGATGGTGAGCTTCATCCGGACGTCCGCCCTTCGCGCAGAACGTTTTAAGAAGATCCGGTGCGAACGGTAGAGACCGCCCGGCGGGTCTGTCAACGGCGCCACCGGTGCGTATAACGGTCCGAATACGAGTCATTGACGACAGGTCTGTGCACCGGCAAGTGACGTCATGCCCCCGGCCCGGCGGACGGTGATCCGCTGGGCCACCGAGGTCCGCCCGCCGACATGCTCCCTCGAGCCTGCCGCGCGGGTGGCGTCCTGCGCGGCTCACCTCAGGGCGAAGTTCTGCGTCCAGTACACGCGGTTGTCGTGGCCGAGGGCACGTCCCACGCCGATCACCCTGTACTCGCAGTTGAGGATGGCGTCGCGGTGACCCCAGCTGGACTTCTCATCGTGGTACAGCCACCCGTCCATCGCCTGGGCCAGCGTCAGGTTGGTGCCGAGCGCCCAGTTCTCCGACTTCTGCGCGGGGGTGAATCTCCCGGACTTGATGCGGTCCGGTGGCATCGTTCCGTCAGAACCGATATGGCCGCGCTTGGAGTCCCCTTCCGGGTACGCGGTGATGAGTCGGGCATAGTTCGCGGCCAGGTCTTGGCTGTGAGCTCTCGCTATGTCGCTGAGCCGAACGTCGATCCGCACGCTCGGATCGGGGCAGCGGCCTTCGTCGCGCCGTACCCGGATGACCTGGTCCACCATCTGCTGCATCTCAACGGTGGGGAAGGTCGTCGACCTCGCCCTGATCCTTTTGCCGAAATCCCAGGTCTGGTTGACGGCCCATGCGCTGGAACTGGAGGTGACGCATGACCATTGCTGCAGGGGGGCGCCGACCTGTGGCGGCTTCGGAAAATTCGGATTGGCCGCATCGAGGCATTTCCGACCGTAGACATTCTGGATTCTGACCGGACCCGAGCAGTTGAGCCTGTCGGCCGAACACTGTCCGCCCTCAAGAGGCTCGCGACGCCAGTGCTGGGTCGGGTGCTCGCCGCATTCCTGCTGGTCTATCCTGACCCCGTCCTGATGCGACGCGGGGAACCGGAGAGCGAGGCATTTCCCCGACTGCAGCGACTTGATGCGAAAGGAGCCGTTCCAGCCGTCCGGCTCACCGATGGGCTCGAGCCTGAAGTGGTCATCTCTCGATGACCAGCGCGGATACCAAAGGACCGGCGGCGCGTCGGCGGACTCCGGCCCGGCCTGCACGAGCAGGCCGCTGGCCACGTTGCCGATCCACACGGTCACGGGTTGACGGACTCGGTCACGGCCGACTTCGACGGCGCCGGAAGCCGGGAGGGTCGACGTGACGACGAATGCCATCGCGACAATTGACCGCGACGCACGCCTTCCCGTTTTGAGTACGCTCGCTGCCATGACAGTGCCTCCTCTTACGAGTTGGCCATATCATCCGACTTCACGAAAAGCGTCTTGCGCAGAGCTCACCGAAATGGGCCGGCCGGTTGAGGGAGCAGAAAAAGCATACCGCTGTTTCGACAGGCCTCGCCCCGCATATCACGTAATCTATGATTTGCAAATCCTTGAGTGTAACGGCCCGACGAGAATAAGGACGCCGATTCCCTGGCCTGTCTCAAGGGTTGGGGAGGGAGCAGACCATGTCCCCGCTCCGGTTCGCCCCCGCCCTCCTCGTCCCGGCCGAGGGCGGGAGGCTGACGGCCGCGCCTGCTGAGCAGCCTGCGGCGGCCGTCCCGTCCCAGCCGGACACCTGCCTGCCGGGCCCTGCGGGCTCAGGCCCAGCCGTAGACCGATCGGATGGCCGAGGCGATCTCGTTGACCAGGTCCATGTTGTCGCCGTTGGCCAGGATCGCGTACCCGGCGCCGAGCTGCGGATAGCCCTTGAACACAGACTTGAAGCCGTAGTTGGAGCCGTCGTGGGTGTAGGAGAAGCTGTTCGTCCCGGAGCCGGCGATGAAGAAGCCGCGCCCCATGGTGGGCTGGGGGCCCGCGGTGAGCAGCGTGCGGGTGGAGGCCTTGGAAAGCGGTCCGGCGATGTCACCGGAGGCGGTCCACGCCTTGTTGAGGTAGCACACCAGGCGGCACAGGTCGAGGACGTTGGTGTAGAGGCCGGCGGCGGCCGACTCCGGGTAGCGGTTGCGCTTGCCCGGGATGACTGCGCCCGCCTTGGTGTGGCCGGCGGCCAGCTCGAAGCCGGGCGACAGCGCGTACGAGCTGTTCTTCATGCCGAGCGGCGCGAACACCTCCTTGTCCATGTACTGGGCCAGCGGCAGGCCGGTCTTCTGTTCCACCATCCGCTGCAACAGCACGAACCCCGCGCCGGAGTAGTGGAACTCGGCCCCCGGGCTGGTGGACAGCTCGATCTTCGGGGAGTCGCCCTGGCCGTTCATGACCTGGAGCAGCGAGGGTACGGCAGCGTCCGGGCCGTACCCGGCGAAGCCGCCGCCACCGGCATCGAAGCCGGAGCAGGCGCTGACCGGAAAAGTGGAGCCACGGCCGATGACGCCGGCCCGGTGCGTCAGCAGGCGGTCGATCGTCGGAACCGCCGTCGAGGAGACGCAGGAACGGCCCGGCAGGGTCCAGCCGAGGTAGGGGCGGACGTCGTTGGTCAGGGGCTGCTTGAGCGTCTGCATGAGGCGCAGCACGCCGACCGAGGCCACGGCCTTGCTGATGGAGGCGGCCTGGAACGCGGTCTCCGGGTGCGCCGCGGCGCCGCTGCCCGCCTCCAGCCAGCCGTACCCGGTGGACCAGGCGATCTTGTTGCCGACCACCACCGCGATGGCCACTCCCGGCGTCTTCCACGCGCTCATCCGCTGCCAGATGGTCGCGCCGCCCACCGCGTTCTCCACCTGCCGCGCCCGGTCGGCGGGCAGCGACGGCACCTTGCCGCGCGTGCTCAGCGACCAGCCGCCGGCCGGCGAGAAGTCGACGTTGTGGATCTGCCAGCCGTCGGCCGCGAGGTCGTTCATCTCCTGGAAGCAGGCCTCATCGATGCCGCGCACGTGCAGCTCGTCCTGCGCGACGACCGCCCACCCGCCGCTCTTGGGGAAGGCGACGCGGGTCACCCGCCGTCCGCCCTGGGTCAGGTTGCGCATCATCTGGTAGCACTCGTCGTCGACACCCCGGGCGAAGAAGGCCTTGGTGTCGGCCACCACCCAGCGGTTCCCTCCGGCCGGCGGGAACGCGACGTGCACGACCTGCTGGCCGGCGGCGTAGCTGTCGCTGACGCGCTGGTGGCACTCCTCGGGAAGGCCGCGCGCGGACATCCCCCTGTCACTGGTGATCACCCAGCGGTCGCCGCCCTCCGGCGGGAAGGCCACACAGTGGATCTTCGCACCCGCGTCGACCATCTTGCCGAGCTCGGCGAAACACGCGTCGGGCACGCCGCGGGCGAAGTAGCGGCCGTCCTGGGTGACGATCACCCAACCGTTGGACGGCGTGAAGGCCACAGCCGCGATGCCGTACGGCGCCAACTCCCCCATCTTGGTATGCATCTCGTCAGGGACGCCGCCGTTGGCGAACGGGTAGCTCGCCGCCAGCGCCCGCCGAGGGAGATCCACGGCGAGCAGGCCTGCGGTGGCGCCGGTCAGGGTGAGGAAACGTCTGCGGTCCATGGGGGTGAACTCCTCGGAGCGGGCCCGAGCGCGGGGCACCGACGGTCAAGAAATGCCTTCGAAGCATGGCAGACCACTGAGGCTTCTTGATCCGCCGGACATGTCAGAACCGGTAGCGGAGAACGCGCGCCCCTTGCCGCGACAAGGCGGTACTGCGGGCGGTGAGACGGGTCAGCGCGCGGAGCGGTTGCGGGAACCGGGCGGCTTCCGGCGCGCGGGTGAGGATCTGCTCCTCGACCAGTTCGAGGCCGGCGTCCCAGGACTCCGGTTCGTGCGGGTCACTAGCAACGTCAACGCAGGGCCGGCCCGTTCGCCTCGCCAGACAGGCCAGAACAGATCGGGACAAAGCGCTGTTCGCCCGCCTGACCGCCACGCCGGCGCCGATGCTGGCGACATGGACGCTCACGACAACCCCCACACCCTGACCCCCGAGGAGCGGGCAGACCTCACCGCCGAGGAGCGGCCGGCCATGCCGCTGGAGGACGAGCCGCAGACTGACGCTGTACACAGGCGGGCGCTGGCAGTGTTCGAGGAGCGGCGACGCCGGGGCCCTGCCTGACCGAGCACCCTCACACCGTGGGGGGCGCCCGCCCCCGCACGAGGTGGCCGCCAAGCCTCACCGGGTCTTCCTGCCACGGGCCGGGAACAGCCGGGAAGGTCCACGAAGGCGGCGCGGTCGCTGCCCGAGCCTGGTGCCTATGCGCCGAGCGTGATGCCGAGCTCCGCCTCAGCCATCTTGAAGAGGAGATCCCAGCTCTTCGCCTCGGTGTTGGTGTGGAAGGCGATGGTGCGCTCGCCGTCGGGGGTGCCCAGCGCGCAGAACATGTGCCCCCAGTAGCTGCCGGCCACCCCGCCCACGGTACGCCCGCCCGTCACCGCCCTGTCGAGCTCGAACAGGCCGAGGCCGTAGCGGGTGTGCGGCAGCCAGCCGGCACCCTCGGTGGAGACCGTGGTCCACATCTTGTGGTGCTGCGCGGGTGGCAGCAGGCCGCCGCCGGCCACGGCGTCGACGAACCGGATCATGTCGCCGGTGGTCGAGACGAGGTTCCCAGGCTCCCAGGAGGTGTCGAACTCGGTGACGTCGAGGGGTTCGAGCCCGGGTTCCTCCATCATCGACTCCCAGTTCTCCGGGGTGACGGCTGCCGGGTCGACGCCGTCCTTGTAGAACTGGGTCGAGTACGCGCGCGGGTACGGGCCGCGGTACCCCGTGTCACCTTGGGACCGCACGTAGGTGGAGGACAGGCCGAGCGGCCGGATGACCGTGCGCTCGACCTCGCGGGCGTAGGTGTCGCCGGTGACCTTCTCGATGATCGCGTGGGCGATGGAGAAGCCGCCGTTGGCGTAGAGGAAGCGTTCGCCGGGCTGAGCGACCGGCGGCTGGGACACCGTCAGCCTCAGCAGGTCCTCGAGGGTCCAGACGTCGAAGCGGTGCTCGGCGAATCGGGATCTGCTGGCGTAGCCGGACACCAGCTCCGGCGCGAGACCCGTCGCGAACAGGCCGCCGGTGTTGCTGAGCAGGTGCCTGATGGTGATCCTGTCGCCGTCGTAGCCGCCCGCGTCCAGCACACCGGGCAGCCACCTGTTCACCGGATCATCGATGTCCAGCCGGCCCTCGGCCTCCAGGGTGAGGATCGCGGCGGCGGTGAAGGCCTTGCCTGCGCTGCCGACGGGCAGGTACTCCCCCGGCCCGCGCCTGGCCCCGGTCGTCAGGTCGGCCACTCCTGCGGTGCCGAACCAGGTGCCGTCCGCGTCCTTGACCTCGGCGACGATGCCGGGGATCCCGAGCTCGGCCACCGCCCACTCCAGCAGCCGCTGCGTCTTCTCGTGCCCCTTGCCTGTCATGTCGTGCCTTTCAGGAAGTCGTCGTTGACGGTCTCGACGATGCCGATCGGCGATGACAGCGCTCTTACAGCGCTACGACAGGCGGCGCGGTCCCTGTAAGCGGGTCCTCATAGCCTGGTGGCCATGCGGGTTGAGGTGCTGGGGCCGGTCCGGGCCTACGGCGACGGCGGCGCGCCGATCGACGTCGGCGGGGCCAGGGTTCGTGCGCTGCTGGCCAGGCTGACGCTGGCGGGCGGTGAGGTGGTGCCGGTCGATTCGCTCATCGACGGACTGTGGGGCGACCGCCCGCCGCGGGAGAGCGCCAGAGCGCTGCACGCGCTGGTGTACCGGCTGCGGAGGGCGTTGGGCGAGACCGAGGTCGTGGAGCTGGCGTCCGGTGGATACCGTCTTCACGTACGCGCCGAGGACGTCGACGCCTGTCGTTTCGAGGAGCTGGCCAAGCAGGGCCGCGGCGCGCTGGCCGCCGGTGCCGGACGGGAGGCGGCCGCGCTGCTGGGCGAGGCGCTGGCGCTGTGGCGGGGCGACGCGCTGGCCGACGTGCTCGACGTCCCTTTCGCCGGTACGGCTGCCGCCCGCCTGGAGGAGCTGCGTGCCGCGGCCACCGAGGACTGGTTCGAGGCGGAGCTGCTGCTGGGCGACCACGGCGAGATCCTGGCCGGGCTGGAGGCGGCGACCGCGGCGCATCCGCTGCGCGAACGGCTGGCCGTCCTGCGGATGCGGGCGTTGCACGCGGCCGGCCGCCGGTTCGAGGCGCTGGCCCTGTTCGAGAAGGTGCGCCGCACGCTCGCCGAGGAGCTGGGCGTCGACCCCTCCGAGGAGCTGCGCAGGACGCACCTGGCGGTGTTGCGCGGCGAGGGCGAGCTGCCGGAGCGCTCCCGGGCGGCGGCGGGTCGGCTGCCGTCCCCGCTGACCGGCTTCGTCGGCCGGCAGGAGGAGCTGAAACTGCTCGCGGGCCTGTTGGAGAGCTCGCGGCTGGTCACGGTCGTGGGTCCCGGAGGAGTGGGCAAGACCCGGCTGGCCGTGGAGGCGGTGAGCCGGCATCGGGCCCATCGGCGCGGCCGCGTCTGGCTCGTCCCCCTGGCCGGGGTGGACACGCCGGCCGGGTTGCCCGAGGCGGTGCTGGGCACGATCACCACGACAGCGGCCCTGCCGCCGGGGACGCCGCTGGATCGATCGGTCGCCCTGTTGGCCGGTGGCGAGGGCGTGATGGTGCTGGACAACTGCGAACAGATCTCCGAAGCGGTGGCCGAGTTCGCCTGGCAGGTGCTCGAGCGCCTGCCGAACCTGACCATCCTGGCCACCAGCAGGGAGCCGCTGGAGGTCATGGGTGAAGCGCTGTGCCGGTTGGCTCCGCTCGCCCTGCCCCCGGCACACGCGGATCCCGTTCGCGCCGCGGAGGCGACCGCGGTACGGCTGTTCCTCGATCGGGCGGTCGCCGTACGGCCCGGCTTCGTGCTGGACGAATCGACGGCGGGCCCGGTGGTGGACATCGTGCGCCGGCTGGACGGGCTGCCGCTCGCCCTGGAACTGGCCGCGGCGCGGCTGCGCACGATGAACGCCGGCGAGCTCTCCCGGCGGCTGGATGATCGCTTCCGGCTGCTCGACACCGGCAACAGGACGGCCCAGCCGCGGCAGCGGACTCTACGCGCGGTCATCGACTGGAGCTGGGACCTCCTCACCGATCAGGAGCGGACACTCGCCCGCCGGATGTCGGTGTTTCCGGCCAAGGCCGGTCTCGGCCCGATCGAGGCGGTGTGTTCGGATGGCTCCGCGGGAGATGTCGCCTGTCTGCTGGATTCCCTGGTCGACAGGTCCATCGTGGAGCGGGCCGGTGACGGCTACCGGATGCTGGAGACCATCCGGGCCTACGCGGCCGGCGAACTCCGCTCCGCCGAGGAGCGCGAAGCCGTACGGCACAAGCTCACGCGCCACTACGCCGGCCTGGCCGAGCGTCACGAACCGCTGCTGCGCTCGCACCAGCAGGCGGAGTCGCTGCGGTTGTTCGAGTTCGAGTACGACAACCTCGTGTACGCCCTCCAGACGGCCATCGACGACGGCGACGCCGAGGCGGCGGCCCGGATCCTCGGCCCGCTGTACTGGTACTGGGACACGCTGCGTTATGACGGCCGGGCCGATGCCTACGTGGCGAGGGTGCTGGAGTACGGCGACGCGCTGCCCCCGGCGGCCAGGGCCGCGTTCACCACGATCCACCTGCTGGCCGGTGGAGGAGACGCCGAGCGGTTGCGGGCGGCGGCCGAGGACTGCGCGCGGACGGGCGCGCTGCTGCGCTATCCGATGCTGCTGGCCATGACGCTGACGGCGGCCTTCATGGCAGGCCTGGACGACCTGGTCGACCGGGAGACAACCCGGGTCCGGGACGGCTCGGACGGCTGGGCCATCGCTCACACCCACCTGGTCGAGGCGCTGCGCAGCCGTACCCGCGGAGACTGGGCGGGCGGCGCGAGCGCGGCGGCGAGGGCGTTGCGCGCGTTCGAGGAGTCGGGCGACCGGTGGTGGACCGCGATGATGCTGAACGGCACGGCGCAGATCCATGCCATCGAGGGCCGCCACGACCAGGCGGTCGCCGACCACGAGCGCAGCATCTCGCTCAGTATCGGCCTCGCCTGGCAGGAGGAGATCTCATCCCGGCTCGGGCTCGCCACCGAACGCATGCGCGCCGGCGATCTGAAGGGCGCCGGGCACGACCTCGAAACCGCGCGGCAGGCGGCCTGGGACCACGGTCAGCCCATGCTGGAGATCCAGGTCCACGCCTGCTCGGCAGAGCTGTATCGCCGCTGCGGCGAGATCGACCGAGCCGATCGAGAACTCGACCGGCTGGAACGGGTCGCCCGCGAGTGGTCCCTTCCCGCCGAGACGAGCCAGAGCCTGCTGCTTCCCGCCAGGACGGCCAACCTCCTCACCGCCGGTGACGCCGTACGGGCGCGCGAGATGCTGCCCGCCGCCGTCCAGGCGGCACAGGCGAACATGGACCTACCGCCGGCCGCCCAGCTCCTGGCCCGGCTGCTGCTGCTCGAGGGCGAACCGGCGGGCGCGGCCACCGCGCTCGGCATGAGCGAGGCCATCCGCGGCACCTTCGACCGCGGCGATCTGGAGCTGAACGCGCTCGTGGCCACCCTGGTGGACCGGCTCGGCCGTACCGGCTATGCCAGGGCCTATCAGCGGGGCGCCGACATGCCCCGGCAGGAAGCGATCGACAACCTGATCAACACCCGCACGGAGTCACCGAGCTGATCGGGCCGGCCGGTGGCCTGCGGATCGATCAGCCTGCGCTGAGGGTGGCGGTCTCTCAGCCGCCGGTCGGTGAGCCCGGCGAACGCTTCGAGTACGCCAACGGCGGCTTCCACCTCGCCGGCGCGATCATCGAGAAGGTCACCGGCAACGGCTATGCCGAGGAGGTCAAGCGCAGGGTCATCCGGCCGCTCGGCCTGACCCGCACCTACGTGCGCCCCTCCACGGACACGGGATACCCCGATCCGCACCCGCGGGGATACTCGAACCTGTTCTTCAAGGACGGCGTCGACCCGGCGGCGGTCACCCCTGAGAACTGGGAATCGCTGATCGAGGATGCCGCACGCCCGCTACGGCCTCGGCCTGTTCCAGTTCGACAAGCAGGCGACGGGCGGCCGGACGCTGCGCGGCGTCGGCGGCAGCCTCTGGGGATCCTGGTTCTTCGCGGTGGGCACCCCCGACGGCCGACACACGATCGCCGTCCACACCAACACCGAATGGAAGACCTGGGACCCCATGTTCGAGATCATCGAAGCGGAGTTCGGCATCTCCGTCGGCGCGTAAGCACGCTGCCCGCCACCGGCTCGCGATGTCCGCCCGAGGCCGGCGGACGCCGGTGGCCACCTCGCCGGCCCGGCCACGCGGGGAGATCGGACCGGATTCGCGGCAGGAAAGCGATCTCCATGATTCGGTCGCGCGCGTTCCCCTATAGTTTCGGCCCGGGGGTGTTCGTGGCGGTACGGGTGGCTGTGCTGGGGCCGGTGCGCGGCTGGCGTGACGGTGCGGAGATGCGGCTCGGGCCGCCGAAGCAGCGGGAGCTGCTGGCGGTGCTGGTGCTGGCCGGTGAGCGTACGGTGCCGATCGAGGGAATCATCGACGCCCTGTGGGACGACGAGCCCCCGGCTTCGGCGGTCTCGATCGTGCGCACCTACGTGTCGCTGCTGCGCAAGGCGATAGGCCATGAGCACCTGGTGTCGCGGGGACGCGGGTACGCGCTCACCGGCGTCGGCACGGATCTGGCCGACTTCGAGAGGCTGACCCGCCAGGGTGCCTACCGCGAGGCGTTGGAGTTGTGGACGGGTGAGCCTCCCGGCCTGCGCGGACCTCACCTGCGCCGCCTGGAGGAGGCCAGGCTCCTGGCCATCGAATCGGCCTGTGCCCAGGATCTGGACAGCGGGCAGGCGCCCGGTCAGGTCCTGGCAGAGCTGGCCGAGCTGTCGGCGCGATATCCGCTGAGGGAGCGGCTGCGGGCCTTGCTGATGCGAGCCCTGGCCGCCGGCGGACGCCGTCCTGAGGCGCTGGCGGTCTTCGCCGACCTGCGGCAGACGCTCGCCGACGAGCTGGGCATCGACCCCAGCCCCGAGGTGGCCGAGCTGTTTCAGCGCCTGCTGAGCGCCGACGACGTTCCCGCGCCCGCCGCGATGCGGGTCCCGGCGCGCCCGGCGCAGTTGCCGCCCGTTCCTGCCGACTTCACCGGCCGCGCCGAGCTGGTCGCCGGCCTGGTCGCGACGTTGGCTGCCCGAGCTGGGCAGGCGCCCATGGTCACGGTCATGACCGGCATCGGCGGCGTCGGCAAGACCACGCTGGCCGTGCGGGCGGCGCATGCCGTACGGGAGCACTTCCCGGACGGGCAGCTCTTCGCCGACCTGCAGGGCGCAGGAACCGCGCCGGCCGATCCGGCGGCTGTGCTGGCCGCCTTCCTGCGGGCGCTGGGCGTCGCCGACGAGCTCCTGCCCGAAACGCTGGAGGAGCGGGCGGCGCTGTTCCGCTCCACGGTGGCCGATCGGCGCGTGCTGGTGGTTCTCGACAACGCCCATGATCGCGCACAGGTGTTGCCGCTGCTGCCGGGCTCGTCCTCCTGCCGGGTGCTGGTGACCAGCAGGGCACGCCCCTACCTCCTGCCGGGCGCCGGCCTCGTCGAGGTGGACGTACCGCCCACCGCCGAGGCGCTGGCGCTGCTGGAGCGGATCGTCGGCACCCCGCGGGTGGCCGCGGAGACGGCGGACGCCGAGCACCTGGTCGAGCTGTGCGGGCGCCTGCCGCTGGCGGTGCGGGTGGCCGGCGCCCGGCTCGCCACCCGCCACGGCTGGCCGATCCGCGTGATGGTCGACAAGCTGGCCGACGAGAGCAAGCGGCTGGGCGCCCTGCGGACCGCTGACGTGGCCGTGAGTGCCGCCTTCGAGCTGTCGTATCGCCAGCTCGATCCCTCCCAGGCCCGAGCCTTCAGGCTGCTCGCGCTGTCGCAGGGGCCGGACCTCCCGCTGGCGGCCGCCGCCGCGATGCTGGACCTGAGCGAGGTCGAGACCGAGGATCTGGTGGAGTCGCTGGTGGATCTCAGCCTGCTGGAATCCCCCTCCCTCGGCCGCTACCGCTACCACGACCTGCTGCGCGCCTACGCACGCTCGCTGGCCGAGCCCGACCGGCCGGCGCTCGCCCGGCTGCTGGAGCACTACCTCGCCACGGCAGGCAACGCCTTCACCACCCTCAATCCAGGCGATCCCTCGGCCGCCTCGGTGACGGCTGAGGGAGGGCTCACCTTCGACACGATCGAGGCGGCCACCGCGTGGGTCGCCCGTGAGCGGGATTGCCTCATCCGGGTACAAGCGGTGGATCTCTCGAGCGAGCTGCAGATCCTCGACCTGATCCTGCTGCTCGCCTATGAGTCCAACAGCCTGGTGCCCAGGTTCCACGACCTCGCCGCCCGCGCCGCTACCGCGGGCGAGGTCTTCGTCGAGGGGCGCGCCCGCGCCTCCCTCGCCCATGTCCTGCGAGACGCCGGCCGCCTGGACGACGCGATCGCCGAGTGCGCCGCGGCCCTGGAGGTCACCCTGCGCGCGGGCGACATGAACCACCATTGGGTGGCCCTGTCGACCATGGGCGTAATCCAGGCCGATCGTCACGACCGCCAGGATGTGGCGCTCGACAGTTATCGGCAGGCCGCGGCAGGCTTTCACGAGCTCGGCGAGCGCTATCAGGAGGCGGCCATGCTCTATGGCGTCGGCCAGCGGCTGGCCTCCCTGGAACGCTATGACGAGGCGATCGAGACCCTCCATGAGGCCGAGACCGTCATGCGGGCCCACCTGGGCGACGACGTCCGCGACCCGTACGCCGTGGTCGCGATGGCCAAGGTGTACACCCGCGCCGGACGCCACCATGAGGCGCTTCCCCTGCTGCGGGAGGCGCTGGCGTTGTTCCGGCAGCGGCGCAATTTCTCGTGGGAGCAGTCCACACTGATCTACCTGGTCCGGGTGCTGCTCGCGCTGGATCGCGCCGCCGAGGCTCTGCCCCACGCCGAGGCGGCCGTCGTGCTGGCCGAGGAACGCCGCGGCGGCGGCTGGGCCGACGGCGCGTCCTGGAGCGAGCTGGGCCAGGTACTGCACGCCCTGCGCCAGCACAGCCGAGCGCGCTCGTGCTGGGAACGGGCACTGGAGCTGTACGAACAATTTCCCGCCAAGGCCGCGGAAGTCAGAGCGCTGCTGGAAAGGCCCGTCCCGAGGGGGCCGGCCCAGGCTGCGCGACAGCCGTCTCGCGGCCACGAGAACAGCTCAGCGGTGGGCGACACCGGCAACGCCGCAAGAGACGCGACAGCGGCCCGGTAGGACGCCTGTGCCGGCCATGGCCGGCTTGACTGCTTCACCCGGCGGCGGCCTCCGCGTAGTGGCAGGCGACCGCGTGGCCGTGGCCGCGCTCGGCCAGGTCGGGCGGCTGCTCGACGCAGACCCTCCGCTCGGCCTCGGTGAGCCTCGTGAACTTCGGACAGCGGGTGCGGAACCGGCAGCCGCTCGGCGGAGCGGCCGGGTTGGGCACGTCGCCGCCGATGACGATCCGCTCGCGCGCCCTTACCCGTTCGAGCCGCGGGTCGGGCAGCGGGATGGCCGAGATGAGCGCCTGGGTGTAGGGGTGAGCGGGCCGGTCGAACAGCTTGTCGGTGTCGCCGACCTCGACGATCCGGCCGAGGTACATCACCGCGACCCGGTGGGCGATGTGCCGGACCACCGACAGGTCGTGGGCCACGAACAGGTAGGCGAGACCCAGCTGCTCCTGGAGGTCCTCGAGCAGGTTCACCACGCCCGCCTGGATCGAGACGTCGAGCGCCGACACCGGTTCGTCGAGCACGATCAGCTCGGGCCGCATCGCCAGCGCCCGGGCGATGCCGACGCGCTGGCGCTGACCGCCGGAGAACTCGTGCGGGTACCGGTTGCCGTGTTCGGGGTTGAGCCCGACCGTGGCGAGAAGCTCCCGTACCCGGTCCGGGCCCTCCTGGCGGTAGGTGTCGTGGATGCGCAGCGGCTCGGCGATGGCGTCGCTGACGGTCATGCGCGGGTCGAGGGAGGCGTAGGGGTCCTGGAAGACGATCTGCATGCGCTGCCGCAGCCGGCGCATCTCCGCGGCGCCGACGGTCCCGAGATCCAGGCCATCGAACACCACGTGCCCGGAGGTCGGCGGCTGCAGGTTGAGCACGGCCCGCCCGGTGGTCGACTTGCCGCAGCCCGACTCGCCGACCAGCCCGAGGGTCTCACCCCGGTGCAGGTCGAAGGAGACCCCGCAGACGGCGTGCACCTGCCCCGCCGTACGCCGCGACAACCCCTTGCCGCGTACCGGATAGTGCTTGACCAGATCTCGCACCGACAGCAGCGGCGACCCGTTCATCGTGCGCCTCCAGGGTGGTCGGCCGAGGTCAGGGCGAAGACGTCCTCGGGACGCCGCCCTTCCAGGTCGGCGGAGAAGTGACAGGCGGCCAGATGGTCCGGGGCGGAGGCGGCCAGCAGCTCGGGCTCGGCGCTCTCGCAGACCTCCTGCCGCATCGGGCAGCGCGGCCCGAACGGGCACCCCGGCGGCAGGTCGAGCAGGGACGGCGGCGAGCCGGTGATCGGGACCAGCCGCTCGCCCCTGCGCGCGTCGTCCAGCCGGGGGAGGCTGCCGATCAGGCCCAGCGTGTACGGCATGCGCGGCTCGTAGTAGATGGAGTCGACGTCTCCGAGCTCCACCGGCCGGCCCGCGTACATGACGAGGACCCGGTCGACCGTACCGGCGACGACGCCCAGATCGTGGGTGATCAGCACCATGGCGGCGTCGGTCGCGGCCCGCGCGGTCTCCAGCGCCCGCAGCACCTGCGCCTGGACGGTCACGTCGAGCGCGGTGGTGGGCTCGTCGGCGATGATGACGTCGGGGTCGTTGGCCATCGCGGTGGCGATGACGACGCGCTGGCGCATGCCGCCGGAGAACTCGTGCGGGTAGTCGCGGGCGCGTTCCCTGGGACGGGGGATCTGCATGATCGCCAGCAGCTCGATCGCGCGTTCGCGGGCGGCCGTGGCGCTGACGTCGTTGTGCGCCCTGACCGCCTCGGCGATCTGGTCGCCCACCGGGTAGACGGGGTTGAGCGAGGTCATCGGGTCCTGGAAGACCATCGCGATCCGGCCGCCGCGGATGGTCCGCAGTTCCTTGTCCGGTGCCCCGATCAGCTCCTGGCCGCGGAACCGGACCGAGCCGCCGACCTTCGCCGAGCCCGGCAGCAGGCCCATCACCGCCATCGAGGTGACCGACTTGCCGGAGCCCGACTCGCCGACGATGCCGAGCACCTCGCCCCGCCGCAGGGTGTAGCTGACGCCGCGCACCGCTCTGACCAGGCCGTCTTCGGTCGGGAACGACACGGTGAGGTCCTCGACCTCCAGCACGATCTCGCGTTCGGTCATGGGCGCACCTTCCGCTGGGTGGGGTCGAAGGCGTCGCGCAGCCCGTCTCCGATGAAATTGATGGTCAGGGCGATCACCACGATGAACGCGCCGGGGAAGTAGAACAGCCAGGGCCGGGTGCTGACCGCCGTGGTGGCCCCGCTGACCAGCAGGCCGAGCGAGGTGTCGGGCGGCTGGACGCCCAGGCCGAGGAACGACAGGGCCGTCTCGACCAGGATGGCGGCCGCCACGAGGATCGTGACGTTGACGATGATCGGCCCGAGCGCGTTGGGGATCAGGTGCCGGAAGATGATCCAGCGGTCGGTGGCGCCGAGCGCGCGGCCGGCCTCCACGTATTCCTTCTCCCGCAGCGACAGCACGACGCCGCGCACCACGCGGGAGACGTACGCCCACTGCAGGGAGGCGATGACCAGGGCGACGAACCACCACGAGCCCGAGGTGCCGCGGGTCAGCACCGCGGCGACCGCCAGCAGCGGCAGGGTGAGGACCAGGTCGGCGAACCGCATCATCACGCTGTCGACGACACCTCGGTAGTAGCCGGAGAAGGCCCCCCACAGGGTCCCCACCAGCCCGGCCAGTAAGGCGATGAGCAGGGCGATCTCGATCGAGCGCTGGGTGCCACGCAGCACTTGGGCGAAGGTGTCGTGGCCGAGGTTGTCGGTGCCGAAGGGATGCTCGAACGAGGGCGGCTCCGACACCGCCGAGGTGATGTCGGCGTAGTCGTGGCGCCAGAGCGCGCCGCCGGCGAAGGCCAGCAGGACGACGGCGACGAACAGCACCAGGCTGATCACCGCCGCCTTGTGCCGCAGGAAGCGGCGCAGCACCAGCTCGCCCTGGCTGCGCTGGCGCACGACGGCAGCCGACGGCGAGGGGCGGACCGCCACCGTCTCGGTGTTCTTACTCATAGCGGATCCTCGGGTCGAGAAGGGCGTACAGGAGGTCGGCGATGAGGTTGAACACGATGACCGCCACTGCGACCACGAGCAGCCAGGCCAGCACCGCGTAAGCGTCGCGCTGGTTGACCGAGGTGACGAGGAAGTCGCCGAGCCCGCGCCACTGGAAGACCGTCTCGATGATCACGGCGCCGGAGATCAGGGAGGCGAAGTCGAGCGCGGTCACCGTGGTCATGGGGATGAGCGCGGTGCGCAGCGCGTGCCGTACGACCACACGTCTCCGCGACAGTCCCTTGGCCCGTGCGAACAGCACGTAGTCGCTGTTGAGCACGTCGAGCATCGAGGCGCGCTGGAACCGGCTCCACGCGCCGAACGAGATCAGCGCCAGCGAGATCGTCGGCAGCACCATGTGACCGGCCGCGTCGGCCAGCTGTGCCCAGGCGCCGCCGTCCACGACGACGGATCTCTCGCCGATCGTGTACACGACCTGGTCCCCGACGAGCTGGTTGAGCGAGATCCCGCCCTGCTTGAGCAGGACGGCGAACCAGAACGACGGCATCGACAGGAACAGGAACGCGGCGAAGGTGAACCCGTAGTCAACGCCCGAATACTGCTTCACCGCGCTGAGGACGCCGACCACCACGGCGAGCAGAAGGGCCAGGACGACGGCCACGGCGATGAGCCGCAGTGTGACGCCGAACCTGGCGGCGATCTCGTGGCCGATGTCCAGGTTGGTCCGCACCGAAGGGCCGAAATCCCCGCGGGCCACGCCGGCCATCCAGGTCCAGTACCGCTGCAGCACCGGCTGGTCCAGGTGCAGCCGGTGTTCCTCGACGGCGATGACCTGCGGGGACGGGGGCGGGTTGCGGCCCTTGAGGTTGGCGAGCGGGTCGCCGGACATCGTCACCAGCAGGAACACGACGAAGGTCGAGGCCACGATCACCGGCAGGGCGACCAGGAGGCGGCGGAACGTATAGGTGAGCACGGTCGGATCACCGCTCTCTGTCGCGGGTGAGCTGTGGTCACTCAGTGCAGTCGTTTCGGCCGGCGTGCACTTCGTCGTACGCGACGTAAGATCGGCGTCAGTTCATCGGATCCGATGAACACTCGGCGCGCCCGGCGTCGCAGGATGACCGCATGTCGGCTTCTCTGGTGATCCGCGGTGGCACAGTCCATGACGGCAGCGGCGGCCCCGGCCGCGTTGCCGACGTCCTGGTCGAAGGCGATCGCATCGTCGCCGTCGGCCCCGAGGCGGGCGGCCACGACGCGCCCGCGCTGGACGCGACCGGGCTGGTGGTGGCGCCCGGGTTCGTGAACGTGCTCAGTCACGCGTACTTCACCCTGGAGACGGACGGCCGTGGCCTGTCCGACCTCTACCAGGGGGTCACCACCCAGGTCTTCGGCGAGGGAATCTCGATCGGACCCTTCACCCCCGCCGTCCGGGCCGAGCTGGAAGCGGTCTTCGGTCCCGCCACTCCCCCGCTGGTGTGGGAGCGGTTGTCGGAGTTCCTGGCGCACCTGGAGAGCAAGGGCGTCGTCCAGAACGTCGCAAGCTTCGTCGGCGCGGAGAACCTGCGCATGATCGGGGCGGGCTCGGAAGACCGGCCGATGACCGCCGCCGAGCTCTCCCATGTCCGCGGCGTCCTGGACGAGGAGATGGCCGACGGCGCGCTGGGCCTGGGATCGGCGCTCATCTACCCGCCGGGATGCTTCGCGCCGACCGACGAACTGGTCGCGCTGTGCGAAGTCGTCGCACGGTACGACGGCATGTACATCTCGCACCTGCGCAGCGAGGGCGACCACTTCCTCGACGCGGTCGACGAACTGATCGAGATCGGCCGCCGCGCCGGGGTACGGGCCGAGATCTACCACCTCAAGGCGGCCGGACGTCGCAACTGGCCGAAGATGGCCCGCGCCGTGGAGAAGGTCGAGGCCGCCCGCGCCGCCGGCCGGCCGGTGACCGCCGACATCTACCCCTATCTGGCCGGGCAGACCCACCTGGCCGCCGCGATCCCGCCGCATTTCCACGAGGGCGGCCACGAGGCGCTCGTGGCTCGCCTGGCCGACCCGGCCGAGCGCGCCCGCATCCACGAGGGCGTGCGGACGCCGTCGGAGCGGTGGGAGAACATCTACCTGGCCTCGGGCGGCGCGGACGGCGTGATGCTGCTGCCCGACCCGAAGGGGCCGGTGGCCCGCTACCGGGGGCTCAGCCTCCGGCAGACGGCGGAGAAGCGGGGCGCCGACCCGGTGGAGACGCTGTTGTGCCTGGTCGAGCAGGATCCGTCGCTGCACGCCATGTACTTCATGATGGACGAGGAGGTGCTGCGGACCGCGCTGCGCAACCCGTGGGTCTCCGTCGGCTCCGACGCCGAGACCTTCGCCGCCGAACCGCCCCACACCGACGTTCCCACCCATCCGCGTGCCTACGGGACGTTCGCCCGCGTCCTCGGCCGATACGTGCGCGAGCAGGGGCTTCTCACGCTCGGCGAGGCCGTACGCCGGATGACCAGCCTCCCGGCCGCCAACCTCGGCCTGCGCGACCGTGGCCTGCTCACCCCCGGCGCCTACGCCGACATCGTCGTGTTCGACCCCGCCACCGTCGGCGACCTCGCCACCTACGAGGACCCGCACCGCTACGCCCGCGGGATCCGGCACGTGGTGGTCAACGGGACGACCGCGCTCGCCGACGGCGTCCCCACCGGGCAGCTGCCCGGCCGGGCGCTGCGGCGCGGCAGGTCACGGTGAAGGAGCAGGCGGAGCAGGTCCTCGGCCGGCTCGGCGCGCGAGCCTGGGTGCAGGTACGCCGTGGGCGTCTTCACCCGCGCTGCCGACCCCACCCCCAACGCCCCACGCCTCGACACGCTGATCGGCTGGGCGGCTGCCGAAGCCGTCGCTCAGCTGCGCGGCGAGCGCCACTGAACCTTCTCACCCCTGGGAGCCGACCATGGCTATCCGCAGAACGAACTCGATGGCTCTGACGGCCGGCGCCCTGGCGCTGCTGCTCACCGCCTGTGCGGGCGGCGGCGGCGCGAAGACGGCGACGTCCGGCGACGGCCGCGTCACCGGCGAGCTGAACACGGTCAACACCACCACCGCCGTCGGCACCGGCGGCACAGTGACCTACACGATCACCTATCCGATCTCGAACTGGAACGTCCTGAACACCGGCGGCGCCACCTACTCGGTGATCGACATCTCCAGCGTGCTGCTGCCGAACGCGTTCGTCATCCAGCCGGACGGAACGGTGGCCCGCAACGAGACGCTCGTGACGAGCGCGGAGAAGACCGCCGACAAACCGCAGACCATCACGTACACGATCGACCCCAAGGCCGTCTGGTCCGACGGCACGCCGATCACGGCCGACGACTTCGCCTACACCTGGCGGGCGCTCAACCCCCGCCAGTGCCCGAAGTGCCAGGCCGGCAACACCGCCGGCTACGACCGGATCACCTCGGTCAAGGGCTCGAACCAGGGCCGGACCGTCACCGTCGTCTTCGACCGGCCGTACGTCGACTGGCAGGCCCTGTTCTCGCCGATCCTGCCGGCCCACGTCGCGAAGACCTACGGCCCCACCGACACCCCCGCCGGCCTGGAGAAGAGCTTCAACGAAGGCTTCGCCAAGTCGGTCCCGAAGTTCTCCGCGGGCCCGTTCAGGATCGAGGAGTTCACCGCCGACGGCTCGGTGGTGATGGTCCGCAACGAGAAGTGGTACGGCAAGGCGCCGCACCTGGACAAGCTCGTCTTCCGTCTCATCACCGACGTCTCCCAGCAGCCGACCTCGCTGGCGAACGGCGAGGTCGACGTGATCTATCCCAACCCGCAGGTGGACATCGTGCAGCAGGTCGACGACCTGCCCGCGGTCCGCTACCAGGTGACGCCAAGCGCGTCGGTTCACCAGATCTGGCTGAACCACAACGCCCCGGCCCTGAAGGACGTCGCCCTGCGCAAGGCGATCTTCCAGGCGGTGAGCGTGAAGGACCTGATCGCCAAGACGATCGGCCAGTTCGACAGCACCGCGGAGCCTCGGCTGAGCCAGATGTTCCTCAGCGGGGCGCCCGGCTACGCCGACGTGGTGAGCGCCTTCGAGTACGGCATCGGGGACGCCGAGAAGGCCAAGAAGACGCTGACCGACGCCGGATACACCGGAGTCGGCACGAAGCTCGTCGCACCGGACGGCAAGGCCGTGGGTACGCTGCGTTTCGCCGTCCAGGCGGGCGACCAGCTGCGTGCCAGCGAGGCACAGCTGGTCAAGGCCGCGGTCGCCCCGCTGGGCGTCGACGTGCAGGTGGCCACGGTGTCCAACACGATGGACGCCGTCCAGGAAGGCAACTGGGCGCTCACGGTGGGCACGGTGTCGCAGTCGCCGTTCACCGCGACCAGCAACATCCCGTACTTCCTGAGCTGCGAGGAGGGCGCGAGCTTCTGCCGCTTCAACCTCGGCAACTACGGCAACCCCAAGGTCGACGAACTCCTCGACGACGCCCTGTCGGCGACCGACGCCGAAGAGGCGACCAAGAAGCTGCAGGAAGCCGACAAGATCGTCTCATCGGACTATTCGATCCTGCCGCTCTACCAGAACAGGTCCTTCCTCGCCTACAACGCGAAGCTCGGCAACATCCGCGACAACAGCCTGGCGTTCCCGACCTACAACAGCGAGCAGTGGGGCCTGCTGAACGGCTCATGACCTGCGGCGGGCCCCCTTCGGCTCAGTTCCGGACGATCTTTGACATCTTGGTCACCAGTCTGTTTCGGCCCCACTCTGAGTGCAGACGACGAACGACGAACCGGGGTGGCCTGTGCGAGTTGCAGCCTTGCAGTCGAAACTGGACGGGTGGCGGGCGGGTGGCCTTCCTGCAGCGATCAAGCTGTGTGAGCGGCAGGAGGTCGAGCTGCTGGTGCTGCCCGAGTGCTACTTCGGCGGCATGCGCGCCGCCAGGCCCGACGCGGATGCGGTTGCGATGGCGGCGCCTTACCCGGACTTGGTCGAGGCGCTTCGCGACTGCCCTTCGGAACTGACTGTGGTGGCCGGCTTCACCGAACGAGCCGGCGACGGGGCGCTGTACAGCTCGGCGGCGGTGTTGCGTGCGGGGCGGCTGCTCGGCGTCATGCGCAAGCTGTTTCCTCGAGAGCCGGCTTTCAACCCGGGTGAGGAACTACCGCTCTTTCATCACGGCGGATGCGCCTTCGGTGTCGTGATCTGCAACGACGCCAACTTCGTCGAGCCGTCCCGGCTGCTGGCACTGGCCGGGGCCCGCCTCCTCGTGTGCCCGCTGAACAACGATCTTCCCATGGAGGTCACCCGCGATTGGAAGGTCCGGACGCGATCAGCGCTCATCGCTCGAGCGGTGGAGAACGACTGCTGGGTGATCGCGGCTGATGTATGTGGCAGGGCAGAAGGACGGCAGGGAGGCGCGGCGACGCGGATCATCGGCCCGGATGGCCGCATCCTCGGTGAGGCGGACGGAGCGGAGCCGGGCTTGGTGGTGGCGGACATCGATACGACGGGCAGGTCCATGCTGCCGCGCTGGGATGTGGCGCAGAACCCAGCTGTCTTCGGAAAGTGGATGGGAGCCCTGGCCGATCGCGCCAGTGGTTGAGGCAAGGCGTGATCGCTTCCTCATCGGTCTCGCCGCCCGAGCGCGCCCTTGAGCGCGTCGGCCTGTGCGTCGGGGAGCCCGTCCACCCTGGCCAGCCCAGGCAGGAGCACCTGGTGCAGGGTCGCGAACGGCAGTTCGGCCTCGGTTTCCACGCCGGTGCAGCGCAGGATCCCACACCCCTCGGCCGCGCGTGCCGCGCTGTCGAGGAGCGCCGTCTTGCCGATGCCCGGGTCGCCGCGGACGACCAGGACCCCGCTGCGTCCGGCCCGCGCGCCGTCCACCAGGTCCCCGATGGCCCGCTCGTCCTGATCTCTCCCGCGCAGCATGCCAAGCAATGTGGCGATCGCGGGCCGCTCACCCCCGCCGGCCGTTCGCCGGTCAGCGCAGGGCGTCGACGGGCTCCATCCGGGCGGCGCGCAAGGCCGGATACAGTCCCGCCAGAAGCCCGACCAGCGCGCCGACCGCGGGGGCGGCCAGGGCCAGACGGATGTCCAGCACCGGGGTCCACTGGCGGACGGCCGCCACCACGACGACGGCGACGGTGCCCAGGCTGGCGCCGATGACTCCACCGGTCAGGCCGATCAGGCTGGACTCCAGCAGGAACTGAGCGGCTATGTGGCGACGGGCGGCCCCCAGAGCTCGGCGCAGGCCGATCTCGGCGACGCGTTCCATGATGGTGACCAGGGTGACGTTGGCGATCCCGACCGCGCCCACGATCAGGGAGACCAGGCCGAGGATGAGGAACAGACCGTTGACGTCGTCCTGGGCGCCGTCGCGGGCGCGCTTGGGGCTGGGCGGGGCGATCACCTGGAGTTCCCCGGTGTGGTTGGGGCTGAGGGCGAGGGGGGCCTGGCGGGCGATCAGCTCGGCGGCGCCCAGCTGGGTGCCGACCAGGACACGGGTGACGTTCTTCAGGCCGAAGTCGGGGCCGAGGGTGGGCGGCACCAGGACCGCGCTGGCGAGGATCTGCTCGCGCTGCAGGCCGCCGATGATGCCGATGACGGTGTAGGCGCGGTCGTTGATGAACACCGCCGGCGCGTGGTCCAGCCGGGTGATGCCGAGCATGGCGGCGGCCTGCTCGCCCAGCACGACGACGCGGTCGCCGCGGGTGAGGTGGCCCGCGTCGTAGAAGCGGCCGGTCAGCAGTCTGCCGCGGGTGGTGGCCGGCAGGTCCGGGGTGGCCGCGACGACGGCGAGCGTCTGCCCTGCCACCTGGGTCGGGTCGAGCAGGTTGTTGGCGGTCACCACGAGGTTGGAGCTCTTGTCGCTCTGCGCCAGCGCGGTGGCCGATACCACGCCGCGCAGCCGCCGCAGGTCCGCGGCGGCCTCCCACGACACCAGGGCCTGGCGGCTGTTCTGCGGCACCTCGACGGTGACACTGGTGGCCAGCAGTTCGTCGAAGCGGCCGACGATCTGGTTGCCGGCGGTCGCGGCGATGCCCATGGTGACCACCAGCGTGGTGATCCCCAGGACGGTGCCCAGGGTGGTCAGGGCCGATCGGACGGGACGGGCCAGCATCCCCGCCAGGGACTCGGCCCACAGATCGCGGATGTTCATGCTCACCCCTGCTCGGTCAGGATGCCGTCGCCGATGCGCACCCGGCGCTTGGCGTGGGCGCTGACCTCGTCCTCGTGTGTGATCACCAGGATGGTCAGGCCCTGGGAGCGCAGCCCGTCGAACAGGTCGAGCACGGCCTCGGTGTTGCGGCTGTCGAGGTTGCCGGTGGGCTCGTCGCACAGCAGCAGCGACGGACGGGCCATCAGGGCGCGGGCGATGGCCACCCGCTGGCGTTCGCCGCCCGACAGGCGGTCCGGCCGGAAACCGATGCGGTGTCCCATGCCCACCTGCTCGAGGGCCTGCTCGGCACGCGCTAGGCGACCGCGGCGCGGGTGCTGCCCGTAGACCTCGGCGAGCATCACGTTTTCGGCCACCGTCCGGTGCGGGAGCAGGTGGAAGGACTGGAAGACGAACCCGATGCGCGCGCCGCGCAGCCGGGTTCGCGCGCCGTCGCGCAGGGCGGTGGTCTCGATGCCGTCCAGCCGGTACGAGCCCGAGCTCGGCCGGTCCAGCAACCCGAGAATGTTCAGCAGAGTGGACTTGCCGGACCCGGACGGGCCGATGATGGCCACGTAGTCGCCGTGGTCGACGCGCAGTGTGACGTCGTCCAGCGCGCGCACCGGCGGGTCGGCGGGGAACTCCCGGCAGACGCCGGTCAGCTCGATGACGGGCTCAGGCATCGCTCACCACGACCCGGTCGCCTTCCTTGACCGTCCCGGCCTGCACGGGCGTGATCTCCACGTTTCCGTCGGCGGTCAGCCCGGTGCGCACCTCGACCTCGCGGGTCCTGTCGCCGTCGAGCGCCACCCGCACCCGAGGACGGCCGTCGGCGGAGGTGACGACGGCGGCGACCGGCACGCTGAGCACCTCCCCTTCGGTCGAGCCGACGGAGATCCGCACCGTCAGCGACGAGCCGACCAGCGCCTTGAGCCCCTTGGCGGTGTCGGGAGTGAGCAGGACCGGCACCGAGCCGGTGTCGGGCGTGTCCTGCTTCTCGTCCTTCTTGTCCTGCGAGGTGACGCGGGCGGCCTCCCCCGTGGCGGTCAGCCTGGCCTGCAGCAAGGTGCCGTCGAGGGTTTCCATGGTGGCCTTCTGGTTCCGGCGCAGCAGCTTGGCCTCCTTGGCGTCCACCGACCCGGTGATCGCGAAGGCGGAGCTCGTCACGGTGGCGACCTTGGACTCGATGGTGTCGCCGGGCTTGACCTCGGCCTTGTCGATACGAGCCGGCAGCGTCGGGAGGAAGACGACCTCGCCCGCCGGGAGACTGACGCCATAGGTCTTGAGGAACCCGGCCAGCATGTCGCGGGCGTCGGCCAGGCCGGCGGCGCTGTTGCTGACCTTCATCCGCAGCGGCGAGACCTCCCGGGCCCTGCGCAGGCTCTGCTTGGCGGTGGCCTCGGCTTCCTTGGCGGTGCGCACCCCCTTGCGCAGCTCCTCCAGCCGCTTGTCCTGCTCGTCGCGGACTTGCTCGAAGTAGTCGTCCACGGCCGTGCGGGCCTCGTCCAGGGCCTGCCGGGCGTTGGCGAGCTTCATCTCCAGCAGGCGGGTGTCCGTCGAACGGAACGGTGTGGGAGTGGGCAGCGGTGGCGCAGGTGGTGGCGGGGTGCCGGAGGGTGTGCCGGACGGCGTCGGCGCGGGCGGCGGCGCCGGCGGCGGGGTGTTGTTGTTCTGCTCCATGGCCTCGGTCAGTTCCTTCTCGGCCGCGAGCACCGCTTCCTCGGCGGTGCGCACAGCCTGCCGCAGGCTCGTCAGCTTGGCGGCCTGATCGGGCGTCATGTCCTGCCGCATCGCCTCCCGCAGCGCCCGCTCGGCCGAGCGCAGGTCGCGGCGGGCGTTGTCGAGGCGCAGCTTGAGCGGCTGGACATCGAGACCCTCATCCAGCGCCTTGCGGGCCTCGGCCAGCTCCGCCTGCCTGTTGCGCACGGTCTCGCGGTAGGTCTGCAGGTTCTTGCGCGCCTCCATGTCAGGCTCCTGGGCCTGGTAGCCGCGCTTGGCGTACCAGCGTTTCACCGCGGTGACGGTGGCCTGGTCGAAGACGCCCGAGACAGGCACCCGCACGCCCTTGCGGCGCAGCGCGCGCTGCAGTTGGCGGACGTCGTCTCCTTCGGTGCCCGGCACCAGCGGCCGGTACATCGGCAGCCGCCCGCGAAAGACGAACACCGGCCGCCCGTTGACCTGCATCAGCACGTCACCCTCACCGATCGGGCCGGTTTGGGGCGCCTTGGTGACGCGCTGGGGCGTGCCGCCGCCTCCGCCCGTACCGCCGCCTCCACCCGTGGCGCCGGTCACGCCGACCGTGCCGGCCAGCGTGACCGGCAGCGGGGAGCCGTAGGTGAGCGTGCCGTTCACGGTGACGGTGCTGGTGAGCTTCCGCCGTTCGACCAGTGCGGTGACCAGGGACGGCTTCGGCGGGCGGCGCGCGGCCAACTGGTCGGCGGGGGAACGCAGATCCGCACCCACCGCCCAGCCGACGCCGGCGAGCGCCACCACCGCGGCCACGACACCGGCCAGCACCTTGTTCCTCGAGAGACCGGCCTTCGAGGCACCCGACCTGCCTGTGCCTGGGCCGCCGGGACCGCCTGGACCGCCGGGCTCCGCGGCCGGCTCGCCTGCGGACGCCCTGAACTTGCGCATACTGAACTCGCTTCGATGCAAAGGGAGGGAGGGGTGGAAGCGGCGGGCCCTCAGGGGCTATCCCTCGACGGCCATGGGCATGCCCATGCCCGCGAACGGGCCGGCCTGCTCGTAGACGGCGTTCAGCTTGGGCCGGTAGGCGGCGTAGAAGTCCTTGCCGCACTCCAGGTCGTCCAGCGCGGCCTTGATCTCGCGCGTCAGGAGAGGGCGGGCCTGCTCGGGCGTGGGTTTCTCGCCGAGCTTGCTCAGCTCCTGCCCGAACGACCCCTCGGTGCTGTTGGCGATCTCGACGGGTTGCTGGGAGGTAACCGTGAAGCCCTTGCCCTTGAGACAGTCGGCGAACCGGCCGGCCAGCTCCACCAGGCGGGCGTCGCCGTTCAGCTCGCGGTTGATCGCCTGCTTCATCATCTCGGACTGGGCCTTCGCCGCCTCCTGCATGGAGGTCATCTTGCGGCCGGTTTCCTTGTTGAGCATCTCCAGCATGCACGCGTCCATCCCGGCGAAGTAGGCGTCCCGCTGCGCCTTCGACAGCCCGGCGACGACCTTCGCGTTCGGGTCGTCGCCCGGGCCCTCAACGGTCCGGGAGACCATGCGCCCGCCCGGGTCGTTCGGATAGACGATCGAGGCGGCCCAGCCGAAGCCGTACTTGCTCCGGTGCTTCTTCATGGCCTCGTAGTCGCCGGACATCTCCTTCTTCTGCGCTTCGGGGAGGTCCGGCGCGGAGACGATCGGGTGGTAGGTGAAGCCCTTGCCCTTCATGCAGGCGGCGAGCTGGGCCTGGTTCTGGCGCTGCTTGTTCTGGGGATCCACGGAAGGAGCCGCCGATGGCTGCGCCTGACCGGTCGAAGCGCAGCCGGTCATAGCGGCCAGCAGGGCCGCGCCGGCCACCACGGTTGCGAGCGATCTGTGGGAGTGAATCATGGGGGCCTCTCGCAGGTGACAAGGGGATGAGCGGGCAGCACGAAGCACCGCGGCGCAACCGTGCAGTCAGGCCCGCTCATCGGAGTTCGTCCATCGGGGGTGGTCTCGCGGTACTGGGCCGCGAAGCCGGTTCACCTTCCCGTGGGCTTGCTGAAGCGAACCTGAACGCACCTGAAGCGCGGTGCACGGATCGAGGGCAGCGAGCGACCGCGTACGCCCTCGACCCCCCTGCCCGGCTTCGTCACTGCGGAACTGCTGGCCGCGGGCTCGGCTTCGTTGATCATTCCGTGTATGTTCCGGATCCTGCTGTGGCGACGTGCCAATCTGGCGGACATGGAGACTGGTTCCGCGCGCAGGGTCCTGGCCGTAAAGCGGGGTGGTCCGTGGCTGGTGCTCGTCAACGGGACCACCTGGAACGTCGAGTCGCGAAACGCTGGGGTGGATACCCCAGCGTTTGCACTCTTACCGCTCTTGGAGAGGCCTAGGGACGAAGGTGAGAGGCTTGCCGGGCAGGTGCTTGGTCCCGGTGATCCAGACATCGCCCAGGTCCTGCATGCGGTCATCCAGTGTGGGCTTTCGGGGCCGTCCGAGTATTGGATCTCACGAGCGCTGGCGTGGATGATCAACGATGAAGTCGGGCTCTTCGCCGGGCTGCTCAGGGAGATCGCTGTCGGGCGGTCCAGTTCTCAAGCCACACAGCATGCCGCGAAACGGCTCTTGAAGCAGAACGGTCATTGGCCAATCATCCGGCGCCAATCTCGCAGCTAGCGTGGAAGATTTGGGGCGGTCCCGCTCTGAGCTGCCAAGCCGCAGGTCAGAGGGCCTTGTTGAGGTCGCCCTATGTCCCCGTGATTCCCGTTGTTGACCTTCCATACGGGCACGTAACGAGCACGGTCTGACCTTCCCACCCGTGGGCCCCAAACGATCTCAAGAGTCGTTCGGAATCGTTCACCCTGCTGGTTGCCTGGACTACGCAAGTCCGTCCGGCTTCATTCGTGATCGTCCGCACGGATGGCTCCTAAGATCCCAGTGGATCGGAAGGCATCTCCCAGATGCAGCCACCAGGTTGGAGCGACTGGTGTTCTGGCATCAGAAGGATTCGCTGTCCCCGGAGCTCGCTCTTTTCGTTGACGGCAGGCTCCATCTGAGCGTCCATGATCGGAAGTCTGAAGCCATCCCGTCGCCGCAGTTCAAGCGCTTTCCCCGGGCGCCAGTCTCCAGAACGCCAGTGTCCGATGATCCTGACGCGCAACCCCGGTTCTAACTTCAGACTCATTACCCGGAAATGAAACAGCCCTCCTTCCCCGCGTGAGGCGACTCGGTACCGCTCCCCACACTCACCGCACGTCCGCTCAGCCGGCCATGGCGAGGTATGAACAGTTCGGTCGGCGTCGTACTGGATCACGCCCGTACTCTAGGCCGCCCAGCCGGCCGGGTTGACTGGGCGGCCCGAAAACGGTCCTCGGTTCAGCGGAACAGCGCCTGGGCCCTGGGCAGGTCCCACAGGGCCACGCGGTCGCCGAGCCGCGCGCCGCTCTCGTCGGAGAAGCGGAAGTGGATGCCCGACCAGACTCGGCCGTTCACGTTGTCCCTGGTGAGCTGCCGCCACTCGGTGTAGGTGCGGCTCGTACCCGCCGGGCCCGTCATCTGGAACGGCGCCGTCCTGGGGCCGGCCAACCGCGTGAGGACCTGTTCGGCAGCGCCCGCGTAGGTGGAGTGGCCACCGGGGTACTCGGGGTGCGCGGGCGTCGTGATCAGCGGCTCCCAGGCCGGGTCGCCGCCCTCTCTGATCGCGGTGATCGGCCGCCAGCGCGTGTAGGTGTACTTGGCGTCGAACACCGCGATCTGCGCGTCCACGGTCACCGCGTGGAAGACGGCGACCAGTTCGGCGCGCCGAGCGGGAGATCCGCCGGCGTGCGCGACGGCCGCGCGCAACGCCTGGGTGTAGCCGGACAGGGAGGCCTGCGACCACAGCGTCGCGGTCGCCGTCTGCTCCGGCGTCCGTACCGCGCTGTCCTTGACGCCGTAGGCGCGCACCTCGGCGAGGTCCCTCAGGTACCGCGCCGAGTCGAGGGCGGGGGCGGAGCCTGGACGGAACCGGTCGGCCTGGCCGAGCAGGAACGTCCTGCCACGAGCCTGCCCTGCCTGTACGGCGCTCTCCTCGCCGGGAGGCGTCGGCCGCCACACGCCGGGCGCCGCAGGCGGAGGCGTGTAGGGGGTGTTGACCGACGCGGCGTCGAGGCCGTCGCCGGCCCGTTCCGCCAGGGTGCGGCGGGCCTGCTCACGCCCCGCCAGCACGCCGCGGTCCCTGGCGGCCCCGGCGGGGACGCGGTCCAGCGTGCGGGCCAGCGCACTGTCGAGCGTGCCGGTCTGGCCGGGGACGAGCGCCGCCAGCGAGTCGTGTACGGCCTGCGCGAGCGCCGCGTTCTGGAAGTCGCGGGACCGGCTGTCGCCTCGCAGCGCGCGGCTCGCGGCGATCCAGGCGATCGCCCACGCCCGGCCGTTGGTCACCTGAGGCGTCTGCCGGGTCGAAGGCGGGATGACGGACGCGGACACGTCAAACCATTCCAGGACCGTGTCAGCAGGAGCGCGTCCGGCGGACCAGGCGGGGGCGGACGTCCCCGCCAGGGTGGAGGTCATGGCCACGAGCCCGGCCAGGAGAGCTCTTCGTCGCACGGAGATTTTCCCTTCTGCGGATGAAAGCTGCGCAAGGGAATACGGAGCCCGCCCCGCCCGCGTTGGCCGTGGACGCGGCGAGCTCAGGAAATGCGCTGGGGGGCTGGGCGGGAGATCTCGCCCTCCGACTCCGTCGACTCTGGCCGCTTGGATGAGCCGCGATCCGACCGTCCGAACAGCTCGTTCTGGAGCTCCACGGGCGACTCACGCAGCCCGGGCGTAGCCACCCAATCGGGGATCGCCCAATGCTCGAAGCGCGTCGTCCACCACATCGTCGGCCGGCCCGGTCGCCCGCGTGGCCATCTCGGCCCCCAGAAGTGCTGAATGACCGGCCCCGTGATCCCTTCCAGCAGATCCGCTGTCAACCGACTGGTTATGGATCGTCAATCCGAGCCCGCCACCGTCAGCTCATGCCCTCGAGAACCCTTGCGGCCCTGACGGTCGCCGTGATGCTCACCGCGACCGCGACCGCGTGCTCGGACACCGAGGACAGCGGCGGCAAAGGAAACCTGACCTATGGAACGGCCATCGACGACGCCCCCACCGGGAAACTCATCGCCGACAGCGGCTTCCGACCCGAGACCAACGGTTTCGGGTTCGAGAACTACGGCGGCGGGGACGAGACCAACCTGACCTCCCAGGAGGTCCACAACCTGTTCGGCGACGCCGTCTGCATCGACGCGGAAACCGAGTCCTGCGAGCTCATCCCGCAGGCCGAGGCGTGGATGGAGCACACCAACAAGTCCATGGACGGCGGCCATTGCTACGGCATGTCGCTGACCAGCCTCCAGATGTGGCAACAGACGCTCAACGTCTCGGACTACGGCGCCGACACCACCCCGGAACTGGCGAAGGAGGACAACCAGCCCCTCCAGAGCGTCATCGCCCAGAACTTCGCCACCCAGTACGGCGCCGTCGTGAAGCAGCAAATGATCAAGGGCACGCCCAGCCAGATCGTCGACCGCCTCATCCAGGCCTGGTCCGCCGAGGAGAAGGAGGGCATGTCGCTCGGCTTCTACAAACGTGACGGCTCCGGCGGCCACGAGATCACGCCCTACGCGATCGAGAAGGCTGGCGACGGGCAGGTCAACATCCTGGTGTACGACAACAACTACCCGGGCGTCACGCAGAAGGTCAGGGTTGATCTGACGCGCGACACCTGGGAGTACAAAACCACCACCAAACCCGGCGAACCCGTCGACCTCTATGAGGGCGACGCCGAAACCGGCACCCTGGAACTGACCCCTGTCGAGGCCGTCACCGAGATCCAGCCCTGCTCTTTCTGCGGCAGGAACGACGACAGCGAGCAGAGCGGCAAGGGCTCCGCCAAGGGCGAACCGGCCGCCGACACCAAGCTCGTCTACCTGGACGGCGACGCCGCCAACCACCCGCACCTGCTCCTGACCGACGACGCCGGCCGTAGAACCGGCTACGTCGACGGCAAACTGGTGAACGAGATCCCCGGTGCCGCAGTCAGCAAGCCCAAGGGCGGCAAACCCGGTGACGACCCCGAACCCGAGTACACCATTCCCGGCGACAACCACATCACCATCACCGTGGACGGCGGCCATCTGACCAAGGACGTGAAGGACGTCCAGGTGGGCATCATCTACGACGCCTTCGACGTCGCCGCGGAGCAGATCCAGCTCCGCAAGGGAGCCAAGGACGTCTTCGACGTCAGTGCCGACATGAGCAAGTTCGGCTACACCGCCAGCGACACGGTCTCCCCCGTCGTCCACTTCGGCGCCAGCATCTCCGACGACGAGTACCTCACCTTCAACGTCTCCAACTCCGCCGACGTCGCCGGTAGCACGATGAGCGCCGAACTTCCCCTGGACGGCAAGCGCTTCGGCCGCTTCATCCTGGACACCAGCAAGGTCAAGGGCGACAGCGCAGCCTATGGCATCGAGGTCATCTACCAGGACAAGAAGGACGAGATCCGGTTCACCACGGACGACGTGGAGATGAACACCGGCGCCAAGGCCGCCGTCCGTTGGGACAAGGTGAATGAGAAGCGGCCGTACATGCCCCTGCTGGTTCAGGATGCGGGCGAGCGGACCTGGAGCAAGCTCGAACCGGCGGTCAATGAGTGACCCGTTCGAGGCAGGTGGAGATCTTGGCGGTGCGGCCGCGCCCTGCCCGTCGTGTCTGAAGGTACCCCGGCCGCCGTGTGCACGCTCCGCGTGTCCGGCACCACCAGGCTCGGGTCGGCTGGTCGTCCCCGCCTCTCCCGTCCCTGCCGGCGCAGCAGGTCGTGGGGCAGGAAATCCCGCTGGCGGCCGGTCGGCCCTGGTAGAGGATCGCGTTGACGATCTCCCGCATCTCGTGGCCACCCCGGTGGCCGCTGACCGATGGGTGGACCCCCGGCCGGCGGCCATGCTCTTTCACTCCTCGATCGCGGTCACATTGCTTTCCGCATGAGCATGAGGAAGACGGCGGAAACCTGTGACGGAAGCACACGATCGCGAGGCTTCGGGTCGTGGGACGCAACCGGAGGACCGCCTTCTCGCCGCCGACTGCGGCATGCCTGCTTGCGCACGCCGAGGGCACCACCGCTGGACAGCGAACGGCAGCTGAGGCCGCCGGGCCTGACACGAAATGGCGAAGCGAACTGCGACAGGCGGCGGCGTTCTTGGGACCGAGCACAGGCGGGCGGCTCGGTCGCATTCCTGCCGCGAGCCGAACGCTCGTTGTGCGATGTCCGTCAGTTCTGGACCGTTCACCGGAAAGCAGGCGATGCGGTCGCGGTTGGGACGCGGCGCGCGCGGAGGATCTCCGCCAGGGTGGTGAACACCGCCTCGTCCTTGGACTGCGGATGGACGCCGTGTCGACTTCGCGGACCTGCTCACCTATCACCGAGTAATCAGCTGTCAAAGCGAATCTTGTGGACTCTCCAGCGAGAAAGATCCCGTTCTCGAGGAGTGGACACAAGTGAAACGAAGCATCGCCGGCGCGCTCGTCGGCATCATCGTGGGCGCGAGCCTGGTATTCGGGGCCGCGGGTACGGCACAGGCCGCCACGGCCCAGGTAAACGCCGGAGTTCAGCAACGCATCCTGCCGGTTGTCGTGGCCAAGATCGGCCGCCGGCTGGCCAAAGAGCTCGTCAAGGCCATCGTGCGGCACTTCAAGAACGAGGCCCAGAAGGCGAATGATCGCCGAGAGTACATGCGGGCGGTCCTTGACGACGTCTGGAACAACGACAGTCCAGGGGTCGACGACCAGCTCCCGTTCGGGTACCACGTGCTCATCGCCGACGACAGCCGAGTCGACCTGAGCAAGCTGCGGTGCGACGACTGCCCCGACGGCAGGCCGATCCTCGAGCAGGAAACGGTCGACCTCGGCGCGGACGGCACCCAGCAGACCTTCTCCTACAGCATCGCCATCTTCGAGAAGGGCGAAGCCACGCTCAAGGGGCGTAAGGGCCAGCGCGACCGGATCCAGTGGATCGAGCCGGAGACGGCCAACCGCGCCGACGACGGCGTCCAGGTCAAGGAGGACGACTATCTCGGGTCCTGCGGCGCCGGCGGCTGCAACGACTGGCAGACCAGTGTGACATTCGCCCCCTACGGCGTCGAGAACAAGCCGGACTGCGGGGATGAGGACCTGGAGGACGGATGCCAGGGCGGCGGCGGCGGCTCCAAGCCCGTTCCGGGTAACCGTCTCGAGCACGGCAAGCAGCTGACCATCACCGCACAGGGCGGCTTCTCCCTCGGCCGACGCACCGTGTGGGACAAGGGCGACGGCACCTGGGAGATCGAGGTGCCCGCCACCGGCAACGTCCTGGAAGTCATCCCGAACAACTGGCGCGTCGAGGACAGACGCGCCCACCACGGCCCCACCCAGCTGTGGCGCTTCATCGACCCCGAAGGGGACGGCTGGTACAGCATCAAGAACGTCTACAACATGACCCACGGCTACCCACAAGGCGGCTGCCTGACCGTCGACGACAACGGCGGCAGGCCCATCTGGGCGATCGACTGCAACAAGCCGGGCAACCAACAGCTGTGGAAGCTGTCCTGACCTGACCGTCGGATGGGTGCCAGCCCCCGGGCGCTCACCCGACGGTCAGCCGGGCGCGCACCTCGTCAGCCTTCGGCACGCCGACGCCCTCGAATGCGTCAAGCGCCGCCGACCACGAGGTGCGCGCCCCTTCCGGCTGACCAAGCGTGAGCGTGGTCAATCATGGCGACCGCTCTGGCCGGTCGGCGGCTGGTTCGACGAAGATCGGCAGGGCAGCACCGCGTGTGGACGGTGTCCCCTGCCGGCACGGACGTCTTTCAGACGTGGCGAGGAGCAGCGTGCCGGCGCCTGTCGTGAGCTGATTCCACTTCGGCAGAGGTCTCCCCGTCGAACGTGGTCGACCTCTGGATCCTGCGGTCACGAACTTGATGATTGATTGACGGTCTCCGAGATCCGTCATCGGCCCTGTCATCCGGCGTCAATCCGCCGGCTTCACGCTGGACCCAGCACATGTCCGGATAGAGAGGGCTTTCCCATGAGCAGGGACACAGCGCTGGTGGACGCTGACTGGGCGCAGGCGCATCTGAGCGACCCCCGGGTGGTCTTCGTCGAAGTGGACGAGGACACCTCCGCCTACGACAGAGGTCATCTGCCGGGAGCGGTTCGCCTGGCTTGGACCACGGACCTGCAGGATCCCGTCCGGAGGGATTTCGTCGACAAGGCCGGGTTCGAAAGGCTGATGGCCAGAAAAGGCATCTCCAGTGATCACACGGTGGTACTCTACGGGGGCAACAGCAACTGGTTCGCGGCCTACGCCTACTGGTACTTCACGATCTACGGCCACGCGGACGTCCGGCTGCTCGACGGCGGACGTAAGAAGTGGGAGCTCGATGGCAGGGCGCTCACTCTCGATGAGCCTGCCCGCCGGCCCACGGCCTACCTCGCCCACGAGCCCCGCACCGACATCAGGGCGTTGCGGGAAGACGTGATCAAGGGCGTCGGCAGCGTCAAGCTGATCGATGTGCGCTCGCCCGACGAGTACGCGGGCCGCCTGCTCGCCCCTGCCCACCTGCCTCAGGAGGGTGCGCAGCGGCCTGGACACGTGCCCACCGCCACGAACGTTCCCTGGTCCAGGGCCTGCGCTTCCGACGGCACGTTCAGGTCCCAGGAAGAGCTGCGCGCACTCTATGGCGAGCCGGAGGGCCCAGTGATCGTCTACTGCCGGATCGGCGAGCGCTCCGCGCACACCTGGTTCGTCCTGCACGAGCTGCTCGACCTGCCCGAGGTGCGCAACTACGACGGGTCGTGGACGGAGTACGGCTCCCTCGTCGGCGTCCCCGTCGAGCTGGGCGACGGCCGGATCTGGGACAACGTCTGAGTGTCTCCGGCAGGCTCACCCAGCGGTGCCGCCCGTTGGCGGGCCTCGGCGCCCGCCACGCGCACGATCGCCGACACTCGCCACGCTGCTGGAAAGGGTCCGACGCGATCCTCGGCGACTGGGCCTGGTGAGCCCGCGGCGAGAGCGTGTAGCGGCTGGGAGGGGACACGCGGCCGGCCACCGCTGTCGAGATCGTGATCGGGCTCCTCGACGCCGCCAGCCACGCGCCGCTTACGAGCCGCCGATGCTGCATCAGCCACCCCAACGTGCGTTCGACAACCCAGCGGCGCGGCAGCACGTGGAAGCCGCTTTCGGAAAGACGCTTCACTACCTCCACGGCGATTCCGCGCCGAGTACCATGCCGGATCACAGCGGCGTTGTAACCGCCGTCGACCCACACGGTCGATACCTAGAAGCCGTTGTCTTACCGAATGTAGTTCCTGCGTTTCCGCTGGTGAGCCCAGGGGTGTTCGCAGCGAACGCGGTTTACGTCCACGTCGGTGGCCCACAATTGGGCGCCGGGGTGCGGGCGTTCCTTCCGCACGACCAGCCCCGTCCCACGCGTCCTCGCCGACGGTGCCGTCGGCTTCGACGGTCGGGGTCCACGCGCTCGCGGGAACCCCGAACCGGCACAACAGCGCGCCTGGGCGGGTGCCTACCGCAGGACGGGCCTGCCCTCAAGCACCGCCTTCAGGATCTTCAGGCTGTCGCAGATTCTGTCCTCTTCGAGGAACTCAGGGAGGACCGCCTCCGCCACGCTGACGGCCTTGCCTTCCCCGCCGAGGTAGACAGCGGCATTGGCTCCCTCGGCGTACTCGTCCAGGTGCCCGCGAACACAGGTGTCGGTCGTTGGTTCGCCGGCGAAATAGATACAGCCCCGGCCGCCCATCTCAAGCCAGGTATGTGCAGACACCGGCCCTTTGACGACGAGGGCGGCCGGGTCGTACAGCGAAGTCGCGAGAAGGTTCCGGACGGTCAAAGACCGGCCGACGAACAGGCAACTGTCCCAGAGGCACACCAGATCCTGTGCCACGACCGAGCCGGTGACGTAGAGCGAAGTGTAGACGTCCGCGTTGCAAAAGGTGATGGGACCGCTGACGGTTAGATCGCCATCGATGACGTAGACCGTGTCCTCGTCCTCGCCAGGCGTGTTGCCCAGCGCCAGCGCACCGTCGATCGTCAGGTCACCGCGGTGGACGTAGAAATGCTCGGGTTCCTCACCGAAATAGTCGTCGACATCCCAGCTGGTGCGGTTGCTCGCTTCGGCCATGTCGTACTGCTCCAGCGCCTCCTCAACTGGCACGGCATCCCAGTTTGCGGTGGGCGATTCGAGAAACATGCCTCTCCTTTCGACAGTGGGGTCATCGGCGGGTGGTCGCCGCCGCAGCGTTCGATAGCTGCCGTGATCCTCCCTCACAGCTACGACAGCATGCTGACGGGCGATCCGAGTGAAGGTCACTCCCACCCCCCGCCGCGGCAGGAAGGCCACAAGGCCGTCGTAGGCGTGGCCGGCCTGCAAGCAGTGGAACAGACAGCCAAGCATCCGGTTAAAGGTGTGGCGCAATGCGCTGGAATGCCGGTCACCATCGGCTCGCCGCCGATCAGCGAGCACTCGCTCAGCACCGATTGGTCTCGCATGGCTGACGATGAGCGCGCTCACGTTGCGCTACCCCCGTCCGCCAGAAGCGCCAGCAGCACGGAGGCGCTTGGCCTTCTGATGGTCGTATTGACAACCCGAGTTGACATTACGCACCTAAGCGATCTACACATCAACACGGTCCGTACACAAGAGCAGCCAGCGAGCAACCACTCGCCGCCTTCGACTCACGGCGAGTCGGAGAAGAACCGAGAAACCCCAGGTCAACGCGATGGGAATGAGTAGGGCGGGTGGGACTTGAACCCACGACCCACGGATTATGAGTCCGATGCTCTGACCGGCTGAGCTACCGCCCCCTGCGAGAGTGCAGTCTCCCACAAAATCTCGCGCTTGCCAGCATAGATCGCATCCCACCGGCGGGGGCGCCAATGGCGTTCCCTCGCGTCCCTTCCTTCTGGCCCCCTGCCCCGTGGAGGGCCGGGGCACCTCGGTTCCGAGAGCCGGGAAGGGAGCCGGGAAGGGAGCCGGGAAGGGAGCCGGGAAGGGAGCCGGGAATGGATGCGCGGCTCCCGGGGTTAGATCCTTCGTGGCCGGTGTGCCCAGTGTCCCCGGGCCTCACCTATTGCCTTCACGGAATACCGTTCGGCTGGAGCCGTGTTGCGCCTTTCGCCGAGAGGCGACCTGCACACCGGTTCGCACACGTGGGGAAACGCCCGCCCGATCCCGCCGGATCGGGCGGGCGTTTCTTCGTCCCGCCGCCCCGTCTCGCCGGATGAGCCAGGCGTTTCGGGTGGGCGTCTCCCGGCCGATGCCGCAGGATCAAGCGGGTGTCTTCTCGTCCGCGGGCCGCCGCGGTTCGAAAGTCCCAACCCTGCCAAGGTCCTGGCAAGCCTTACGGTAGGCCTCGCACCTGGCTTCCAGCTCCCGTTCCTCCTCAGTCATGCCTGGCATCCTGGCCGTCCTGTACGGGGCGACCGGTCAACTTGGCAGAACCTCTACCGTTCCCCGCTCTCCGTCGACCCGGACGCGGTCGCCGTCCTTGATGCGCATGGTGGCGGTGCCGGTGCCGACGACGGCGGGGATGCCGGGTTCGCGCGTGACGATCGAAGCGTGGGACAGCGGGGCGCCCATGCAGGTGACGACGGCGGCGCGGAGGAACAGCGGCGTCGTTGGTCAGGGTGGTGGCAAGGATCTCGCCCTGTTTGAGCCGTTCGTCCTCTTCCGGCCCCGGGATGACTCTCGCCACGCCTTCGACGATGCCGGGCGCACCGGGGAAGCCGGTCACCGCATCGGACACCTCGTACGGCACGCCGCGCGTCGTAGAGGTCGGCGCGGCCGTGGGGCGAGGCGGCCCAGCGGACGGGGTCGAAACCGAGCGAGTCGCGCGGGCTAGCCTGCGCGACGTACGCGGCGGCGTCGAGATGGTCCTGTGTCGCCTTGGCGACGGCCTGGGGGTCGTCCGGCTCGCTCACCCCCACCGCACGCTGCCACACGTCGGCCGGCAGGTCGGCGAGCCGTTCGCCGGGCCGCTTCGCCGAGGCAGGCGGGCGGTACCAGGCGACCAGGAACCGGGCCGCTTCGCCGAGGCGGGCGGGCGGTACCGGGTGATCAGGGACCGGGCGGCTAGACGCCCTTCACCCCGTCGATCAGTTCCCGCACCACGTCGAGATGGCCGTTGTGCCGCGAGGTCTCCTCGATCAGGTGCCCGAACACCCATCGCAGCGTGAACTCGTGGCCGGCGCGGCCCTTGCGCGCCGACAGCTCGTCCAGGTCGTGGTCGGCGAGCTTGCGGTCGATCTCCGCGCACGCGCGCGTGTACTCGTCCACCACATCGGCCAGCGTCCGCGAGGGGTCGGGCGTGAAGTCCATGTCGGGCGCCTCCTCCGACCACGGCGCGCGCACGTCCTCGCCGAGGAACACCACTTCGAACCACCAGTGCTCGACCCAGCGCAGGTGGCTGATCAGCCCGGCGATCGTCATGAGCGGCGAGTCGGGCAGCGGCGCCTTCCGCGCGGCCTCGTCGCTCAGCCCTTCGCACTTGGCCACGGCCGTGGCACGCGCGTAGGTCAGGAAGGTCTGCACGGTCGCTCGCTCGTCCCAGCTTCGCGGGACATCGGTTCTCTCCATGGCCCCAAGCTACTCATCCGTCATTTCGGGTAGCTGTCGGCTATGAGGTCCGCCGTCGTTGTGCTCGCGCTGCTCGTGCCGCTCGCCGTCGCAGGATGCGCCGCCGACACCGGCGCGCCCGCCCGTACGGCGGAGCGGTTCGTCGCCGCCGTGACCGCCCGGCAGGGAGAGGCGGCCTGCGCGCTGCTGGCCGCGAGGGCCGCCCAGAAGCTGCCGGACAAGGGCCAGACGTGCGCCCAGGCGCTGGTGGAGCTCGGTCTTCGGGAGGGCCCGGTGGTGTCGGCCGTCGTGTGGGGTGACGAGGCGCAGGTCCGCACGACCGGCGACACGATCTTCCTGCACCGCTTCGGCGGCGGCTGGCGGGTCAGGGCCGCGGGCTGCACGCCGCGGGGCGACGACCTGCCGTACGACTGCGAGGTGGAGAGCTGATGCGCGCGGTGTTCGTCACCACGGTGCTCATCGTCGTGGTGGGGCTGACGTGGTTCTTCGCGATGGGGCTGATGCACCGATGAAGCGTTTCCTCAAGGAGAACTCGCTGTCGCTGTTCTTCCTGCTGATCTTCGCCCTGGCGCTGGTGGGCCAGGCGGTGGCGGGCAACGGCCAGTACAACGACCGGCAACTGGTCGACGGCGGGCAGCCGATCTCGGTGGTCGAGTACGTGGCCTCGTCTGACTTCGCGGTGGACGTGGCCGAGAACTGGCAGTCCGAGTACCTGCAGTTCCTGCTGTTCATCGTGGCGACGGTGTGGCTGGTGCAGCGGGGCTCGCCCGAGTCCAAGGAGGTCGGCAAGGAGGGCGGCGAGTCCGACGAGGACCAGATGATGGGCAGGCACGCCCAGCCCGAGTCGCCGAACTGGGCCACGGCCGGCGGCTGGCGCAGCGCGGTGTTCAGCAACTCGCTCGGCTGGGTGATGGGCACCATCTTCGTGCTGTCGTGGCTGGCCCAGTCGGTGGCCGGGCTCGCCGCGAACAACTCCGAGCGGCTGGCCGAGCTGCGTGACCCGCAGGACTGGGGCGCCTACGTCATCGGCCCGGAGTTCTGGAGCAGGACGTTGCAGAACTGGCAGTCGGAGTTCCTCGCCGTGGCGTCGATGGTGGTGCTGTCGATCTTCCTGCGTCAGCGCGGGTCCCCGGAGTCGAAACCGGTCGGCGCTCCCCACGACGCGACGGGGGTCGAGGGCTGACCCGTGACGACGGCGACGACGCGCGTGCCGGGGGCGAAGGCGCCCTGCCTCGCCCGGTCGACGATTCCGTAGATCATCTTGGCCACGTAGACCTGCTCGAAGGAGGGGTCGAGCGCGGGCGAGAGCTTGGCGTAGCCGCCGAAGTGGTAGTCGAGGTCGAGGTCCCAGTTGCCGCTCACCTCGCCGTAGGCCTCGCGCTGGAGCCTGGCCACCTCGTCGGCGAGGAAGGCGGCGCCTTTGAGAACGGCGAAGCCGAGCGCGCGCTTTCCCTCGGGCAGCCCGGCCGCGATGCCCGCCAGGGTGCCGCCGGTGCCGACGGGGCAGCAGATCAGGTCGTAGTCGACGTCGATCTCCCCCGGCAGCTCGGCGCAGCCCCGCACCGCGGCGGCGTTGCTGCCGCCCTCGGGCAGGATGGCGACGTCGCCGAACCGCTCGCGCAGGCCGTCGAGCACGGGCGGGGTGTGCTTGAGCCGGTAGGTGGCGCGGTCGAGGTAGGTCAGGCGCATCCCGCAGGCCTTGGCGTAGGCCAGTGAGGGGTTGAGCGGCAGACGCTCCTCCCCGCGCACCACCCCGATCGTCTCGAAGCCGTGCTCCATGCCCGCTCTGGCCAGCGCGCGCAGGTGCCCCGAGTAGGCGCCGCCGAAGCTGAGCACGCGCGGGTGGCCCAGGTTGTACTTGAGCTTGCGGGCCTTGTTGTCGTCGTGCTTGAGGAAGAGCCTGACCGTCCCGAGCCGGGGATCCCTCATTTCCTCCATCGCGCTAGTCTACGGTCGAACCGTTGTTGAGGAGTGTTCGATTATGCGCGTTATTGAAGCTTTCCGTGGCGCCTACGGTGCCGAGCCGGCGACCGTGTGGCGGGCGCCCGGACGCGTCAACCTCATCGGCGAGCACACCGACTACAACGACGGTTTCGTGCTCCCCTTCGCCGTGCCGTGGGGTGTCACCGCCGCGCTCAGCCCGCGCACGGACGGCACGATCAGGCTGCTGTCGCTGCAGTCGCCCGGCGCACCCGCCGTCATCGAGACGTGGGAGTCCGCCACCGGCTGGACCCGCTACGTCGTCGGCGTCCTGGCCATGCTCGGCTCGCGCGTCCAGGGCGCCGACATCGTGATCGACGGCGACCTGCCCGCGGGCGCGGGGCTCAGCTCCAGCGCGGCCCTCGAGGTCGTCGTCGGCTCCGCGCTCAACGAGGTGTACGGCCTGGGCATGACGCCCATGGAGATCGCCCTGCTCGGCCAGAAGGCGGAGAACGACTTCGTCGGCATGCCGTGCGGCATCATGGACCAGGCCGCCTCGGCGCTGTCCGAAGAGGGCAAGGCGCTCTTCCTCGACTGTCGCTCCCTCGGATACCGCGCCATCCCGCTGGACCTGGCCGCGTACGGGCTGCGGATCCTCATCATCGACACCGGCGTCCACCACGAACTGGCCGACGGCCAGTACGCCAGGCGCCGCGCCGACTGCGAGTCCGCCGCCCGCAAGCTGGGGGTCGCGGCCCTGCGCGACGTGACGGACCTGGCCGGGGCGCTGGCCGTCCTGCAGGGTGACGAGCGCAAGCGCGTCCAGCACGTCGTCACGGAGAACCACCGCGTCGAGGCGGTCATCGGGCTGCTGCGCGCGAAGGCGGTCGCCGAGATCGGGGCGCTGCTGAACGCCTCGCACCTGTCGCTGCGCGACCAGTACGAGGTGTCCGCGCCCGAGCTCGACGTCGCGGTGGAGGCCGCCGTCAGGGGCGGGGCACGCGGCGCGCGGATGACCGGTGGCGGGTTCGGCGGGTCGGCGATCGCGCTGGTGGCCGAGGAGCGGGTGCCCGCCGTCCAGGAGGCGGTGCTGGCCGCCTACGCCGAGCGTGGCTGGAAGGAGCCCCGGTTCCTGCCCGCCACGCCCGCCAGGGGCGCCCACAAGCTCACCCTCTGAGCGCGGCGCGACGGTCTCCGGCCGGCGTCGCGTGACGCTCCGGAGCGCTTCGATCACACACTTTCCCGGTTCGGGGGACAAATCATGCCGAGCAGGGTGAAGATGTGATCTGCTGCGGGTCCCATGAGGGCGGCGCGGAAAGGGCGCCGCCACAGGAACGTGCCTCCGACCCGGAATCGGCAGGACGCTCCGCCAACCCGGAATGCGCTGGGTGCCAGGTGCTTACGTGGATGAGATCCCTTCGTCCCTTCGATGTCCACACCGCCGCCGAGAAGACCGTCGACTTCCGCGAGGCGGAACGATTCATCCGCCTGTTCCACGCGGAGAACCCGGACGCGGGAGACGTCACCGCGCGCCTACGCCGGATCGCGAGGGACGCGGCGAAGTTCGGCACCTACACGCACACCGCCGAGGAACTGGAGTTCGGCGCGAAAGTGGCCTGGCGCAACAGCAGCCGCTGCATCGGAAGACTCTACTGGCGGTCGCTGAAGGTCAGGGACCGCAGGGACGTCTCCACCGCCGAAGGCGTCGCCGTCGAATGCGTCGCCCACCTGCGAGAGGCCACGGGCCATGGCAAGATCCGGCCGATGATCACCGTGTTCGCCCAGGACCACCCCGGCTGCCCTGGACCGCGCATCGTGAACGAGCAGCTGATCCGCTACGCCGGCTACCAGCTCAAGGACGGCGGCGTGCTCGGCGACCCGCGCAACGTCGCCTTCACCGGACAGGCGCTCGCCATGGGCTGGCGCGGCGGCCAGAGAACCAGGTGGGACGTGCTGCCGCTGGTCGTCCAGCCCGCCAAGGGACAGCCGCTGCTGTGCAGCGTGCCAGGGGACGCGATCCTCGAAGTACCGATCAGGCATCCCGAGTACCGCTGGTTCGAGGAACTGGACCTGCGCTGGCACGCCCTGCCCGCCATCTCGAACATGTGCCTGGAGATCGGCGGCATCTGCTACCCGTGCGCGCCGTTCAACGGCTGGTACATGGGGACCGAGATCGGCGCCCGCAACCTCGCCGACCACGACCGCTACGACCAGCTCCCGCTGATCGCCCGGCGGCTGGGCCTGGACACCTCCAGCGAGCGCACCCTGTGGCGCGACCACGCGCTGGTGGAGCTCAACGTGGCGGTGCTGCACTCGTTCGAGCGGGCGGGGGTGACGATGACCGACCACCACACCGAGTCCAGGCGGTTCCTGACCCACCTGGAGCGGGAGGAGAAGGCGGGCAGGGTCTGCCCGGCGGACTGGTCGTGGATCGTGCCACCGATGTCCGGCGCGACCACCCCGGTCTTCCACCGCTACTACGACCGGCACCGCCTCACCCCCGCCTTCGTCCCCGCCCACCCGTGACTCCCCCGCTCCCCGCTCCCCGCTCCCTGTCTCTCCATGGCAGCGCAGGCACCTCTCCACGGCAGCGACAGACCTCTCTTCACGCAGCAGCGCAGGCACCCCTTCACGGCGGCCCAGACCTCTCTTCGCGCGGACAAGCGCAGGCACCCTTCACGGCGGCCCAGGCCTCTCTTCACGCAGCGCAGGCACCCGTTCCAGCGGCCCAGGTCTCTCTTCACCGTGCGGGCCGCTCTTCACGGCAGCGCGGGCGCGGGCCGTCCGGCCGGCGCGTCTTCCTTCTGTACGGCAGGCCCGCCCAGGCGCCTCCGCCCGGCACGGGGTCCCGCCCGTCCAGGGGACGCTCCTCGGGCGCGCGTGGCGGGGGTGGGCGACGGCGATCCCCACCCGACCTGCCCGATCACGGCTTTCCGGACCTGCCCCCCTTGGTGTAGAACGTTGTTCTGTAACGTCAGTAGCAGGCGCCTGGAGGGTGCGCGATGTCGGAGCTGGTGCTGTCGTCGGTCGACCAGGGCGTGATGACGCTGACGTTCAACCGTCCCGAGCGCCTCAACGCGTGGACGGACGCGATGGGCCGCCGCTACTACGACCTCCTCGAACAGGCCGAGAAGGACCCCGCCGTACGGGCGATCGTGGTCACCGGCGCGGGCAGGGGCTTCTGCTCGGGCGCCGACTTCCAGACCCTCGACGCCATCCGGTCCGGCACCTATGACGAGGAGCCCGACCCGAGGCCGAACACCTTCCCCACCACCATCCGCAAGCCGATCATCGCCGCCGTCAACGGGGCGTGCGCGGGGCTCGGCATGGTGCACGCGCTGGTGTGCGATCTCGTCTTCAGCGCCGAGGACGCCAAGTGGACGACGGCCTTCGCGCGCAGGGGACTGATCGCCGAGTACGGCCTGTCGTGGGTGCTGCCGCGGCTCATGGGGCAGCAGCGGGCCATGGATGTGCTGCTGTCGGGGCGGGTGTTCACCGGCGCCGAAGCCTGCGCGATGGGCCTGGTCAACCGGGCGGTCCCGGGCGAGGAGCTGGTGCCGCAGGCGCAGGCGTACGCGCGGGAGCTGGCGGTGCACAGCTCTCCGGCGTCCATGGAGGTCATCAAGCGCCAGGTGTGGGGCGACTGGGACCAGACGCTGGAGGCGTCGGCCAAGGCCGCGGAGCGGGAGATGATGGCCTCGTTCGGCCGCCCCGACTTCACCGAGGGGGTGGCCGCCTTCCTCGAACGCCGCGACCCCCGCTTCCCTCCCCTGTGACCCCGCGTGGAGTCAGCCGGTCAACCAAGTTCAGCCTCGTTCGTGCCCGTTCACACCGGCTGACTCCCCCTTCGACTCCTCAGCCCATCACGGCGGCCGGGTGATGCGGCCTGTCGGTGCGATGCGGGCCCCACGGGGTGATCGGATCCGCTCGGGCGCCTCGGATGCCACTCACTGTGTCACTCGCCAGGGCTCCCTGCTGAGTACTCAGCGAAGATCTCGGTCAGGACGCGCCGTGCGTTCAGCGCCACCTCGTCGGTATCGCCCAGGGTGTCTGAGCAGGTGGCCATCGTCTTCCAGAGAGCCCAGCCACGCCCGCGCGCCCACTTCGCATCGTCAACGGACAGTCGCTCGCGGAACGCCTGGCGGCCGTCGGCGGTCAGCAATGTCCACGCGATCGCCAGGTCGCAGGCCGGGTCGCCGACGCCGCACGTGCCGAAGTCGATGACGGCTGCCAACCGCCCGTCCTCGAGCAGCACGTTGCCCTGGGCAAGGTCACCGTGGAACCACCTGTCCACACCGTCCCAGCGTGCGTCCAGCGCGGTCTTCCAGATCTCGCGCGCCAGGCTGACATCGACGTGGCCGTCCAGTTCCTTCAGCGCGTGCTCGAGCAGCCCCTCATAGGTGCGCAGTGTGGCGCCCCGGAACCAGTTGTGCTTTCCCGGCCGGGGACCGTCAGCGGTGTCGACGCTCTGCAAGGCCGCGACGAAGCCGGCCAGGTCGACCGCGAAGCCGACCGGATCGGCGATCCGGTCGGCGCTCGCAGGCTCGCCGTCGAGCCACTGGTAGATCGACCACGAGAAGGGGTAGCCCGCACCTGGCTCGCCCTTCGCCAGCGGGGTGGGAATGGGCAGCGGAAGCTGGGAGGCGAGCGGCGGAAGCCACCGGTGTTCCTTTTCCACCGCCAAGGCGTACTCGGCTGCGCTGGGCAGACGCATCAGCATTCCGTCGCCGAGATGGAAGGTCACGTTGTCCCAGCCACCATTGGAGACGGGCTCGACCGGGAGGTCCGCCCACTGAGGAAACTGCTCGGCGACGAGCCGATGAGCCTGCTCCGCGTTGACCGTGACGCGCTGGGGCAGTGGGCCAAGATCGGGTATACCGCTCAACGAGACCTCCCTGTCCGGCGACGGACTCGAGTGTGCGACCAGCTAGGCATCCTGCCAGCCGGCGTCCGTCAGCGCGCAAGTGCGAACAGACGCCACCGCCCCGGCCTGCCCGTATGCCGTCGTCCCACCTGCAGGGAAGCGGGCGGCTGAGAGGCTGGCCCTGCCACGCGCCCGGTGACGGGGCTGAGCGACGTTTCGGTCTACTTCGACGCGAGCACGAACGCGTCCGGCTCAAGGACCTGCGCGCTGGAGCAGGCCGTGGCGGTCCTGAGGGCGTGGGAGGGGGCGAGAAGTTCGACAGCGTACGTCCCAGAGGAGGCCCGCACGCTCCCGTTCTGACGCTCTTAACGACTCAGGCCCTCCCACCTGTCACCAGGTAGAGGGCCTGAGTCGTATGTTCCTTGGCTGAGCCAAGCTCCCGCGATAGGACTCGAACCTATAACCTGCCGGTTAACAGCCGGCTGCTCTGCCGATTGAGCTACACGGGATCGGACTTTCGCGCTTCCCGGCCGGGGCTTGGGGCCCTTCCGTTCGGCGCAGGAATAGATTAGCGCACATCTGGAGTGCGTGTCGCATCGTGAGCGGGGTAGGCCCGGAGACAGCGGAGGTGGAAAATGCGATATCGGATGATGTTCGCTGTCGGATTGGCCGTTGGCTACGTGCTCGGCACCAGAGCGGGGCGGGAACGCTACGAGCAGATCAAGCGCGCGGCCCGGCGTGTCGCCGACAGTCCGAGGGTTCAGGAGGCGGCCGGGCTGATGGGGGCCCAGGTCTCCAAGGTGGCCGGCGTGGCGCGGGCGAAGGTCGGCGACAAGGTGCCGTTCCTGGGGAAGGGCCGCGAGGCCGACCATCTGGACACCGGGACGGGCTGGCCCGAGTCCGAGAAGCCGGAGTCCAAGACGCAGGCCGACGACAGCGGCGTGCCGTACTAGACGCACGAGGGGGCCCGGGGGGACAGCCGGGCTCCCTTCAGACGCCCATGCTGCGCCTGATGCCCTCCAGCGCCTGCTCGGCGTGGGCGCGCAGCCCGGGGTCGTCCGGGTCGAGACCCTCGTCGAAGTGCAGCTTCCAGGTGAAGTCGTTCGAGCCGGGCGCCCTGCGGGCCACCAGGCGCACCCCTCCCCTGCTGGGCAGCGGCACGTACTTGTTGACGACGATCGTGGAGTTGACCCGTTCGCGTACGGCCTCGGGCAGCCGGTTCGGTTCGGTGACGGGCGCCGACAGGCGGCGGCCGTCGGACGTGGTCAGGTTGAGCCCTTCGTCGTCCCATGCCGCCCGCTCGACCTGCTCCCACGGCACCCGTTCGCCGTCGGGCAGGAACAGCGCCAGGTCGGTGGCGACCACGTAGCCCTCGCCGGACCGGGCGAAGGTCAGCACGCGCTCCCCGCTCGTGGTGGCCAGGTTCTTGCGCACGTCGGACGGCAGGCGGCGGAAGATGCTCATGAGGCCAAGGTATCGGCGAGCAGATCCAGGGTGAGCGCCGCACTCCAGGAGAAGTCCCTGCACCCCCTGCCGCTGCCGTCGAAGGGGTCGAAGCACTCGCGGAAGCCCGCCTGCCGTACCAGCCGGAGGGTGCCGGTGGTGAGCAGTTGGGCCAGGTGGGGCAGGTCGTGGAGGATGGCGGCGCGGCGCAGCAACCAGTTGGTGTTGACCCAGGACGGGCCGCGCCAGTAGCGGGTCCGGTCGAACTGGTGCGCGCGGATCTCGCAACTCGGCACGGGGTAGCCGGCGGCGCCCATGAAGCGGGCCGACTCCAGGATCTCGACCAGCGCGGTGACGGTGTCGCGGGGCAGTTCGGGGTCGAGGAGGGGGCCGAAGGCGCCGATGGTGGTGACCGGGATGAGGCGGTTCGCGCGCAGGTCACGGGCGTAGAAGCAGCCGTTCCAGAGGCGCTCGGCGAGGGCCGTCCTGATCCTGGCGGCCTGGTCGGCGTGGGGCGCGGGGTCGCGGCCCGCGACGGTGGCCAACTCGGCCAGGGCGTGACAGGAGGCCAGCCAGACGCCGTTGAACATCGGGTCCTCGACGGCGAACGGGTGGTCGTCGCGCAGGTACTCGTGGCGGTAGCCCGCGTCGCGGTAGCGGAGGGCGAGCCAGACGTAGCGGTCGTGGTCGCTGTCGGGGTGGCGCTCGTCCAGGCTGGGGGTGCGGTAGCCGTACCTGATCTCGGGGAGGGCGGCCAGCGGCTCGTCCCAGGTGGGGCTGTCGTCCATGCCGGACTCCCACGGGTGGACGATCGCGGCCAGCCCGCCGCCGCCGAGGTCGCGGGCGGTGGCCAGGTAGGCGTGCTGGGCGGCGAGCGCGGGGAAGACGCGCCTGACGTAGGCCGTGTCGGCGGTGTGCCGCCACACCCACCAGACGGCCAGCGCGTGCAGCGGCGGGGTGGTCAGGCCCGAGGTGAGGATGCCGGAGGGGGCGTCGGGGTGCTCGGAGGAGCGCCAGACGGAAGGCCCGGGAAAGTACGCCTCGGGGGTGTGGAAGACGATGTGCGGGATCATTCCCGTCGCCCACTGGCCCTTCAGCAGGCCGTCCAGCTCGGCCGTCGCGCGCTCGGGCCGGTGCCTGGCCAGCCCGATCGCGACGAAGGCGGAGTCCCAGCTCCACTGGTGCGGGTAAAGGCCAGGGGCAGGCACGGTGGCCGACCCCATCCAGTTCGCCTCGAGCACGTGCAACGCCTCGCGCCCGAGCGCGGCGTCATCGACCGCCGGCCGCGCCTCCATCTGCCCACTATGCGCCGGTCTGTCCTAGCTGAACAGGGTCTCCCCCCAGAACCCGCCCGGCCGGACGCCCGGCGGGCACACCCACAGGCCCGAGCCGACGTGCTGGATGTACTCGTTGAGCTGGTCCGTCCTGGCCAGCGACCGCTGGATCGGGATGAACCCGCGCTCGGGGTCACGCTGGTAGGCGATGAAGAACAGGCCGGCGTCGAGGCGGCCGAGCCCGTCGCTGCCGTCGGTGAAGGAGTAGCCGCGGCGCAGGATCCTGACACCGCCGAGCGAGGCGGGGTTGGCCAGTCTCACGTGCGAGTCGGCGGGCAGCAGGGACAGGTCGACGGGGTCGTGCTCCCGGGTACGGCCGTAGGCGGCGCCCTCGCCCTTCGTGCGGCCGAAGATGTCCTCCTGCTCCTTGAGCGAGGTGCGGTCCCAGGTCTCGATGTGCATCCTGATCCGCCGCGCCACCAGGTAGGAGCCGCCCACCAGCGCCTGCGGCCCCTCCGAGCCGATCCAGACGTGCTGGTCGAGCAGCTTGGCGTCGGAGCCGGGGATGTTGTTGGTGCCGTCCTTGAAGCCCATCAGGTTGCGCGGGGTCTGCTCCTCGGGCGTGGTCGAGGAGGTCTTGCCGAAGCCGAGCTGCGACCAGCGCACGCCGGCCGTGCCGAACCCGAGCCGCACCAGGTTCCGTACGGCGTGCACCGCCACCTGCGGGTCGTCGGCGCACGCCTGGACGCACAGGTCGCCGTCGCTGCGGGCCGGGTCGAGCTTGTCGCCGGGGAAGCGCGGCAGCGGCTTCAGCGCGGCGGGCCGTTCCAGGCCGAGCTTGTCGAAGAACGACGCGCCGAAGCCGATGGTGAGCGTGAGCCTGGAGGCGGGCAGGCCGAGCGCCTCGCCGGTGTCGTCGGGCGGGGCGAGCGGCACGCCGAGCGCCCCCTTGCCGACCTCGCGCCCGGCCGTCATCTGCTCGGCCGCCGCGGTCCACTGCCTGAGCATGGCCACGACCTTGTCGCGTTCGGTGGTGGTGAGGTCGAAGGCGGCGAAGTGCAGGCGGTCCTGGACAGGGGTGGCGATGCCCGCCTGGTGGGCGCCGTGGAAGGGGATGGGGGCGTGACCCGCGGCGGCGGCGGGGGCGGGCGTGGCCTGCTGGGCCAGGCCGTAGACGGCGCCTCCCGTCACGCCCGCGCCGGCCACGAGCCCGGCGCCGGTCAGCAGCCTGCGTCGCGTCACCATGGCTCAGCCCGCCACGGCGGCCGCGAGGCCGGACAGGGGCTCGGCGAGGGCGTTGACCGCGTCGGCCAGCTCCTTGACCTGCTCCTTCGACAGCTCGGTGTAGGAGACGAAGCCGTCGCCCTTCCGGTAGGCGGCCAGGAGCTTGTCGAGGTCGGCGAACCGGGTGTCGAGCGTGGTGACCAGGGCGGGGTTGCGTTCCATCAGGATGGGCGTGAGCAGCTCGTAGACCTTCTTGGCGCCGTCGACGTTGGCGTCGAAGTCCCACAGGTCGGTGTGGGAGAAGGCCTCCTCCTCGCCGGTGACCTTGCCGGTGGCGACCTCGTCGAGCAGTTCCTTGGCGCCGCTGGCCATGGAGGCGGGGGTGATCTCCGCCTCGGGCAGCCGCTTCTTGAGGTCGTCGAGGTCGGCCAGCAGCTGGTCGGCGTACTTCTTCTCCTTGTCGAGGCTGTCGGGCTGCTTCCACAGCGCCTTCTCCAGGCGGTGCCAGCCCGTCCATTTCTGACCCTGTTCGAGGTCGGCCTCGCGCAGGTCGACCTTGGGGTCGATGTCGCCGAACGCCTCGGCCACCGGCTCGATGCTCTCCCAGCCGACCCGGCTGGGCGCGTAGAGCGCCTTGGCCCGCTTGACGTCGCCCTTCCTGACCGCGGCGGCGAGCTCCTCGGTCTTGGCGATCGTGTCGTCGACCTGGGCGGTGATGTAGGCGCGGTAGTCGGTGACCGCCCTGGTCGCGCGCGGGTCGGCGGCGGCCTTCAGCTCGCCGGTGACGGTGAAGGGCGCCTTGATGCCGTCGCCCTTGTGGCCGGGCTTGCAGGCGAGCTCGTAGCTGCCGCCGCCGATCTCCACGACGAGGTCGGCGGTGGTGCCGGGCTGGATGTTGTTGCGCTCGCTCACCACGGTCCTGTCGGCGCGGTAGACGTAGACCGCGGTGAACTGGCCGCCGTCGTTCTTGATCGCGAACTTGACGACGCCGGCCTTGAGGACGGTCTTGCCGACGACGCAGGTGGTGTCGGTGGCGGTGACGGGCACGTTCTCCTGGACCGCCCCGGTCGGGGCGGGCCGCGGAGCCGAGGCGGCGCTGCCGCTGCCGCTGGCGCTGCCGCCGTCGGCGCCGTCGTCGGCGGCGGTGCCGCAGGCGGCGAGCGTGACGGCGAGTACTCCACACAGGGCTAGGGAACGCATGGTCGACTCCTTGAGCGCGTTAGGTCGTCCTAACTTAGCTTTCCCTAACCTAAACCGCCTACGTGGGGTCCGTCACCTACCGCGTCTTGGCCCAACGGGAGACGAACATCACGGCCACCGCGATGCCGCCGATGATCAGCGCCCACTTCAGGAGCGTGAGAGCGAAGCCCAGGATCGGGCCGACGAGCATGAGGCCGACGATGACCAGGGCGATGATGAGCAGGATGCGTGCCATGGGAGCAACGCTAGGCCGCCGGAGCCCGACATGGACCGGTTCGGCGGTCGAATCAGGGACAAGTCAGGGAGACCCCTCAGGGTCAGGAACCCCCCTGGACACGACCGTCGTTGACCCGGTAAATGGGTGCGGGGTCCTCACTTCGACGGGGGAACGTTGATGCAACCGACCGGGCCGCCGATGAGCCGGGAAGGCGCCGACCACGCGCTGCGACAGCGCGGCGAAGAACGTGACCGCATCTCGGGCGATCTGCTCGACCTGGAGTCCCACACCACCTTCCAGCTGCTCAAGAGCACCGCCTTACGCGGCCGGACGCTGACCGTGTGGACCGCGGCCCAGCAGGCCGTGACCACGCTCTGGGCGTTGTACGACGCCTATCGCGGGGTGCTGCGGCAGGCCGAGGAGGTCAGGGCCCGCCGCGCCCGCCCCGGGCCCACCGAGCTGGAGGAGCTGACCGCCCTGCTCGCCGGCCCCTCCGTACGGCCGGCGCCGGAGAACCTGCCGGTCGAGCGGAGGTCGTTACGCCCTCCCCCGACCCAGGGCCTCACCCTCGACGAGACCGTCGCCCGGATGGACGAGGCGTTCCGCGCGACCGCCGACGCGCTGCGCGAGATCGACGCGGCGTGGACCGCGATCCTGCCGCCGCTGGAGTCGGCGGCCACCCGCCTCGGCGAGATCACCCGCCTGACCGCCGAACTCGGCGAGCCGCCCCTCGCGCCAGGGCACGAAGAAGAACTCGCCCGCCTGCGCTCCACCGCCGCCGCCGACCCGCTCGGCCTCTCCCCCGCCGACCTCGACCGGCTCGGCGCCACGCTCGACTCCCGCCTCGCCGAACTCTCCCGCGCCGACGCCCTCCGGCAGTCGTACGGCCCGCGGCACGCCACGCTGATCCAGCTGGTCGAGCAGGTCAGGACCGCTGAGGCGGAGGCGCGCAGGACCCACGCCACGGTGTCGGTCAAGATCCTCCTTCCTCCCTCGACCAGGCCCAGGACCGTCGCCGACCGCCTCGCCGCCGACGCCGCCGCCCTTCCCGGGGCGGACGCGCCCGCCGGCGGCTGGGTGGAGCGCGCCAGGCGCCTGTCCGGCGTGGAGCACGCGGCCCGCGAGGCGCTGACACGGGCGCGGACGACCACGTCGGCGCTGCTGGGGCTGATGGCCCGCAGGGACGAGTTACGCGGGCGCCTGCTGGCCGTCCAGTCCAAGGCCGTCCGCGTCGGGCTGGCCGAGGACCCCGAGACCGCCCGCCGTTTCACGCGGGCCCGCGAGCTGCTGTGGACCGCCCCGTGCGATCTCAACCAGGCGGCGGAGGCCGTGGAGAACTACCAGGACGCGATCCAGGGAGGGCGCCGATGACCAGGTGCGGGCAGCCAGGCTGCACGGGCACGATCCAGGAGGGCTTCTGCGACGTGTGCGGGCATCCCGAGAGCCCGCCGGCGACCGTCTCTGGCGATGCCACCGCGCCGTCGGGCGGCGGGCCGTCGGGCAGCGTGCCGTCGATCAGCGGGCCCTCGGGCAGCAGGCCGTCGGGCAGCAGGTCGAGCTCTGCCAGGCGATCGGCGGGCGTGCTGGGTCACGGCCTGGTGGACGTGCCGCCGACGCCGTACCGGGATCCGGCCGAGGCCGTCATGGACAACCCCGAGGTGCCGGAGGACAAGCGGTACTGCTCGGCGTGCGGCAGGCCGGTGGGGCGCAGCCGCGAGGGAGTGGCGGGCCGTACCGAGGGGTTCTGCCCGCACGACGGCACGCCCTACAGCTTCACCCCCAAGCTGGCGCCGGGCGCGCTGGTGGCGGGCCAGTACCGCGTGCTGGGCTGCCTGGCGCACGGCGGGCTGGGCTGGATCTACCTGGCCGCCGACGAGAACCTCGACGGCCGGTGGGTGGTGCTGAAGGGCCTGCTGAACGCCGCCGACGCCGAGGCGCTCGCGGCGGCCGAGGCGGAGCGCAGGTTCCTGACGACGGTCGACCACCCCAACATCGTCAAGATCTTCAACTTCCAGCGGCACGAGGGCGCCGGCTACATCGTCATGGAGTACGTCGGCGGGCCCTCCCTGCAGGAGCTGCTCAAGCAGCGGCTGCGCCAGGGCGAGGCGCTGCCGACGCGCCAGACGATCCCCTACGCGCTGGAGATCCTCAGGGCCTTCGAGTACCTGCACGACAACGACCTCGTCTACTGCGACCTGAAACCCGCCAACGTCATCCAGGTGGGACAGCAGCTCAAGGTCATCGACCTGGGCGCCGTCCAGCGCGTCGGCGCGCGCACCGGCAGCTCGTACGTCACGGCCGGCTACCACGCCCCCGAGATCGCCACGTCCGGGCCGTCGATCACCGCCGACCTGTACACGGTGGCGCGCACGCTGGCCGTGCTGAGCCATCCCTTCAGCCCCGCGAAGGACAACGTGGAGGTGCCGCTGCCGGGGCTGGAGGCGTGGGGGAACGAGTCCTTCCACCGCTTCCTCGTCCGGGCGACCCACCCCGAACCCGGCCGGCGCTTCCCCGACGCCGCCGAGATGGCCGAGCAGCTCACCGGGGTGCTGAGAGAGATCCGGGCGGCGGAGGACGGCGTGCCGTACCCGAGCCAGTCGGCGGTCTTCGGGCCCGAGCGGGTCGCGGAGGGAGTGACAGGGGTCTTCGAGCCGCTGGATCCCAAGGCGGCGGTGGCGGCGCTGCCGGTGCCGCTGGCCGACCCCGCCGATCCGGCGGCGGGCCTGCTGCCGGGGCTGCTCGCGCGCGACCCGCGCGAGCTGCTCAGCCGGGTCTCGGCGCTGCCCGCCACCACCGAGACGCTGCTGACCAAGGCCAGGGTGGTGGCCGAGCACGATCTGTCCGACGACTTCCTCGACGAGGCGGCGCGGACCCTCCGCGACGACTGGCGGGTGACCTGGTACCAGGCGGTGCGCGCGCTCGCGTCGGGCAAGCCGGACCTCCAGCTGTTCGACCGCTGCTTCGGCCTGCTGCCCGGCGAGCCCGCCGTGAAGCTGGCCCTGGGGTTCGCGCACGAGCAGGCGGGCGACCACCGGGCCGCCGCCCGCTGGTACGGCACGGTGTGGCGCACCGACCGCGGCTACGTGAGCGCCGCCTTCGGCCTGGCCAGGGCCGAGCTCGCGGACGGGAACGGCAAGGCCGCCGCGGCGGCGCTCGACCAGGTGCCCGCCTCGTCGAGCCAGTACGTGGCCGCGCAGAGCGCGCTGGTCACGATCGCCGCCCGGCGCCCTGCCGCCCAGCTCGCCCCCGCCGAGCTGATCGCCGCCGGCGAGCGGCTCGACCGGCTCACCCAGCTGGAGGGGCGGCGCCGCGGCGAGCTGGCGGCCGAGCTGCTCGAGGCCGCGCTCACCTGGGTGACGGCCGCCGCCCCGCCGCCCTCCCACACCACCACGCTGCTCGGCGCGCCCCTCACCCAGAGCGGCGTGCGGCGCAGGCTGGAGGGCGTCTACCGGGAGCTGGCCAGAGCCGCCCCGACCAGGCGGGAACGGTACGAGCTGGTCGACCGCGCCAACGCGGTCCGTCCGAGGACCTGGCTGTGAGCTGCCCGGCGTGCGGCGCCCCCGTGCTCCCCGACCACGCCTTCTGCGAGCAGTGCGGCTCCCCGCTCGGCCCCGCCCCCTCCTGTACGGCATGCGGCGGCGAGATCGCCGACGGCTACTGCCTCCAGTGCGGCCTGCGCGCACCGGCCGCGACCGACCACGTCGAACTCGTCCTCGACTCGGGGGCGGCGGGCGCCAGCGACAAGGGTCTACGGCACAGCCGCAACCAGGACGCGATGGCGCTGGGCGAGGCCGAACGGCACGTCATCGCCGTGGTCTGCGACGGGGTGTCCCAGTCGCCGCGCCCCGAGACCGCCTCGACGCTGGCCGCGCAGACCGGGGTCGCCGTCCTGGCCGAGGAGCTCAAGGCGGGTTCGAGCCAGGAGGCGGCCACGAGGGCGGCGTGCGCGCGGGCCGCCCGCGCCGTCGCCGCGCTCGGCACCTCCGCCGACGACGCGCCCGCCTGCACCTACGTGTCGGCGGTGGCCGGCCCCGACCTGGTCACCGTCGGCTGGGTCGGCGACAGCCGCGCCTACTGGCTGCCGGACGAGGGCGCCGCCGTCCTGCTGACCGACGACGACGTCGCCTCGGCGGGCGTGCTGACGGCGTGGCTGGGCGCCGACGCCAGGAACGCCGGGTGCCGGGCGCTCGGCTTCGTGCCCGACTCCCCCGGCCTGCTCATGATGTGCACCGACGGGCTGTGGGGTTACCTCGACGATCCCGTCTCCTTCCGCGCCGCCGTACCGATCGACGGGGCGCGCGCGCTCGTGCACCACGCGCTGGCCTCGGGCGGGCGCGACAACGTCACCGTCGTTCTGATACCGGTCAGGAGAGCCTGTTGAGCGAGTTCACGCTGCACGTCGACCAGAACAAGTACCTGCCGATCGGCGGCAGGGAGGTGCACGCCGTCCTCACCGTGACGGGCGCGGCGGCGGCTCCCACGCCCGCCCAGGCCGCCGAGGTGATCATCATCGACACCTCGGGGTCGATGAGCGGCGGCAAGATCAGAGAGGCGCGGCAGGCGGCGAAGGCCGCCGTCGACACGCTGCGCGACGGGGTGGAGTTCGCGGTGATCGCGGGAGACACCTCGGCCCGCATGGTCTACCCCCGCGGCCGCAAGCTCGCCACGGCGAACTTCAGCACGCGGGGCAACGCCAAGAGCGCCATCGACGCCCTGGACGCCGACGGCGGCACCTCGATCGGGCAGTGGCTGCGCCTGGCCGCCGACCTGCTGGAGAGCAGGCCCGGCGCGATCAGGCACGCGCTGCTGATGACCGACGGGCAGAACAACGAGGGCGACGCGGCGTTCGCCGGTGCGCTGAAGCACTGCGAGGGCAGGTTCGTCTGCGACAGCCTCGGCGTGGGCGCCGACTGGGTGCCCGCCGAGCTGCGCAAGGTCTCCGAGGCGCTGCTGGGCACCTTCGACTTCGTGCGCGATCAGCGCGACCTGGCGGCCTTCTTCACCAGGATCACCGAGGCGTCGATGGGCAAGACGGTCGCCGAGCTGGCGCTGCGCGTGTGGATCCCCAAGGACGCCACGCTGAAGTACGTCAAGCAGGTCTCGCCCTCGCTGCTCGACCTGACCGGGAAGGCGGCCGCGGTCAACCCGCTGACCGGCGACTACCCGACCGGCTCGTGGGGCGAGGACGAACGGGAGTACCACCTGTGCGTGGAGGTGCCGCCGTCCGCGCCGGGACAGGAGATCAGGGCGGCGTGGGTCAAGCTGGTCCGCCCCGACACCGGCGACGTGCTGGCCAGCGGCAACGTCCTGGCGCACTGGACGGACGACCTGGCCGCCTCGACCCGGATCAACCCGAAGGTGGCGCACTACACGGGCCAGGCGGAGCTGCACGAGCTGATCCAGGAGGGGCTGAGCGCCCGGGCGGCGGGCGACAGGGCGACCGCGACGGCCCGGCTGGCGAAGGCGCGGCAGCTGGCCGGCTCCTCCGGGCGGGAGGACACCGCCAGGCTCCTGGACAAGATGGTGGAGGTCGACCCCGGCACCGGGACGGCCCGGCTGCGCAGCCGGGTGGACAAGGCCGACGAGATCGAGCTCGACACGGGGTCGACGCGGACCAGCCAGCTTCGGCAGGAGGGCTGAGATGGCGCTGACGTGCCCTCAGGGGCACACGTCCCAGGACGCGGACTACTGCGACGTGTGCGGCGCCCGGATGGCCCCTGCCGACGCGGCGGCTCCCGGCGCGACTCCCGGGGAGGCCGCTCCCGGCGCGGCGGGCGGGTCCGCTCCTTCGGGGGCCGGTCCTTCGGGGGCCGGTCCTTCGGGGGCCGGTCCTTCGGGGGCCGGTCCTTCGGGGTCCGGTCCTTCGGGGGCCGGTCCTTCGGGGTCCGGTCCTTCGGGGGCCGGTCTTTCGGGGGCCGCGGTCTTTCCCGGCGCCCCCGGAGCAGTCGATGCTCCGCGGGGCACGGGCGGGTCCGGCGACCCGGGCGGTTCCGGTGGTGCGGCGGGCGGGTCCGGGGCTCCGGCGGCGTCCGGCGGCACCGAGCCGGGTCCGGGCGACGGCGGGTTCGGCGGGCAGGAGTGCCCGATCTGCCGGACGCCGCGGACCGGGCGGTTCTGCGAGGTGGACGGGCACGACTTCGAGTCGCCGCTGCCCGACCCCGTCGCCCCCGCGCTGTGGCAGGTCGTGGTCGGCGCCGACCACGCCTACTTCGACGAGGTCATCGCCCTGAACGGGCCCGACGCCGGCGCCATGGTCTTCCCCCCCTACCGCCCCGAACGCGTCTACCCGCTGACCGGCACGCAGGTCCGCATCGGCCGCCGCAGCGTCACCCGCGGCACCAGGCCCGAGATCGACCTGGGCGAGCCGCCCGCCGACCCGGGGATCTCGCACCTGCACGCCGTCCTCATGGCCCAGCCGGGCGGCACGTGGGCGCTGGTGGACCCGGGGTCGGCCAACGGCACCCGCGTCAACGGCAAGCCGCTCCAGGTCAACGTGGCGGTGCCGGTCGCCGAGGGCGACCGGATCCACCTCGGCGCGTGGACGGTCATCACGCTGCGCGGAGGCACGCCGTGATGTTCCTGGCGCGCCGTACCGTCCCCGGGCGCATCAAGGTGATCTCCGCGGTCACCGTCGCCGCCCTCGCGCTGCTGTTCGCCACCCTCGCGTACGGCACCGCCGCCGCCCGCGAGGGGCTGCAGGTGATCGGGAACGACGCGGGGCCGCAGGTGGTGGCGACGGCGGGGCTCTACATGGGCCTGAGCGACATGGACGCCCAGGTGGCCGACGCCCTGCTGCTCGGCGACCGGCGCGAGGACGCGCTGGCGCGCTACGACCGGCGCAGGACCGAGGTCGGGGACGCGCTCCTCCAGGCGCACCGCCTGGCCGGCGCCGACCCGGCCGAACGGCGCACGATCGCCGCCGTGCTCGATGGTCTCGGCCGCTACGAACGCCTGGCCGCCGAGGCCCTGCTCCTGAGCTCCCTGCCCGCGACCGGCGACACAGCCCGGTCCGGCGGCACCGCGCAGGCAGACGGCACAACGCATGCAGACGACACAGCGCAGACCGGCGGCGCAGCCCAGTCCAGCGGCACGGCGCAGACCGGCGGCACGGCGCAGACCGGCGGCACGGCCCAGTCCGGCGGCACCGCGCGGGCAGGTGACCGGGCGTTGGAGGTCTACCGGCGGGCGACCGACCTCATGACGCGCGAGCTGCTCCCCCAGGCCTACAACCTCACCCTGGAGAGCGGCACGATCGTGCGGCACGCCTACGAGGACGGCCGCGCCACGGTGGTCACCGTCCGGGTGATCGCCCTGCTCAGCGGGGCGCTCGCGCTGGGCTGCCTGGTCTGGTTGCAGGTCTATCTGGCCCGCAGGTTCCGCCGGGTGCTCGGTCCGGCGCTGCTGGCCGCCACCCTGGCCACGGCGGCCTGCGCCATCGCGGGCGCGGTGGTGCTGGAGCAGGAGGCCGCCGCGCTGACCGCGGCCAAGCGCGACGGCTTCGATTCGGTATTGACCCTGGCCAGGGCCCGCGCGATCAGCAACAGCCTGCACGCCGACCAGAGCCGCTACCTGCTCGACGGCGTGCGCGCCGACACCTACCAGCACACCTTCTTCGACAAGTCGCAGTCGCTGGTCTACGTCGCCGCCGCCAACCTGCCCGCCTACCAGGGCGCGCTCGGCTCGCTCCACGACGGCCGCTTCCTCGGCATGTTGCGCGGCCACGACGTCACCGCCGCCTGGCAGCGCTTCCAGCAGGCGGACAGGGACCTGCGCGCCCGGTCCGGCGCGGCGGCGACGGCCGAGCTGACCGGACCCGTGCGCGCCGCCTTCGACGCATACGACGCCACGCTGGTACGGCTGGCCGACCGGCACAAGATCATCTTCGCCGAGGCGGTCGCGGACGGCGGGAACGGGGTGCGTGGCCTGCAGGCGCTCGTACCGGCCGGGGTCCTGGTCATCGCGGCGGGCGTGTTCGCAGGGGTGTGGCCGAGGCTGAAGGAGTACCGGTGAGGAAGGTGCGCATGCTGACCACCCGAATGCGGGCCGCCCTGATGCTGACCACCCGGACGCGGGCCAGGCGGATGCAGGCCGTCAGGATGCGGGCCAGGCGGATGCTGGCCGTTCTGGCGGGGGTCGCGGTGCTGGGCGCGGCGGGCGGGTGCGGCGCGGGCGCCGCGTCGTCCGTCGTCGGGAAGGAGCGCCTGGTCATCGGCGTCCGGCCCGACCTGCCGGCGATCGGATTCAGGAAGGGGGACGGCCGGTTCGAGGGGTTCGACGTCGACGTGGCGGCCTACGTGGCGCGCAAGCTCGGCGCCACCCCCACGTTCGTGCCCGCGCTGGCCGCCGACAGGGAGCGACTGCTGCTCGAGGGGAAGGCCGACCTGGTGGTCGCCACCTTCTCCATCACCCAGGAGCGGAAGACGAGGGTGTCCTTCGCCGGCCCCTACCACCTGTCGTTCCAGGACATCCTGGTACGCGACGGGACCACGGGCATCGCGAACGTACGTGACCTGGCCGGGCGGAAGATCTGCGAGGTGCAGGGGTCGAACGCGGCCCAGCGGGTGATCGACGAGCGGCAGATCCCGGCCTCGGTGGTGCCCGCGTCGACCTACGACCAGTGCATGGCCATGCTGAAGTCCGGCCGGATCGACGCGATCACCACCAACGACGTGATCCTGGCAGGGCTGGCCGCACGTGAGGGCCGCGGCGTCCGGCTGGTGAACACGCAGTTCAACGAGCAGCGCACCGGCGTGGGCCTGCGCAAGGGCGACGTGGACGGCTGCGAGGCGGTCAACCGCGCGATCACCGACATGTACCAGGACGGCACGGCCGGGATGCTGCTGCGCAAGTGGTTCGGGACCTCGGGGCTGACGATCGGCACGGTGTCGGTGCCGCAGTTCGAGGGCTGTTCCTGACCGCCAGCCGTACCGGACGGGCGCGCGGCGGAGCCCCGGGAGACGGCTCCCGGGGCTCGGCGACCAGGTGATTGCTAGTCGAGGTAGTCGCGCAGCATCTGGGCGCGGGTGGGGTGGCGCAGCTTGGCGAGCGTCTTGGACTCGATCTGGCGGATGCGCTCCCGCGTGACGCCGAACTCCCTGCCGACCTCCTCCAGCGTGCGCGGGTGCCCGTCGGCCAGCCCGAAGCGCAGCTGGATGATGCGCTGCTCCCGCTCGGACAGCGTGGCGAGGATGTCGTCGAGCTGGTCCTGCAGCATGATGAACGCGGCCGCCTCCATGGGCACCACCGCGTCGGCGTCCTCGATGAAGTCACCGAGGTCGGAGTCCTCCTCGCCGATCGGCGACTGCAGCGACACCGGCTCCTGCGCGATCCGCTGAATCTCCACCACACGGTCGACCGGCAGGTCCATCTCCAGCGCGATCTCCTCGGGCGCGGGCTCCCGCCCCAGGTCCTGGTGGAGCTGGCGCTGCACCCTGACCAGTTTGTTGATCGTTTCCACCATGTGCACGGGAATTCGAATCGTGCGCGCCTGATCGGCAATGGCTCGGGTGATCGCCTGGCGAATCCACCACGTGGCATAGGTGGAGAACTTGTAGCCCTTGGTGTAGTCGAATTTCTCGACCGCGCGGATGAGTCCGAGATTGCCCTCCTGGATCAGGTCGAGGAAGAGCATGCCGCGCCCGACATACCGTTTCGCTATGGAGACCACCAACCTGAGGTTGGCCTCGATCAGCCGCTGCTTGGCCCGCGTGCCCTGCCAGACCAGCTCCCTGAACTCGGGGTGGGCCAGGCGGGCGAGCCCGCTGGCGAGCTTGTCCTCGGCGAACAGCCCTGCCTCGATGGATTTGGCGAGTTCGACCTCCTCTTCGGCGGTGAGCAGCGGGACCCGGCCGATCTCGCGCAGGTAGATGCGGACCAGATCACTGGTCGGCGCCCGCTTGCCTACGTCTTCCTCATCAGGACGGACGGTCTCGTCGTCGCCCTGCGGCTCGAGGACCTCCACCCCGTTCTCCGCGAGCATCCGCACGACGCGTTCCAGCGCGTCGGACGGCAGCTCGGAGCGGTCGAGCGCGGCGGCTACGTCATCGACGGTAACGCTTCCGCGCTCTCTTCCTTTCGCGACGAGGTCCGCCACCTGGTCTACCGATGGCGGCCCACTTGGCAGCACCGATGCACCCACGGGACACAGTCTGCAGTATTGCTTCCATAAAATGGCAGACCCATTTTTGTCACTCGAGGTAAGATCTGCATCATTACCAAATCGAGATCTTATTAATGTTTGGCCTGAGTTTGATCAGGAAAGAAAAGCCAATTACGCGATCAGGTTCGCAATGGAGGCGGCCGGCCGCGTCTGAATGCTGCCTCCTGCCCGCGTCGCGCCCCTGAGGGGCGACGCGGCCTCCCCGGCTTCTCCGCGAGACGGTGCGGCGTCCACGGCTCCACCGCGAGGCGGTCACCCGAGGAGCCGACGCTCCCCACTCGACGACGGTCACCCGAGAAGCCGCCTCTCCCTCACCCGAGGACGGTCACCCGACGAGCCGCCTCTCCCTCACCCGAGGACGGTCACCCGACGAGCCGCCTCTCCCCCACCCGAGGATCCGGCCGAGGACGGCGCCGCGCAGGCCGGCTCAGAACCGCGTTGAGTTCGCCGTCGCGCGCGTGTCTTCGTGCGATCACACCGTCGGCGGCGCCATCTTCATCTCCACGGACGAAGCACGCCCGGGCCACCTGATGGAGGGTGGCGGAACCATTGGCCGAGTGCCCGGGAGGTTCGCACATGGGACTCTCCGAAATCACCCCCCAGCTTGTCGTGCCTGCACCGGTCCGAAGGACCGCGATCGTCACCGTCGGCCTGCTCATGGGCGTCTGGGTGATCGACTACGTCGACCGGGTGATGATGGCCGTCGCGCTGCCGTTCATCGGTGAGGAGTTCGCGCTCACCAGGACCGAGCAGGGCTGGCTGATCACCGTCTTCTCTCTGGTGTACCTGTTGTGCCAACTGCCGGGCGGCATCCTGGCCGACCGGTTCGGCGCCCGCCGCCAGCTCATGGTGGCCCTGCTGCTCTGGTCGGTCTTCACCGCCCTCACCGGCGTCGCCTGGGGCCTGGCGTCGCTCCTGGTGATCCGCGCCCTCTTCGGCGTCAGCCAGGGGCTGTTCCCCAGCGCCTCCTTCAAGGCCGTCGCGGAACGCACCACGCCCGCCGTACGCGCCACGGCCGCCGGGGCCATGCTGGCCGCCAACCCGCTCGGCGCCGGCATCGCCCCGCTCATCGTCGCGCCGCTCATCCTCGTCATGGGCTGGCGGCACACCTTCTGGGTCACGGCCGCCGCCGGCGTCGTCATCGGGATGCTGCTCTGGACGCTGCTGCCCAAGCCGCTGCCCGCCCACCTCAACGGCTCCGACGCCGTCCAGGACAGGGGGCTCGGCCTCGGCGCCGTCGTCCGGTCGGCCTCCGTCTGGAAGTTCGCCGCCCTCTTCTGCGCCACCAACATGCTGGGCTACGGCATGATCACCTGGGTGCCCAGCTACCTGCTGGAGGAACGCGGCATCTCCCTCGTCAGCACCGGCGTCATGGCGGCCATCCCCGCCCTGGTCTCGTGCGCGACCACCTTCCTCGGCGGCTGGCTGTTCGACCGCTTCTTCCACGACCGGGCCAGGCTCTACGTCATCCCCCTGCTGCTGGTCACCGCCGTCCTCCTGGTGCTCATGCTGATGGCCGACTCCGCCGTCGGGTTCACCGTCTACCAGACCCTCGCCATGGGTGTGGCGGGCCTTTCCTCGATGGGCATCCTCGGCATGCCCGTCCGGGTCCTGCCGCCCGCCGTCATCGGATCCGGCCTGGCCGTCGTGAACGTCGGCGGCCAGATCGCCGGCGTCATCGCCCCGGTCCTCATGGGCTTCCTGGCCGACGCGTTCTCCTACACCGCGGCGTTCGGCCTGCTCATCGCCACCACCGTGCTCGGCGCGCTGATCGCCTTCATCGTGCCCCAGCGCCCCGAGCAGTTCACCCTCGGCACGAAGGAGCCCGCATGACGACATACGATCTGGTCCTCGCCCGCGGCCGGGTCATCGACCCCGAGAGCGGCCTGGACGCCGTACGCGACGTCGGCGTCACCGGCGGCGTCATCAGGGCGGTCTCCGGGGAGCCGCTCCACGGCGCCACCGTCGTCGACGCGACCGGCCTGGTGGTCAGCCCTGGCTTCATCGACCTGCACAGCCACAGCACCGACATCGCCGGCCACCGCCTGCAGGCCCTCGACGGCGTCACCACCGTCCTGGAACTCGAAGCCGGCGCCTACCCCGTGGCCGCCGCCTACCGCAGGGCCGAGGCCGAGGGCAGGCCGCTCAACTACGGCTTCGCCACCTCCTGGGCCGTGGCCCGCATGGCCGTCCTGCTCGGCCTGGAAACCGGCGGCGACCTGGACGACTTCGTCGCCAACATCGGCCGGGAGGAATGGCAGCGGGCCGCGCCGCGGCAGGCCGTCGACCGCGTCATCGGCATGCTGGAGCGCGACCTCGGCGACGGAGCGCTCGGCATCGGCATCCTCGTCGGCTACGCGCCCCGCGTCGACCCCGCCGAATACCTCGCCGTGGCCGCGCTCGCCGCCCGCGCCGGGCTGCCCACCTACACCCATGCCCGCGAGCTGGTCGAGATGGACCCCACCACCCCCGTCGACGGAGCCGAGGAGGTCGTCCGCGCCGCCGCCACGACCGGCGCGCACATGCACTACTGCCACGTCAACAGCACCTCCATCCGCCACGTCGACCGCGTGCTCGGCCTGGTGGAGAAGGTCCGCGCCGAAGGCTCGCGCGTCACCACCGAGGCCTACCCGTACGGCGCGGGCATGACCGGCATCGGGGCGGCCTTCCTCGCCCCCGAACTCCTCCACCGGCGCGGCCTCACACCGCACTCGATCGGCCTGCTCGGCGCCGAGGGCCGCATCCCCGACGCCGACACCCTGCGCCGGATCCGCGAGAGCCGGCCCGGCTCGGCCGCCTTCGTCCACCTGCTCGACGAGGACGACCCCGCCCAGTTCGACTACATCCAGCGCGCCCTCACCTTCACCGACGCCGCCGTCGCCACCGACGCCGTCCCCCTGCTGTGGCGCTCGGGCGTGCCCGACCCCCTGTCCTGGCCGCTGGCGCGCGATGCCGTCACCCACCCGCGCACGGCCGGCACCTACGGCAGGACGCTGCGCAGACTCGTCCGGGAGAGCGGCGTCCTGTCGCTGCCCGAGGCCGTGCGCAGGTGCACCCTCGTCCCCGCCGACGTCGTCGGCTCGGGCGTGCCCGCCATGCGGCGCAAGGGCCGCGTCCAGGTGGGTTGCGACGCCGACCTGACGGTCTTCGACCCTGCCGCCGTCACCGACCACGCCACCTACACCGCCACGACCGCGACCTCGACCGGGTTCGCCCATGTCATCGTGGGCGGAAGGTTCGTGGTCCTGGACGGCCACCTGCTGCCGACCGCCCTGCCCGGACGCCCGGTCAGAGCCTGACACCCGCTCAGCCGGACCCGGTCGCGGCGCCCGCTCCAGCCGGGCGCGCTCAGCCGGGCCGGTCGCCGGTCCCCGGCCAGCCGGACGCCGCCGCGTCGCCATGCGAGGCGAACAGGTTCGGCGGCCGGTCTAGCCGCCTACCGGGTTCTCCCTGAGGGCCTTGCGCTGCCGTTCGAGCCCCAGCAGCTCGCCGAACAGCCGCCGGTGCTCCTCGGGCTCCTCGACCGGGTTGAGCCGCTGCAGGCGCGACTTCACCTGGGCGATGGCCCGGTCGACCGCGATGCCCTCGACGGCGGCCAGCAGCTCGGTGCCGTAGCGCTGCTCGACCTCGGCGTCGGCCCTGATGGCCTCGACGGCGAACCTGGTGATCAGCCCGCGCACCGCCTCGTCCGGCGCGTGCTCCAGCAGCCGGTCGACCCATTCCCTGCCGCCGGCGCCTCCGGCCGCCGCGCCACCGGCCGCCGCGACGACGGCGTGGAGCGCGACGTGGTCGGGCGTGGTGAACGCCTCGGCGCCGAGCGCGTCGAAGCGCGGCCCGACCAGGGCGGGCCGCTGCACGGCCAGCTTGAGCAGCTCGCCCTCGACCCGCACGTGCGGCTCGACGACGGCGATCTTGGGGGCGCGCTGCTGTCTGGCCACCTGCGCCCCGCCGACCTCGGCGATGCGCTCGATGACGAAGCGCTCGTCCATGAAGCCGAGCCACCTGTCGAGGTCGATGGCGTAGCGCTTGCGCAGCCCTGTGTCCTTGATGCCCGCCACGATCGGCGCGGCCGCGTCGAGCGCGGCGATCTTGCCCTCGTTGGTGCGCAGGTCGTAGCGGGAGATCGTGCTGCGGATCGCGAACTGGAACAGCGGCTCCCTGCTGGCCACCAGGTCGCGCACGGCCGCGTCGCCCTGCTTGACCCGCAGGTCGCACGGGTCGAGCCCGTCGGCCTGCACGGCGACGTAGGTCTGGGTGACGAACTTCTGCTCGTCGGCGAAGGCCCGCAGCGCCGCCTTCTGGCCCGCCGCGTCGCCGTCGAAGGTGAAGATCACCTCACCGGTGGCCGAGGACTGGTCGAGCAGGAACCGGCGCAGGATCTTGATGTGCTCCTCGCCGAAGGAGGTGCCGCAGGTCGCCACCGCGGTCGGCACCCCGGCCAGGTGGCAGGCCATCACGTCGGTGTAGCCCTCGACGATCACCGCCTGGGAGCGCTTGGAGATCTCCCGCTTGGCCAGGTCGATGCCGTAGAGGACCTGCGACTTCTTGTAGAGGGGCGACTCGGGGGTGTTGAGGTACTTGGGGCCGTCGTCGCTGTCGAGGAGCTTGCGCGCGCCGAACCCGATGACGTCGCCCGTGGCCTCGCGGATGGGCCAGATGAGCCGCCCGCGGAAGCGGTCCATCGGGCCGCGCCTGCCCTCCTTGGCCAGGCCGCCCTTGACGATCTCCGCCGCGGTGAACCCCCTGCCGAGCAGGTGACGGGTCAGCGCCTCCCACTCGTTGGGCGCGTAGCCGACGCCGAACAGCTCGGCGTCGGCCCGCTCGAAGCCCCGCTCGGACAGGAACCGGCGCCCGGGCGCCGCCTCCGGCGAGAAGAGCCGCTCGACGTAGAACTCGGCGGCGGCCTTGTGCGCCTCGATCAGCCGGGCCCGCTCCCCCTGGTCGCGCTTGGGGACGTAGCCGCCCTGCTCGTACTGCAGCTGCACGCCGGCCCGCTGCGCCAGCCGCTCGACCGCCTCGTGGAAGGACAGGTGCTCGATCTTCTCGACGAACGTGATGACGTCGCCGCCCTCGCCGCAGCCGAAGCAGAAGTACATCCCCCGCTCGGGGGTGACGTTGAAGGACGGGCTCTTCTCGTCGTGGAAGGGGCACAGGCCCTTGAGATTGCCGCCGCCCGCGTTGCGGAGCTGGATGTGCTCCCCGATCACGTCGGCGATCGGGGAACGCTCGCGCACCAGCGCGATGTCGACGTCACGGATCCGGCCTGCCACGCGGCGAGTCTAATGGCGCGCTCCGACACTTTCGGCCCCGGCGCGGATGCTCGTCCCGTCCGGCACGGGAGCCCGTGGCGGAGATCCTGCGCGGCGTTGCCTGCCGTACGGGGCCGCTGGACGGATAACGGCAAACCGGTCGTGGTCACGGGCCGGGTCCGTTACAAAGGTAAAGGTTGTCGTTCGATACTGTGACACAGGTGGAGATCATGCGTTCGGGGCCTCTCAGTGCGGTGGTGGTCGGCGTCCTGCTGACCGGAGGATGCGCGCACGCCACCGGCGTCGCGGGCGTCAGCATGAAGGCCCCCGCCGAGGCCGTGGCGGCGACGCCGGTCCCCTCGGCCGGCCCCGGCACCGACGAGCAGGCCGGCGTCCAGCGGCCCGCGGCCGAGGCTCCGGTGCAGGTGCCGCCGCCGCAGGTGTCGAAGTACACCTACGCCTTCCCGGTCAAGGGCTGCAAGACCAGCTACCAGCGCAAGCTGCTCATCCTGCCCAAGACGACGATCTGGGCGGCCAAGGGCTGCGCGTTCGTCGCGCCCGTCGACGGCGTGGTCGACGAGATCAACACCGGCAACCGCTGGTCGCCCTCCACCGACCGCGGCCCCGACCGCGAGGGCAGGTTCGTCTCGATCATCGGCGAGGACGGCGTCCGCTACCTCGGCGGCCACCTCGACGCCGTCGTCCCGGACCTCAAGCCGGGCTCGAAGGTGAAGGCCGGGCAGAAGGTCGGCACGATCGGCAACTCGGGCAACGCCCGCGACACCGCCCCCAACCTCTACTTCGCGATCTCGTGGAAGGCCGGCCCGGCCTACTGGTGGGTGCGCCGCGGCATGGTCGAGCCGTGGGACTACCTGGACGCCTGGGACAAGGGCAACCGCACGCTCTCCCCGAAGGAGGAGACCTTCAGGCTGCGCGGCGAGGTCGGCGAGACGCCCGCCTGCACGACGCTGTGCGCCGGCAGGTCGACGCCCCAGCAGGAGCCGGAGAAGGAGGAGCAGAAGCGGCCGCGCAAGAAGAAGCCGGCCACGCCGACGCCCACTCCGACGCCGTCGCTCAACGACACCTCGACGCTCTGACGGTTCCCCCTGCCTGGCGGGCGTCAGGGCGTCGGCCCGCGCTCCGGCAGCGGGCCACCGGAGCGGATGAGGTTCTGGATGTCGCCGACGACGTCCCAGATGTTGACGTTCATCCCCGCGATGACCGTGCCCTGGCGCAGCCAGTAGGCGATGAACTCCAGGTCCTTGCCCTTGATGAACACCTCGTCGTAGCCCCGGGTGTCGCCGGAGAACTCCATGCCGATCTCGAACTGGTCGGTGTAGAAGTACGGCACACGGTCGTAGACGACGTCCTGGCCGAGCATCGACCTGGCCGCGGCGGGCCCGCCGTTGAGCGCGTTGGCCCAGTGCTCCACCCGGATCCACCTGTCGTAGAGCGGATTGTAGGACTCGGCGACGTCCCCCGCCGCGTGGACGTCGGGGTGCGAGGTCCGCAGGGCGGCGTCGGTGACGATGCCCTCGCGCACCTCGAGCCCCGCCCTGCGGGCCAGCTCGACGTCGGGCGCGGCGCCGATGCCGGCGAGCACCAGGTCGGCGGTCAGCACCTCGCCCGTGCCGAGCCGTACGCCGTCGTCGGTCACCTCCTCGGCGGCGACGCCGAGGCGCAGGTCGACGCCGTGGCGGCGATGGACGTCGGCGAAGACCTTGCCGACCTCGGGCCCCACCACCCTGAACAGCGGGGTGGGTTCCGGCTCGACGACGGTGACCTCGCAGCCCGCCGCGCGGGCCGCCGCCGCGGTCTCCAGCCCGATCCAGCCGGCGCCGATGATCAGGACCTTGCCGCCGTGGGCGAAACGCTCCTTGAGCGCCTCGCTGTCGCCGACGGTCCGCAGGTAGCGCACGGGTCCCGCGCCCGGCAGGCGGCGCGGGCGGGCGCCGGTGGCGATGAGCAGCTTGTCGTACGGCCGGCGGGCGCCGTCGGCGAGCGTGACCTGGTGGCCGTCGAGGTCGATCTCCGTGACGGCGGTGCCCAGCAGCAGGTCGACCGCGTTGTCGGCGTACCACTCCGGCGGGTGGACGAAGATCTTCTCTCGCTCGCTCTTGTCTTGGAGGTAGCTCTTGGACAGCGGCGGCCGCTCGTAGGGTCGCTCGTTCTCGGCTCCGATGAGCACGACCTCGCCGTCGAAGCCCTCTTCCCGCAGTGTCTGCGCCGCCTTGGCCCCTGCGAGCCCGGCGCCGACGATCACAAAGGTTGCCATGTTCTGGAGTATCGTCCTTCGGCGCCGTCATCGCAGGTCCGACGCTCGCACCCGGCCCCGGCGAATCGCGCGGGGCGGGTCAGCCGGACAGGCGGCGGTGCCAGGCGACGGCGGAGGTGTCGGTGAGGGAGGCGATCTGGTCGATCACCACGCGCACCCGTGCCGCGTCGTCCTTCGCCTCGACGAACGCGGGCCGGAACGCCGGTTCGAGCGTGTGCGGCGCGCCCAGCGTGATCAGGGAGGCCAGCTCGGAGATCAGCTCCCGCTGCCGCGCCTGGTTGGCGTGGTGGTCCTCCGTCGTCATCACGTAGTGCGCGGTCACTCCCTTGAGCAGCGCGCACTCCAGCCGCGTGGCCCGCGGCACCACCAGGTCGGCGCGGTGGCGGTAGCCGAAGGCCTCCTTGGTCGCGGCCTGCGCCGACCGGCAGAACCGTCCGATCAGGCCGCTGGTCAGCGCCTTGAGCCCGGCCAGGTCGGCCAGTGTGCCCGCGAAGCGGCGCGGCCACAGCGGGGCGGCCAGCAGCCGGTCGAAGGCCGCCTCCAGCTCGGCGCCGGTGGCGTCGGGGACGTACCAGAGGCGGGTCAGCTCGCAGACGGCCTCGCGCTCGGCCCGTGACCCGAGCGCCTCGGGGGTGGCGTGGCCCGAGTGGAGGGCGTCCTCCAGGTCGTGCACCGAGTAGGCGACGTCGTCGGCCCAGTCCATGATCTGCGCCTCGAAGCTCACCCTCCGGGCTGGCGCGCCGTCCCTGATCCACTCGAAGACCGGCAGGTCGTCGTCGTAGACGCCGAACTTGCCGCCCCGGCCGCGCGGCCACGGGTACTTGACCGCGGCGTCCAGGGAGGCGCGGGTCAGGTTGAGCCCGGCGCTGCGGCCGTCCTCCGTCAGCACCTTGGGCTCGAGCCTGGTCAGCAGGCGCAGGCTCTGCGCGTTGCCCTCGAAGCCGCCGCAGGTGGCGGCCAGTTCGTCGAGCGCGGCCTCGCCGTTGTGGCCGAAGGGCGGGTGACCGAGGTCGTGGGCCAGGCAGGCCGTCTCCACCAGGTCGGGGTCGACGCCGAGCGCGGCGCCCATCTCCCTGCCGACCTGGGCGCATTCGAGCGAGTGGGTGAGCCTGGTGCGCGGGATGTGCTGGCCGACGCCGAGCGTCTCACCGGGCCCCACCACCTGTGTCTTGGCCGCGAGCCTGCGCAGGGCCGAGCTGTGCAGGACCCTGGCCCGGTCGCGCGCGAACGCGCCCCGATCGGGGTCGCCGGGCGGCTCCGGTACCCATCGCTCCTGGTCGTGGTCGGTGTATTGGCCCATAAGTGCTGTGAGTTTACCCATCAGGGCCGGGTGGAGCCGTGGTGGACCGGGTCCGGCCTCGCCTCGTGGCGAGTCAGTTTTTCGGTAAGGTCCCGTCAGAATCCGGTTTATGGCCCTATAAGGTCATCCGCGTGACCACCGCGTTCCGTGCCGTGCTGGCCTTCACCCTGCTGGCCGGCTTCTACGTGCTCGTCGGCCTCGTCCTGGCCGCTGCCGTCTTCTTCGACGTCTACCTCTTCCTCGACTTCCACGCCGCCGGACTGAAGATCGCGATCGTGCTGACCCTGGCGGCGGGGGCGCTGGTGCGGGCGCTGTGGATGGTCAGCCGCAGGAAGCAGGGCGAGCAGCCGGGGGTGGCCGTCACCCGCGAGCAGGAGCCGGAGCTGTGGCGGACGGTCGAGGAGCTCGCGCAGCGGGTCAAGACGGCGCCGCCGGACGAGATCAGGCTGGTCGGCGAGGTCAACGCCGCCGTCGCCGAGGACACCCGGCTGCTCGGCCTGGTGGCCACCAGGCGGCGCATGTACATCGGGCTGCCGCTGCTGCAGTCGCTGACGGTCGACGAGACGCGGGCCGTGCTCGGGCACGAGCTCGGCCACTACAGCGGCGCGCACACCCGCCTCGGCGCGCCCGTCTACCGGGGCAGGGTCGCGCTGGTCGCCACCGTGCAGGGACTCGGCAACCACCCCTTCGTGCAGCGGCTCTTCGCCTACTACGCCAAGCTCTACCTGCGCGTCTCCCAGGCGGTCTCGCGGCGCCAGGAGCTCGAGGCCGACTCGTTCGCCGTGGCGATCGCGGGCCGGGCGGCCATGGCGGGCGCGCTGCGGAAGATCCACACCGCGGCGCAGGCGTGGGAGCTGTTCATGGAGCGCTACATGGGGATGGCCGGCCTGGCGGGCAACCGGCCGTCGTCGGTGTTCGGCGGCTTCCGCGCCCTCATGGGCGATCCGGTACGGCAGGCGGAGCTGGCCAGGCTCGCCGAGGAGCCGGAGGAGATCTCCCCCTACGACTCGCACCCGAGTCTCGCCGAGCGGCTGGCCGCGATCGAGCGGCTGCCCGAGCCCGCGCACGTCCCCGACCCGCGCCCGGCCACCACGCTGCTGCGGGACGCGACGGTGGCGGCCCAGGCGGTCGAGCAGTCGTTCTGGACCCAGGAGGCGCTGACCACCCTGCGCCCGGTCTCGTGGGAGGACCTGGTCGCCTCCGGCATGTACGCGGCGCGCAACGAGGAGGCGCTGCGCGACCTGGCCGTGGCCGGGCAGCGGGTCATGGGGGCGGGCGTGCCGTACCTCGACGCGGCCTTCGAGGCGGTGGCGCGCGGGCAGCACGCGGCGCTGGAGGCCGAGCTGCGGCAGCTCGGCTGGAACGACTCCGGCTCGCTGCTCGCGGGTGTCCTCGGGCAGGCGCTGGAGGCGACGCTCATCCAGCACGGGCAGGCCCGCTGGACGCTGTCGTGGTCGGGCCCGGCCAGGCTGCTGTTCGAGGACGGCGAGGAGGTCCTGGTGGCGGAGTACGCCGCCCAGGTGGTCGCCGACCCTTCGGGTGTGCCCGGCATGCGGTCGTGGCTGGCGGGGCTGGGCGTGAAGCCCGACTTCGTCCCCGTCTGAGAAGGCGGCCGCCGGACCCTCGCGGTCCGGTCCCCGCGTGAAAGGGCGGGCCGCCGGACCCTCGCGGTCCGGCGGCCCGGTGACTCAGCGGGTGTCGGAGGTGTCGACCGTCAGGGCGGCGCGGCCCGCCTCCAGGCGTGCCACGGGGATGCGGAACGGCGAGCAGGACACGTAGTCGAGCCCCATCTCGTGGCAGAAGTGGACGGAGTCGGGGTCGCCGCCGTGCTCGCCGCAGATGCCGAGCTTGAGATCGGCCCTGGTCCTCCTGCCCTCCTCCGCCGCGATCCTGACGAGGCGGCCGACGCCGTCCCTGTCGAGGGTCTCGAACGGCGAGACGCCGAAGATGCCCATCTCCAGGTAGCGGGAGAAGAACGCGGCCTCGACGTCGTCGCGGGAGAAGCCCCACGTCATCTGGGTCAGGTCGTTGGTGCCGAAGGAGAAGAACTGCGCGGCCTCGGCGACCTGGCCCGCGGTGAGCGCGGCCCGCGGCGTCTCGATCATGGTGCCGATGAGCGCGTCGACGCCCGTCTCCCTCAGGATGGCGAGGGCCTCCTCGCGCACGGCCTCCAGCTCCTGCACCGCCGCCACCAGCGGAATCATGATCTCCGGCTTGGCGCCCGGCACCGCGCGAGCCGCCTCGGCGATCGCCCTGACCTGCATGGCGAACAGGCCGGGGATGACCAGGCCGAGCCGTACGCCGCGCAGGCCGAGCATCGGGTTCTGCTCGTGCAGGCGCTTCACGGCGGCCAGCAGCGTGCGGTCCTTGTCGCCGGCGTCGCCGGTGGCCACCTTGACCGACAGCTCCACGAGGTCGGGCAGGAACTCGTGCAGCGGCGGGTCGATGAGGCGGATGGTGACCGGCCGGCCGTCCATGGCCTCGAAGATGCCGGTGAAGTCGGCCCGCTGGAGCGGCTCGAGGGCGTCCAGCGCGGCCTGGCGCTCCTCGTCGGAGGTGGCCAGGACCAGGTCCTCGACCAGCTGCCTGCGGTCGCCGAGGAACATGTGCTCGGTACGGCACAGCCCGATCCCCTCGGCCCCGAACCGCACGGCGCGGGCGGAGTCCTCGGGGGTGTCGGCGTTGGCCCGCACGCCCAGCCGCCGTACCGAGTCGGCGTGCCGCATGATCCGGTCGACCGCGCGGACCAGCTCGTCGTCCGGCCGGCTGCCCTCGAAGTACTCCACCACGGCCGAGTCGACCACCGGCACCTCGCCGAGGAAGACCTCGCCCGTGCTGCCGTCGATGGAGATGACGTCGCCCTCGTCGACCGTGATGCCGCCGGGGGCGGTGAAGCGGCGCTCGCTCGTGGCGACCTCGAGCTCCTCGGCGCCGCACACGCAGGTCTTGCCCATGCCGCGGGCGACCACGGCGGCGTGCGAGGTCTTGCCGCCGCGCGAGGTGAGCACGCCCTGGGCGGCGATCATGCCGGCCAGGTCGTCGGGGTTGGTCTCGCGACGGACCAGGATCACCTGCTCGCCGGCGGCGGCCAGCTCGACGGCCCGCTCGGAGGAGAAGACGGCCTTGCCGACGGCCGCGCCGGGCGAGGCGTTCATGCCCTTGGTGATGAGCGCGCGCTCGCCGTCGGCGGCGAACCTGGGGAACATCAGCTGGGCGAGCTGGTCGCCGCTGACCCTGGTGACGGCCTCGTCGAGGGTGATGAGTCCCTGGTCGACGAGCTGCGTCGCGATGCGGAAGGCCGCGGCGGCGGTCCGCTTGCCCACGCGGGTCTGCAGCATCCAGAGCTTGCCGCGCTCGATGGTGAACTCGATGTCGCACAGGTCGCGGTAGTGGTTCTCGAGCTTCTCCATGATCTGCAGCAGCTCGTCGTAGGAGTGCTTGTCGATGCGCTCGAGCTCCTGCAGCGGGATGGTGTTGCGGATGCCGGCGACGACGTCCTCGCCCTGGGCGTTCTGCAGGTAGTCGCCGTAGATGCCCTGGTGTCCCGAGCCGGGGTCGCGGGTGAAGGCCACACCGGTGCCGGAGTCCTCGCCGAGGTTGCCGAAGACCATGGCCACGATGTTGACCGCGGTGCCGAGGTCGGCGGGGATGCGTTCCTGGCGGCGGTAGAGGATGGCGCGGGGAGCGTTCCACGAGTCGAAGACGGCCATGACGGCCAGCCGCATCTGCTCGCGCGGGTCGGCGGGGAAGTCCCTGTCCGTCTGCTCGCGCACGATGCCCTTGTACGTCTCGACCAGGCCCTGCAGCTCCTCGGCGGACAGGTCGGTGTCCTGGCGGGCGCCCTTGAGCGACTCCAGGGCGTGCTCGAACAGCTCACCGTCGATGCCCAGCACGGTCTTGCCGAACATCTGGATGAGCCTGCGGTAGGAGTCCCAGGCGAAGCGGTCGTTGCCGCCCGCCTGCTTGGCCAGGCCGTGGACGGATTCGTCGTTGAGCCCGATGTTGAGGACCGTCTCCATCATGCCCGGCATCGAGAACTTGGCCCCCGACCGCACGCTGATGAGCAGCGGGTCGTCGGCCTGCCCGAGCTTCTTGCCCATGGCCGACTCCAGCGCCTTCAGATGCTCGGCGACCTCAGCCTCGAGGCCGTCGGGTACCGCGCCCTCCGCCAGGTAGTGGCGGCACGCCTCAGAGGTGATCGTGAATCCGGGGGGAACGGGCAGCCCGAGATTCGTCATCTCGGCCAGATTGGCGCCCTTTCCGCCGAGAAGATCCTTGAGATCCTTGTTGCCCTCGGTGAAGTCGTAAACGTACTTGGCCACCACAACTCCTTTGCGAACGCCTCCGTTCCGGACTCTACCGATAAAGAACAGCACGAAACTGCACTCAACGGTTAAATCCCCGTTTCTCCAGCTCAGAAGGTATACACCGGTCTAATCCACTGGAAATTTATTGGTTTATACCAATTGGTGTAAACCAATTCTTTGAACGCACTTGGCAGACATGGCAACGGCGCCGGAGGGAACCTCCGGCGCCGTTCGTCCCTGCTAGCGGAGCCCGGCTTTCGCGATGTACTGCGTCAGCGGGCCGTCCTCCAGCTTGCCCTTGCGCTGGGCCTTGAACACGTCCTTGACCAGGTGGAAGACCTCCTCCCTCGCCTCGGCCTCCGCACCGCGCATCGCCGCCCTGGCGGCCTCCCGGACTCTCTCGTGAGCCTTGTCCGCGAGGCCCTGCTCGATCCCGCCCCCGGCCTGCTGCTGGTAGACCGCCTTGTCGAGGCCTTCGAGCCACCTGTTCCAGCCGCCCGGAGGGATGTACTCGGAGGCCTCGCTGGCGTAGGGCTCGTCGTCCTCGTCGTCGGAGTCCGTGTCGTCCGCACCGGGCGTCTCCGCCTCGACCAGGGACGACGGCTCCGGGCTCGCGGTGGCGACGGCGGACGGCGGCGCCGGGTCCGGATCCGCCGTCACCACGGCCGCGGGGGTGGGCGTGGGGCGGGGCTCCTCGCCTCCGCTGTTGAACATCGTCACCGCGAGCGCCCCCACCGCGATCAGCACCACACCGGCCAGCGCCTGCAGCGCCAGCTTCTTGCCCTCCGAGGCGGGCCGGGCTTCCGTGCCGGTGCCGGCGCCGGAGAGCATCGTGCCCGTCACGGGGACCGCGGGGCCGCCGCGCAGATCCGTCGTCACGGCCGGGTCATGGGGCGGCAGGACGGCCGGGTCGTGGGCGGGCAGCACGGCCGTCGGGTTCGGCACGGCCCGCGGGGCGGGATTCGGTGCCGTCTGGGCCGCCTGGGGGAAGGCGAAGGCGGCGAAGGCCTGCCGTACCTGCTCGGCGGAGGCCGGCCGGTCGGCGGGGTTCTTGGCCAGCATGGACATCACCAGCCGGTCGAGGGGGGCGGGCACGTCGGGACGCACCTGGCCGGGCGGCACGGGCGCCTCGAAGACGTGCTTGCGCATGAGGTCGGCCGCGCCGCCGGAGAACGGCGGCTGGCCGCAGAGCAGCTCGTAGGCGACGCAACCGAGGGCGTACAGGTCGGAGGCGGCGGTGCCGGCCTCGCCGTTGATCTGCTCGGGCGCGAGGTAGGCGGCCGTGCCGACCACGGTGCCCACCGTCGTCAGCCTGGAGGCCTCGCTGGCCACCTGCGCGATGCCGAAGTCAACGATCTTGAGGGTGCCGTCCGCCGTGCGGTGCAGGTTCGCCGGCTTGACGTCGCGGTGGACCACCCCCGCCCGGTGCGCCGCGTCCAGACCGGCGGCCGCCTGGCTCATCAGCCTGCACACCTCGGGGATGGTGTACCGGTGACCGTCCTCAAGCTCCTCTGCCAGGCTGCGGCCCGTCAGCAGCTCCATCACGAGGTAGGGGCGCCCGTCCTGCTCACCGGTGTCGAACACGGTGACCACGTTGGTGTGCACGATCTGGGCGGCGGCGCGAGCCTCGCGAGCGAACCGCTCGCGGGCCGCGGGCTGCGTCACCTGCGGCGCGAGGATCTTGACCGCGACGCCCCTGCCGGTCCGCGGGTCGAGTCCCCGCCAGACCTCGCCCATACCGCCGCGCCCGATCTGCTCGTCCAGCTGGTAGCGCCCGTCCAGCATTTCCGGCATATTTCCCGCCAATGGCTCAGATGTCTCGTATTCCGAGCCAACCTATATGGTGACGACCCCGGCGAGTGGGTTGATCGTCGGCGCCCGATTCCGCAGCCCACCCACCTGCGCGAGCTTTACCAGGTCTTTCGGTCGCGCGGCCTACGATCCCGGCATGATGTCACCCTTCAAGCGCTACCTCGCGGAAGAGATCGCACTCGATCACGCCGAAGGGCTCATCCCTCGCCGGGAGGCCCTGCGGCGGCTCGGCCTCCTCGGGATCGGCCTGCCGGCGGCCACCGCGCTGCTGGCCGCGTGCGGCGCGGGCGACCAGGTGGCCGCGACCGCCACGCCCGCGCCGAGCCCGCCCGCCGGCGCGTCCCCCTCCCCCGCCGGGCCTTCACCGCTGCCGGTGGAGGCCGTCACCTTCCCGGGACCCGAGGGCGTGACCCTGCAGGGCGCCTGGGCGCAGGCCCGGCAGCCCAAGGGCGCGGTGCTGGTCATCCACGAGAACCGCGGGCTCACCGACCACATCCGCTCGGTCGCGGGACGGCTGGCGGCCAGCGGCTACTCCGCGCTCGCGCTCGACCTGCTGTCGCGCGAAGGCGGCACGGCGTCGTTCAGCGACACCGCGCAGGTCACGGCCAAGCTGGGCGAGATCCCGCCCGAGCGGTTCGTCGCCGACATGAAGGCGGCGCTGACGGAGCTGTCCAAGCGGGAGGAGGGCGCCAAGCTCGGCATGGTGGGCTTCTGCTTCGGCGGCGGCATGACCTGGCTGCTGCTGGCCGGCAAGGAGCCGCAGCTGTCGGCGGCCGTGCCGTTCTACGGCCCGCTTCCCGAGGGCGCCGACTTCACCGGCGACCGGGCGGCCGTCCTCGCGATCTACGCCGAGCAGGACGCCCGGGTGAACGCCACCCGTGACGCCGCGCGGGCCGCGCTGGAGAAGGCGGGTCTCGAGTACGAGATCGTCACCTGCCCCGGCGTCGACCACGCCTTCTTCAACGAAACGGGCCCGCGATACGACGCGCAGGCCGCGAACCAGGCCTACCAGCGGATGATCGGCTGGTTCGGCACCCACCTGGCCTGAGCTCAGCCGTTGTCGATCTTGGCAGGGCGGCCCATGCCCACAGCGCTTCCGAGCCGACCGCGCCCGGGGTCGGGCGCGGTCGGCACTGGGCGGCTCAGTCGTTGAGGTGCTGGCGCAGGTAGGACTCCACCTGGTCGAGCGCGATGCGCTGCTGCCCCATCGAGTCGCGCTCGCGGATGGTCACGGCCTGGTCCTCGAGGGTGTCGAAGTCGACCGTGATGCAGAACGGCGTGCCGATCTCGTCCTGGCGACGGTAGCGGCGGCCGATCGCGCCCGCGTCGTCGAACTCGACGTTCCAGCGCTTGCGCAGCTGGGCGGCCAGGTCCTTGGCCTTGGGCGACAGGTCGGCGTTGCGCGACAGCGGCAGCACCGCGACCTTGACCGGCGCCAGCCGGTGGTCGAGGCGCAGCACCGTGCGCTTCTCCAGCACGCCCTTGGCGTTGGGCGCCTCGTCCTCGGTGTAGGCGTCGAGCAGGAACGTCAGCGTGGCCCGGTCGACACCGGCGGCCGGCTCGATGACGTAGGGCACGTAGCGCTCGCCCGTGTCCTGCTCGAAGAACGACAGGTCGACGCCGGAGGCCTTGGAGTGGGCGTTGAGGTCGAAGTCGGTGCGGTTGGCGATGCCCTCGAGCTCACCCCACTCGGAGCCGGCGAAGTTGAAGCGGTACTCCACGTCGACGGTGCGCTTGGAGTAGTGCGACAGCTTCTCCCGCGGGTGCTCGTAGAGCCGCAGGTTGTCCTTGTTGATGCCGAGGTCGGAGTACCAGCGGTAGCGCTCGTCGATCCAGTACTGGTGCCACTCCTCGTCGGTGCCCGGCTTGACGAAGAACTCCATCTCCATCTGCTCGAACTCGCGGGTGCGGAAGATGAAGTTGCCCGGCGTGATCTCGTTGCGGAACGACTTGCCGATCTGGCCGATGCCGAAGGGGATCTTCTTGCGCGCCGACTGCTGGACGTTGGCGTAGTTGATGAAGATGCCCTGGGCGGTCTCGGGGCGCAGGTAGGCCAGGCCCGACTCGTCCTCGACCGGGCCGAGGTAGGTCTTCAGCAGGCCGCTGAACTGGCGCGGCTCGGTGAAGGCGCCCTTGTTGCCGCAGTTGGGGCAGGTGATGTCGGCCAGGCCGTGCTCGGGCGACCTGCCGTGCTTGTCCTCGTAGGACTCGACGAGGTGGTCGGCGCGGAAGCGCTTGTGGCAGGACTGGCACTCGGTCAGCGGGTCGGTGAAGGTCTCGACGTGGCCGCTGGCCTGCCACACCTCGGGGGCCAGGATGACGCAGGAGTCGAGGCCGACCACGTCTTCGCGGGCCTGAACCATCGACAGCCACCACTGCCGCTTGACGTTGTTCTTCAGCTCCACGCCCAGCGGACCGTAGTCCCACGACGCGCGCAGGCCTCCGTAGATCTCGCTCGACGGGTAGACGAGCCCCCGTCGCTTGGCGAGGCTGACGATCGTATCCATGACGTCGGTCCGGCGTGCCATTGGCTGAATCTCTTTCCGGCTGGAGGTCGGCGAGTAGGAATGATGAGATCCCAGCTTAGGGGACATCCGGTCGCCTACGCGCGCGACTAATCGTCGCGGCCGGAAAGGTAGACGTCCTCGAAGGCGCTGGGCTCGTTGACCATGAGGATCATCAGGGGGTACATCGCCATTCTGGCCGCCGAGAGCGCGCGGCGGTAGAAGCCCGCGCCCTCCCACTCGCTGACCAGCGCCCACAGGTTGGGCTCGTCGACCGAACGGCACAGGCGGCCGCGCAGGTAGCCCGGCTGCTCGGCGAGCACGTCGATGATCTCCTGGCCTTGCTTGAGGAACTCTTGGGAGCGCGCCTCGGGGACGGAGTAGCGAATCAGAGCGAGCACGCGTTCCAGGATGTCAGACAAGAGGGGTGTCCCGATGTGCGCTCTTCAGGATCCGCCGTTCCGCTCGCGCCCGGCGGGGCGGACAGCAGGCGGTCAAGGGCCGGTACCGGAGAGGGGTCCTGTGGCGATCCTTCAGGCACGGGCGGGTCGCGCGCTAGGCTCGGGAGGTGGCCAGTCGAAAGCCTCTCCCGCCCGGCGAGCAGTTCTTCACGCCCGGCGCCACGGGCCTGCGCAAGGCGGTCGAGCAGCGCAGCGCCGTCCCCATCACCTTCCTGTTCACGCAGGTACCGCGATGGGTGGCACCGACCGTCCTGGTGATCCTGCTGCTGGCCGGCTTCGCGCTCGACAGCTGGCTCGGCGGGCTCGCGGTGCTGCCCGTGGTCGCCTTCGTCGGATGGCTGGCCTACCTGTCGTGGCCCTCGCTCGGCACCGGCGGCAAGCTGCTGCGCGTGACGATGCTGACCTTCCTCGTCCTGGTGGCGGCCGACAGGTTCGGTGCCTTCTAGTTCTTCCGGACGATCATCCGGATCCGCCTCTGGCGTGACGTGAGCTGTGGCCGGGGTGACATACGGTCCGGAGTCATGCGTCGTTTCCTGGTCGGTGCCGTGCTCGTCCTGTGCGCCACGGGCGCCGGGTGCCTGTCCGGCACCAGCGCGCTGGAGCTGCCCGCGCTGACCGCGGGCGCGCTGGCCGAGCGCTACACCGCCAACAGCGCGGTCGCCGGTCCGGGACGGCAGCTCATGGCTTACGACAAGGTGGGCGACGGGCGGGTGATCGAGGTGGTCGGGGATCTGGCCAAGGCCCGCACGGTGATCGTCTACGTGCCCGGCACCGGGTTCGGCCTGCGCGACTTCGACGGCTCCTCGGTCTCACCCGGCGGCGCGGCCAAGGCGCTGCACGCCAGGGCCGCCCAGCTGCGGCCGGGCCACGAGGTGGCCGTCATCGGCTGGCTCGGCTACGACGCGCCCGAGATGACCGACTGGGACGTGATCACCACGCTGCCGGCCGCCAAGGGCGCCAAGGCGCTGCGCGAGCTGGTCACCGCCCTGGAAGGCAAGGACCGGGTGAGCCTGGTCTGCCACAGCTACGGCACGGTCGTGTGCGGGCAGGCGGCGCCTGGGCTGCCGGTCGCCGACATCGTGGCGCTGGGCAGCCCGGGCATGGGCGTGTCGACCAGCGCCGAACTCCGCACGCCCGCCCGGGTGTGGGCGACCCTGTCCAGGAAGGACGACGTGTTCAGGGCAGGAGTACGGCTCGGCCCGGTCGGCTTCGGCGCCGACCCCGTCACCGGCGGCTTCGGCGCCCGGGTCTTCGACGGGGGCGACGGCGGCCACAACGACTACCTGCGTCCCGGCAGCGCCACCCTCGACACGGTCACCTCCATCGCCCTCACCGGGGCCCCTGGGTGATCAAGCGGGCAGGTCGAGCAGTTCGACCGGCTCGCCGTCCCATCCCGGCGGGATGACGGCCAGGGCGTCGGCGAGCGCGGCGCCCCAGAGCGAGCCGGGCCGGTCGTGCCCCACGGGCCTGGCACCCGCGCCGGACCTGCGCACCGGCACCAGCCGCGTGTCGCGGTGATGGGCCAGGCCGCGCGGGCCGCTTCGGCGATCCTTCACCGACGTCTCCGCCAGCGTCACGCGCTCGCCTGGCTCGTAGCGCTCGCCGCGGAGCAGGGGGACCAGCAACGTCAACGCCGCCGCCAGGGCCGCGAACGGGTTGCCCGGCAGGCCGACGACCAGCCGTCCGCCGGGCAGGCGCGCCAGGAGCTGCGGATGGCCCGGCCGTACGGCGACCCCGTCGACCAGCACCTCGGCGCCCAGCTCGGCCAGCACGCCGCGCAGGTGGTCGGCGGGCCCCTTCGAGGAGGCCCCACACACCACGACCACCTCGGCCGACCGCACCCCTTCCTCCCCCGCCGAACGCGCATCTCCCTCCCCTGGAGGACACGCATCCTCCGCACCGGCCGACGGCACGTCCCCCTCCCCCGGCAGGCACGCGCCCCCCGCTCCGGCCGACGGCACGTCCCCCTCCCCCCGCGGACACGCGCCCTCCACTCCGGCCGATGACACGTCGTCCTCCCCCGGCCGACACGCGCCCCCCACACCGGCCGATGACACGTCTTCCTTCCCCGGCGGGCGGGCATCTCCGGCCTCACCTGGGCGTGTGCCTTCCGGCGTTCGGGCGCGGAGGGCGGCGTGGAGGGGGGCGGCGCCGTCCGGCAGCCTGAGGGTGGGCCCCAGCGTGCCGCCCGCCCACGCGACCAGCCCGGGCAGGAACGGCCCGATGGCGTCTCGCACCCGCCCCGGCCCGGGCAGTCCCGCCTCGACCACCTCGTCCCCCGTCACCAGCACCGCCACCTGGAGCCGGCGGTGAACGGCGAGCACGTCGTGGCCGAGCGCGGCGGCCAGCCCGAGCACGGCGGGAGTCACCGTGGTTCCCGCGGCCAGCACGACCTCGCCCAGCCCGACGTCCTCCCCACGCCTGCGGATGTGCCGCCCTTCCTCGACGACCCCGCGGACCAGCCGCTCCCCACCCGGCAGCGCCCCGGCCGGCGGCCTCCCTTCCCGGTGCGCGTTGTCTCCGGCCACCCCGCCGACCCGCACCTCCTCAGAAGCACCGTGGTCGACCGCCTCGCCGACACACACCTCCTCGGAGGCATCGCCGTCGGCCACCTCGCCGACCCGCGCCTCCTCGGAGGCACCGTCGTCGACCGCCCCGCCGACACACACCTCCTCGGAGGCATCGCCGTCGGCCACCCCATCGGCCCGGCGGTCTCCGGGTATGTGGTCGCCGACCGTCGCGGCCTCGTACGGCAGGACCGCCGTCGCCCCCTCCGGCACCGGAGCGCCCGTGGCGATCTCCACCGCGTACCCCGGCTTCAGCACCTCGCCGTGCGCGTGCCCGCCGGCCAGCACCCGGCCGACGACCCGCCAGGGCCCTTCGCCCGCGACCGCGTAGCCGTCCATGGCCGACACGTCGGTCCCGGGCACCGCGACGAGCGCCCGCAGCGGACGGGCGAGCCGGCAGCCGTGCGCCGCGGACAGCGGCACCTCCGCCTCCGGCCAGGGTGGCGCGGCGCGCAGCGCAACGGCGCGGGCCTGCGACCAGTTCACGCTTCCACTGTGCCTATCGCGACCGGCCGGGTGGAGAGGTACGTACGTACTCACGAGACGAACCTTGCCATGGACCCGGGCCGGTCCCGCCCGCCGGGGAGTCCGGCCGCCTGGAAGAAGAAGCGACGCTCGCGGGTTTCCGCAGAGGCGCCCCGATGAACGTCCGCGCCACAGGGCCCGCGCCCTGGCCCGGCTTCGAGCCCGGCTCCGGCTCCGGCTCCGGCTCCAGGCCCGAGTCCAGACCCAGGCCCAGACCCAGGCGCGGGTCCAGGCCCGGGTCCAGGTCCGGGTCCGGGTCCAGGAGGGGGTCCAGGCGCGGGTCCAGGTCCGAGTCCAGGTCCAGGAGTGGGTTCAGGTCCAGGTCCAGGAGTGGGTCCGGGTCCGGGGTCCAGGGGTGGGAGGGAATGCCGGCCGGGGCGCACGGCCTCCTGCCGACGGCCGGCACCCTGAAGAGATTTTGACAACCATTTTCATTCTGGTTCATACTGGGTGGTGTGATGCCCCTTAAGACCCGTTTCCTCACCTTGATCTCCGGCGGGATGCTGCTGGCCGCCACCGCCGCCTGCGGAGCGGGCGCCGCCGAGACCGAGCCCGTGGCCGCCGTCGAGGCCGGCGACAAGGCGAAGGTCGTGGCCAGCTTCTACCCCCTGCAGTGGCTGACCGAGCAGGTCGCCGGTCCGGACGCGACCGTCGCGACGCTGACCGCGCCCGGGGTCGAGCCGCACGACCTGGAGCTGACGCCGCAGCAGGTCGCCGAGATCGGCGGGGCCACGCTCACCGCCTACGTCAAGGGGCTGCAGCCCGCGGTGGACGAGGCGGTCGAGCAGAACGGGGCCGGCAAGGAGTTCGACGCGGCCGCCGCCGTACGGACCCTGCCGGCGAAGGAGGAGGCGGCCGAGGGCGCCGAGGGGCACGACCACGAGCACGAGATCTCCTACGACCCGCACCTGTGGCTCGACCCCAGCACGTTCGCGGGCGTGGCGACCAAGCTCGGCGAGCGGCTGGCCGCCGCCGACCCCGCGCACGCGCAGGCCTTCAAGGACCGCGCGGCCAAGACGGCAGCCGCCCTCACCGCGCTCGACCAGGAGTTCGCCAAGGGCCTGTCGACCTGCTCGGCCAGGTCGATCGTGACCGCGCACGAGGCCTTCGGCTACCTGGCCGACCGCTACCAGCTCAAGCAGGTCGGCCTGACCCTCGACCCCGAGTCCGAGCCGTCCCCCGCCCGCATCGCGGAGGTGGCCAAGGTGGCCAAGGCCGAGAAGGTCACTACCATCTTCACCGAGGCCCTCGTCAGCCCCAAGGTCGCCGAGGTCCTCGCTCATGAGGTGGGGGCGAAGACCGCGGTGCTCGACCCCCTGGAGAGCGCGCCGTCCAGCGGCGACTACCTGACGGCCATGCGCCAGAACCTCTCGACCCTGCGAACCGCACTGGGATGCACAGCGTGACAGCAGTCTTCGACATGACCGGCGGCCAGGTGACCCTGGACCGCCGGTCCGTGCTTCGCGGCGTCGATCTGACCATCGGCTCCGGCGAGGTCGTCGCCATCATGGGAGCCAACGGATCGGGCAAGTCCACCCTGGTCAAGGCCCTGCTCGGGCTCATCCCCCTGTCCGGGGGCCAGACCCTCCTGTACGGCAGGCCGCCCGCGCGCTTCCGCGAGTGGTGGCGCGTCGGCTACGTCCCGCAGCGGCTGCAGGTGGGCGGCGGCGTGCCGGCGACGGTCCGCGAGGTCGTCGCCTCGGGCAGGATCGCCCGCCAGCGTCGCCTGCGCCCCACCGACGCGGCCGACAGGCTCGCCGTCGAGCGGGCGCTGGAGTCGGTGTCGCTGGCCGACCGGGCGGGCGACTCGGTCCAGCAGCTGTCCGGCGGCCAGCAGCAGCGGGTGCTCATCGCCCGCGCCCTGGCCGGCGAGCCCGACCTGTACGTCATGGACGAGCCCAACGCCGGCGTCGACGCCGAGAGCCAGCGGCTGCTCGCCGGCACCCTCACCACGCTGGTGGCCCGCGGCAAGACGATCGTGCTGGTCATGCACGAGCTCGGCCCGCTCGAGCCGCTCATCACCCGCGGCGTGGTGGTCCGCGACGGCGTGATCGCCCACGACGGCGTGCCGCCGCGGCCGGAGGGCGACTGCGCCAAGCCGGGGCACGAGCACGTCCACCCGCACGCCGAGGAGCCCGTCACCGGGCCGCTGGCGGGATGGCGGGCAGAGGCGTGATCGAGCTGCTCCAGCTTCCCTTCATGCAGCGGGCGGTGGCCGCCGCGCTGCTGGTCGGGCTGTGCGCGCCGCTGGTCGGCACCTTCATCGTGCAGCGCCGCCTGGCCCTGCTCGGCGACGGCATCGGCCACGTGGCGCTGACCGGCGTCGCGCTCGGCTTCCTCACCGGCACCGCGCCCGTGCTGACCGCCATCGCGGTGTCGGTCGTCGGCGCGGTGGCCATCGAGCTGGTGCGGGCGCGCGGCCGTACCAGCGGTGACGTGGCGCTGGCGCTGCTGTTCTACGGCGGCATCGCGGGCGGGGTGATGCTGATCTCCATCGCGCCCGGCGGCAGCAACGCCAAGCTGACCTCGTACCTGTTCGGCGCCATCGCCAGCGTGACCGCCCAGGACCTGTGGGTGATCGGCGCGCTGGCCGTCGCCGTGATCGCGGTGGTGGCCGTCTTCGGCAGGGAGCTGTTCGTGCTCTGCCAGGACGAGGAGGTGGCCAAGGCCAGCGGGCTGCCGGTGCGGTTCCTGAGCCTGCTCATCGCCGTCACCGCCGCGCTCACCGTCGTGATCGCCATGCGCGTCGTGGGGCTGCTGCTGGTCAGCGCGCTCATGGTGATCCCCGTGGCCACGAGCCAGCAGTTCACCAGGGGCTTCCGGGCCACCATGCTGCTGTCGATGGCCTTCGGCGTCCTCGCGGCCGTCGGCGGGCTGCTGGGTTCCACCTTCTCCGCCAAGGTGCCGCCGGGCGCCGCCATCGTTCTTCTCGCTCTCGCCGGCTTCGTGCTGGCCCTGGTGGTCGGTAGATTCGTACGGCGAGGCCGAACCCAGGAGAGCAATCCATGACCACTCGTCGCGATGCCGTTCATGACACCCTTCGCAGGAGCGAAGGTTTCCGCAGCGCGCAGGACGTCTACGCCGAGATGCGCTCCGACGGCGCCAAGATCGGCCTGACCACGGTCTACCGGGCGCTCCAGGCCCTGGCCGACGGCGGCAAGGTCGACGTGCTGCGCACCGACGACGGTGAGTCGGTCTACCGCGCCTGCGCCAGCGGCGACCACCACCACCATCTGGTCTGCCGCCGCTGTGGCCGCACGGTCGAGGTGGCCGGGCCCGACGTCGAGCGCTGGGCCGAGTCCGTCGGCGCCGAACACGGGTTCACCGAGGTCACCCACACCGTCGAGGTCTTCGGCACCTGCGCCGCCTGCTCGGCCGCCGCGCGCGCCTCCTGACACCCGGACGTGCCAGAGGGCACGAAACGGGTATGTGCACCGCAGGAAGGCCCCCGGCACTCCGCGTGGGAGATACGCTGTGCCCCCACGCTGGAGTAGGCCACGACAGGAGCTGACATGCCGTTTGGCCATGACATGGTGTATTCGCTCGCCACGGCCGTCGACCTGGTGAACACCTCACCGTCGACGGGTGGCGACGAACGGCTCGGCGATCTCGACGACCTGGCCGAGTTCGTCAGGGTGCGCCAGGTCAGCGGCATCCAGACCCTCACCCCACGCGACCTGGGGCAGGTCAGGATGCTGCGCGAGGATCTTCACCGCGTCTTCACCGCACCCGATCAGGCCACCGCGCTGCGGCTGCTCAACACGCTGCTGACGGACACGCGCATCACCCCGAGGCTGACCGAGCACGACGGTCACCCGGTCCACATGCACTACTTCGCGCCCGACGCCTCGCTGGCCGAGCACCTGGCGGCCGACTGCGGGATCGCGCTCGCGCACCTGCTGGTCGAGGGCGAGTGGGAGCGGCTGCGCACCTGCTCGGCGCCCGACTGCGACCACGTCTTCGTGGACGAGTCGCGCAACAGGTCACGCGTCTACTGCGACAGCCGCACCTGTGGCAACCGCATGCATGTCGCCGCATACCGGGCGCGGCGGCGGGCATGATGATCCGGTGACCACCGACGAGGTCAGAGACCAGGTCCCGCTGACCAATCTCGACCAGCCGCTGTTCGACGACGCGGGCGTGACCAAGCGCGACCTGGTCGACTACCTCGACACGATGCGTGACCGCATCCTGCCGGCGCTGCGCGCGCGGCCCCTGTCGGTGGTGCGGGTACGCCAGGGCCAGGCGCCCTTCATGCAGAAGAACGTGCCGTCCTACGCGCCCTCCTGGATCCGTACGGTCACCCTGTGGGCCGAGACGTCCCGCAGGGAGGTCTCCTACGCCCTGTGCGACGACCGCAGGACCCTGCTGTGGTTCGCCAACCAGCGCGCGGTGGAGTACCACCCGACGCTGGTGACCGCCGCCGGCTGGGAGCATCCCACCCACCTGGTCCTCGACCTCGACCCGCCCGCCGGCGACGACTTCCCGATGGTGGTGCGCGCCGCCGGGCTGATCCGCCAGGCGCTGGCCGACGCGGGCCTGGCGGGCGCCGTCAAGACCAGCGGCGCGAAGGGGCTGCACGTCTTCGTCCCGCTGCGGGAGGGCCTGGCGATGGCCGACGTCGCCGCCGCCACCAGGGCCCTGGCCGCGCGGGCCGAGCGGATCGACCCCGGCCTCGCCACCACGGCCTTCATCAGGGAGGACCGGGAGGGCAAGGTGTTCCTCGACTCGACCAGGGCGGGCGGGGCGACGGTGGTGGCCGCCTACAGCCCGCGCGTGCGCCCCGGCGCGCCCGTGTCGTTCCCCGTGGCGTGGGACGACCTCGACCGGGTCGCACCCGCCGACTTCACCGTCCGCACCGCCGCCGGGCTGGTGGGCACCGGCGACCCCTGGGCCGAGCTCATGCCGCTGCCGCAGGACCTGCCCGCCGACCTCGTCGAGGAGGGGCACACCATCCCCGTCGCCAGGGTGCAGGCCATGCACGAGGGCAAGCGCAGGGCCCGCGCCCGCCGGGGCTGACGGGCACCGCCTCAGCCCGCCTCAGCCCGGTGGCAGCCGAAGCCCGACAGCTCAGCCTCGGTGATGCGCGCGGGCAGGTCGAGCGGGTCGTGCTCGGGCACCTCGTCGACGCCGCGGAGCAGGCGCAGGTGCTCGACCCTAGCGCCTCGGCGGATCCACCTGGTTGGGGACGGCTCCGCCGTACCGCCGGTCGCGCTTGGCGTAGATCTCGCACGCCTCCCACAGGTCACGGCGGTCGAAGTCGGGCCAGAGCCGGTTGAGGAACACCATCTCGGCGTAGGCCGACTGCCACAGCAGGAAGTTGGAGAAGCGCTGCTCGCCCGAGGAGCGGACGAACAGGTCGACCTCGGGGATGTCCGGCTCGTCGAGGTAGCGGGCGAACACCTTCTCGCTCACCCGGCCCGGCTTGACCCGGCCCGCCGCGATGTCCTGGGCCAGCTTGACCGCGGCGTCGACGATCTCGGCCTGCCCGCCGTAGTTGACGCAGAACTGCAGCGTGAGCGTGCGGTTGTTCCTGGTCATCTCCTCGGCGTCCTGCAGCTCGGCGATGACGCTCTTCCACAGCCGGCCCGGCCGGCCGGCCCAGCGCACCCGCACGCCCATCGCGTGGAGCTCGTCGCGGCGGCGGCGGATCACGTCGCGGTTGAAGCCCATGAGGAAGCGGACCTCGTCGGGCGAGCGCTTCCAGTTCTCCGTGGAGAAGGCGTAGGCGCTGAGGTACGGGATGCCCAGCTCGAGCGCGCCCTCGATGACGTCGAACAGCGAGGCCTCGCCGGCCTTGTGCCCTTCCGTCCGCGGCAGGCCGCGCTGCTTGGCCCACCGGCCGTTGCCGTCCATGACGATGGCGACGTGCTTCGGCACCAGGTCCCGCGGGATCGGCGGGGGCACCGCACCCGACGGGTGCGGTGCAGGGGGACGGACGTTCACCGGGCTGGCTCCCTTTCTACGTGGCGGAGAGAACGAATGCCGTGTTCGAGATGCCACTGCAGGTAGGCGGCCACCAGCCCGCTGCACTCGGACCGGTGGCGCGCCTCGGAGGCGTCGGCCGTGTCCCAGTCGCCGCGCAGCAGCGCCGTCATCAGGATGAGGGTCTCTCCCGCGGGTACGGCGGCGCCGGCGGGACGGCACGACCCGCACACCGCGCCGCCGGCCACGATGGCGAACGCCCGCACCGACTCGCCGCCGCACCTGGCGCACTCCCGCAGCGCGGGCGCGTAACCGGCGACCGCGAGCGAGCGCAGGAAGTAGGCGTCGAGCACCAGCCTGGGCTCGTGGCTGCCGTCGGCCAGCGTGCGCAGCCCGCCGACCAGCAGCAGGAACTGCCTGAGCGCGGGCTCCTTCTCGCCCTGGGTGAGCCGGTCGGCCGTCTCCAGCATGGCGCTGCCGGCCGTGTAGCGGGGGTAGTCGTGGGCCAGCGCCTCGCCGTACGGATGGATGGTCTCCGCCTGCGTGATCACGTCGAGCGTGCGACCCACGTGCAGTTGGAGATCGACATGTGTGAAAGGCTCGAGGCGCGCGCCGAACCTGGAGGTGGTGCGGCGCACGCCCTTGGCGACGCCGCGCACCTTGCCCGTGCGCTTGGTGAGGAGGGTGACGATCCTGTCGGCTTCGCCCAGCTTCTGGGTCCGCAGGACGACGCCCTCGTCTCGGTAGAGACTCACTGGTCCAGTCTAGGGTGACCTTGGGGTGGACCGGCTTTACCCGAGTCTCACTAGACTTTGACACCTGCCCCTGTTTTACCTGTTGTTCTACCCCCCGCAACTGCCTCGAAAGGGTGACATGACCCGCGTGGTCCTGCTGGGCTCTTCGCCCGGCCCCGACACCGCTCCGACCGGCCTGAGGCTGGCCGCCCTCCCCGGCTCGCCCACCGTCGGCGAGCGACTGCGCGCCCAGGCGCTCTCGCTCGACCCGCAGCCGCTTCTCGTCCAGCGCGCCGATCTCGCCACCGCCCTGCGCGCCATCGCCCAGATCGCCGAGTCGGCCGAGGAGAACCTCCTCCTCCTGCCCGAGAACTCGGTCATCCACGACGAGCTGATCTACCAGATCACCAAGGCCAAGCGCGGCGCCATCACGCTCGTGGCCAAGGAGCCGCGCGCGGAGGACGAGAACGGCGAGCGGATCGCCTACGACGTGCCCATCGAGGAGGCGGCGCCCGAGATCGGCGGCAACAGCCTCGAAGGGCTCATGGTCCGCACCCGCGTGGGCAAGTCGCGCGTCATCTCGGTCGGCACCGCCCACCACGCCGTCACCCGGCCCAACGCGATCCTGCTCGGCCCGCTCCACCTCACCACGCGCAACCTGCCCGTGCTCGCCGAGGCCTGCCGCGAGCTGGCCGACCTGGCCCACCTGTTCGGCCCCGAGGACGACCTGGCCCAGCTGATCATCTTCGGCCTGGTCCGCAAGGGCGTCTCCGTCGGCATCCGCGGCCGCCGCGACCTGTTCTTCCGCCGCATCACCACCCAGGCCGAGGCCAACGAGGCCGCCACCGAGATGTCCGGCATGGACGAGGACCGTGCCAGGCTCAACAACGCGGTCAAGGGCGCCGACGGCTTCTTCACCACCTACTTCGTCAGCACCTACTCCCGCTTCATCGCCCGCTGGGCGGCGCGGCGCGGGCTGACGCCCAACCAGGTCACGCTGATCTCCATCTTCCTCGGCGTGGCCGCCGCTCTCTGCTTCGCCACCGGCCAGCGGCTCGGCATGGTCGCCGGCGGCGTGCTGATCTACTTCGCGTTCGTCTTCGACTGCGTCGACGGCCAGGTCGCCCGCTACGCCCGCAAGTTCGGCGTGCTCGGCGCCTGGCTCGACGCGACGTTCGACAGGTTCAAGGAGTACGTCGTCTTCGCCGGCCTGGCCGTCGGCTACGTCGTCGCAGGGCACGGCGACGACATCTGGATCCTGGCGCTGGCCGCGATCTCCCTGCAGTCGGTCAAGCACCTGCTCGACTTCTCCTTCGGCGCGGCCAACCGGCGCAAGGCGCCGTCCCCGCTGCCCACCACCCCGATGACCGCGCCCGACGACCGCGACCTGCGCAAGGCGCTGGAGCGGCGCAAGGTCGAGCGCAGCACCGGCATCCGCGGCGTGCTCAAGATGTGGACCAAGGCGGGCAAGTTCCGCTTCGTCTACTGGGCGCGCAAGATGGTCGTGTTCCCCATCGGCGAGCGGTTCGCGGCCATCGCGATCACCGCCGCCCTCTTCGACGCCCGGGTCACCTTCATCACCCTGCTGATCTGGGGAAGCGTCGCCTCCGCCTACACCGTCACTGGACGCGTCATGAGGTCTCTCGCATGATCACGCAGCCGCAGACCACCGCCACCTCCGCTCCCGACCCCGACGAGGAACGGCGCCGCATCCAGACCGCCAGGCTCCTGGCCTACCGCGATGACGGTCCGCTGGTCCACGCCCTCGCCTCGCGCCTGGGCAAGGGCCTGCCCCCGGTCCCCACGCTGCTGGTCGCGCTCCTGGCGACGATCGGCCTGGCCGTCGCGGGCCTGTCGCCGCTCATCTCCGTCGCCGTCATGATCGTGCTCGTGCTGCCCACGGGGGCGCGTGACCACCTCGGCCGCCTCGACTGGCTCGTGCCGCCGCTGCTGCGCGGCACCGAGTTCCTCGTCGTCATCCTGGTCGGCCTGGCCTACGACGCGCCCAAGTGGCTGCTGTTCGTGCTGCTGTACGTGGTCGGCTACCACACCTACGACACCGTCTACCGCACCAGGCAGAGCATCTGGCCGCCCACGTGGGTCTTCATGGCCGGTCTCGGCTGGGAGGTCCGCCTGCTGATCATCGCGGCGGGCGCGGCTCTGGGCGTGCTGACCCCGGTGCTGTACGTGCTGACGGCCTACCTGTTCGTGCTGTTCGCGGTGGAGAGCGTGACGAGCTGGGTACGGCTCGACAAGGCCTCGGCGCAGGCCAGCGCCGACGCCGAGCAGGACCTGGAGGCCTCGCCCGAAGAGGTGCTGGAGCAGGCCACCGGCGAGGCCGAGAAGGCCTGACACCGGGGCTCCGGAGAGAGTCCCTGTCAGGTTTCCCAGTCCGGGGCCGTGCGAATGAACCGCGGCCCCGGCTGCGTGTACGGGGGTCCAGATCTCCTCGGCGAAGAGCGCTCTCCGAGAGCTAGCCCGCCCACCGACAGGGTGTCAATACGTGGTTGACAGCGCTGGAATACCATGGTCACATCAAGGCCAGAGAGCGCTCTCTCGTCCGTTGCCCCCCGCTCGCACGGAGAACCGCCATGCCCTCCACGTTCCTCACCCGCCTGGCCGCGACGGTGGCCGGGATCCTGGCGGCGGGCGCCCTCGTGGCCGCCGTGCCGCCGACCCCCACCGGCTGGAGCCTGGTGTGGGCCGACGACTTCGACGGCCCCGCCGGGTCCCCGCCGTCCTCCGGCAACTGGATCATCGACACCGGGCACTCCTACCCCGGCGGCCCCGCCAACTGGGGCACCGGGGAGATCCAGAACTACACCGCCGATCCGGCGAACGTCCGCCTCGACGGCGCGGGCAACCTGCGCATCACCCCGATCGGCAGCGGGCAGAACTGGACCTCGGCCCGCGTCGAGACCCGCCGCGCCGACTTCAAGCCCGCCGCCGGCCGCATCCTGCGGATCGAGGGCCGGATCCAGATGCCCGACGTCACGGGCGACGCCGCGCTCGGCTACTGGCCCGCCTTCTGGGCGCTCGGCTCGCCGTACCGGGGGAACTACTGGAACTGGCCGGGCATCGGCGAGTTCGACATCATGGAGAACGTCAACGGGATCAACGCGGTCTGGGGCGTGCTGCACTGCGGTGTCAACCCGGGCGGGCCCTGCAACGAGACCTCCGGGCTCGGCGCCAGCCGGGCGTGTCCCGGCTCCACCTGCCAGTCGGCCTTCCACACCTACCGCTTCGAGTGGGACCGCAGCGTCTCCCCCAACCAGCTGCGCTGGTACGTCGACGGCCAGCGGTTCCACAGCGTCAGCCAGGCCCAGTTCGACGCGGGCACCTGGAACGCCATGACCGGCCACGCCGGCTACTTCCTCCTGCTGAACGTGGCCATGGGCGGCGCCTTCCCGAACGCGCTGGCCGGGCCGACGCCCACCGCGGCGACCGTGTCGGGCCGGCCGATGGTCGTCGACTACGTGGCCGTCTGGCAGAGCGGCGGCGGCACCCAGCCCACCGACCCGCCCACCGAGCCGCCGGGCGGGGTCGACGCCCGCTCCACCATCCAGGCCGAGCGCTTCCAGGCCCAGTCGGGCACCATCGTCGAGGCGACCACCGACACGGGCGGCGGCCAGAACGTCGGCGCGATCGCCAACGGCGACTGGCTCCGCTTCGACGGCGTGAACTTCGGCAGCACGCCCGCCCGGCAGTTCGTCGCGCGCGTCGCCTCAGGCGCGGCGGGCGGGGTGAGCGGTCTGGTCCAGGTACGGCTCGGCAGCCCCACCGCGGCCCCCGTCGGCGACTTCGCGATCGCGAGCACCGGCGGCTGGCAGAGCTGGCGCACCGTTCCCGCCAACATCGCGCCGACCACCGGCACGCACACGGTCTACCTGACCTTCGCCAGCGGCCAGCCGGCCGACTTCGTCAACGTCAACTGGTTCACGTTCGCCACCTAGCGTCGCGGCGCCTCGCCGTCGTAGGCCACGGCGGGGGCGATGCGCGTGACCTCTCCTCGTTCGGCGGGCTGGTCCTTGAAGCGCATCAGGCCTCCAACGCGGTCCGCGTGGTTTCGACGCTGAACGCTGATCTCGCGCCCGCGCCGGAGACGCGGGCGCGACCTGCCTGCGCCGAGCCGCTGGCTGTACAGGACAGGCTGTATACAGGGGGACGTGGAACTGGATCGGTTGGATCGGGACATCATCGGGGCGCTGGTCGACGATGCCCGAGCGACATATGCACAAATCGGACAGCGCATCGGCCTGTCGGCGTCGGCGGTGAAGCGCAGGGTGGACCGCCTGCGCGACGCGGGCGCGATCACCGGGTTCAGCGCCCGCATCGCCCCGCAGGCGCTCGGCTGGACCACCGAGGCCTACGTGGAGCTGTTCTGCCAGGGCAAGACCTCCCCCGCCGCGATCGGCCTGGCGATCGCCCGCCATCCCGAGGTGGTCTCGGCCTGCACGATCACCGGCGAGGCCGACGCGCTGCTGCACATCAGGGCCACTGACGTGCGGCACGTGGAGCGGGTGATCGAGCGGATCGCGGCCGAGCCGTTCGTCGTGCGGACCAAGAGCTCGATCGTGCTGTCGCGGCTGGTGGACGAGGCGCAACGGATCGGCGCCGGAATGCCACAAGACGCAACAAACCCGCCCCAACACGCAATATCGGGCGCTTGGCCTGCGTAAACACTGTTCCTAGGCTGCTGCCGTCCCCCTCGACGAGTTGGAGCCGCAGCATGCCCAAGCACTTCCTGATGTGCCGACCTGACTTCTTCGCGGTGGAGTACGCGATCAATCCGTGGATGGATCCGGACGCGGGTGCCGACCGCGCCGTCGCCATCAGGCAATGGGAGGGGTTGAAGGCGGCCTACGAGGAGCTCGGTCACCGGGTCAGCCTGATCGACCCGATCGACGGCCTGCCCGACATGGTGTTCGCCGCCAACGGCGCGCTCGTGGCGGGCGGCAGGGTCTACGGTGCCCGCTTCGCCTTCCCGGAGCGGGCCGCCGAGGGCCCGGCCTACCTGAGCTGGTTCGCCGAGCGTGGCTACCCGACGTACGAGCCTGCCCACGTGAACGAGGGCGAGGGCGACTTCCTCGCCATGGACGAGGTGATCCTGGCGGGCACCGGCTTCCGCACCTCGCGCGAGGCGCACAGCGAGGCGCAGGAGTTCCTGGGCCGCCCCGTCGTCTCGCTCCAGCTGGTCGACCCGCGCTTCTACCACCTCGACACCGCGCTGTTCCCGCTGCACGGGCGGAATATCGCCTACTACCCCGGAGCGTTCTCCGAGGGGAGCCGGCGCGTCCTGCGGCGGATGTTCCCGGACGCGGTGATCGCGGGTGCCGACGACGCCGAGGTGCTCGGTCTCAACGCCGTCAGCGACGGCACCAACGTCGTGATCAACGTGGAGGCGCACGACCTCCAGCTGGACCTCAAGCGGCGTGGATACGAGGTGATCCCCGTCGACCTCAGCGAGCTGCGCAAGGCGGGCGGCGGTCCCAAGTGCTGCACACTGGAAATCAGGGGGGAGAACTGACAATGACCACCAGTGCGGAACACATCGAGGTAAGCGAGCGCCGTAGCGCGCACAACTACCATCCGCTGCCCGTCGTGATCCACGAGGCGCACGGCGCCTGGGTGACCGACGTCGAAGGCAAGCGATACCTGGACTTCCTGTCCGGCTATTCGAGCCTCAACTTCGGCCACGGCAACCCGAAGATCATCGAGGCGGCGCAGGAGCAGCTCAGGAACCTCACCCTGACCAGCAGGGCGTTCTACCACGACCAGTTCGCCACGTTCTGCGCCGGGCTCGGCGACCTGACCGGCAAGGACATGGTCCTGCCGATGAACACCGGCGCCGAGGCCGTCGAGACCGCGATCAAGGTGGCCCGCAAGTGGGGCTACAAGGTCAAGGGGGTGGCGCGGGACCAGGCCAACATCATCGTGATGGAGGACAACTTCCACGGCCGCACCACCACGATCGTCAGCTTCTCCACCGACGACGACGCACACGCGGACTTCGGCCCGTACACCCCCGGCTTCAAGATCGTGAAGTACGGCTCGGCCGAGGCGATCCGCGAGGCGATCGACGCCCACACGGTGGCGGTGCTGGTCGAGCCGATCCAGGGCGAGGCGGGCGTGCTCGTGCCGCCGGACGGCTACCTGACCCAGGTACGCGAGCTGTGCACGGAGCACAACATCCTGATGATCGCCGACGAGATCCAGTCGGGTCTCGGCCGGACGGGCACCACCTTCGCCTGTGACCACGAGGGCGTCGTGCCCGACATCTACGTGCTCGGCAAGGCCCTCGGCGGCGGCGTGGTCCCCGTCTCGGCCATCGCGGCCGACGAGAACGTGCTCGGGGTCATCCAGCCCGGGCAGCACGGCTCCACGTTCGGCGGGAACCCGCTGGCCTGCGCGGTCGCCAACGCGGTGATCGAGCTGCTCAACACCGGCGAGTTCCAGGCCAGGGCGGCCAGGCTGGGGGAGATCCTGCACGGTCGCCTGCGCGAGCTGATCGGCAACGGCGTGGTGACCGTGCGCGGGCGCGGGCTGTGGGCGGGCGTCGACATCGACCCCTCGCTCGCCACGGGCCGCGCGGTGTCCAAGGCGCTGCTGGAGCGCGGCATTCTGGCCAAGGACACCCACGGCTCCACGATCAGGCTCGCCCCGCCGATCGTGATCTCCGAGGAGGACCTGCACCACGCCGTCGACCAGCTGGCCGACGCGATCGCCGCGCTCAGGTAGCCACCCCCGGTACGGCTCGCGCCCCGCGCGGCGCGAGCCGTACCGACGGTGGTCAGCGGTCGGAGCTCGGCATCATCGTCACGGTCACGGTCGGGACGGGTGCCTGCGGCGCCGACTCGGCGGGCACGTCCTGCGGCCTGGGCGGCGCGCCACTGTCCTGGGCCGCGGAGGGCGCGTCCCGATCCGGTACGGGCGTCACGGTCACCGTCGGCTCACCGGGCGCGGGCGCCGTCGACTCGGCGGACCCGGGCAGTGTCGGCTCGGCGGAGACGGGCGCCGTCGGCTCGGCCGAGAATCGCGGGTCGGCCTTCGTCGTCGGCCGGCCCACGTCCTCGCAGCTGCTGTCGTGCGCGGCGGAGGCGCTCTCCGCCGGGAGCGCGTCGACGACGGAGACATTGGTCTGCGCGGTCAGCGCGAGCACCGAGCCGACCGGCGCCCCCGCGCTCTTCGCGTCCACGACCGTCCCGCGCTCCCCCATGAACATGAAGGTCGTGGGGTCGAAGACGAGCTGTTCGAGCATGCCGCCCTGCGCCTTGCTGCCGAGCGCGGTGCCCTTGCGGCCCGCGCCGTCCTCCACTCCCTCGGCGACCTCCACCCCGGGCAGCGCCTTGGCGGCGTTGAACAGCGCCTCGCGTTGCGGCCGTGGCAGATACGTCTCCCTGATCAGGTCGCCCACCACGCCGAAGGCGTTGTTGTTGGTCACCTTGCCGCGCTTCTCCAGGTAGGCGCGCATGCCGTCCACGTCGGCCGGGAGCGTGGCGAGATAGGCGTGGTCGGAGCGGGCCTCGCCCATCCTGTCGGGGCAGTTGGCCAGCCGCATCCACTCCTTGCCCTGCCACTTGCCGGCCTCCTCCGGCATCGGCCAGCCGGGGAACTGCTTGGGCTCCAACCCTTCGATGGACAGCAGGCCGTCGGCGCTGGCGTCCGCCGAGCGCCACAGCCGGCGCTTGGTCCGGTAGAGGTATCGGGTCTCCTGCTCGCCCATGGACATGGCGGTGTACATCGTCTCCGACTCCACCAGCACGAACTGTCCCGGCTTGGGCGCCGGCTCGTCGCTCACCCCCGCCAGGACCGGCGCCGCGGGACGGGCCACCGTGCCGTCCCGTCCGGTGGCGGACAGCGTGAACGCCACGCCGCCGACCAGCGCCACGGTCAGGCCGAAGGCCCCCGCCGCCTGCCAGCCGATGCGGGGCAACCGGAAGCGGTGCCGCGCCGTGGTCTCCTGCACCAGGCGGCGGCGGGCGGTCTCCCGCGCCTCCGAGGGGTACGGTGGGACGGCCGGCCGTCCCTCGGCGAAGATCCTGATCTCATCGTCCATGCTCGGGCTCCTCCTTGAAGGGATCGATGCCGCCAAGGGCCCTGCGCACCTTCGTCCTGAGCCGGTGCAGGCGTGAGCGGACGGTGCCGACGGGGATGTCGAGTGCGAGCGCCACATCCTCGTAGGTCAGATCCGCCCACGCCACCAGCAGCAGCAGGTCCCGTTCGGCCGCCGACAGGCGCGTGAGCGCCTTGGCGAGCCTGGGTTGAAGCTGCTCCGCGGTGACCCGGTCGGCGCTGCGCTCGTCGAAGGATCCCGGCCGGTCGGGCGAGAGGCGCGCCATGGCCTGCGTACGGCGGCGCTCGGCCCTGCGGTGCTGCGCCACGACCTTGGTCGCGATGCCGTACAGCCATGGCCTGGCGTCGGAACGCGAGCGGTCGTAGCGCGCCCTGCCGCGGAAGGCGGCCAGGAACACCTCGCCCACGGCGTCCTCGGCCAGTTCGGGGCCGAGCCGCCGCGCGGCGTACCTGAAGATCTCATCGGCGTGCCGGTCGAACAGCGTGGCGAACACCTCCGGTTCGCTCACCGACTGCCCGACCAACGTCGCGTCGTCCAACGCCTGCGCCATCACCACGGGAGGGATTCCTTTCTGCGGTCACCCTGTACTTGGCCGCAGCCGGGAGTCCGGTTCCCCCTACTTTGCGAGCCTCCATGCCAGCAGCCCCTCAGGCGCCTCGTCGGGCACGAAGCCCGCCTCGGTCAGCTCGGCGCGCAGGGTGGCGGCGGAGGGCCGGTAGGTGACGCTCTCGACGACGTCCTCGCTGATGACGGCGTCCCCGTGGACGATCCGGTAGGTGAAGCTCGCCTCGATCTTCTCGCCCTCGACGGCGTGCGTCCGCCCCCAGATCTCGTAGGTGTGCCTGCCCACCGGGTAGGCGGCCATCCGGGAGGGCTCGCCGGGCACCGGCATGGGCCGCTCGGCGAAGTTGAAGACCAGCCGGCCGCCGGGCACCAGCCGGCGGGCGAGGGTCTCCCACAGCTTCGGCCGGTCGTCGATCGCGTAGAGCACGGCGATCATCACGACCATGTCCACCGGCTCGTCGAGGTCGACGTCCAGCGCGCCGTACGGCAGGACGGTCACCCTCTCCAGCAGGCCGGGACGGGCCGCGAGCCTGGACAGCAGCACCGACCGCATGCCGAGAGAGGGCTCCAGGGCGAAGATCTCGCCGTCGGTGGCGTCGGCGATGACCTCGGTGATGAGGCCGGTGCCCGCGCCGATCTCCAGCACCGACCCGCGCACCAGCGGGGGAAGCTTCTCCCTCACCTCAGGCACGTGCCCGTCCTCGTGCCACAAGTCATAGAAGGGGACAGCCGGGGCGTACTGGTCAAAGGTCATGGACTGTTTCTAGCGGCTGCAGCGACTCGCCGTACCAGACAACGGTGATCCGCTCGCCGAACTCCAGCGCCGCCAGCGCGTTCTGGAACACCGGCCCCTTGGTCACCCGCCAGCGGAACGGCGGGCGCGGAAGGCGGGCGAGCGAGGCGAGCAGGCCGCCGATCAGCGTGGCGACGCCGAACTGGGTGAAGATGTTGGCCAGGCGCAGCGCCTTGCTCAGCGGGTTGCGGATGGGCGAGCAGACGATCTGGTAGATCGGCCCGGGCGCCTGCGCCAGATACGAGTAGTGCACGTCGCCCGACAGGATCAGCACCGGCTCGCCTAGCTTGACCAGCAGCCGCGCGAGGTCGTCGAAGGAGCGGCGGAAGGCGGCCCAGTGCTCCAGGTCGAAGGTCTGCCGGAACCACTCCGACAGCCGCGCGACGGTCTTGCCCCACCTGCCGTCGCACAGCGCCTCGTTCCAGTTCTGGACGTAGTGGACGCCCTCGGGCAGCAGGAACGGGATCGACGAGCCGATGATCAGCCGTCCTCGCGTGCGCGCGATCTGGTCCCGCAGCCATTCCCACTCGCCGGGGTCGAGCATCCGCCGGTCGCCGGGCGTCAGCTGGCGCGCGCACCTGGTGTCGACCACGATCAGCCGGGAGTGTCCGAGGTCGCGGGCGTAGCTCCACCTGTTGCTGCTCGGTTCGGCGTCGGCCTTGGCGGCGAAGTCGTCGAGCACGGCGGCGCCCTCGCCCCGCTTCAGCGCGGCCAGCACCGGGTCGCCCGCGCGCTCGTCCGGCGACATGTTGCCCAGGTGCTGGTAGATCCAGTAGGCGCCGAGCCCGGCGACCACGCGCCGGTGCCACCAGGGGGTGTGCGCCATCGCGGCGCGCCAGTCCTGGGAGGTGTTCCAGTCGTCGCGCAGGTCGTGGTCGTCGAAGATCATGGCGGTGGGCACCGTCGACAGCAGCCACCGGATGTCGGGGTCGTCGGTCCACGCCTGGCGGTAGAGCGCGGCGTACTCCTCGAAGTCGGCGATCTCCTGGGCCGGCTCCTCGCCGGGACTCCTGCGCGAGGCGATGAGCTCCAGCACGGCCGGTGCGGGCTTGTCGGCGTAGACCTGGTCGCCGATCATCAGCAGCAGCTCGGGCAGCGGCCTGTCGCTGCGCGCGTAGGCGCGCAGCACGTCCACGCCGTGGGTGGCGGTGTGCGCCGCGTCGTGCGGCACGCTGGTACGGCAGGAGCCGAACATCACCCGCGAGGGCCCTTCGGGCGGCATGAGTTCGATCCGGCTGGGCCGGTCGATCGGCCACACCTGCTCGCCGTTCACCTCGACGGTGTACTCGCCCTGGAAGCCCTCCAGGTCGACGATCGCGTAGTGGTGGCCGTGGACGGTGAAGGTGGGGGTGTCCCACCGCCCGCACACCGTGACCACGCCGGGCTGGTCGGTCTCCACCCAGATGGCGGCGTGCGTGGAGTCGACGTAGCGGAGCATCGGACCGACGAGCAGATCAGCCATTCGTCCCCTCGATGTGACGTTTCGGCGCGGTTCTCGCCTCAAGACTGCCAGAGTGGCATGTTCCCCTCGCGTCGATCTCCAGCTTGGATCTTCAGTATGGGGATCAGCCACGGGTTACGCTGATCATCACAGAACCGCCCATGGGTAAAGCAATGGCGCTCTTCCCGCTTTGGGCGTACATAACAGGAGGAATCCTTCCCATGACCGTCATGGTGCCGTCAAGGACGCCGGCCCTGATCACACCCGGGCGACAAGCCCTCGACTCCGCTCTCCACCAGCTCGACCAGGCGGCCGAGCACCTCGGCCTCGACCAGGGCCTGCGCACGATGCTCGCCACGCCGCGCCGCTCGCTGACCGTCTCCGTCCCGGTCCGCCGCGAGGACGGCACGATGGACGTCGTGCAGGGCTTCCGCGTCCAGCACAACGTCTCGCGCGGCCCCGCCAAGGGCGGCATCCGCTTCCACCCGGCCACCGACATCCACGAGGTCACCGCGCTGGCCATGTGGATGACCTGGAAGTGCGCGCTGGTGGGCATCCCGTACGGCGGCGCCAAGGGCGGCGTGTGCGTGGACCCGACCGCGCTCACCACCAGGGAGCTCGAGCGGCTGACCCGCCGCTACGTCAACGAGATCCTCCCGCTCATCGGCCCCGAGAAGGACATCCCCGCCCCGGACGTCGGCACCGACGAGCAGACCATGGCCTGGATCATGGACACCTACAGCGTCAACGCCGGGTACTCGGTGCCGGGCGTCGTCACGGGCAAGCCGATGACGCTGAGCGGGTCGCTCGGCCGTGCCGGGGCCACCTCCAGGGGCGTGCAGATCGCGACGCTGTCCGCGCTGGGCCGCTCCCCCGAAGGGGTGAGCGTCGCCGTGCAGGGCTTCGGCAAGGTGGGCGCGCTGGCCGCGCAGTACCTGTCCGACGCGGGCGCCAAGGTGGTCGCGGTCTCCGACGTCACCGGGGCGGTCCACAACGCCGCCGGGCTCGACATCGCCGGCCTGCGCGCGTGGGTGGCCGAGTCCGGCGGCGTCGCCGGCTACCGGCACGCCGACGCGATGGACCACGCCGCGCTGCTGGAGCTGGACGTGGACGTCCTGGTTCCCGCCGCGCTGGAGGGCGCGATCACCGCCGAGAACGCGCCGCGGGTCAAGGCCCGGCTCATCGTCGAGGGTGCCAACGGCCCGACCACGCCCGAGGCGGACGAGATCCTGGCGGCGCAGGGCACCACGATCGTCCCCGACATCCTGGCCAACGCCGGCGGCGTGATCGTGTCGTACCTGGAGTGGGTGCAGAACATGCAGGCCTACTCGTGGAGCGCCGACGACGTCGAGATCAGGCTCCGCGACCTCATGGAAGGCGCCTTCGGCGAGGTCAGGTCGGTGGCGGAGGCGCGCGGGATCACCCTGCGCCAGGCGGCCCACGTGATCGGCGTGGGCAGGGTCGCCGAGGCCCACCAGATGCGCGGTCTCTACCCCTGACGCGTGTCCGGGCGGCGCGGGTGAAGATCCGCGCCGCCCGGGTCCTTAGGATGCGCGCTATGACATATCCCGACCCGATCTACTTCGACGACAAGGGCGAGAACAGCGCCGTCCACCGTCCCGCCGGATCCGCGCCCGACCTGGTCTACCCGACCGGCAACACTGTCGACTACCTGGCCACCGGTGCCTCCACCGGCGGCCTGTTCGGCCTCTACCGCTGGAACATGGGGCCCACGCCGAGCGGCCCCGGACCGCACTTCCACAAGACGATCACCGAGTCCTTCTTCGTCCTCGAAGGCACGATCAGCATCTACAACGGTGACCGCTGGCTCGAGACGAAGCCGGGCGACTGGGTCCACGTGCCCGCGGGCGGCGTGCACGGCTTCCGCAACGAGTCGGGCGAGCCCGCCTCCATGCTGCTGCACTTCTCGCCCGGCGCGCCTCGCGAGGGCTACTTCGAGGGCCTGCTCGACGTCGCCACCATGAGCGACGAGGAGAAGGCCGAGTTCTACCTCCGCCACGACAACTACTGGCTCTGAGCGGTTCAGGCTTACGCGTAGGGGGCGGTGATGACCTCCATGCGGTGGCCGTCGGGGTCGTCGAAGTAGACGCCGCGGCCGCCGTACAGGTGGTTGATCATCCCCGCCTTCGCGTGCCCTGGATCGGCCCAGAAGTCCAGGCCGCGCGCCTGGATGCGCCCGAAGATCTCGTCGAACTCGGCCTCGCTGACGATGAAGCAGTAGTGGTTCGGCCGGACGTCGGCCGAGTCCATGTAGTCGAGGGTGACGCCGTTGGCGGTCTCGACGGGCACGAACGGGCCCCACTGCGGGCCCGCCTTCAGTCCCAGGATCTCCGCGATGAAGGCGGCGGAGGCGTGCTTGTCCCTGCTCGGCACGATGGTGTGGTTCAGGTCGACAGCCATGACACCACCGCACCATCGTTCACCGCCCCTGGCAATTCCGGCACGCGCGGACACGTACACAGTCGCCAAGCCGGCCCACGACCCCGGCCCGCGACATGGCCCGCGACCGGGCCCATGACCTGGCAGAACGCCACCCTGCCCGATAGAGTGCGCAAGATCAAAACTTGGGGGGACGGGTGCTCAGGCTCGTGGTGGCGGCGGGGTTGCTCCTGCCGGTGGGCGCAGGTCCCACCGTGGACGCGCGCGACTCTGCCGGCGGGAGCGGCGCGGCGGTTCCCGCGATGTCAGCGCTGTCGGTGCCGGACCGGCGGGTTCTCACGCCGGGAGGCGACCGGCTCGGGCACGCGCCCGTGGCGCGACCGTACACGGGCAGGTACCGGCTGGCGGGGCTGCTGGTGAGCCACGACCCCGTCAGCCGCAGGGAGCTGACCTGCGGCGCGGTCGTGCTCCGGTCGCACAGCCGCAGCCTGGTGCTGACCGCGGCCCACTGCCTGTACGGCGACGGCCACCGCTTCGACCGGATCGTCTTCATGCCCGCCTACAACCGCGACGGCTCGGGCCGTCCGGCGCTCGGCGTCTGGCCCGCCGTGCGCTTCTGGGTGCCCAAGCGATGGCGGGCCAGGCCGTACTCCACCGCCCAGCTGCCCTACGACGTCGGCGTGGTTGGCGTCGCCGCCGGGAACCGGCAACTGGAGGAGATCACCGGGCCGGGGCTGCGGCCGCGCCTCACCCGCAGGGGCGACTCGCTGTCGCACCTCGAGCTGCTCGGCTACCCGATCGGCGGCTCCTACCCCGGCAGCGACCTCCACCGTTGCGTCGGCGACGCCGTCGAGGGCGGCGCGGCCGGGCCCGGGGTGCTCGTCACGCGCAACTGCCACGCCGCGCCCGGCGACAGCGGAGGGCCCGCCGTGCTCGGCCGTGCGGTGGCCGGCGTGGTCTCCTCCTCCAGCCCGTTGCGGGACGCCGCCGGGTTCACGGTGATGACGCGGCTGACCCCGAGACCGTTCGGCAGGCTCCTCGCCGCCGCCGACCGCGCCATGGCCCCCCGGACGTTCACCCGCTGACAAGCCCCGCTCCCCGCGGACCATCCCTCGGCCGCCCCGAACCATCCACCGGCCCCGCCGGCCTTCGCCCGCCGAGGTGCCCCCGCTCCCGCGGATCGTCCGCAGGTCCTCAGGCGACGAGGGCCGCCTCGCGGTCGCAGGCGGCGACGATCTCCTCGCAGACCTCGTGCGTGACCAGCGCGTCCTGCGCGCTCAGCACCTCGCCCGCCCGCACCGCGGCGAGGAAGGCCATGCCGGCCTGCTCGACCCCGCGCTGCCGCGACACCGGCACCCAGTCGGGCCGCCGCACCAGCGTCTCCCCCGCGGGGCCGTGGTCGACGACGTCGCCCAGGTTCACCACGCGGCGCTTCACGCCCTCGCCCAGCACCTCCAGGCTCTCCTCCGAGGCCGCGCCGACCCTGTTCATGACGCCGTGCGCCATGAAGCCCTCGCCCGCCAGCTCCAGCACCAGGTGCTCGACCAGCCCGTCACGCATCCTGGTACGGATGCGTGTCTCCGTCACGGGCCCGGGAGCGAGGAAGCGGAGCGTGTCGACCACGTGGATGAAGTCGTCGAACACCGCCCTTCTCGGCGTGTCCGGCAGGGCAGGACGGTTCTTCTGCATGAGGACCAGATGGCGCGACAGGTCGAGCATGCCCGCGTAGCCGGGGGCGTAGCGGCGGTTGAAGCCCACCATGAGGGAGACGCGCCGGTCGGCGGCCAGCCGTACCAGGTGGCGGGTCTCGTCGAGGGTGTAGGCGACGGGCTTGTCCACGTAGACGTGCACCCCCGCCCTCAGCAGCGGCTCCACGATCGCCGGGTGGGCCTCGGTGGCCGCGTGCACGAACGCGGCGTCGACACCCGCCTCGACCACCTCCTCGACCGAGGTGGACCGCTCGGCCACGCGGTGCGCGGCGCCGAGCCGGCGCAGGGTCCGCTCGTTGCGGGTGCACAGGTGCAGGTCGAGGTCGGGCTGGGCGGCCAGCACGGGGAGGTAGGCCTTCTCCGCGATGTCACCCAGGCCGATCATGGCAATCTTCATGCACCGAGCGTAGTGCGCCCGCTTCGCGCCCGCCCGCTGCCCTCTCACACGCCCAGCGTCGCGCGGAGGGCGTCGTCGATCGGGGTGGGCTTGATCCCGAAGGTGTCGGTGAAGGCCGACGAGTCGATCTCGAACGGCGCCACGAACTGGTAGCGCGTGTGCCGCAGCTCGCCGATCAGCGGGTTGACCAGCCCGATCGCCCGCACCAGCGGCCACGGCAGCCGGCTCATCCGCGGCGCGGGCAGTCCCAGGACGGCCGCCATCCGGTCGCCGATCTCCCTGAACGTCAGCGGCTCGCTCGTCGGCACGTGCCAGGCCCTGCCCCAGGCCCGTTCGTCCGCGGCCGCGACGACGAGCGCCTCGGCCACGTCCGGCAGGTACGTCCAGCTGTGCGGAACGTCGGCCGGCCACACGAGCGGGATCGTCCTGCCCGCCCTGAGCGGCTTGATGAAGCGGTCACCCAGGAAGGACTGGTCCGTCGCCCCGGGTCCGAAGTAGTCGGACCCGCGCACCTCGGCCACCCTGACCCTGCCCGCCTCGTGCGCGGCCAGCATGTCGGCCCACATCGCGGCCCGCACCTGGGCCTTCGGGCTGTCGGAGGCCGGCGGCAGGTCCTCGGTCATCGGCCCCTGAACCGGGCCGTAGCTGTAGAGGTTGCCCAGCGCCACCAGCACCGCGCCGCTCTGCTCGGCCGCCGCCAGGAAGGACGCGGCCATCGGCGGCCAGTCGGTGAGCCAGCGGTGGTACGGCGGGTTGACGCAGTTGTAGACGGCGTCGGCACCCCTGGCGATCTCGACCAGCGCGGCGCTGTCGGCCACGTCGGCGGCCACTTTCCTGACTCCTTCGGGACCGCTGCCCGAGCGGGTGACGACCACGACCTCGTGGCCCTGCGCGATCAGCTTGCGAGCCACGTGCCGGCCGACCTGACCCGCGCCCACGACGACATGCTTACCCATGATCAACCTACCTTCAGAAGAGACGCGTACGAGTGTGGCCTGATCTCACTACTGGTGCCACAGCAGGCGGAGGACCCCGTTGACGACGAAGGCCGCACCCAGGACGACCGCCGGGGTGAGCGCCCCGGCAGCGTAGAGCGCGAGCGCCCCGCCGCCGAACCAGGCGACCTCGAACAGCCCGCGCGCGATCCCCGTGAGGGGGTAGGTGGCGTTGGCGCCACCGCCCGCCGCGAACAGGCCCCACAGCACGCCGAACAGGACAGGCGCGCCGAGGCCCAGCAGCAACCGCAGGGCCCAGGAGGATCCGGCGGTGAAGCCCCAGTAGCCGACCGCGCCGATGACGCCGAGCTCCAGGAAGAACATCAGAGCCAGGTTGGCTCCCTTGGCGATGGCGAGCATGCGAACCTCTTCGTGAGCGCCGTTCATTGACGAGAGCAATGCTCTCCCAAGAGAGCGGAAGAGTCAAGAGCAGTGCTCTCGTTTTTTGGCGGCGCTCTGGTAGCGTGCTTCGCATGACGACCGCAAGCCGTACCGCCAGAGAACGCGTCCGCGCGGAGCTGATCAGGGAGATCACCGACATCGCCCGCCGGCACCTGTCCACCGACGGCGCCGCGGGCCTGTCGTTGCGGGCCGTGGCGCGGGAGATGGGGATGGTCTCCTCGGCCATCTACCGCTATTTCCCGACGAAGGACGATCTGCTGACGGCGCTGATCATCGACGCCTACAACGCGGTCGGCGCGGCCGTCGAGCAGGCCGACGCCGGGTGCGCCCGGGACGACTTCCTCGGGCGCTGGCTGGCGATGTGCCGGGCGATCAGGGCGTGGGCGCTGGCGCACCCCCACGAGTACGCGCTGATCCACGGCACGCCGGTGCCCGGCTACCAGGCCCCGGCCGACACCGTCGATCCCGCGGCGCGTGACGGGATCATGTTCGCGAAAGTGCTGTCGGACGCCCACGCGGCGGGGGCGATCCAGGTGCCCGCCGACACGCCGGCCCCGGAGGAGTTCGCCGGCGACGCCGCCGCGCTCCGGGAGGCGATCTTCGTGGGGCTGCCGGACGAGGTGATCCTGCGCGGCATCCACGCCTGGACGTGGGTCTACGGGTCGGTCAGCTTCGAGCTGTTCGGCATGTACAACAGCGTCGTGACCGCGCCGGCGGCCACGTTCGAGCACGGCGCCCGCTCGATCGCGCACTACCTGGGCCTTCGCTGAAACGCGAGGCCCGGCCGGCCATGACGCCGACCGGGGGTACGGCGAGGCGTGCCGTACCCCCGGGGTGAGTCACGTCAGCGGGAGGCCCGGTTCACCGCCGAGATGATCGCCTTGAGCGAGGCCGTCGTGGTGTTGCCGTCGATGCCGGCTCCCCACAGCACCTGGCCGTTGACGTCGCACTCCAGGTACGAGGCGGCCTTGGCGTCGCTGCCGGCGCTCATCGCGTGCTCCACGTAGTCGAGCACGCGCACCTCGAACCCGAGCGCCGAGATCGCGTCGATGAACGCCGAGATGGGCCCGTTGCCGGTGCCCTCGACCTCACGGATCTCCCCGTCGATGCGCACGTCGGCGCTGATGCGGTCCTTCTCGTCGACGGTGGACTCGTGGCGGTGCGCCATCAGGCTGAGACGGCCCCAGCGGTTGGCCGGGTTCGGCAGGTACTCGTCGGTGAAGATGTCGAACATCTGGGCCGGCGAGATCTCGCCGCCCTCCTCGTCGGTGCGGGCCTGCACGACCTTGGAGAACTCGATCTGCAGCCGGCGCGGCAGGTCGAGCTGGTGGTCGGCCTTCATGATGTAGGCGACCCCGCCCTTGCCGGACTGGCTGTTGACCCTGATGACCGCCTCGTAGCTGCGGCCGATGTCCTTGGGGTCGATCGGCAGGTACGGCACCGCCCACCGGAAGGAGTCGACCGGCACCCCTGCGGCGGCCGCGTCGGCGGCCAGGTGCTCGAAGCCCTTCTTGATGGCGTCCTGGTGGGAGCCGGAGAAGGCGGTGTAGACCAGCTCGCCGCCCCACGGGTGGCGCGGGTGCACGGGCAGCTGGTTGCAGTACTCGGTGACCCGGCGGATCTCGTCGATGTCACTGAAGTCGATCTCGGGGTCGACGCCCTGCGAGAACAGGTTCATGCCCAGGGTGACCAGGCAGACGTTGCCGGTGCGCTCACCGTTGCCGAACAGGCAGCCCTCGATGCGGTCGGCTCCGGCCATGTAGCCCAGCTCGGCGGCGGCCACGGCGGTGCCGCGGTCGTTGTGCGGGTGCAGCGACAGGATGACGGAGTCGCGGTAGGCCAGGTTGCGGTGCATCCACTCGATCTGGTCGGCGTAGACGTTCGGGGTCGCCATCTCGACCGTCGCCGGCAGGTTGATGATCACCTTGCGGTCGGGGGTGGGCTGCCACACGTCGTTGACCGCGTTGCACACCTCGACCGCGTACTCCAGCTCGGTGCCGGTGAACGACTCCGGGGAGTACTGGTAGTGGACGTCCACGTCGGAGGCCTCGGCCAGCTTGCGCACCAGCTTGGCGCCCTCGACGGCGATCGCGGTGATGCCCTCCCTGTCCATGCCGAACACCACCCGCCGCTGCAGCGTGGAGGTGGAGTTGTACAGGTGGACGATGGCCTGCTTGGCGCCCCTGATGGCCTCGAAGGTCCGCTCGATCAGCTCCGGCCTGGCCTGCGTCAGCACCTGGATCACCACGTCGTCGGGGACGCGGCCCTCGTCGATGATCTGCCGGACGAAGTCGAAGTCGGTCTGCGAGGCGGACGGGAAGCCAACCTCGATCTCCTTGTAGCCCATCCGCACCAGCAGCTCGAACATCTTGAGCTTGCGGTGGGAGTCCATCGGGTCGATCAGCGCCTGGTTGCCGTCGCGCAGGTCGACGGCGCACCAGCGGGGCGCCTTGGTGATGACCCGGTCGGGCCAGGTGCGGTCGGGCAGCCGGATGGGCTCGAACGGCTGGTATCGCTGGAAGGGCATGGAACTGGGCTGCTGAGCGGTCATGTCATGATCCTCGTCGGTCGGAAGGAAACGGCCGACGCGCATGACTCGCTCCGCGACGAGGGAGCCGGCCTTCTAGAGGCCCCCGCCGCGGCGGCTAAGAAGCAGTCCACGCAACACGTCAAGCACGCTACCAGACGCTCAGGAACGCTTGTGTCAAGGTCTCGCATCGCGAGACACGAGCACGGACAGACAGGTCACGCAGCCTTCGAGCTTCTCGAACTCGGAGATGTCCACCTGGACCACCTCGAGCCCGCGCTTCTCGAGCGACGCGGCGGTGGCGGGCGCGGAGGCGGCCATCAGCACGCGGTCGCCGCCCAGCAGGACCAGGTGGGATCCGGCCTCCTCCTCGGGCACGAGCAGCCCGGGCAGGTCGACGTGCCCGGGAACGCCGATGAGGGTCCCGTCGGGCAGCGCGGTGACGGCCGACTTCAGGTGCAGCACGCCGCGCATCTCGACGGGCACGACCTCCCGCTCGGGCAGGTGCGCGGCGAGCTGGGCGATGCCCTCGTCGTTGGTCCTGGCCGACCTGCCGACGTAGATCCGCGAGCCGACCTGCAGGACGTCGCCGCCGTCCAGGGTGCCGGGCCCCTCGATGCGCCTGATCTCCAGGTCCAGCGCCTGGACGGCCGCCGCCACCGTCTCCACCTCCGGCCGCCGCTCGGGCGCTCCGGGCCTGGTGAGCACGGCGGTGCCGGCGCTGACCACGACCGCGTCCTCGACGAAGACCCCGTCGGGAAGGTCGTCGGCCCGCTCGACGTGGCGGATCTCCCAGCCGTTGGCGCCGAGCGCCTCGACGTAGCGCTCGTGCTGGCGCGCCGCGAGGTCGGCGTCGACCGGCTCGCGCTCGATGTTGGTGACGATGCCCTCGGCCAGATGGGGGCCAGGCGTTCTGACCAGCGCAATACCCGACATGGGATGATTTCTACCACGCGGTGGTTAGAGTCTGATCCATGCAGGACAACGAGATTCTCAGCAGGATCAACGCCCTCGTGACCGAGGAGCACGAGCTGCGCGGCCGGCTCGCCTCCGGCGAGGTCACCACCGACGAGGAGAACGCCCGCGTCAAGGAGCTGGAGGCGGCGCTCGACCAGTGCTGGGATCTGCTGCGCCAGCGCAGGGCCCGCCGCGGCGTGGGCGATGACCCCGACTACGCCGCCCCCCGCCCGGCCGACGAGGTGGAGAACTACCAGCAGTGACCTGCGCCGCTCCCGGCCGGTAATTCGCTGGCGGTCCGCCGCGCTGGTGGGGTTGCCTGGCCTCATGGACATCCGGCGCATCGACCTCGACCCGCCCGGCGACCTGCTGACCGGGCTGCACGCGGCGTTCCTCGCCGCCGACGCCGACCATCCGGGACCGCGCATGTCGCTGCCCGGCTACACCGCCATGGTGTCACGCGGCTTCCCCGGCGACGTGATGGAGGCGTGGGCGGTGGTCGAGGACGGCAGGGTCGTGGCCGGCTACGGCCTGGGCCTGCCGATGACCGACAACACCCACCTGGGCGTGGTGCGCAGCCTCGTGGTGGTCCCCGAGCGCCGTCGCCGCGGCCTCGGCACCGCCCTGGTCGCCCACGCCGCCGGCCGGGCCCGTACGGCGGGCCGCCGCATGCTGCTGACCGAGGCCCCGGCGAAGGGCCCGGCCGACGGCTTCGCCCGCGCGACCGGCTTCACCCCGTCACTCGGGGAGGCGCGCAGGGCGCTCGACCTGCGCGCGGCCGACTGGGCCCGCGTCGAACGCATGCTGGCCGACGCCGAGCCGTACGCCGCCGGCTACCGTCTCGAGCGCTGGGCGGGCACGGCCGCGCCCGAGCTGCACGCGGACCTGGCGTTGCTGATGGAGGGCATGAACGACGCGCCCCACGGCGACGACGTCGAGGGCATGCGGTGGGACGCCGGGCGCATCGAGGCGATCGAGGCGACGAACGCCGAGTTCATGCAGCAGACCTACTCCATGATCGCCAGAAGGGCCGCCGACGGGGCCGTGGCCGGCTACACCCGCATCTACGTCGACCGCGCCGAGCCGGACGGCTGGGGCCGCCAGGCCGACACCGTGGTGCTGGGCGAGCACCGGGGGCACCGCCTCGGGCTGGTGCTGAAACTGGCCAACCTGCTGTGGTTCCGCGAGATGGAGCCGGACGTCGACCGCATCATCACGTGGAACGCCACCTCCAACGCGCACATGCTCGCGATCAACGAGGCGATGGGATTCGAGCTGGTCGACGAGTGGACCGAGTGGCAGCGGGAGGTCTGACGGCGCCAGGCCGAATAATTCATCCTACCTTCGGGTGATTTCCGTTGTGTTAAGCGGAGGTTAGATAAACCGTCATCCCCCTGGACGGAACAACCCTCTGTGGAGAGCCTACGACCTGCAACGACTCTCGCAGGAGGTCCCCCTTGACGACACACGCAGCCGCGCGCACCCCATGGAAGGCGGTGCTCGGCGGATCGGTTGGAAACCTGGTCGAGTGGTACGACTGGTTCGTCTACAGCAGTTTCGCCGTCTACTTCGCGAGCTCGTTCTTCCCGAAGGGCGACGCCACCGCCCAGCTGCTCAACACCGCCGGCATCTTCGCCGTCGGCTTCTTCATGCGGCCGATCGGCGGATGGCTGCTCGGCCGCTACGCCGACAGAAAGGGCCGCAAGGCAGCCCTCACCCTGACCGTCACGCTGATGTCGGCCAGCGCCCTGCTGATCGCCATCGCACCCACCTACGCCGCGGCCGGGTACTTCGGCGCGGCCGTCCTGCTGGTGGCTCGCCTCCTGCAGGGCATCTCGGTCGGCGGTGAGTACGCCGCCAGCGCCACCTACCTCACCGAGGCCACGCCGCCCGGCAAGCGCGGCTTCGCCTCGAGCTTCCAGTACGTCTCGATGACCGCGGGCCAGATCGTGGGCCTCGGCCTGCAGATCATCCTGCAGAACACGATGACCGAGGAGGCGCTGAAGTCGTGGGGCTGGCGCATCCCGTTCATCATCGGCGCGCTGGCCGCCGCCGTGGTGTTCTACCTGCGCCGCAACCTCATGGAGACCGAGGTCTACGACGAGCAGGAGAAGGGGGTCGAGCGCGAGCGCGGCACGCTGCGTCAGCTCTTCGCCCACAAGCGCGAGTTCCTGCTGGTCATCGCCCTCACCATGGGCGGCACGGTCGCGTACTACACCTACACGACCTACCTGACCAAGTACCTGTCCAACACCGCGGGCCTGGAGAAGACGACGGCGACGCTGGTCAGCTTCTGCGCGCTGTTCATCTTCATGTGCCTGCAGCCGCTGGCCGGCGCGCTGTCGGACCGGATCGGCCGCCGCCCGCTGCTGATCACCTTCGGTTTCGGCTCGATGCTGGGCACCGTCCCGCTCATGACCGCCCTGTCGGGTGTCAGCGGCTTCGGGGGCGCGCTGGTCCTCTCGCTGACCGGTCTGATCATCATCACCGGCTACACCTCGATCAACGCGGTGGTGAAGGCGGAACTGTTCCCGACGAACGTGCGGGCGCTCGGCGTGGCGCTGCCGTACGCGATCGCCAACGCGCTGTTCGGCGGCACGGCCGAGTACGTGGCGCTGTGGTTCAAGGACTCGGGCATCGAGTCCGGCTTCTACTGGTACGTCTCGGCCTGCGCCGCCGTCTCGCTGATCGTCTACTTCACGATGCGCGAGACCCGCGACGCGGCCCTGTCCTCCAGCGAGAAGGCCGAGCCGCAGCTGGCCCGCGTGTAGGACGCGCGGACGCGTGCGGCAGGCCGCCGCGAACCCGTGGTCCCCATCACGCGTTTGTTGTCACTACGCTCCTCACATGCGAGTTCTCCTGGTCGAAGACGACGACCGGCTCGCGGCCGCCCTGACCACGGCCCTGTCGCGACACGGTCACCAGATCGTGCGCGCGGGGCTGGCGGTCGACGCCCTCCGCCTGGCGGGGGGCGTCGACTTCGTCCTGCTCGACCTCGGCCTGCCCGACATGGACGGGCTGGAGGCGCTGCGCCGCGTCCGCCGGGTGTCCGCGGTGCCCGTCATCGTGGTCACCGCCCGCACCGAGGAGCGTGAGATCCTGCGCGGTCTGCGCTCCGGTGCCGACGACTACCTGGTCAAGCCGTTCCGTACGGCCGAGCTCATGGCCCGCATGGAAGCCGTCGTGCGCCGCGGCACCCGCCCCATGCCGGCCAGGGACCACGTGGTCATGGCCGGCGACGTGCGGATCGACCTGGAGACCCGCCAGGTGAGCGTCGCCGGCGAGCCGGTCACGCTGACCAGGCGGGAGTTCGACGTCCTCGCGCTGCTGGCCAGGGAGCCCGGCGTGGTGCGCAGCCGCGAGGAGATCCTCGACGAGGTGTGGGGCGACCCGCTCCTGTCGGCCTCCCGCTCGCTCGACGTCCACGTCGCGGGCCTGCGGTCGAAGACCGGCCGTCCCGGCCTGGTCGAGACGCTGCGCGGCACGGGCTACCGGCTGGGAGGGCAGTGAGACACCGGCTGGTCGTCACCTTCACCACGCTCATCGTGCTGATGATCGCGGCGCTGGCCGTACCCCTGGGGATGGCCTACGCCTCGCACCGCACCAACCGGCTGCTGCTCGACCGCCGCGCCGACGCCACCCGCTTCGCCGAGCTGGCCGACCAGGCCGCGCGCGAGAACGACAGGACGGCGCTGACGGCCGAGGTCATCCGCTACGCCGACCTGTACGGCGCCGCCGTCGTGGTCAAGGGCCGGGACGGCACGACCCTCGTCCATGCCGGCGACATGCGCGCCGACACGGGCGCCGCGATCCGCCTGGCGCTGTCCGGGCAGACGACCGAGGACCTGCCGACGATCAGCCCGTTCGGGCCGGGCCACGTGCTCATCGCCGAACCCGCCGGCCGCGACGCGCAGCTGTCGGGCGTGGTGCTGCTGCAGGCGCCCACGACACAGGCGCGGGCGGACGTCTCCCTGGTATGGGCGGGCCTCGCGCTGGGGGCGCTGGTGGCGCTCGGCTACTCGGTGCTGGCCGCCAGAGGGCTGGCCAGGTGGATCCTACGGCCGGTCACCGAGCTCGACCGCACCACGCAGGCGATCGCCGAGGGCCACCTCGACGCGCGCGCCCATCCAGGTGTGGGGCCGACCGAGCTGCGGCGGCTGGAGGAACGGTTCAACGCGATGGCCGACGCGGTCTCCACGACGCTCGACCGGCAGCGGGCGTTCGTGGCCGACGCCTCCCACGAGCTGCGCACCCCGCTCACCGTGCTGTCGCTGCGCCTGGAGAACCTGGAGCCGCACCTGAAGTCCGAGGGCACGTCGGAGTTCGAGGAGGCGCTGGCCGAGGTCGACCGGCTGGCGGGCCTGGTGGAGGACCTGCTGGCGCTGGCCAGGGTCGAAGCGGGCGCGGTGGCCCAGCAGCTCGACTCGCTCACCCCGCTCGCCCCCCGGCTGGCGGGCTGGCGCGAGGTCTACACCGCGAAGGACCTCACCCTCGAGGTCGACCTCGAGCCTGACGCGACGGTGCCCGAGGCGGCCGCACGGGTGGCCGACATCGCGCTGGACAACGCACAGAAGTTCGTCCCGCCCGGCGGCACCGTCACCGTCACCCTGGCCGGCGGCGTGCTGCGGATCGCCGACGACGGCCCCGGCCTTCCTGAGGAGGAACGAGTGCAGGCCCTCGGCAGGTTCTGGCGGGCGGGCACGCACGCCAACGTGCCCGGCAGCGGGCTGGGGCTGGCCATCGCGGCCGAGCTGGCGAGGGCGTGCGGGGCGACGCTGGCGCTGGAGGCCAACCGGCCGCGGGGGCTGGTGGTGGAGCTGCGGCCGGCTCAGCCGTACACGGACCTGTAGTAGCGGGCCGCGCCCTCGTGCAGCGGCACGGCGCCGGTGCCGATCGCGTAGCGCCTGTCGAGCCGCCCGCCGGGCGCGTCGGGGGCTTCGAGCCGGTCGCGGCTGGCGAAGAGGGTCTCGGTGACGGCGAAGGCGACGTCGGCGCCGAGCCCGGCCCTGCACACCAGGTAGCTGGGGGTGCCGATGGTGGGCACCGGGGCCGGCTGGCCGTACTCGCCCGCCGGGACGATCGCGCTCTCGTAGAGCGGGCCGTACTGCCTGCGCAGCGGCCCGACCAGCCAGTCGAGGGGCAGCAGCCGGACCGGGAGGTCGCCGGCGGCCAGGGCCGGGGTGGGCACGCCGCCCGACCAGAAGAAGGCGTCGACGGCGCCGACGGCCAGCGCCCTGAGCGACTCGTCCAGGCCGAGCCTGGAGGTGCGGGCGCGTTCCTTGAGCGCGGCCTTCGCCAGCACGCGCTCGGCGGTGAACGCGGTGCCCGAGCCCTCCGCGCCGGTCGAGACCGCGCGGCCCGCCAGGTCCTGGATCCTGGCGATGGGTGAGTCCGCGCGGACCACCAGATGGACGTAGTTCATGTACATCCTGGCCAGCGCGAAGACGGGAGCGTGGCGCACCCGCACCGCCTCGTCGGCGCTGTCGGCCAGCGACAGGCCGAGGTCGGCCCTGCCGTCGGCGAGCATGGTGAGATTCTCGATGCTGGCGGCCGTCTTCAGCACGGTGACGTCGAAGCCGCGCCGCCCCAGCTCGGCGGCGAACCTGTCCCCCAGCGCCTCGTACGGTCCCCCGGCGGGGCCGGTGGCGAAGCGCAGGCCGGCCACCTCGTCGCGGTCCGCCGAACAGCCCGCCTGCCAGCCGACCGCCAGTCCCGCCGCGACGGCGAGGAAGGCACGGCGGGTGACGGACATGCCCCCCAAGGTATCCGGTCATGAGGCCGGCGGGCTCCGGACGCCCTTTGCGTTCCCATGGTGCAGGGAGATCCCCTTAGGGCGGCTTGTTCAGACAAGCTGTGCGCACTTGTCCAGCTAGTAGAAACGACGACTGGTCAATCTGTGTACATCTGGGCTTTACTCGCGTCATGGATGCTTCCTCCATGCGCAGGACTCTCTCCATCGCGGCCGCCCTCCTCGCCGCCGCCACCCTCACCGCCGCCGCCCCCGACGGCACCCTCACCCCCGTCTCCGCCTCGGTGAAGGCCGGCGACCCCGTCCAGCTCCGCTACTCCACCCCCGCACCCGACCCCAAGAACTGGATCGGCCTCTACAGCGACCCCGGCAACGGCCCCGTCGACCAGAAGTACGTCGGCGCCTCGCTGAAGTGGGTCTACATCCCGCAGGGCAGCGGCACCGCCAGCCTCGACACCGACGGCCTCGAACCCGGCGACTACGTCGCCTACGCGCTGGCCAAGGACGGCTACCAGTGGCTGGCCGCCCCCGCCAAACTGAAGATCGTGAGCAACGAGGCTCTGCGCTTCGTCACCGGGACGATCCCGCTGCGCAACGCCCGCGCCAAGAGCCCCTACACCGCGACCGTGCGCGGCCTGGTCAGGGGCCAGGTCACCGGCTTCCGCAAGGTCAGCGGGCCCGAGTGGCTCGACGTCGCCCAGGACGGCACCATCACCGGCACCCCACCCGCCGCCGCCTCGGCCAAGACCGTCACCGCCACCGTCGAGGCCGTCAACGACGGAGGCGAGAGCGCCACCGCCCAGGTCAGCGTGGACGTCAGGCCGCCCGGCGCGCCTCTCGTGCCCGAGCTGAAGGCGCTCAGCTGGAACCTCTGGCACGGCGGCAGCCAGGTGCGCGGCGGCCGGGAGAAGCAGCTGAAGTTCCTGCTCGACCACGACATCGACGTGGTGGGCGTGCAGGAGAGCTCGGGCACCTCCGCCAAGGACCTGGGCGAGGCGCTCGGCTGGGACCACTACCAGGCCGGTCCCGACGTCGGCTTCGTCAGCCGCTACCCGATCACCTCGCGCGGGCCGCTGCCCCAGCAGTCAGGGCTGCCCGCCGCCAATGTGAAGATCAAGGTCGACGACCGGCGTGGCACCGAGATGGCGCTGTGGAACGTCCACCTCGGCTACACCCCCTACGGGCCCTACGACGCCTGCTTCGGCAAGTACCCGGTCGAGCGGCTGATGGCCAGGGAGGCGGAGTCCGGCCGTACCAGGCAGATCGAGGGCGTCATCAAGGCGATGGAGGGCGACCTGGCCGCCTCGGAGCGCACCCCCGTGCTGCTCATGGGCGACTTCAACGCCCCCTCCCACCTCGACTGGACGCCCGAGGCGAACAAGTGCGGCTACGACGCGGTGGCGTGGCCCACCTCCGTCGTTCCCGAGCGGGCCGGGCTGAAGGACTCCTTCCGCGTCGCCAACCCCGACCCCGTCGCCGAGCCGGGCATCACCTGGTCGCCGATCTACACCACCTTCACCGGCGGCTACGGGCACGACTCCCACAAGGGCGAGCCGGAGCCGAAGGACCGCATCGACTTCATCCACTACAAGGGCGACCTGCGGGTCCAGAGCTCGGCCGCGGTCGTCGAGGGCGACCCGGCGCCGATTCCCGGTCACCGCGACAACCTCTGGACCTCTGACCACGCGGCGGTGCTGACGGTGTTCGGGGTCGAGTAGCCCGAACCGGGTCCGGCACGGTCGCGCGACGATCGGGAGCCCGCGCCTCTACGGCCCGACCCCGCGGCTTACCCCACACGAGCAGGAACGCCTGCTCATCCATGCCGCCGGGTCGCGCGCGGCAGGCGGGCCGGCAGGTGCCGGCCCGCCACGACGTCATGGACGGCACGCCGGGACAGCACGGCCGCCCCGACGGCGGGTGAGGTTGAACCCCGGCGGGGAGGGGCGCCCCGCCATCCCGTGTCGCGTCAGGCCCCCGGGCGCGCCTCGGCGGGCGCGGGAACCTGGGGCCGGGTGGAGTCGAGCGCGCGCAACGCCGCCACCAGGGGAGCCAGCTCCGGTTGCCGGTCGGCCTCGGCCAGCGCCTCGGCCAGCGCCGCGTCGTTGGTCGGCTGCGCCTTGGCCAGCAGGTCCAGCCCTGCGGGGGTGACGTCGGTGTAGATGCCCCGCCGGTCTGTCGCGCACAGGTAGCGCGACAGCAGCCCGCGGTCCTCGAGCCTGGTGACGAGTCTCGTCGTGGCGCTCTGGCTGAGCCCGATCGCGTCGGCGAGCTGGTTCATCATCAGGTGCCCGCCCTCGCCCGGGTGCTGCGCGCTGAGCAGCACCAGCGCGGAGTACTCCCGCACGCTGAGGTCGTGCGCGGTCTGCAGAGCGCGCTCGATGTGCGCGTCGATCCTGTTGTGCAGCGCGGACAGCGTGCACCAGCTGTGTGCCCGAAGGTTCGGCATGACTTCAGGTTACCTCCTCGTGCAATAGTCGGCGCTTGCATATATCCCGCGCATGCAATTATTGTGGACGCGTTCCATTCTTCTAGTCGAGGGATCTGTCATGCCCATCGCACTCCTGGCCCTGGCCATCGGCGCCTTCGGGATCGGGACGACCGAGTTCGTCATCATGGGGTTGCTGCCCCAGGTCGCCGCGGAGTACGGCGTCTCCATCCCCACGGCCGGATACCTGGCTTCGGGATACGCCATGGGAGTCCTCATCGGCGCGCCGATCATGACGATCCTGGGCACCCGCGTCCCCAGGAAGACCATGCTCACCGCCCTCATGGTCATCTTCGTGGTGGGCAACCTGCTCTCGGCGGTCGCGCCCGCCTTCGGCCTCATGCTCGCCGGCCGGATCGTCACCTCCCTGGCACACGGCGCCTTCTTCGGCATCGGGTCGGTGGTGGCCGCCAACCTCGTCGCCCCGCAGAAGCGGGCCAGCGCGATCGCGCTGATGTTCACCGGGCTCACCCTCGCCAACGTCGTCGGCGTCCCGCTCGGCACCTGGCTCGGCCAGCAGACCAGCTGGCGCCTCACGTTCGCCGCCGTGGCCGCCCTCGGCGTGCTCGCGGTGATCGGCGTCGCCACGCTCGTGCCCGCCGACGAGGCGCCCACCGCCGCCAACAAGCGCATACACGGCGGGAAGGGACTGCTCCGCCGCGAGCTGGCCGCCTTCGGCGACGTGCAGGTACTGCTGGCCATGGCGATGACCGTCCTCGGCTTCGGCGGCGTCTTCGCCGCGATCACCTACATCGCGCCGATGATGACCGAGGCCGCGGGCTTCGCCGAGTCCGGAGTCACCTGGATGCTGGTGCTGCTCGGCATCGGCATGGTGATCGGCAACCTGATCGGCGGACGCCTGGCCGACCGCGCGCTGATGCCGCTCCTGTACGGCTCGCTCGCCGCCGTCGCGGTCGTGCTCGCGCTGTTCACCGTCGCCGCCTACTCCCAGCTCGCCTCGGCGGTCGCCGTCGTCCTGATCGGCCTGCTCGGCTTCGCCACCGTGCCGCCGCTGCAGAAGCGGGTGCTCGACCTGGCCTCGGGCGCGCCGACGCTCGCCTCCGCCGTCAACGTCGGCGCCTTCAACCTGGGCAACGCGCTGGCCGCGTGGCTGGGCGGTCTGGTCATCTCCGGCGGCTTCGGCATCACCGCCCCGAACTGGGTGGGCGCGCTGATGGCCGGCTCGGCGCTCGTGCTGGCCCTTGTCTCGGGACTGCTGGACCGCAGGCAGGCCAGGCGCCCGGCCCGCGCCACCGCCGAGGTCGCCGCGGCGGAGCGGGTCTGACCAGGATTCACCTGGTGAAGGTGACACCGTCCGCACGGACCTGCCACCCCGTGACGGCCCAGGGCCCGGCATCGCCGCCGACCCTGGGCCCTCACACGTCCCGAACCGGCACTCGGCCCCCGGACCGTCGTCACATCCCGGACCGTCACTCGGCCCCAGGCCGTCACGGGCCCGGAACTGTCACACCTCCCGGACCGCCACGCGCCCCGGACCGTCGTCACACGCCCCGGGCCGTCACGGCCCGGGGCCGTCATACCTCCCGGGCCGTCACGGCTTCCGTTGGTCGGCCTCCCGTACGTCGTGGAGGTGGATCAGGACGTCGAAGGAGCGGGCGAGCGCGAGGTCGGCGAGCGGGTAGGGGTACTGCGTGCCGATGTTGCGCGTGGGCCGGACGACCTCCAGCCAGGTGCGCGCCGCGGCCGGGGCGGTACGGATGTCGAGGTAGTAGTCCTGGTGACGGACCTTGTCGAGGGTGTACTCGTTCGTGCCGGGCCCGGCCGCGCCCACGGTGAACTTCTTCCAGTCGCCGCCGAGAGCGGCGTCCTTCGACAGGAAGGAGCCCCGGTCGAAGGTGAACCCGATGGGAAGGTACTTCCGGCCCAGCGTGTCCCGCAGGAACGACCCTTGCGTCTTGGGATACAGCGCGGGCTGGCCGGCCACGTAGCCGACGTGGTCGTTCTGCGCCGACAGCAGCATCTTGTCGCCGGTGCGCCGCTGCCACCAGGCGGTGTTGTCGGCCATCACCTGGTCGCGGTAGCGCTGCGCGACGGGAAGCCAGGCCTTGTCGGTAAGGTCGAAGGCGAGGAACGTGGCCGTCTGGGAGATGGACCGGGCGTTCTGGACCGTGAGCTCGAACTCGTCCTCGTCCGTGCCCTTCAGATTGCTGACCAGGTTCAGGGCCTGCCGTGCCTTGGCGGCGAGCCGCTGCCGTTCCGCGAGCGGCTTGCCCAGGTAGGCGAACACGTCGTCGATCGGGCGCAGACCGGCGTAGAGGTCCGTGACGTGCGGCAGCGACTCCGGGTGGGTCCGCCGCACGTAGCCGGTCACGCGCTCGAAGAAGTCGTCGCTCAGCGTGGGGGCGCCGATGTCGTTGCCGATGAAGTGGACCGTGCGGCCGGGGTGGCGGCGGTTGTGGTCCCGCATCCACTCGATGAGGCTCACGAACTCCTCCCTGTCCCACGGCGAGTTGGCCAGCGCCGCTGTCGCGATCTCGCGTGCGTCGCCCTTGCCGGTCTGGAGGTAGTCGTCGATCTGAAGTCCCGAGGACCAGCCCAGTTCCAGGGCGAAGGTGGTGAAGCCCTTCTCCTCGACGAGATAGCGGAAGACCCGCTCCTTCATGGCGAAGAACTCGTGCGAACCGTGGGTCGCCTCGCCGAGGCCGACCACCTTGGCGTCGCCGATCATCGCTCCCAGCGCTCGCAGGTCGGCCGTCTTGCTCCCCGGCTCGGTCGAACGCAGCGGGTGCGCCGCCCGCTCCAGCGCGCGGACCGGGTCCTGTTGCCCGCCGGTCGTGCCGGCCGAGGCCGCCTGGGCCGCCACGGGGGCGAGAACCGCTCCCATCGCGATCACCGCCGTCGCCCGCAGCCCCCACCGGCCGATGCGCCTTCGGTCCCTGGCCATGCCTTACCCCTTACCTTGCGTCCTGCCACGTGAGACGGATCAGGCCTCACGGTGAAATCGATACGCCGACGAGAGTATGGCCGCGCGATCGCGCCCCCCATGACGCTGACCAGCATCTTCGGGGTACGGCGAGCAGGCGCGTCAGGGTGGGGCCGGCACTACCCGGAGGCCGCCACGAGCCGGCCCGGCGGCTGTGCTGACCTCACCGCGCGACCGGCCCAACCGCACCCCCGGAACGATCGGTAGGACGTCGCCCTCGGGACGGCGGGCGCGGGCAGGGCAGGAGTCGCGGGGTCATGGGCGGCCATGGCGTTGACAGCATCGGCCTCGCGGGCGTCGCGGCGTATCGTGAGGGCGTGGCCGACACTCTCGCACGCCCCAGCAAGCGCGGCGTCGCCGCCGCCGTCGTCCTCGCGGGGCTGCTCCTCGCCCTGTCAGCGCTGCTCCCGTGGGCCGGCATCGACGCCAGACTGGACGTGCTGGGGGCCGGCATCAGCCAGGAGATGCGCGGCGTCGACGACCCGTTCGGCGTCTACACGCTGGTCGCGGGCCTGGCCGCCGCCGCGTTCGGGCTGGCGGGCCTGCTGCGCGGCCGCCTGCTGACGGCGCTCGCCGCGCTGCCGGGGACGGCCGCGGCCGTGCTGCTGGTGGTGTACGTGGCCGACCCGCGCGGCATCGGCGACCGGGTGTCGGTGGATCTCGGGGTGCTGTCGATCGAGCCGGGCCTGCGGCCGGGCTGGTACGCCGCGCTGGCCGCCGCGCTCGCCGTCACCGCGCTCGCCCTCCTCGCCCTCCCCCGCCCTCGCCAGCGCTGACCGACCGCTCCCCGCCCTCACCCACGCTGACCGACCCGTCCCCCCGCCTCGCCCGCGCTGACCAACCCGATCCGCGCCGTCACTCACGCTGACCGACCCGACCCCCATCCCGTACGGCAAGCCGGGTCAAGCCCCCCGTGGTCACCGCTGACCGCCCGTCCATCACGCGTACTCCAGCAGGACTTCGGCGCGGCCGCGCAACGTCCACCCAGCAGGGAAACGGCACGCCGGGGTTTGCCACCCAGGAGCCCGACGGGGCGCCGTGACGGCGGGAACCGGAGTCCTGCCCGGTGAGCGCCCGTGACAGACGGCACCCCGCGCGAACGGAGGCGCTGGAGCCGGCTTGCCGTAAACGAACGGCCCCGAACGCCACAAACGGACGACCCCGAAGCACCCACTCGAACGGGACGACCACCGACGGTCTGGACAAGACGCCCCGCGGACGCTCCCAACCGCACGGCCCACGGACGGCAGCGGAACGATCTGCCCGCACGAGACGTCGATCCCGGGACGGTTCGGGTGGAGGCGCGGGGATCAGTCGTAGAAGCCCAGGCGGCGCAGTTGTTTCGGGTCGCGCTGCCAGTCCTTGGCGACGCTGATGCGCAGGTCGAGGTAGACGCGGGTGCCGAGCAGCGCCTCGATCTGCTTGCGGGCCTTGGTGCCGACCTCGCGCAGCCGCTCGCCCTTGTGCCCGATGACGATCGCCTTCTGCGACGGACGTTCGACGAACATGTGCGCGTAGATGTCGAGCAGGTCGTCGCGCCCCTCTCGGGGCAGCATCTCGTCGACCACGACCGCGATCGAGTGGGGCAGCTCGTCGCGCACCCCTTCGAGCGCCGCCTCCCTGATCAGCTCGCCCACCAGCACCTGCTCGGGCTCGTCGGTGAGCTGCCCGCCCTCATACAGCGGCGGCGACTCGGGCAGCTCGGAGATGAGCACGTCGGCCAGCGCGTCGAGGTTGTCGCCGCGGTTGGCCGACACCGGCACGACGTGCGCGAACTCGGCCAGCTGGGACACGGCCAGCAGTTGTTCGGCGATCTGCTCCCTGGACGCCAGGTCGCACTTGGTGACCACGGCGACGACGGGTGTGCGCTTGACCGCGCCGAGCTTCTCGGCGATGAAGCGGTCGCCCTTGCCGATCGGCTCGTTGGCGGGCACGCAGAAGCCGATGACGTCGACCTCGGTCAGGGTGGACAGCACCAGGCTGTCGAGCCGCTCGCCGAGCAGCGTGCGCGGGCGGTGCAGGCCCGGCGTGTCGACGATGATCAGCTGGGCGTCGGGGCGGTGCACGATGCCCCTGATGACGCGCCTGGTCGTCTGCGGCTTGGAGGAGGTGATCGCCACTTTGGTGCCGACCAGCGCGTTCATCAGCGTGGACTTGCCGACGTTGGGGCGGCCGACGAAGCAGGCGAACCCGGCGCGATGGTTACTGGTCACCTATGAATTCTCGCCTATGCCGACCAGCGCTCTCGCCACCAGGCGAAAGCCTGGGGCAGGACCCGCGGCGCCCAGGCGGGCATCGGCAGGCTCGTGAGCTCGCTCTCGGCGGCGAAGCGGGCGTCGGTGATCTCGTCGCCGTCGGGCGTGATCGTGCCGCCGACGATCGCGCAGCCGTAGACGGCGTTGACGTAGGCGACCTGGTGGCCGTTGGGGTAGGTGGTGCGGAACTCGGGCCCGCCGAACACCCCGATCAGCCCCCGCACCTCGATGTCGACGGCGAGTTCCTCGCGCAGCTCGCGCACCACGGTGTGCTCGGGACGCTCGTCGGGGTCGATGCCGCCGCCCGGCGGCGCCCAGCTGCCCTGCTCGCCGGTGTGGCGGGCCACCAGCAGCCGTCCTTCGTCGTCGAAGACGCAGCCGGTGGCCGCGGGCAGCATCAGCAGGCTGTTGCCGACCTGCTTGCGCAGGTCGGCGAGGAACGGCGACATGGCCATGTCAGGCCCTGAGCGTGCCGTCGGGGCCCGCCACGAACAGCGCCTTGGCGCCCAGCTCGCGGACCACCGCCTCGTCGTTCTCGCTCGCGCTCTCGGCCTCCGTGACCAGTGCCGCCGCCTCGAGCGACCGGGCGCCGCCGGAGACCGCCATGGCCACGGCCACCTGCACGGCCGACAGCGTCAGCGAGGCGAGGGCGACGTTGGTCGCGGCGTAGGTGCGGCCTGTCTCGTCGCGCACCGCCGCGCCCTCCCGCGCCGCGTTGCGCGCCCTGGTCGCGCGGGCCAGCGTGATGATCTTGGAGTCTTCGGCATCGAGAGTCACGAGCCAAGGTTAGCGAGCCAGCTCGGCGAACGTCTTGGCGAGCTGTTCGGTCCGCTGAAGGTCAACGGTGCCCAGGCCGGTGTGGACGAGCGACAGCAGCCTGTCGCCCAGGCGGACGAACACCACATCGAGGGCGTAGGGGTAGCCGTTCAGCCGTCCGCGCAGCTGCCTGCCGACCGCCTCGTCGCCCAGCGGCGGAAGGGTGAGCGGGGACAGCCGCAGCCGGGTGGCCCGTCCCGGCTCGGTCACCTCCATCCGGGGGCAGCGGTCGAGGGTCCGGCCGAGCTCGTCCAGGTGCCACGCGGCCTGGGCGCCGCCGTAGACGGCCACCCCGACCGCGGCCAGTTCGCCGAGCACGTCGCCCTGGTAGCTGGCCGCCGCGTGCGCCTCCAGCGCCCGCGCGGGCGGGCGTCCCGCCGCGGTCTGGAACGCGGCCGCGCACTGGGCGCCCGTCTTGTGGAACGGCGAGCGCCACGCCGCGCCCGCCTTGGGGGAGAACCCGTCGGGCAGGACGGGCTGGCCGCGCAGGATGCCCCGCAGCCGGGCGCTCTCCTCTGTGGCTGCCGACTCGGCGTAGGGACGCCGTTCGGCGCACCCGGCCAGACTGGTGACCAGCAGCCCGCAGGCCATGGCGGCGAGTGCCGCCCTCATGATCAGCGCCATGATCTCCCCCGATGATCGCTCACGCCGACGGCATATCTCCCCCGTCGACGAAAACGGCAATCCACCGGAGTCGCCAACTTCATTACCTGTGTTGAAAAGACCCTGGAAAACCTGTAAGGGTGCTCTCGCCCGGTTCAACCCGGGCGAGAGCACCCTTGACGAAGTGCAACGCCTGGCCGCGGCTAGCAAGCCGGGCGTCGCGTTCCCCCCGGAGCCCCCTCCGCGCCGCGAACCCCTTCCGGCGCCTCGGTGACTCCCTCCGACACCCACCGCACAGGGTGTCGAGAAACATCGTGCTCGGAGGGCCTTGCAAGATGCTTGTAGAACACTTGCGGCCTTGGCGAACCCTCTGATGTCTTGTACGGACTCGACGCTCAGCGCGGCCTTGCGCCGGGGTCCGCGCAGTGTGTCGGTCGAGCGCCTGGTCCGCGCTGTGTGTCAAGCGCCGGGTCCACGCGGTGTGTCAGTCGTGTTCGGCGGCCGCGACGACGGCCTCGTCCTCGGGCGGCGCCACCCGCCGGACGACCACCGTGCTGATCCGGTTGCGCCGCCCCGCCAGGCTCTCGGCGGTCAGCCGCAGCCCGGCCACCACCGCCTGCGACCCCGCGATCGGCACCCGTCCCAGCGCGTGCGCCAGCAGCCCGCCCACCGTCTCGACGTCGTCGACGTCGATCTCGGCGTGGAACAGCTCGGCCAGCTCGTCGACCGGCATCCGCGCGGTCACCCGCAGGCCCCCGTCGGGCTGCGCCTCGACGCGGGGCGCCTCCTGGTCGTACTCGTCGGTGATCTCGCCGACGATCTCCTCGAGGATGTCCTCGATGGTGACGAGCCCGGCGGTGCCGCCGTACTCGTCGATGACGATGGCCAGGTGGATCTGGCGCGCCTGCATCTCGCGCAGGAGCTGGTCGATCGGCTTGCTCTCGGGCACGTACGTGGCCGGACGCATGATCGACTCGACCTTCGCGCCCGCGTCGCCGGACGACTCCTGCACCCGCCGCGCGATGTCCTTGAGGTAGGCGATGCCGATGACGTCGTCCTCGTTCTCGCCGACCACCGGCACCCGGGAGAAGCCGCTGCGCAGCGCGAGCGAGAGCGCCTGGTTGAGCGTCTTGCCGCGCTCGATGAAGACCATGTCGGTACGGGGCACCATGACCTCGCGCACCAGGGTGTCGCCGAGCTCGAACACCGAGTGGATCATCTCGCGCTCGTCCGGTTCGATCACCCTGCGCTCCTCGGCCAGGTCGACCAGGTCGCGCAGCTCGGCCTCCGAGGTGAACGGCCCGTCGCGGAAGCCCTTGCCGGGGGTCAGCGCGTTGCCCAGCAGGATCAGCAGCTTGGGCAGTGGCCCGAAGATCCTGGTCAGGCCGTAGACGAGGGGGGCGGCGGCCAGCGCGATCGGTTCGGCGTGCTGGCGGCCGAGGGTGCGCGGGGAGACGCCGACGATGACGTAGCTGACCACGATCATGACGGCGGCCGCGGCGGCATAGGCCCACCCCTGGTCGCCGAGCAGATCGATGAACAGCAACGTGGCGATCACCGTGGCGACCAGCTCGCAGCTCAGCCGGAGCAGCAGCAGGAGGTTGAGGTAGCGGGGCGGGTCGGCGACGATGGCCTGCAGCCGCTCGGCTCCTCTCCGCCCCTCACGCACGAACTCCTCGGCGCGCACCCGGGAAATGCGGGACAAGGCCGTTTCGGCACTGGCGATCAGACCTCCGATCACCACGAGACCGACGGCCGACAGCAGCCACGCGTTCACCGCTGGGTGCGCACCTCCCGCCACGACTCCAGGAGCTGGGCCTGCAGGCCGAACATCTCCTTGTGCTCCTCCGGTTCGGCGTGGTCGTAGCCGAGCAGGTGAAGGATGCCGTGGGTGAGCAGCAGGTCGAGCTCGTCGGCCGTGCTGTGGCCGGCGGTGGTGGCCTGCTTGGCCGCCACGTGCGGGCACAGCACCACGTCGCCGAGGAGCGCGGGATCGGGGCCGTTGTCGGCGTCGCCCCGCGCCCCGCCGCCGGGGCGCAGCTCGTCCATCGGGAAGGACAGCACGTCGGTGGGGCCGGGCTCGCCCATCCACTTCTCGTGCAGCTCGGCCATGACGCCCTCGTCGACCACGAGGATCGACAGCTCGGCGAGGGGGTTGACGCCCATCTCCTGCAGCACGTGCCCGGCGAGGGCGGCGAAACCCTGCTCGTCGACCTCGACGCCGGACTCGTTGTTGACCTCGATGCTCACGGTCGCTTCCCTCGTCGCTGCTGGTGGATCTGCTTCGGCTCCTGGAGCGCGTCGTAGCGCCCGTAGGCGTCGACGATGTCGCTGACCAGCTTGTGGCGCACCACGTCGGAGCTGCTCAGCCGCGCGAAGTGGATGTCGGGGATGCCGTCGAGGATCTCCTGCACCACGCGCAGACCGCTGACCGTGCCGGTGGGCAGGTCGACCTGGGTGACGTCACCGGTCACGACGATCTTGGAGTTGAAGCCCAGTCGCGTGAGGAACATCTTCATCTGCTCGGCCGAGGAGTTCTGCGCCTCGTCGAGGATGATGAAGGCGTCGTTGAGCGTGCGACCGCGCATGTACGCCAGCGGCGCGACCTCGATCGTGCCCGCGGCCATCAGCTTGGGGATGGACTCGGGGTCGACCATGTCGTGCAGCGCGTCGTAGAGCGGGCGCAGGTAGGGGTCGATCTTCTCGTAGAGCGTGCCGGGCAGGAAGCCGAGCCGCTCCCCCGCCTCGACGGCGGGCCTGGTCAGGATGATCCGGTTGACCTTCTTCTCCTGGAGCGCGCGTACGGCCTTCGCCATGGCGAGATAGGTCTTGCCGGTGCCGGCGGGGCCGATGCCGAACACGACCGTGTGCTTGTCGATCGCGTCGACGTAGCGCTTCTGGTTGACGGTCTTGGGCCGGATGGTGCGCCCGCGCGAGGAGAGGATGTCGAGGGACAACACCTCGGCGGGGCGCTCGGAGGTCATCTTCAGCATGGCGATGCTGCGCTCGACGGCGTCGGCGGTCAGCTCGCCGCCGCTGCGCAGCACCTCGACCAGCTCCTCGAACAGGCGCACGACGGCGCCGCTCTCGTCGGGGCTGCCGGTGACGGTGATCTCGTTGCCGCGCACGTGGATGTCGGCGCGGAACGCGCCCTCGATGACGCGCAGCAACTCGTCGCGGGAGCCAAGGAGGGTGACCATCGGATATTCGTCCGGAATCAGCACCTTTGCCTGAGTGCGCGAGGGTGGTGCTGTTCTACGGGATTCGTTTAGCTCAGACATGGGCAGGCCTGTCGGCCTGATGCCTCCCGGTCTCGGTAGGGTGTTCTCACTTCATGGTAGCCGGGCACCCCCACCCGGCTCGCGTCAATATCAGCCGGGCGGCCAGGACAGCGCGCGCCCGCCCAGAACGTGCGCGTGCACGTGGAAAACGGTCTGGCCCGCGCCCGGTCCGGTGTTGAAGACCACGCGATAGCCGCCCTCGGCCACACCCTCCTGCGTCGCCACGGCGTGCGCGCTCTTGAGCACGTCGTCGGCCAGGCCGTCGTCGGCCTGGGCCAGCGCGGCGGCGTCGGCGTGGTGAACCTTGGGGACCACCAGCACATGCATGGGCGCCTGCGGATTGATGTCGCGAAAGGCCAGCGTCCTGTCGGTCTCGTAAACGATCTCGGCAGGAATCTCCTTCGCCACGATCTTGCAGAAGAGACAGTCGGTCACGGTGGAACCCTATCGTCACTCGAGAGAAAGGAGGGGACCCGCTGTTGCCAATCGGTAATCCGTCATACCGTGCGTACAAAGATCCCCGCGGTTAGGGTGTGTGTGCGACAATCCACCGAAAACTAAGACGATTCAGGGTCGGGCGAGGCCACCTGGCGAGGACACGACTGGGTCATGCCCCCTAAGGAACCGCAAGAGCGTAAACCCCCCGGGAAGGCTGAGCGTCCCACTGATGTGACCACCGAAACCCTTCTGGCCGACAGGTCGTTAGGGGCGGTGCCGGTCGGGTGGGATGCCGACATGGCCGTGACCGCGCTCTACAGCGCCCACTTTCGGTCATTGGTGCGTCTCGCTGTGTTGCTGGTACGCGACATAGCAACCGCGGAGGAAGTCGTGCAGGACGCGTTCGTCGCCATCCATGGCGCCTGGCGCAGACTTCGCGACCCCGACAAAGCACTCGCCTACCTACGTCAGTCTGTCGTCAACCGGTCCCGTTCCGTGCTGCGTCACCGCGCGGTCGTCGAAAAGTACGCTCCCAAAGGCCTGCCCGACGCCCCGAGCGCCGAGAACGGCGCGATCGGCGAGCTTGAACGCTCGGCCGTCATCGAGGCACTGCGGGCCCTGCCCGCGCGACAGAGAGAGGCGCTCGTTCTTCGTTATTACGGTGACCTGTCCGAGGCCGAGATCGCCCATGCCATGGGCATCAGCAAGGGCGCCGTCAAGAGCCACACGGCTCGCGGCATGGCGGCCCTGCGTTCCGTTCTGGAGAAGATGTCATGACCCTGCCACCCGACGAGCACGGCGAGATCCTGCGCCGGGTGCTGCGCGCGGAGGCGGACGCGGTCGTGCCGTCTCCCGAGGGCTTGGAGATCATCCGCGCCCGCATCGAAAGGCGCGGGCTGCGGGGACTGTTCTGGTGGCGGGCGGGCGCCGCGGCGGCGGGCGCGGTTCTCGTGGCGGGGACGATCGTGATGGTCGTCCCCGACCTCCGCAACATGGTGATCGTCCCCGCGGTCCCCGTCGACAACGGCACCGAGCTGCCCCCCGACAACTCCTCGACCACCCGCCCGCCGGCCAAGCTGCCGCCGACGCGGCGCACCCAGCCCGCCGTCCCGCCGCCTCCCGTGACCCACTCACCGGCCACCGAGACCTCCGAGACGCACGCCCCGGTCAAGAAGACCCCGACGCCGACCCCCACCCCGACGCCGTGCGCCAAGGAAAGCGCGCAGCCGCGTGCGGAGGAGTGTCTCGACGCCACCCCGACGCCGACCCCGTCGGCCACGCCGTCAGAGACGACCCAGAACCCCGACAACCCCGACTGCAGCGCCGAGCAGTGCTCGCCCGAGGACCCCGCGCCCTCACCGAGCGAGATCGCCACCCCGCTGTCCAGCCCCTAGCATCACCAGCGCCCCGTACGCGCCTGCACGACGGCGGCCGCCGCGACCCCCGCCGTGGAGGTGCGCAGCACCGTCGGCCCGAGCAGCACCGGCACGGCCTTCGCCGCCGTGAACCTGTCGAGCTCGTCCTCTGAGATCCCGCCCTCGGGCCCCACCACGAGCACGATGTCGCCGGCCACCGGCAGTTCGACGCTCGCCAGCCCCTCCTCCGCCTCCTCGTGCAGCACCAGCGCCAGCGCGGCCCCGGCCAGCAGCTCGGCCACCTGGGCCGTCGAGTGCTGCGGCGTCACCTGGGCGGCGTGGAACCTGCGGGCCTGCTTGCCCGCCTCCCTGGCCGTCGCCTGCCACTTCGCCAGCGACTTGGCCGCCCGCTCGCCCTTCCACTGCGTGACGCTGCGCGCCGCCGACCAGGGGACTATCACGTCGACGCCCGCCTCGGTCATCATCTCCACCGCCAACTCGCCCCTGTCGCCCTTCGGCAGCCCCTGCACCACGACCAGCCGCGGCGACGGCGCGGGAACCTCGAAACGGCGCAGGACCTCCACCCGCAGGCCGTCCTTGAGCACCTCGACGGCCACACACTCGGCGACCGCGCCCGCCCCGTCGGTCAGGTCGATCCGCTCGCCCGCCCGGATACGCCGCACGGCTGCCGCGTGCCGCCCTTCGGGGCCGCCGAGAACGAACTGCGCGCGGCCGAGATCGGCCGCGTCGGCGAGGAACACGGGCACGGTCACAGGAGCCTCCCCTGGGCGGGCGACGTTACGGCGGCCGGCCGGAGTCCCGCTGGAGCAGCGTGATGGACGGGCCCCGGCCGCGTGACCGCGGTGGGGCCGAGCCGGCCTGCCGTACCGGACGGTGGACTAACGGCCGTTGAAGGCGTCTCTCAGCCGGGAGAAGAACCCCTGCTGGCCGGGAGCGAACTTGCCCGGCGGACGCTCCTCACCGCGCAGCTTGGACAGCTCGCGCAGCAGGTCCTCCTGCGCCTGGTCGAGGCGGGTGGGCGTCTCCACGTTGACGTGGATCAGCAGGTCGCCGCGGCCCGTCTCGTTCAGGCGCTGGACGCCCCTGCCGTACATGGTGATGACCTGGCCCGACTGGGTGCCCGGCCGGACGTCGATCTCCTCGGCGCCGTCGAGCGTCTCCACCGTCAGCGACGTGCCGAGGGCCGCCGCGGTCATCGGGATCTGGACGGTGCAGTGGAGGTCGTCGCCGCGCCGCTCGAAGATCTCGTGCGGCTTCTCGACGATCTCCAGGAACAGGTCTCCGGGAGGGCCGCCGCCGGGACCGACCTCGCCCTCGCCGGCCAGCTGGATGTGGGTGCCGTCCTCGACGCCCGCGGGGATGCGCACCTTGATCGTACGGCGGGTGCGGACCCGGCCGTCGCCCGAGCACTCCTGGCAGGGGTGGCGGATGATCGAGCCGAAGCCGCCGCACTGGGGGCACGGCCGCGAGGTCATGACCTGGCCCAGGAACGACCTGGTGACCTGGGAGATCTCACCGCGCCCCTGACACATGTCACAGGTGTCGGGATGCGTGCCGGGAGCGGCGCCCGAACCGGAGCACACCTCGCACAGCACGGCCGTGTCGACGTTGAGCTCCCTGGTGGTGCCGAACGCCGCCTCGCGCAGGTCGAGCTCGACCCTGATGGTCGCGTTGCGCCCTCTCCTGGCGCGCGAGCGGGGGCCTCGGGCGCCGCCCGCCGTGCCGAAGAAGGCGTCCATGATGTCGCTGAAGGGGAAGCCTGCGCCGAATCCGCCGGCTCCGGCACCCGCGCCCGCGCTCGCGAAGGGGTCGGCGCCCAGGTCGTACATCTGGCGCTTGTTGGGATCGGACAGGACCTCGTAGGCCTGCGTGATCTCCTTGAAGCGCTCCTGGGTCGCCGGATCGGGGTTCACATCGGGGTGCAGCTCGCGCGCCAGCCGACGATACGCCTTCTTGATCTCGTCCTGACTGGCGTCACGGCGCACCCCGAGGGTGCCGTAGTAGTCGTTTGCCACTTATCGACCTCTTATGATGCAGCCAGGATCTGGCTGACGTAGCGGGCCACCGCGCGTACAGCGCCCATCGTCACGGGGTAGTCCATCCGGGTGGGACCGAGCACGCCGAGGCGGGCCCCGGAACCGTACCCGGTGGCGACGAGGGAGGTGCCACGCAGTCCTGTGTAGGGGTTCTCCGAGCCGATCCTGACGGTGAGCGTGGTCGGCATGTCGGAAGTCTCGCCGAGCAGGCGCATGAGCACGACCTGCTCCTCCAGCGCCTCGAGCACGTCGCGCAGGCCCGTGGTGAAGTCGGCGCCCGCCAGGTTGGCCGCCCCGGCGAAGACGATCTTCTCGTCGTGGCGGTCGACCAGGGTCTCCAGCAGCACCGACAGGATCGTCGCCGCCGCCGGCCGGTCCTCGACCGCCAGCCGCTCGGGCAGGTCGGCGACCTGCTCGGGCACCTTGTTGAGCCCGCAGCCGTCGAGGCACGCGTTGAGCACCGCGCGCAGGTGCGCGACCCTCGACTCCTCGATGGGCTCGGGTAGCTCGATGACGCGCTGCTCGACCCGGCCGGTGTTCGTGATCAGCACGAACATCACCCGCCTGTCGGTCAGCGGGACCAGCTCCAGATGACGGACCGTCGACTGCGACAGCGTCGGGTACTGCACCACCGCCACCTGTCTGGTCAGCTGCGCCAGCAACCGGACCGTGCGGGTGACCACGTCGTCGAGGTCGACCGCACCGGCGAGGAACGTCTCGATCGCCCTGCGCTCGGCGGCCGAGAGCGGCTTGATCTGCGACAGCCTGTCCACGAAGAGCCGGTAGCCCTTGTCCGTCGGCACCCGTCCGGCGCTGGTGTGGGGCTGGGCGATGTAGCCCTGCTCCTCCAGCGCCGCCATGTCGTTCCTGACCGTGGCCGGGGAGACGTTCAGGTTGTGGCGCTCGGCCAGCGCCTTCGAGCCCACCGGTTCGTTGGTGGACACGTAGTCCTCGACAATGGCGCGGAGCACCGCAAGCTTCCGATCATCGAGCACGTGCTCACCTCCCTGCCTGTTGAGGAACGACAGGTCTAGCACTCTGTGTTCCCGAGTGCCAAGTGTACGGCTCTCGCCCACAAGGTGCGATAACACGCGGAGTCAAGCCGGCCGCAAGCCGTACGCCGACAATACTGTCCATGACCGACGTTCCACCGCCCCCCTGGCGGTACCCCGAAGAGGGGCCCTGGCGTCCTTCTCGTCGCGCGCCGCTGCGACACGGCGATTTGCTACGGTCCCCCCATGTACGAGCGTGACGTCCTTGCGGGGAACTGGCGGCGCCCCGGCAAGGGGAAGATCCCGGTCGTGCCGGCCGAACGCGACCTGGTCGTGGAGGACGCCGACAGCGGGTTCTGCGGCGCGGTGGTGGCCTGCGACAAGGAGGCGGTCACGCTCGAGGACCGCTTCGGCAAGCGCCGGCTGTTCCCGCTGGCGCCCGCCGCGTTCCTGCTGGAGGGCAGGCCCGTGACCCTGGTACGGCCCGCCGCCGCCCCCGCCGGTCCCCGGCGCAGCGCCTCCGGCTCGATCGCCGTCGAGGGGCTGCGGGCCAGGGTCGCGCGGGAGAGCCGCATCTACGTCGAGGGCGTGCACGACGCCGCGCTCGTGGAGAAGATCTGGGGTCACGACCTGCGGGTCGAGGGCGTGGTCGTGGAGTACCTCGAGGGCGTGGACGACCTGCCCGCCATCGTGGCCGAGTTCGCGCCGGAACCGGGGCGCAGGCTCGGCGTGCTGGTCGACCACCTGGTTCCCGGCTCGAAGGAGAGCCGCATCGCCGCCCAGGTCACCTCCCCGCACGTGCTGGTCGTCGGGCACCCCTTCGTCGACATCTGGCAGGCGGTCAAGCCGTCCGTGCTGCGCATCCCCGCGTGGCCGGAGGTGCCGCGCGGACTACCGTGGAAGGAGGGCGTGATCGCCGCGCTGGGCTGGGGACTCGAACCGGCCGACGCGTGGCGCAGGATCCTCGGCGCCGTGTCCACCTATGCCGACCTCGAGCCGTCACTGCTCGGCCGGGTCGAAGAGCTGATCGACTTCGTGACGGAGACATCATGAGCGAGAACCATCCGCAGCCGGACGGCGACGCCACCAGACGCGTCGAACGTTCCGACCTGCCGGGCTCCGGCCCGCAGCCCGGCGGCCCGCCCTCGGAGGGTCACGGCCTTCCCCAGGGTCACGACCAGGCGGGCGGCCACGGCCAGCCCTCCGGCGGGTATGGCCAGCCCTCCGGCGGGCACGCCCAGCCGCCCGGCGCTTACGGCCAGCCTTCCGGCGGGTACGGCCCGCCGCCCGGCGCTTACGGCCAGCCTTCCGGTGGGTACAGCCCGCCGCCCGGCGGTTACAGCGCACCCCAGGGTCACGGCACCCCTTCAGGCGGTCACGACCCCTCGCAGGGTTACGGCTCCGCCCAGGGTTACGACCCCTCCCAGGGTTACGGCTCCGCCCAGAGTTACGGCCCGCCCCAGGGTTACGGCCCTTCGCCCGGCCACGGCCCGTCCCAGGGTTACGGCCAGCCGCCCGGCTACGGCTCGCCCGGATACGGCCCTCCCGGCTACCCGCGCCCGCCGCACGTGCCCGGCCAGTTCGGCCCGCGGCCCGGCAGCGACGACACCAGCATGGCGATGCTCGCCCACCTGCTCGGCATCCTCACCGGCTTCGTCGGCCCGCTGATCCTCTACTTGGTCAAGCGTGACGAGTCCCCCTACGTCCGCGACCAGTCGGCGCAGGCGCTCAACTTCCAGATCACCGTGTTCATCGGGTACATCGTCTCCATCGTGCTGGCGTTCCTGCTGATCGGCTTCCTGCTGATGTTCGTGCTGTGGATCGCCTCGCTGATCTTCGCGATCATGGCGGCCATGGCGGCGAACCGGGGCGACAAGTACCGCTATCCCGTCAACATCAACTTCGTCAGCTGAGGGTGCGCCGGGCTCCTCGGCGACCGGGTGGGCAGGCGTCGGTGTCCGGTGGGGCCTTCTCGTCCTCACACGGGCTTCCGAGCCTGCTCCACGGGCCGGTCGCAACCGGCCCGAACCGGCGCGCGGTATCCGACCGGCATCAACCGCCCGGCACCACCCGCACCAGACCCACCTCGACCACCCGGCACCGCCCGCACCAGACCGGTTTCGACCACCCGCACCTGACCGACCGACCTGGACCGCGCAGACCCGGCCGTCCCCCGCCGGCACGGAAGGCATGCGACGCGCACCCGGCCGCTCCCCCGCTGGCATGGAAGGCATGCAGCGTGGACCCGGCCGCCCCCCCGCCGACACGCAAGGCATGCGACGCGCACCCGGCCGCTCCCCCGCCGGCACGGAAGGCATGCGGCGCGGACCCGGCCGTCACCCGCCGGTACGGATGGCGTGCGGCGCGAGCTCGCCGGCACGGATGGCGTGTGACGCGGGCTCGCCGCGCGAGTCACATGGTCAGGTCGCGGATCAGGGCGTCGGCCAGCAGCCGGCCCCGCAGGGTGAGCACCATGCGACCCGCCTTGAAGGGCTCGGTCTCCAGCAGCCCGTCGCCCATCGCTCTGGCCACGGCCGTACGGGTGTTCGCGGCCACGTCGGCCAGCGGATAGCCGGAGGCCAGCCGCAACTCCAGCATCAGCCGCTCCACCTCGCGGTCGTCAGCGCCGAGCACCTCCCGCGCGTGCGCCGGCGAGGTGCCCGCGGCCAGGCGCTGGGCGTAGGCGGCCGGGTGCTTGACGTTCCACCAGCGGGTGCCGCCCACGTGGCTGTGCGCGCCGGGCCCGACCGCCCACCAGTCGCCGCCGGTCCAGTAGAGCAGGTTGTGCCGGCACCGGCCCGCGTCGGAGGTGGCCCAGTTCGACACCTCGTACCAGGCGAAGCCCGCCTCCGACAGCATCTCGTCGGCGATGACGTAGCGGTCGGCGGCCACGTCGTCGTCGGGCATCGGCAGCTCGCCGCGCCTGATCCTGGCCGCCAGCCTGGTGCCCTCCTCGACGATGAGCGAGTAGGCCGACACGTGGTCGGGCTCGGCCTCGATCGCCGCCCGCAGCGAGGCCCGCCAGTCGTCGTCGCTCTCTCCGGGGGTGCTGTAGATCAGGTCGAGGTTCACGTGGTCGAACCCGGCCCGCTTCGCCTCCTGGACGGCCTGCGCCGCCCGTCCGGGGGTGTGGTGCCGGTCGAGGATCTTCAGCACGTGCTCCCTGGCGCTCTGCATGCCGAAGCTGACCCGGTTGAAGCCGCCCTCGCGCAGCCGTTCCAGGTAGGCGGGGTCGACGGACTCGGGGTTGGCCTCGGTCGTCACCTCGGCGCCGGCGGCCAGGCCGAACTCCTCGTCGATCGCGCGCAGGATCCTGGCCAGGTCCGCCGCGGGGAGCAGGGTGGGCGTGCCGCCGCCGAAGAAGACGGTCTCGACGGGCAGGTCGGCGTCGCCGAGGACGCGGCGGGCCAGCCGTACCTCCTCGATGGCGGTGTCGGCGTAGTCGCGGTGTGAGGCACCCGGGCCCAGTTCGGCGGCGGTGTAGGTGTTGAAGTCGCAGTAGCCGCAGCGCGTCACGCAGAAGGGGACGTGGACGTAGAAGCCGAAGGGGCGCTCGCCCAGGCCGTTCAGCGCGCTCGCGGGCAGTTCGCCTGACGCGGGCGCGGGGTCGCCGTCGGGAAGGGTGGATGGCACGCTTCCAGTCTGCCGTGCCCCGCGCACCACCCTGGCCCACCCCATTGACGCGCCGATCGCACCGGCCTACGATCCGGGTCAACTTAAAGGAAAGTTTCCTATAAGTTAACCGACTGGAGACGCCTGTGAAGAGAGTCCTCGTCCTCCTTTCCTCCTTAGTCCTGGGCCTCACGGCGGTGGCGCTGCCCGCCGAGGCCCGCGGCGGGTTCAAGCGGGTCGCCTACTTCATCCAGTGGGGCGTCTACGGCAGGAACTTCCACGTCAAGGACATGGACACCAGCGGCGCCGCCGCCAAGCTGACCCACATCAACTACGCCTTCGGCTTCGTCGGCGCGGACGGCACCTGCGTCTCGGCCGACCCCTGGGCCGACTGGCAGCGCCCAGTCCCCGCCGAGCAGAGCGTGGACGGCGTCGCCGACGCGCCCGGCCAGGCGCTCAACGGCAACCTCAACCAGCTGCGCAAGCTCAAGGCCAAGCACCCGAAGCTGCGCGTGCTCCTCTCCCTCGGCGGGTGGACGGGCTCCCGCTACTTCTCCGACGCCGTCCTCACCCCCGAGTCGCGCGCCAAGCTGGCCACCTCCTGCGTCGACATGTGGCTGAAGGGCGACCTGCCGGGCCTCGAACCGGGCGCGGGCGCCGGTGTGTTCGACGGTCTCGACCTCGACTGGGAGTGGCCGGGCTCCGAAGGCGCTCCGGGCAACGTGACCAGGCCCGAGGACAAGCGCAACTTCACGCTGTTCCTGGCCGAACTCAGGTCGCGGATGGCCGCGCACTCCCGCTCCGCCGAGCTCACCGCGTTCCTGCCGGCATCGGCGGCGAAGATCGACGCCGGGTTCGAGGTGCGCAAGGTGTTCAGGCTGCTCGACTTCGCCACCGTCCAGGGGTACGACCTGCGCGGCTCGTGGGAGTCGCGGACCGGGCACAACGGCAACCTCCTCACCGACCGGCGCGACCCGAACCCCGTGCGGTACAGCGTCGACCAGACCGTGCGGGACTACCTGTCGCGCGGTGCGCCCGCCCGGAAGATCGTCGTCGGCGTGCCCGCCTACGGGCAGGGCTGGACCGGCGTCACCGCGGGCGGCGACGGCCTCTACCAACCCGCCTCGGGACCCGCGCCCGGCAAGTGGGCAGCGGGCAGCGAGGACTACAAGGACCTCGCGAGCAAGCCCGGCAAGCGGTACCGGGACCTGCGCACCGGCACCGTGTGGCTGTACGACGGCAACGAGTTCTGGTCGTACGACGATCCCGCGGTGATGACGCAGAAGGCCGCCTACATCCGGCTCAAGGGGTTGGGCGGGTCGATGATGTGGTCCATCGACCAGGACGACGCCAAGGCTTCGCTCACCTCGGCGCTGTACCAGGTGCTCCGGTGACGTCGCCGACACGGTAGGCGCTTCGGGGGCTGTCTCGTGGGGACGGCGCAGGGGTTCGCACCGTCCCCACGACCCCGCTCCCCCGTTCCCCAGGACCAGCCCTTCCACCGACCGGGCCCCGCACCTCTTCCCCGAGCGCACCCCCCACCCCGACCTCGCGACTCTTGCACTTCCCCCGACGGCCTCGCTCCCGTACGGCGGAAGCCCTCGCTTCCCGGCCCGGCTCCCGTACGGCGGGAACCCTTGCCTCCCGGCCCGACTCCCGTACGGCGGAAGCCCTCGCTTCCCGGCCCGACTCCCGTACGGCGGAAGCCCTCGCCTCCCGGCCCGGCTCCCGTACGGCGGAAGCCCTCGCTTCCCGGCCCGGCTCCCGTACGGCGGGAACCCTTGCCTCCCGACCCGGCTTCCTTCTCCCCTTCCCGCGTTCTCGCGCCAAGGAGGAGCGCCCTCGCACACGGTCGTACGGCGTTGCCGGGCGGAACCGGGAAGGAGTCAGAAGCCCCGCCGGCGTACGGCGTTGCCGGGTAGGAACCGGGGAGGCGAGGTCAGCAGGCCCGCCGGTGCAACGGCGACTCCTCGTCGAACCCGGCCAGCTGTAACAGGCTGTCCAGCGCGGCCTGCCGCATCTCCTCGACCGAGGACCCCTTCTCCCCGAAACACTCGGCCGCCACGTCGAGCACCGCCTCCACCACCGCCGAGTCGGGATACGGCACCTCGACGTGCACTCTTCCGTCGGAGCCCACCTCGCTCGGCGTGAAATGCAGCCGCAACAGCCGCCGGGTCTCCTCGGCCACCGCCACACCCAGCACGGCGGCCTTGACGAACCGCTCGGACTCGACGATGTCGCCGTCCATGCCACCTCCACAGTCGGACATGTGTTCGATCCGAGAAGAAGCTACGGCACCGCACCGACAAAAACCGGCCGCCACGATCCACCCGCTCCGGCGGCCGGCCCCGCCCCGGCAGCCGATCCCGCCCCGCGACGAGCTCAGGCCGGCAACGGGATCAACCCCGCGCCGTGGAGCCGGCGGGTGGCCGGACCGACTGCTCGGACAACGAACCAGGCCACCCCCACACGGGACCAACATGGAACCCACACGGGACCCACCGGTGTCACCGACCCCGCACCCCGCGAGCCCCTGTTTCCGGAAGCACCGCGGACCTCTGCTTCCGGAAGACCGCGGACCTCTGCTTCCGGAAGCACCGGGCCCTGTTTCCGGAAGAACCGCAGGCCCTGTTTCCGAAACACCGCAGGCCCCTGCTCCCGGAAACACGACAGGGCCCGGTGCTCCAGCGGGGAGCTCCGGGCCCTGGTGCGGTGACTACCTCGGTGACGACTTCGGGTGGCTACTTCTTGGCCTTGTCCGCGCTCGACTCGGTGGACAGCGCGGCGACGAAGGCCTCCTGCGGCACCTCGACCCTGCCCACCATCTTCATGCGCTTCTTGCCTTCCTTCTGCTTCTCCAGCAGCTTGCGCTTACGCGAGATGTCACCGCCGTAGCACTTGGCGAGGACGTCCTTCCTGATCGCCCTGATGTTCTCGCGGGCGATCACGCGCGCGCCGATGGCCGCCTGGATCGGCACCTCGAACTGCTGCCGTGGGATCAGCTCGCGCAGCTTCTTGGCCATGTCGACGCCGTAGCCGTACGCCTTGTCCTTGTGGACGATCGCGCTGAAGGCGTCGACCGGCTCGCCCTGCAGCAAGATGTCGACCTTGACCAGGTCGGCCTCCTGCTCGCCGGCGGGCTCGTAGTCGAGCGAGGCGTAGCCGCGGGTACGCGACTTGAGCTGGTCGAAGAAGTCGAAGATGATCTCGCCGAGCGGAAGCGTGTAGCGGATCTCGACGCGGTCTTCCGACAGGTAGTCCATGCCCTGGAGCTGGCCGCGCCTGCCCTGGCAGATCTCCATGATCGCGCCGATGAACTCGGCGGGCGCCAGGATCGTGGACTTGGTGACCGGCTCGAAGACCTGCGCGATCTTGCCGCCGGTCGGGAACTCCGACGGGTTGGTGACCGTGATCTCCTTGCCGTCCTCCATGACGACCCGGTAGACCACGTTCGGCGCGGTGGAGATCAGCGACAGGCCGAACTCCCGCTCCAGCCGCTCGCGGATGATCTCCATGTGCAGCAGGCCGAGGAAGCCCACGCGGAAGCCGAAGCCGAGCGCGGCGGAGGTCTCCGGCTCGTAGACCAGGGAGGCGTCGTTGAGCTGCAGCTTGTCGAGCGCCTCGCGCAGCTCGGGATACTCGTCGCCGTCGATGGGGTAGAGCCCGGAGAACACCATCGGCCTGGGGTGGTCGTAGCCCGCCAGCATCTCGGTGGCACCACGCGCGGCCGAGGTGACGGTGTCGCCGACCCGCGACTGGCGCACGTCCTTCACGCCGGTGATGAGGTAGCCGACCTCGCCGACGCCCAGCCCCTTCTCGGCCACCTTCGGCTCGGGCGAGATCACCCCGATCTCGAGCGTCTCGTGGGTGGCCTGCGTGGACATCATGGTGATGCGCTCGCGCTTGCCCAGGTGGCCGTCGACGACCCGGACGTAGGTGACGACGCCCCTGTAGGTGTCGTAGACCGAGTCGAAAATCAGCGCGCGCGCCGCCGCGTCGGCGTCGCCCACGGGGGCCGGAACGGTCTCCACGACGTGGTCGAGCAGCTCCTTCACCCCGATGCCTGTCTTGCCCGAGACCCTCAGCACGTCGGAGGGGTCGCAGCCGATGAGCCCCGCGAGCTCCTCGGCGAACTTCTCCGGCTGCGCGGCGGGAAGGTCGATCTTGTTGAGCACCGGGATGATGTGCAGATCGTTGTTCATGGCCAGGTAGAGGTTGGCCAGCGTCTGCGCCTCGATGCCCTGTGCGGCGTCGACCAGGAGGATCGCGCCCTCGCACGCCTGCAGCGACCGCGAGACCTCGTAGGTGAAGTCGACGTGGCCCGGCGTGTCGATCATGTTGAGGACGTGGCCGTTCCACGGCAGCCGCACGGCCTGCGACTTGATCGTGATGCCGCGTTCGCGCTCGATGTCCATCCTGTCGAGGTACTGGGCGCGCATCGAGCGATCGTCGACCACGCCGGTGATCTGCAGCATCCGGTCGGCAAGCGTCGACTTGCCATGGTCGATGTGCGCGATGATGCAGAAGTTGCGGATCAACGCGGGGTCGGTCTGGCCAGGCTGATTGCGCACCGAAGTCCGTTTCGACAAGGGTTGAGGTCAAGCGTCTTTCATGGTGACATGCCCGGGTGGTTGCCCGAACCGTCATCCGCCACGGTCTGCGCGTACTGGCGCTGGCCCTGGCCGTCTTGGTCGCGCTCGCCGCCCTCCTGGCGACGGCACTTCGGCTCCAGTTTACCGGGGCACCGGAGGCCTGGGCGAAGAGCACGGGCAACGATGCGCTGTGGCTCGGGCACGCGTGGGTCGACGGCCGCCGCACGGAGCGCGACGTGGAGGCGATGGCGGTACGGCTGCGCGGCACCGGCATCAGGGACGTCTACGTTCATTCCGGCCCCTTCGAATGGGATGGCAGCCTCAACCCCGCCAAGCACCCCAATGCCGGAAATTTTCTGAAGTGGTGGCGGAAACATCTGCCTGACGTACGGGTCTCGGCCTGGCTCGGGCAGGCCGTCAAGAACGGCCTCGACCTCGACGACCCCGCCGCCCGTGCCCGCGTCCTGGCGGGGGCGAAGCACATCATGGACCTCGGGTTCGACGGCATCCACTACAACTTCGAGCCGATCGGCGACGGCGACACCGACTTCCTCGACCTGCTGGACCGCACCAGGCCGCTGACCAGGCTGCTGTCGGTCTCGACGCCCCAGATCGAGCCCTATCCGCTCATGCGGCCGGCGACCCGGGCGATCCTCGGCCACGACAAGTACTGGTCGCAGGGCTACTACCAGGAGGTCGCCGGCCGTACGGACCAGGTGGCGATCATGACCTACGACTCCGGCCTTCCGCTGCAGTGGCTGTACGGCGGGTACGTCGTCCGGCAGGCGGGTCTCGCGCTCGACCTCACCCCCGCCGCCACGTCGATACTCGTCGGCGCGCCCGCCTACCACGACCACGGCGTGCCGTACGGCGACGCGGCGGAGAGCGTGGCACTCGCGGGCGAGGCGGCCCGCTTGGCGTTGTCGTCGTACGGCAGGCGGGAGGGCTTCGGGCTGGCGCTGTACGTTGACTTCGCGGCGACGGAGCAGGACTGGAAGGAGTACGCCGACCACTGGACCCGGCTGGCGCCCTCGCCGGGAGAGAACGGCGAGGTGGGCGCGCCGGGAGGCCGTGAGGAGTGAGGTCCATGGAGTCAGCCCGTATGCTGGTGAGGCGCAGGTCGTCGATTTGAGCGGCGACCTGAATTATTGGTAACCTGTTCAACTGCGTGTGGCGCGCCCTCTCATCGAGCCCGCGCGCCCCATCCGATTCCTGACCTTCACCGAGGCTTCTTCGTGGCGAACATCAAGTCCCAGATCAAGCGCAACAAGCAGAACGAGAAGGCTCGTCTGCGCAACAAGGCTGTCAAGTCTTCCCTGAAGACGGCGATCCGCAAGTTCCGCGAGGCCGCCGAGCAGGGCAACGTCGACGAGGCCGTGGTGCTGCAGCGCGCCGCCGCCCGCCAGCTCGACAAGGCCGCCAGCAAGGGCGTCATCCACAAGAACCAGGCCGCCAACCGCAAGTCGGCGATCGCTCAGCGCGCCGCCGCGCTGCAGGCTGCCAAGTAGTCGCAGACGCTCCAGCGACGCCGCACTCCGGATGACGGGGTGCGGCGTTTTCGTGTGCCCGCGACCTGCCGCGGGCCCGCATACCCCCGACCTGCCACACACCGGTGCCCGCACCTGCCGTAGGCCCCGCGCGCCTGCGGCCTGCCGCACGCGGGTGCGCTCGCGGCAGGCCCCGCGCCTGTACGCCTGCGGCGTCCCCCATGCCAGGAAATATCCGGACCGCATGGAGAATGTGTCACAGTTCGGACATCACCCCGGCGTTTCGGCTGTGTCACCATTGAGAAGATCCACTTGCCGTGACCCATGACCATCCCCAAGGGTTCAACAGAGCACCGTCCTCGCCGCTCTCACGGCCGTCCGGGAGATCTCCCCATGATTACGATCATCGCCCAGGCAGCCCTCGGCTCCGCCCCAGAGGGTGACCGGTGACCAGCACGCCCACCATCTCCGACCTCGAGGCGCGGGCCGCGCGGGAGCGCCCCGTCTTCGGCGCCGACGCGCACATCGTCTGCGACAACCTGGTCCGCATCTACAAGACCGAGGGTGTCGAGGTGGTCGCCCTGCAGGGCCTCGACCTGCTGATCCAGAAGGCCGAGCTGATCGCGATCGTCGGCGCGTCAGGCTCGGGCAAGTCGACGCTGCTGAACGTGCTGTCGGGCCTCGACGTGCCGACGGCCGGCGTGGCCAGGGTGGCGGGCATGGATCTGCTGTCGATGACGGCCAAGGACCGGCTGCGCTACCGGCGCGAGGTGGTCGGCTTCATCTGGCAGCAGACCGCGCGCAACCTGCTCCCCTACCTGACCGCGCGGGAGAACGTCGAGCTGCCCATGAAGCTCGCGGGCACCAAGGACAGGAACCGGGCGATGGAACTGCTGACCCTGCTGGGCGTCGGCGCCTGCGCGGGCAGGAAGCCGTCGGAGATGTCGGGCGGCGAGCAGCAGCGCGTCGCGATCGCCGTGGCGCTGGCCAACTCGCCGCAGCTCATCCTGGCCGACGAGCCGACCGGCGAACTCGACAGCGAGACCTCCGAGGAGGTGTTCGACGCGCTGCGCAGGGCCAACCGCGAGCTCGGCGTCACCGTGGTCATCGTGACGCACGACGCGCTGGTCTCCGAGCAGGTCGACCGGACGATCGGCATCCGCGACGGCCGTACCAGCAGCGAGACGCTGCGCCGCGAGGGCGCCGAGGGTCAGATCATCGCCGAGGAGTACGCCGTCCTCGACCGCGCGGGCCGGCTGCAGCTGCCGCGCGACTTCATGAGCGCCCTCGACATGGAGCGCAGGGTGCGCCTCGAGCTGGAGTCCGACCACATCGGGGTGTGGCCGTCGCGTGAGGAGCCCGCGGATGAGCGCTGAGCCGCTGGTGGTCGTGGAGGGTCTGCGCAAGGTCTACCGGACGGGGCCCAAGGAGGTCGTCGCGCTGCGCGAGGTCTCGTTCGCGGCCTTTCCCGGCGAGCTGGTGGCGATCACCGGCAGGTCGGGTTCGGGCAAGACCACGCTGCTGAACCAGATCGGCGGGCTGGACCGGCCCGACGCCGGACGCGTGGTGGTGGCGGGGCAGGAGGTCACCTCGCTTCCCGAGGACCGGCTGCTGGCGCTGCGCAGGGACGTGGTGGGTTTCGTTTTCCAGTCGTTCGGCCTGATCCCGGTGCTGTCGGCGGCCGAGAACGTCGGCGTGCCGATGCGCCTGGCCCGCACGCCCGTCGACGAACGCGACAAGCGGGTGCGCGTGCTGCTGTCGCTGGTCGGGCTCGAGCAGCACGCCAACCAGCGCCCCTACGAGCTGTCAGGCGGCCAGCGCCAGCGGGTGGCGATCGCCAGGTCGCTGGCCAACCGGCCGCGCCTGCTGGTGGCCGACGAGCCGACGGGTCAGCTCGACTCGCAGACCGGGCGGCAGATCATGCAGCTGATCAGGGCGCTGGTGCGCAGCGAGGGCGTCACCGCGCTGGTGGCCACCCACGACCAGAGCCTGATCTCGCTGGCCGACAGGGTGCTGGAGATCAGCGACGGGGTGCTGCGAGAGGCCGCGGCGCAGGCGTCCTGACCTCCCGTACGGCCAGCACGCTCAGGCTCGCCGCGGCCACCGCGACCGCCGCGACCCACAGCGGCACCGCCGTACCGGCCCATCCGGCCAGCGGGGCGGCGACGGCCAGGCCGAGCGGACGGCTGGCGAACGAGATCAGCGAGTCGAAGGAGCGCACCCTGCCCAGCGCCTCCACCGGGATCCTGTCGGCGACCACGGTCTCCCACAGCGGCACGAGCACGCCGAGCCCGAACATCGCCACGCCGTAGGCCACCGCCACCGCCCACCCGTTCAGCGGCACGGCGAGCGCCGCGAGCGGCACGGCGTAGAGCGAGGCGCCCACCGCGCAGCCGACGAGCGGGCTGCGGACCGGCAGGCGGGGCGCGACGAACACGCCCGCGAGCATGCCCACCGTGCCGCACTGCACGATGATCACCCACATCGTCTCGCCACCGCGGACGGTGATCAGCGGGCCGAGCGTGAGGAACAGTCCCGCGCAGAAGTGCCACACGCCGTGGCCCAGGACGCTGACCAGGAACCACGGGCGGCGCCTGATCTCCTGCCAGCCCCTGGCCAGCGAGTGCTTGCCGGTGGGGGCGGCCGTGGCCGTACGGACGCCGCCCAGGGTGAAGGCGGAGGCCGCGAAGAGCGCGGCGGTGACCAGCGACGCCCAGCCGGGGCCCGCGCCCAGGACGAGCGCCCCGGCGAGGGCGGGCGCGCCCACGGCCGACAGGCTGGTGGCCAGGCTGATCCGCGCGTTGGCGCGCAGCCGCGCCGGTCCTTCCACGGTCGCGGCCACCAGCCTGGGTACGGCAGGCGTGCCGAACGCCACCGCCGCTCCCGTGATCGCGGCGAGCACTGCCAGGTCGGCGATCCTCTCGACACCGGCCAGCAGCTCCACCCCGATCGCCGCCTGGGCGGCGCACCTGGTCAGGTCCGCGAGCAGCGCGACCCGCTCGGGCGGGAAGCGGTCGGCGAGCACGCCGCCGAACGGCAGCAGCACCAGCATCGGCACCAGCTCGCACGCCAGCACGATGCCCAGGTCCGCGGCGTCGCCGGTGACCCTGAGCACGACGAGGGTCAGCGTCGTCGGGATGAGCGCGGTCGCCAGCGCGGACAACGCCCGGCCGATCACTAGTCTGGTCAGCATGGGACGGGAGAATAGTTCGCCAGCGAATGTTTCGTCAACGTATGATTCTGTCGACAAGCACCTGGCACGCTGGCGCGGCAAGGCGCCCTACGACGAGCGAGCGGAGGCGATCATCACGCGGATGCAGCTGCTGGTGAAGCACGTCCGCCTCGCCAAGGAGGCGGCGCTGGCCGAGGTCGGGATGCAGGACTTCGAGTTCGAGACGCTGCACCGGCTGGCCTCCCGCGACTCCCGGCAGGCCACGCCGTCCGAGCTGGCGGGCGAGCTGATGCTGTCACCCGCGGGGATGACCGGACGCATCGACACGCTGGAGAAGGCCGAGCTGGTGCGCCGGATCCGCAGCGAGGAGGACCGGCGCAGGGTCGACGTGGCGCTGACGGACAAGGGACACGAGCTGTGGTCGGCGGCGATGCAGGTCAGAGCGAGAGCGGAGAAGGCGATGGTCGCCGTCCTGGAGCCGGACGAACAGGAGGTCCTCGACGGGCTCCTCAAGCGCCTCCTGACCAGCGTGGAATCAGCCCGAGGCTGACACCGGGACACCCGCCCCCGGTCCGTGATCGTGACGGCACGAAACATCGACCCCGGCCAGCCGCCCTGACCACCGAACCTCGATTCAACCCCGGCCTACCGCCTGACGGACTCCAACCTCGACCCCAACCCACCGCCCCGCCAGACACCAACCCCGACCCCGACCCACCGCCCCGCCAGACACCAACCTCGACCCCGACCCACCGCTTTTGGCGACACAGGCCGAAAGCCTTGGACTCAGCGGCCCGCCCGCATGACACGAACCCGGCCCGGGTGACCCGGATCCGGACCGAATGATCCCGAATCCGGCGCGCGACGCCGACGACGCGCGGCCCGAGAGACCGCTCGCCTGGGCGGGACCCGCCCCACCGTCCGGCAGGACCTGGACAACCGCCGACCTTCAACGGCCGGACGCGCCGTTCAGCGGCCGGACGCGCCGTTCAGCGGCCGTTCCTGGCGGCGACGATCGTCTGGATGGCGTGCTCGAGCGCGTATGCCGGGTCGGCACCACCGCCCTTGACCTGCTCGTCAGCCGCGGCGACCGCCATCAGCGCCGCCGCCAGCCCCTCGGGACCCCACCCCCGGAGCTGCCGCTTGGCATTGTTGATCTGCCACGGGGCCATCCCGAGCTGCGCGGCCTGCACGTTGCGCCCCGCCCCGCCCACCTTGGCCAGCGACCGCAACGACCTGGCCAGCGCGCTGACCAGCAGCACCGGCGCGACCCCCGTGCTCAACGCCCAGCGCACCTGCTCCAACGCATCCGCCAGGCGGCCCTCGACCGCCGAGTCCGCCACCGTGAACCCGCTCACCTCGGCCCGGCCCTTGTGGTAGCGGGCGACGGCGTTCAGGTCGATGCTCTTGCCCTCGGTGTCGAACACCAGCTGGCTACAGGCCGCGGCCAGCTCGCGCAGATCGTTGCCCACCGCGTCGAGCAGCGCCTGGGCGGCGTCCCCGGCGATCGTCCGGCCCGCCCGCTTGATCTCGCTCTTGATGAAGTCGAGCCGCTCGGCGGGCTTGGTCAGCTTGCTGACGGTGACGACCTCGGCCTTGGTCTTCTTGATGCCGTCGACCAGCGCCTTGCCCTTGGCACCCCCCGGATGCACCAGCACCAGGACGGTGTCGTCGCCCGGGTTCTTGGCGTAGCCGACGACCTCGGTGATCACTTCCTTGGACAGGTCCTGCGCGGACCTGATGACCACCACCGACCTGTCGCCGAACAGCGAGGGCGAGGTTAGGCGCGTCAGCTCACCGGGCTCGACCTTGCCGCCGACCAGATCGTGCACCTCCGCGCCCGCGCCCTGCGCCTTCACGGCGCCGACCACGGCGCCGACCGCCCGCTCGGCCAGCAGTTCCTCGTCCCCGACGACCAACGTCACCATGCGGTCAATTCTCCTGTACGGCAAGCACCCGATAGGCCACCGCGGTCACCGGCGACCGCCCGTCCATCACGCTACTGCGGGCCCACGGGGCCGGCCCCCGTAACGCCGACCCACCAACGCCACCCTCCCCTTGACCCGACCCCCTTGACCCGACCCCCTTGACCCGACGCCTCGGCCTGCCAACCCGACCGACCGCCCGCCCCGCCGTTCCATCCCCACCCGCCCCTCCACCTGCGAACGACACCAGTCCAGGAGCCTCCAACACCCACTCCGCACCTCCCCGACCCACACCGCCAAACCACCGGTCCCCGACCGCCTCGCCGTCGAGCCGACCCCAGCCCAACCGCGCCCGCCACCACACCCACTCCGCACCTCCCCGACCCACACCGCCAAACCACCAGTCGCCGACCGCCTCGCCGTCGAGCCGACCCGAGCCCGACCGCGCGTGCCACCGCCACGCAGGTCTCCGCCACCAGTCGCCGACCGCCTCCACCACCAAGCCGACCCGAGCCCAACCGCGCCCGCCTCCGCCACCGGACCGCCGCCGCCGGACCGCCGCCTGGCCACGGTCAGCGCGCGACCGGCGGCGCCCCTCCCGAACGCCTGTACTCCCCCGGCGTCTGCCCGCACCACTGACGAAAGGCCAGGTGGAAGCCCACTTCCGACCGATAGCCGACCCGCTCGGCGATCCGGCTCTGCGGCAACGCCGACTCCTTCAGCAGCCGGGAGGCCTCCTGCATCCGGCGCGCCATCAGATGCCGCATCGGCGCCTCCCCCACCAGCTCACGGAAGCTCGCCGCGAACGCCGATCGTGACAGCCCCGCCTCCCCCGCCAGCGACGCCAGAGTCCACGGCTCGGCGAACCTCGTCTGCACGGCCAGCAGCGCCCGGCTGATCCCCGGATGCCGCAGAGCATGGAGCACCGGCTTGTCGAGATCGCGCAACGCCACCCGCAGCGCCAGCACGAACACGAGCTCGAACGCCCGCAACGCCACCAGCACCCCGCCGGGCTCACCGCCCTGCCACTCCGCCGCCAGGAGGTCGAGTGTGCCCGACAGCAGCGGCTGGCTTTCGAGCAGCTTCCTGTCCAGGACGAGCACCGGTGGCAGCGCCTGGTACAGCGGCGCGGCGGCGGCCCCGTCGTAGTGCAGGCCGCCGCACAGCATCGTCGTGGCGGCGCCGGGACCGTCGATCTCCACCGTGCGGGCACCGCCGGGCTCCCGCTGGGGCAGCACCGCGGCGAGCGGCACGGTCGCGCTGCCCGGCCGATCAGCCAGGCGATGGGCGGCGCCATGCGGGAAGACGGCCAGGTCGCCCGCGCGCAGCCGTACCGGCTCGGGCAGTTCAGGCATCTCCACCGTGCACTCGCCCTCCTGGACGTAGTGGAGCAGCGCGCAGTGCTCGCGCTTGCCGGCGATCCCCCAGGGGGCGCGCGCCGACCACCGGCTGTGGAAGACGCCGTGCAGCCGCAGCGGCGTCAGCAGCTCGCTCAGCAGATCCTCATTCACGGACGATCCTTAAAGCTTTGAAGACTTGCCTTTATCGATCGTAGCCACAGTGATCAGCAGGCTGGACGGCATGAACATTCTCGTGATCGGTGCCAGCGGAGCCCAGGGCGGCGCGGTGGCTCGACGTCTCGTCGGTTCGGGACATTCGGTGATCGGACTTACCAGAACGGGCGCGGGCCTGCCCGACGGCGTGAAGCCGGTGATCGGCGACCTCGCCGACGCCTCCGTCGTACGGGCCGCGTTCGACGGGGTGACGCACGCCAGCGTGATGCTACCCATGGTGTACTCGGCCCCGGTCGTGGACTCGTACGTGCGCAACATCGCCACGGCGGCGGCCGAGGCGGGCGTGCGCCGGCTGGTCCTGAACACAGGCACCCGCATCCCTTCCGAGCCGACGACGGTGGCGGCCTTCGAGACGCGCCGGACGGCGGCGGCGACCCTGGCGGCGAGCGGGGTGCCCACCGTGGTGCTGCGTCCGCCGGTGTACCTGGACAATCTGTGCGCGCCGTGGGTGGCGGGGCCACTCGTCCACGAGGGCGAACTGCGCTACCCGTTGCCGGTCCATGCCCGAGTCGCCTGGCTCAGCCACGACGACCTCGCCACCGCCACCGTCGCCGCCCTCATCCAACCGCTGACCACCCCATCCGCCCTCTCCCTCGACGTCGGAGGCCCGGACGTGGTGACCGGGCCGATGCTCGCCACCGCCTTCGCCACAGTCCTCGGCCGTCCCGTCCGGTTCGTCGCCCAGGACGTCGACGAGTTCGAGAAGGCCCTGACCCACGCGCTCGGAGCACCCACCGCGGAAGGCGTCGCCGGAACCTACCGCTGGGTCGCGGAGAACGACGGCGACGTCTACGGCCTCAACCCCGCCGAACTCGAAGCCGCCCTCGGCATCCGCCTCACCCGGCTCCACGACTGGATCGCCGCCCGCCCCTGGCACGACCTCGCCCCCTGACCGCCGCTCCCTCCGCTCTCTTCGACGGGTTGTCACCGGGTATGCGGAGGATGAGACCGCTGCGCTCCTTGTCACTGGGTCTGCTGAGGAGGAGACCGCTGCGCTCCTTGTCACTGGGTCTGCGGAGGAGGAGACCGCTGCGCACTGCCACCCGCGGCTGCGGGAACGTCCGGCCGCCCCACTCCTGAGTACGACAGGCACATGCAACCGCCCTGCGCGGAGACCAAGACGGGTGTGGAGGCGGCCGGGGACCCTGCGCTTCAGGACATCGCACTTCGAAACCCCACGTTTCGAGACGCCGCCCCAGGGACGCCCGCCGCCCTGCTGACCACGTCCCCGTCCTGTGGCCCCTGCCTGCTCCTTTTGCTGACCAACCTGCCCATCAGCGCCTCTACCGCGACGGGCGACCCGCTCATGAAGATCAACTGACCCACTACCGCGAAAGCCGAGACCAGCATGGAATCCGACACGACCCCGGACCCCACCTCCTCCGCACTCCGCCTGGAAGCGACCCTGGAGGCGGCCAGAGCCGAGGTCGAGCGCCACCACGAGGTCATCGAACGCTGGCTCACCGGACGTGGCCCGCGCACCGACCTCGACGCCTTCACCTCCGCCCACACACCCGACTTCACCTTCGTCACCCCGGACGGCGAGACGCTGACCATGCCTCACCTGCTGGCCATGATCGAACCCGCGCACGGCGCCGCGCCCGCCCTCACGATCGAGATCTGGAACGTCACGGTGGTGGCCGACGCCGGGACCGTGGTGGTCGCCACCTACGACGAGCACCACCTCGGACCCGATCCGCGCGACCGCCGTGCCACGGTGGTCCTCGTCCGTGACGCCGCCGCTCCTCACGGCCTGCGCTGGCGGCACCTCCACGAGACCTGGATCCAGCAGAAGCCGCAGGTCATCCATCGGGCCGCCCCTTGGACACCACCGCGAGGCGGCCCGACTGGTCGATGACCGCCAGGGCGCCCGACTGGTCGGTCCGGTGCACGCGCATGCCGAGCCGATGCAGCAACCCCACCGTGCGCGGGGACGGATGCCCGTACCCGTTGTCCGACCCCACGCTGATCAACGCCGCCCTCGCCCCGATGGCCGCGAGGAAGCGAGGGTCCTGCCGTACCGAACCATGGTGGGGGACCTTGATGAGGTCGGCGCGCGGCAGTCCCGCTCGCAGCAGCTGCACCTGCGCCTCCGTCTCGACGTCGCCGCTGAGCAGCATGGAGCCCGCCGCCCAGCGCACGAGGAGAACCACGCTCTCGTTGTTGATCACGCTCCCTTCGCCCGGCCCGCTGGGCAGGGAGCCCGGAGCGGGGCCGAGCACGTTCAGCTCGGAGGGGCCGAACCGCCAGCGGGCGCCCGGTGCCGCGACCCATTCGGGGATGCGGCGCCTGCTGAGGTCCCTCGAGATGCGGGCGGACTCGCCGACCGGAGCGCGACCGGGGCTGACGATGACCGCGCCGACGCGCCGTCCCGACCTGAAGACGCCGTCGAGACCGCCGACGTGGTCGCGGTGCGGATGGGTGAGGATGAGGAGCGGTATCTCCCGGACCGCCAGGTCGCGCAGGCAGCGGTCGACCAGGGTGGGATCAGGTCCGGTGTCGACGACGACGGCTCGTCCCTGGCCCGCGGCGACCGCGAGAGCGTCGCCCTGCCCGACGTCGCATGCCACGAACAGCCAGCGCGGCGGCGGCCACGGGGCGATCACCGGCCCGGCCACGAGTACGGCGGCCAGGCCCGCCGTACCCATGACCAGGACGATGCTGCGAGTCCCCGCGCGCCGCAGCAGCGGTATGGCCACCGCGGCGGCCCCACCGAGCAGCAGCAGCCCGGCGAGGCCGCCCGGCCACGGCAGTTCGGCCAGTGGAAGCCGGGCGGCGTGCTCGGCCACGGCGATGATCCAGCCGACCGCGTAGCCCGCGGGGAGCACGAGGAGCCGCGCCAACTCCATCGAGACGGGCGCCACCAGCGTCGCCGCGAACCCGATCACGGTCGCCGGTGCCACCGCGGGCCCCGCCAGCAGGTTGGCCGGAACCGCGGCCAGCTGCACCTGCCCGGCCATGAGCACCAGCACGGGGGTCACCGCCGCCTGCGCCGCCGCCGGTACGGCCACGGCCTCGGCGGCCCAGCGCGGCATCCTGGCCGACAGCCGGTCTCGCCAGCGGGGGGCGAGCAGCAGGATGCCGCCCGTGGCGCAGACCGACAGCGCGAAGCCGTACTCGCGGGCCAGACCGGGATCGAACATGATCAACAGCAGCACGGTGCCCGCCAGTGCCGCGACGCCGTCCCGCGCGCGACCGGTGCCCAGGGCGACCGCTCCGACCAGCCCCATCAGCAGCGCCCGCAACACGCTCGGCGAAGGGCGGGCCACGACCGCGAACGCGAGCATGGCGACCGCCGCCAGCCCCGCCCGTACGGCGAGCGGCATCCCGGCGAGCCTGGACAGCGCCACCACCGCGCCCGACATGATCGCGAGATTGGCTCCGCTGACAGCGGTCAGGTGGCTGAGCCCGGCGTCCTTGAAGTCGGCGCTGACGTTCGGGTCCATGCGCGACTCGTCACCCACGACGAGTCCGGGAAGCAGGCCACGCTGGTCGGGCGGCAGCACGTCCGTCGCACGTCGCAGGCCCGCACGCAGGTCACCGGCCACTGTCTGCAGGGCCGATGGCGCGGACAGGACCACCGGCGGGCCCCGGACGAGCAGCACGGCGCCGACCAGCTCGCCCGGTTCGGCGGTGCCCAGCCTGCCCGTCACGCGCAGGCGCTGGCTGGGCAGAAGCGGCCGCCACGCGCCGCCCGATCCGAACACCACGACAGGGCTGTGGACGGCGAGCCGTCCTGCCGGGGTGTCGAGGGATTCGATCGTGGCCTCGACCACCACACTGTCGCCGTGGAAGGCGGCTTTGGCACGTCGCACGCGGGGATCACCGGTGAGCACGATGTCGGCGTGGACGGTCGCCTCCTTCGCGGCGAGCTCGGCCACCGGGCCGGTGGTGACGGCGTGCACCCGGAAGGCGACACCGGCACTGGTGGCGGCGACGCAGCCGAGGACGGCGATGGCGACATTCATCCAGATGCGCTGGGGGTCCTTCCTGTGGCGGTGGTTCGCCGGCTGGCGGGTCCGGCGCGTCCAGAGTTGCCGGGCGAGGGTGAAGAGGGTGTGTCGATCGCCGACATGGCGCTGACCTGGCGGACCAAGGCGTTGAGCGCCCTTTGACGGACCCAGAGGTGGGTGTGGTCCATGCTCCGGCAAACCAAGGGGTTGATGCTGTACGCCCTGTGGTGAACCCAGAGGCCGGTGTTGTAGGAGCTCTGGCGAGGCAAGGGGCTGACGCTGTGCGCCCTCTGACTGGCCAATGCGGGGGTGTTGTGCGTCCTCGATCCTGGCGACGTCGTTGAGGTGCGGACGCCGGTGGGTGCGCAGGAAGGCAACAGTGAGAGGAATCGCCGCGGCACCCAGCGCGGCGGCCACCGCGCAGGCCCAGCCCACCGGTGCGGGGCAGCCCAAGAGGACCAGTGCGGTTGCCCAGGAGGCGAGCGCGGGCGGGACCAGGACCACCGAGAAGGTGGCTGACCATTCAGGACGGGGGTCCTCTGGCTGGAGGGCTGAATCTTCATGGGGCCTCCTTGCCGGCCGGCCGTTCTGAGCGCTCTGGACTGGCGACCACAGCGCGGTCCATTTCGATGGCGGCATGTCGTTTCGTCACCTCCGGGCCGCCCGAACGGCGTCAGACACGGACCTTGTCCTTCAAGTCGGCGTACTTTCTCTCGCCGATGCCGGTTACCTCCTGCAGCTGGTCGACGCTGCGGAATCCGCCGTGGGTCGCACGGAACTCGGCGATCCTGGCGGCGAGCACCTCGCCCACTCCTGGTAACTGCTCCAACTGGTCGGGGGTGGCGGTGTTCAGGTCGAGCAGGTCCGAGCCGGGTGGGGCGGCGACCATGCCGCCCTGGCTGACGCCGCCTGGGGCGCCGACGACGATCTGTTCGCCGTCGACCAGGCGTCTGGCGAGGTTGACCGACGGGGTAGCGGTGTCGGTACGTGCGCCGCCCGCCGCCTCGACGGCGTCGGCGACACGCGAGCCGCCGGGGAGGGTGTAGACACCGGGCTTGCGTACCTTGCCCGTGACGTGGACCAGGACCGACGAGGTGGGCGTGGGGCTGACGACCGCGGCCGGGGGCGCGGCGGAGCCGCTGATCGGGGGTGGGGCGGCCAGGGGTTCTGGGGTGGGGCTGGACCGCCAGGCGTAGATCCCGCCGGCGACGGCGGCGATGAGACCGAGAACGAGGAGGACGCGCAGGCCCGGACGCCCGGGGTCGAGGGCGGGTGCCTGCGCGGTGACGGCGGCGCGGAAGGCGGCGAAAGAGGACGGGACGGGCGGGGAGATGCTGTCAGAGTCGGTCTGGCCCATTCGTGGGGCGGGATCCCAGTCGTTGCGGTGTCCGGGGTCGACGGTGGCGGGTGAGTGAAGGAACTCGTCGGTCTGCTCGGGGGCGGGGATGGTGAGGTCATCCGGTGTTCTGCCGCTCGGCCGGCGGACGACTCGGCGGTCGTAGGGGTGCACCCGGGCATCGGCCGGCTTCTCCCGCGGAGGCGGGTTGTCGTCCGGTGCTGAGAGGTGGCCGTCCGGTGCTGAGAGACGGTCGTCCGGTGCTGAGCGGTGGCCGTCTGGTGCTGAGAGCGAGAAGACCGCGGGGTGCAAGTAGTGCCGGTCGTCGCCGCTCGCGTGGTGGAGATCAGGGGTGGCTGGGGTGCCATGTGCGGTGAGTTGGGCATCAAACGGCTTCCGGTGGGAGGCGAAGGTGGCGGTTGACTCACCATCCCGGTCTGCCGCGCGCTGGTCGATGGAGACCCCGGCTATATCAACATCGTCGGCTGTCCGCCGGCGGCCAAAGGGGACAGCGATCGACTCGACAACGCCGCCTGACTGGCGCGGGTTGACGGACACCGTGGTCAGATCGGCGACTCGCTGTGGCCGGTGGTGATCGACGTGGGCAGGAAGCGGCCCTGCATCACCACGCGCCCGGCGCGGATCGAAGGAGGCTGAGGCCAGACCGGCGTCTCCCACCGGGCGGTGGGGGCCGACGGCGGCCACGGGAGGCAACGCGTCACCCGCCCCCCGAGAGTGATCGACGTGGGCAGGAAGCGGCCCTGCATCACCACGCGCCCCGCGCGCGTCGAAGGCGGCCGAGGCCAGACCGGCATCTCCCACCGGGCGATGGAGGCCGACGGCGGCCACGGAGGGCAGCGCGTCACCCGCTGTCCTAGCGTGGCCACCGACGGCAGGAGCAGGCCCGGCGTCATTGCGTGCTCCGCCCGGCTCCGAGAACGCTGAGGCCAGATCGGCGCCTCTGGTTGCTCGGTGGCGGCCGAAGGGGGCAGCGATCGGCTCGGTGTCGTTCGTTGCTCGGTGAGGGGCAAGGGGGGCCGCTGAGGGCAGAGCGTCGCCAGGTGTCCGGCCTGGGACTGAGGCAGAGGCCAGGACATCGCCAGGCGCGGGTGGCGCGAAGGCACCCGGGTGTAGCAGGACATCGCCCCTGGGGCCGATGGGTTCGGTGGACGCCACAACGCCGGGGCTGGAGTCGGGAGTGGCAGAGGAAGGCAGGGCGAGGCCCGCCGCCCGACGAGAGCCCGAAGGGTCCGAAGGGGTGGGTGGGATGCTGGCTGAGGGTAGCGCGGTTCCCGCGCGGCTCTGAGGGACGCGCATGCCGGAGGAGGGCATCGAGGTGGCCCGCCGTAGCCGGCGTGCGGCCACTGCCCGCTCAACGTTCTCCTCCGAGTTCCGCACAACTCGAGAAGGTAGGCCCGGCACGCCCTCAAGCCGCTCACCGAACCTGGTTCTGTGGACAACAGGGTCAGTGAGTCGAGACGCCTGTGGACAACCAGGCCGAGAGGCCGAACGCCTGCGGGCGCTCCGGATCAGACGACAGGACGTCTGGAACCGCAGGCCGAGAGGCCGAACGCCCGCGGGTTCCGGATCAGACGGCGGGACGTCTGGAAACGCCGGTCGAGGAGACGAACGCCGCTGTGCGGCCGGGTCAGACGGCGGGACGTCTGGACACAACCCGGCCGAACCGCCCAACGCCGCCACACACCCGTGTCACAAAGCAGAAACCCCGGCGCAACCAGGCCGGGGACGGCCTCGGTCACGAGGTGGGCGACACCGTGATGCCCAGCGCGCCCGGCCCCACATGGACCCCGATCACCGCTCCCACCTCGACCACGCTCATCCGTACCAGCCGCTGCAACCGCTTCGTCAGCCGCTCGGCCAGCGCCTCCGCGCGTCCCTGGGCCGACAGGTGCTGGACGGCCACGTCCACCGGCTCGGTCCCGGCCGTCTGCACCGCCAGGTCCTCCAGCCGGGCGATGGCGCGCGCCGTCGTCCGGACCTTCTCCAGCGGCACGATCCGGCCGCCCTGCAGGTGCAGCAGCGGTTTGATCGCCAGCGCCGAGCCGACCAGTGTGGCCGCGGCTCCGATGCGTCCGCCGCGGCGCAGGTACTCCAGCGTGTCGACGTAGAAGTACGTCTGGGTGCGCGCGGCCGACCTGGCGGCCACCTGCGCGACCTCGTCGAGGGGCCGCCCCGCCGCGGCGGCCCTGGCCGCGGCCAGGACGGGGAAGCCCAGCCCCATGGCGATGGACCTGCTGTCGACCACCTGGACCGGCCCTGCAGCCTCCTCGGCGGCGAGCCTGGCCGCCTCGGCCGTACCGGACAGGTCGCCGGACAGGTGCACGGAGACGACCCCAGGGGTGCCGGCGGCGAAGGCCGCCGCGTAGGCGGCGGCGAAGCGGTGGGGCGCGGGCCGGGAGGTGGTCACGGGAGTCCACTCGCCGATGCCGGTCTGCGTGCCCTCGTCGTACGGCCGGCCGCCCACGATCACCTGGAGCGGCACCACCGTCACCCCGGGCGGAACGGCGGGCAGGTAGGCCGTGGAGTCGGTGACGATCGCGACGGGGGGCGGCATACCCAGAGAGTAGCTACTGGACCGGCGTGCCGCCCCGCCAGACCCGGCGCGGCTTCAGCCCGAAGGACCAGGCGAAGGCGCCCTCGTGGTCGGCGTCCCACTGCACGATGTCGGCCAGCCGTCCGGGCGCCAGCACGCCCCTGTCGGGGGCGCCGAGCACGGTGGCGCCGCCGAGCGTGGCCGCCCGCAGCGCGTCGCCGACGCTCATGCCGAACGCCGCCACGGCCAGGCTGATGACCAGCGACATGGAGGTGATGCCGCAGTGGCCGGGGTTGTGGTCGCTGCCGAGCGCGATGGTGACGCCCTGGGAGATCATGCGGCGGACCGGCGGGAGGCTGCCGCGCTGCATCGCGGTGGCGGGGCAGAGCACGGCGGGCACGCCGTAGCGGGACAGGACCGCGATGTCCTCGTCGGAGGTGTGGTGGAGCAGGTCGGCGGAGGCGCAGCCGAGCTCGGCGGCCAGCTGGACGGCGCCGCGGCGGCTGAAGGCGCCGGCGTGGACGCGCGGCAGCAGCCCGACGTTGCGGCCCGAGGCCAGCACCCAGCGCGACTCCTCGGTGGTGAAGTGGCCCTCGTCGCAGTAGACGTCGACGCTGTCGGCGCCGGCCGCGGCCGCGTCGGCGCACCACGCGCCCACGGCCTCGACGTAGTCGCGCTGGCGGCCGAAGTATTCGGGCGGCACGACGTGCGCGGCCAGGAAGGTGACGTGCACGCGCGGCATCATCGGTTCCTTCTCCAGCTCGCGCAGGAGCCGCACGTCGGCCAGCTCGCCGTCGCGGGTGAGGTGGTAGCCGGTCTTGGCCTCGACGGTGGTGGTGCCGCTGAGCAGCCAGGAGCGCAGCCGCTCGCGCACGCCGTTGCACAGCGTCCACGGGTCGGTGCCGCGGGTCACGGTGACGGTGGAGCCGATGCCGCCGCCCGCCGCGTTGATCGCCGAGGCGGAGGAGCCGCTGGAGCGCATGGCCATCTCGGCGTAGCGGTTGCCGGCGTAGACGGGGTGGGTGTGCGCGTCGATCAGGCCGGGGGTGACGAGCGCGCCGCTGAGGTTCTCGACCTGGTCGACGTCGACGATGTCGTCGACGACGCCGGGGACGCTCTGCGGGAGGTCGGCCGCACGGCCCACCCAGGCGATGCGGTCGTTGTGAACGAGGAGGGCCGCATTGCTGATGACGTCGTTGCCCGTCCACATGCGGCCGATGTTGGTGAGCAGCCGAACGGTCATCGCACCACCCCGCACACAGGCAGCGGAGAGCGAGCGGCGGCTACCGCGCCCACTGAGTCCGCTCCGGGTCCGGCCGACATCGGGGGTCTCCTGCTCTCATCCGCAGCGATCGTGCGGTGACCGGTCGCCGGGCTCATGATCCGACGATTTCAGTTCAGTTACGTTATTTCACAGGTCGGCTTGCTGTACAGGGTTATTCGGAAGAAAGCCCGCGCATCACAACGGCGTCTGCGCCTCTTGGAGCAGCTCGGCCCCGTCCGTCCCTTTCGGCCCCCGCAGGTGACATCACTCGCAGCAGCCATCTCGATACCCGCGCCATCAGTGTCGGTAAGGCTTGACTTATGGTAGCAATCCAAACGTTCAAGGACCACCGTGGTTTTGCCCGAAAATGTGAGAATCGCGCGGGGAATCCCCGCGCGATTCTCGCAGCTCAGACCCGTTCGACGGGCTTGCCGACCTCCACCAGTTCGTGCAGGAGGCTCGACGGCACGCGAGCGTGGAGGACGGTGCCGTCGCCCACGTGCTCGACGGAGATCACCTCACCCTCCGTGTGCGCGCGGGAGATCAGGTCCCCCCTGCCGTACGGCACGAGCAGGAACACCTCGTGGTCGAGCACCGGCAGCTGACTCTCGATCATGGCCGTCAGCTCGCCGATCCCCTCGCCCGTGCGGGCGGAGACGACGACGCTGTTGCGCTCGGCCCTGACCAGCCTGTCGAGCACGTCCTGGTCGGCGGCGTCGGCCTTGTTGATCACCACGATCTCGGGCACGTCGAGCGCGCCGTCGATCTCGGAGAAGACCTGGCGGACCGCGCTGAGCTGGCCCTCCGGGTCGGGGTGCGAGCCGTCGACGACGTGGAGGATCAGGTCGGCGTCGGCGACCTCCTCCAGCGTGGAGCGGAACGCCTCGACCAGCTGGGTCGGCAGCAGCCGGACGAACCCGACGGTGTCGGCGATCGTGAACAGCCTGCCCTCCGGCGTGCGCGCCCTGCGCACGGTCGGGTCGAGGGTGGCGAACAGCGCGTCCTCGACCAGCACGCCCGCGCCGGTGACGCGGTTGAGCAGCGAGGACTTGCCCGCGTTGGTGTAGCCGGCGATGGCGACGGCCGGGACCTCGCGGCCCGAGCGGTGCGCGCGCATGGTCTCGCGCGCGGTGGACATGCCGGCGATCTGGCGGCGGAGCTTGGCCATGCGCTCGCGGATGCGGCGCCGGTCCAGCTCGATCTTGGTCTCACCGGGACCGCGACCGCCGATGCCCACGCCGCCGGCGGCGCGACCGCCGACCTGCCTGGACAGGTTGCCGCCCCAGCCGCGCAGGCGCGGCAGCAGGTACTGCAGCTGGGCCAGCTCGACCTGGGCCTTGCCCTCGCGGCTCTTGGCGTGCTGGGCGAAGATGTCGAGGATCAGCGCCGTGCGGTCGATGACCTTGACCTTCACCACTTCCTCGAGCTGGCGGAGCTGGCCGGGGCTCAGCTCGCCGTCGCAGATCACGGTGTCGGCGCCGGTCGCCTCGACCACGTCGCGCAGCTCGAGCGCCTTGCCCGAGCCGATGTAGGTGGCCGGATCGGGGCTCTGCCGCCGCTGGATGAGGCCCTCGAGGACCTCCGAGCCGGCGGTCTCGGCCAGGAGCTTGAGCTCCAGGAGCGAGTTGTCCGCCTCGGCCGCCGTGCCTGAGGTCCACACGCCCACGAGGACGACCCGCTCCAGCCGTAGCTGGCGGTACTCGACCTCGGTGACGTCCTGGAGTTCGGTGGACAGGCCCGCCACACGGCGGAGCGCATGGCGCTCTTCCAGATCCAGCTCGCCGATCTCGACGTCGTCGGTGGCGAAGGTGGCGGCGGAGTCACGCGTGTAGCGAGTACGGGAGTCGTTGTGCATTCGTGTCATCTCTAGGAGGCAACGTTCGGATGTCTCAGAATCATCCCCGACGGCCGGCCGGTCAGTCACCTGGTTAATCAACGAGGCAGGCCGACGTCGACGAGACTGCGGAACCGGTCAACGAGGCAGGACGCGCGCGTCGCCCGAGCCCGTGCGGACGCTGACCTTGCGCGGCGAGTTCGAGTCGTCGGTCACCTTCACCTGGGCGTCGCCGGAACCGACCTCGGTGACGACGTCGTAGGGGACGTTGGGCAGGTAGAGCGTGACGTCGCCGGAGCCGGCCTGCGCCTCGACGCTGTCGGGCGGGTTGGTGAACCTCAGTTCGACGCCGCCCGAGCCGGTCTCCGCGAGGACGCGCTTGCCGCCGAGGTTGTTGGCGTCGATCGTGCCCGAGCCCGCCTTGGCCTCGACCTCGCCCGTCAGGGAACGCATCGTGACGTCGCCCGACCCGGCCTCGGCCGCGATCCGCAGGCCCTTCGGCACCTCGATCGTGTAGTCCACCCAGCAGCTGTCGCCGCGCGCGCAGTCGTAGCGCAGTTCAAGGGTGTCGCCCTTCACCTCGTGCGTGGTCTCGGGCTCGTGGTCTCGCCAGTGCTGCTTCTCGGTGACCTTGATCCCGGTCCTGCCGGTCTCGTTGATCACGATGTCGCCGGCGCCGCTCATCACGTCCAGAACCGCGACCTTGTCTTTCACCTCGTAGGTCTCGGTCTTCTCGTCGGCGGGCCCGCTCATCGCCATGAATCCACTGCCGCAGCCGGTCAACGCGGTCGTGGCCAACACCAGCGCACCCAGGGCCACCAGGCCTTTCGTCCTCATGTCTCCATGCTGCTCCGGCGATGGGAAAGGCAGCATCGGGGATCGCCCTTACCTTGTCCCGGACCAACCCTGTGAAGTAGCGTCACTTCCATAATCCAGAACTTATTTTCCACAATGCGGAAAGAGGCTCCTATGGAGATCACCGGCCCCATGCACGACCGGTTCGAGGAGATCCTCACGCCGGAGGCGCTGGCCTTCGTGGCGGAGCTCCACCGGAGGTTCGACGCGAGGCGCCTGGAGCTCCTCGAGGCGCGGCAGGCCAGGCAGGCCGAGCTGGCGGCCGGCGGCACGCTCGACTTCCTGCCCGAGACCAAGCAGGTCAGGGAGGGCGAGTGGCGGGTCGCGCCGCCCGCCCCCGGCCTGGAGGACCGCAGGGTCGAGATCACCGGGCCGGTCGACCGCAAGATGACCATCAACGCCCTCAACTCCGGCGCCAAGGTGTGGCTGGCCGACTTCGAGGACGCCAACTCCCCGCTCTGGGACAACTGCGTCAGCGGGCAGCTCAACCTGCGCGACGCGCTCGACCGCACGATCGACTTCGAGACCGGCGGCAAGAGCTACGCCCTCAAGCCCGACGCGGAGCTGGCCACGATCGTCGTGCGGCCGCGCGGCTGGCACCTCGACGAGAAGCACGCCCTGGTCGACGGTCAGCAGGTCTCGGCCTCGCTGTTCGACTTCGGCCTGTACTTCTTCCACTGCGCCTCCAGGCAACTGGCCAAGGGCAAGGGGCCGTACTTCTACCTGCCGAAGATGGAGTCACACCTGGAGGCCCGCCTCTGGAACGACGTCTTCGTGCACGCCCAGCGCGCCCTCGGCCTGGACAACGGCACCATCAGGGCGACCGTCCTGATCGAGACCTATCCGGCGGCCTTCGAGATGGAGGAGATCCTCTACGAGCTGCGCGACCACTCCGCCGGACTCAACGCCGGACGCTGGGACTACCTGTTCAGCGTCATCAAGAAGTTCCGCACCAGGGGCCGGGAGTTCCTGCTGCCCGAGCGCAACGCCGTGACGATGACCGCCCCGTTCATGCGCGCCTACACCGAACTGCTCGTGCGCACCTGCCACAAGCGCGGCGCCCACGCCATCGGCGGCATGGCGGCCTTCATCCCCAGCCGCAGGGATCCCGAGGTCAACGCCGTGGCGCTGGACAAGGTCAGGGCCGACAAGACGCGGGAGTCCGGCGACGGCTTCGACGGCTCGTGGGTGGCCCACCCCGACCTGGTGCCGATCTGCCGCGAGGTCTTCACCGCGGTGCTCGGCGACCGCCCCAACCAGCTCGACAGGCTGCGCGAGGACGTCGAGGTCTCGGCCGCCGACCTGCTCAACGTCTCCGCCACCCCGGGCGACATCACCGAGAACGGCCTGCGCAACAACGTCGACGTCGCCCTGCGCTACCTGGCCGCCTGGATGGGCGGGCTCGGCGCGGTCGCGATCCACAACCTCATGGAGGACGCCGCCACCGCGGAGATCTCCCGCTCGCAGATCTGGCAGTGGATCCACAACGGCATCACGCTCGCCGACACCGGGCAGCCGGTGACCAAGGAGCTGGTCGAGCGGATCATCGCGGAGGAGCTCGCCAGGATCGCCGCCGAGCCCGGCTACGACGAGCACCTGTACGGCCAGGCGGAGGCGCTGTTCAAGGAGGTCGCGCTCGACGACGACTTCGCCGAGTTCCTCACTCTCCCCGCTTATGCCCGCATGCCGTAGCTTTCTGCACCGGGGCCGGCGTCGGCGACCGGTCCCGGGGAGGTGACCATGATCTCGACCGCGCTCACCGAGGACCTGCGCGCGCTGCTGCCCGCGGACTCGGTGATCACCGACCCGGTGCGGCTGCGCACCTACGAGTGCGACGGCCTCACCTATCACCGGGCCATGCCCGGCGTCGTCGTCCTGCCGGAGAGCGCCGAGCAGATCGCGGCGGTGGTCAGGCTGTGCAACGAGCACGGCGTGCCGTTCGTGGCGCGCGGCTCGGGCACCGGCCTGTCCGGCGGCGCGCTCCCCCGCACCGACGGCGTGCTGATCGTCACCTCGAGGATGCGCGGCGTCCTCGAGATCGACCTGCCCAACCGCCGGGCGGTCGTGGAGCCGGGCGTGACGAACCTGGCGATCACGGAGGCGGTCCGCGACCAGGGCTACTACTACGCGCCCGACCCCTCCAGCCAGCAGATCTGCTCGATCGGCGGCAACGTGGCGGAGAACTCCGGCGGCGCGCACTGCCTGAAGTACGGCTTCACCGTCAACCACGTCGAGGCCTGCGAGATCGTCACGCCCGACGGCGACATCGTGGTGCTGGACCGCCGCGACCCCGGCTACGACCTGCTCGGCGCGTTCATCGGCTCGGAGGGCACGCTGGGGATCACGACCAAGGTCACCGTACGGCTCAGCCGCGCCCCCGAGACCGTGACCACGGTGCTGGCCGCCTTCGACGGCATCGAGCGCGGCGGGGAGGCGGTCTCGGCGATCATCGCGGCGGGCATCGTGCCGGCCGCGATCGAGATGATGGACGCGCTGGCCATCGCCGCCGCCGAGGCCGCCGTGGCCTGCCGCTACCCGGAGGGCGCGGGCGCGGTGCTGATCGTGGAGCTGGACGGGCCGCGGGTGGAGGTCGACAGGCAGTTCGAACAGCTGGAGAAGATCTGTTCGGGCGCCTTCGAGCTGCGGGTGGCCGCGGGGCCCGAGGAGCGGGCGGCCATCTGGAAGGGCCGCCGGTCGGCGTTCGCCGCCGTCGGGCGCATCAGCCCCGCCTACATCGTGCAGGACGGGGTGGTGCCGCGCACGGCGCTGCCCGAGGTGCTGGCCGGCATCGACAGGCTCTCCCGCGAGCACGGCATCAAGGTCGCCAACGTCTTCCACGCCGGAGACGGCAACCTGCACCCGCTGGTGCTGTTCGACGACGCCGAGCCCGGGGCGGGCGAGCGGGCCGAGATCGTCTCGGGCCGGATCCTCGACCTGTGCATCGAGCACGGCGGCTCGATCACCGGCGAGCACGGCGTCGGCGTCGACAAGGCCAGGTACATGCCGCGGATGTTCTCGCCGGAGGATCTCGACACCATGCAGCTGGTCAGGTGCGCCTTCGACCCGCGCGGGCTGTCGAACCCGGGCAAGGTGTTCCCCACGCCGCGCCTGTGCGGGGAGGTGCCGGGCGTGCGCAAGGGCGTGCACCCGCTGGTCGAGTCGGGAAAGGCGGAGCAGTGGTGATGCCGAGCGGGGTCACCGTCAGGCAGGCGGACCCCGGCGACGAGGTGGCGGGCGTACGCCCGCGCTGGGTCGCGCTGCCCGAGACGACCGAGGAGGTCGCCGCCGTCCTGAAGGCGGCCGCCGCGGACGACCTCGCGGTCGTGCCCGTCGGCGGGGGCTCCAAGCTGCACTGGGGGCCGCCGCCCGAGCGGTGCGACGTGCTGCTCGACACCTGCTGCCTCAACCGGGTGGTCGAGCACGCCTCCGGCGACCTGGTGGCGAAGGCGCAGGCGGGCGTCACCATGGACGCGCTCGCCGACGTCCTCGCCGCGCGGGGTCAGGAGCTGGCGCTCGACGTCCCGGTGGCGGGCGCCACCGTGGGCGGCACCCTCGCCACCGCGACGGCCGGGCCCCGCGCCTTCCGGTACGGCACCGCCCGCGACCTGCTCATCGGCATCACCGTCGTGCTGGCCGACGGCACCGTCGCCCACTCGGGCGGCAAGGTGGTAAAGAACGTCGCCGGCTACGACCTCGGCAAGCTCTTCACCGGCTCCTACGGCACGCTCGGCGTGATCGCCGAGGCGACCTTCCGGCTCCACCCGGTCGCCGCCGAGCGGCGCTGGGTCCGCTTCCCCGCCCCGCGGGCCGGACAGGGCGCCGATCTCCTGCGGGCCCTGGCCGCCGCCCAGGCCGAGCCGGCGGCCATCGAGGTCGACCGGGCGGGCGACGAGGCGGCGGCCGAGCTGGCGGTCCTGGTGGAGGGCACCGCGGCCGAGCCCCGCGCGCGGGCCGTCGCGGCCCTGGTCGACGGCGCGACCTCCGGCGGCACGGCCGTGGTCGAGGACCGCGCCCCGTCGTGGTGGGGGGCGCTGCCCGACGACGAGGTGCTGCTGGAAGTGCGTTTCCCGGCCTCGCGCGCCGACGAGGTGCTGAGCGCGACGCTCGGTCTCGGCGCGACGGCCCGCGGCTCGCTGGCCTCGGGAGCCCTGTGGCTCGGTGGCGGCGAGCGGCTGGCCGCGGCCGTGGCGGCGCTGCGGGAGCGGCTGGGGACGTGCGGCGGCAGGGTCACGGTGCTGGCCGCGCCGCCGTACCAGGGCCAGGACCTGGACCGGTGGGGTGAGATCAGCGCGCTGCCGCTGATGCGCCGCGTGAAGGAACGTTTCGATCCCGGGCGCAGGATGTCTCCCGGCAGGTTCGTGGGAGGGATCTGAGCGGATGGACCCCGAGCTGATCAAGGATTGCGTGCACTGCGGGTTCTGCCTGCCGACGTGCCCGACCTACGTGCTGTGGGGCGAGGAGATGGACTCGCCCCGCGGCCGGATCCACCTGATGGGCCAGCACGTCGAGGGCACCGCCCTCACCCCGGCCATGGCGGGACACTTCGACGCCTGCCTGGGCTGCATGGCGTGCGTGACCGCGTGCCCCTCCGGCGTCCAGTACGACAGGCTGATCGAGCAGACGCGCGCCGTGGTGGAGCGCGAGCACGTGCGCGACCCGCAGGAGCGGGCGGTGCGCGGGCTGGTGTTCGGCCTGTTCCCCTACCCCCGCAGGCTGCGCGCGCTGCGGCCGACGCTCGGCCTCGCCAGGCGGCTGCAGCCGCTGCTGGACAGGGCGCATCCGAGCCTGGGCGCGATGGTCGCCCTCACGCCGCCGCCGGTCAGGCGGCAGCGGCTGCCGCGCCGCGTCACGGCCGCCGGGCCGCGCAGGGCGGTGGTCGGGATGCTGACCGGCTGCGTGCAGGGCGAGTTCTTCCCCCAGGTCAACGCGGCCACCGCGCGGGTGCTGGCGCTGGAGGGGTGCGACGTGGTGATCCCGCCGCGCCAGGGGTGCTGCGGCGCGCTGAGCGTGCACTCCGGGCGCCCGGACCAGGCCAGGCGCTTCGCCAGGCGGACGATCAGGATGTTCGAGCGGGCCGGGGTGGACACGGTGGTGGTGAACGCGGCGGGCTGCGGCTCGTCGATGAAGGAGTACGCGGAGCTGCTCGGCGACCGGCCGGAGTGGGCCGCCCGGGCACGCGCGATCAGGACGGTCGACCTGGCCGAATGGCTGGCCGAGCTCGGGCCGGTGGCCGAGCGGCATCCGCTGCCGGTGACCGTGGCCTACCACGACGCCTGCCACCTGGCGCACGCCCAGGGGATCAGGAGGCAGCCGCGGGAACTGCTGCGCGGCATCCCCGAACTGTCGCTGCGGGAGATCCCCGAGTCGGACCTGTGCTGCGGGTCGGCGGGGACCTACAACATCTTCCAACCCGCGGCGGCGCGCGACCTCGGCGACAGGAAGGCGGCCCGGGTGCGCTCGACGGGAGCCGAGCTGCTGGTGTCGGCCAACCCGGGCTGCACGATGCAGATCGCGGCGGCGATGCGGCGGCGCGGCGAGCAGATCAGGGTGGCGCACACGGCCGAGGTGCTGGACGCCTCCCTTCGCGGCGTGTCGCCCTCGGTCCTCGGCGCTCCCGCGGGGAGGCGCGCGTGAGCGTGCAGTCGGTCGACCGGGCGCTGGACGTCCTGGAGGCGCTGGCCGCGCACGGCGGCGAAGCGGGCCTGTCGGAGATCGCCGCCCGCACCGGCCTGCCGTACGGGACGATCCACCGGTTGCTGCAGACGCTGCTGGTCCGCGGGTACGTGCGGCAGGAGTCGGACCGCAGGTACGCGCTGGGCGGCGCGCTGGTACGGCTGGGCGGGGTGGCCGAGCGCATGGTGGGGGTGTGGGCGCAGCCGTACCTGACCAAGATGGTCGAGCTGTCGGGCGAGACCGCCAACCTCGCCGTCCTGGAGGGCGACTTCATCGTCTACGTCGCGCAGGTCCCCTCCCCGCGCCGGCTGCGCATGTTCGCCGAAGTGGGTAGGCGGGTGCTGCCGCACAGCACGGCCGTGGGCAAGGTGCTGCTGGCCGACCGCCCGGACGGCGAGGCCATGGCCGTCTTCGAGCGGACCGGCATGCCCAGGCGCACGGCGAACACCATCACCGACGCCGGGGCGATGCGCGCCGAGCTCGCCACGGTCAGGGACCGGGGCTACGCCATGGACCTCGGGGAGGAGGAGCTCGGCGTGCACTGCCTGGCGGTGCCGGTGAACGACGGGGCCCGCGTGGTGGCCGCCATGTCGGTCTCGGGCCCCGCCGAGCGCATCGAGGCCCTCGACCGCGACGAACTGGCCGAGGGCATGCGGAAGATCGCCCTCGACTTCGGCCGCGAGCTGGGCTCCTCCAACGGCTGGTGAGGTCCCTCCTCAGCGCTTCGGCGTGATGTTGATCGTGCCGTTCTGCGGCACGGGCACCACGTCGACCTTGCCGTCCTGGATGGCCTTCCACAGGATCGCGCCGTTCGGCCCGAGCACCCTGACCAGGTCCTGGATCGACTCCAGCTCGGTCTTCACCTTGGCGTTGATCTGCTGCTGGGCCAGATTCTGCTGCTTGGCGGCCTGCTCGGCGGCCAGGGCGTTGATGAGGGTGTCCGGCGGCTGCGGCTTCTGGATGGTCAGCACCACGTCACCGCAGTCGCCGGCACCCGCGTAGTTGGGCTGGCAGAAGTACTCCGCGCCCGCGGTCTCCTTGATGAACTGCCGGGCCAGCTGGCCGACCCGCTGCTCCCACTGCTGCTTGACCGTGGGGTCGTTGAACAGCTTCTTCCACTCGAACTCCTGCGAGGCGGCGTCCATCGCCCGGTCGAGCGGCTGCTTGAAGTAGAAGTTGAGCATCTTGGTCCAGCCGCGCGACTCCCCGTCGTCGAAGTAGGCGCCGAACTTGCGGCCGATCTTCTCGTGGAACTGCTGGAGGACCTTGCAGTCGGTGTTGAGCGTGAAGGTCGCCGAGCCCGAGACCTTCATCTCGACGTTGTCCTTCGACACGATGCTGATCCCGCCGGACTCCGCCTCGTCCGATCCGGAGAAGTCGAAGGTCCGCTGGCCGAAGGGGTAGTGGTAGTCGGTGTCACCAGGGCCGAGCCAGGTGGCGCCGCTGGAGGGGTTGATGCAGCGCTCGAACTTGATCGCCTCGAAGGTGCCGCCCGCGTAGTGGAGCACGACCTCGTCGGGTTCGGTGCTGACACGGGAGAAGCCGGTGGCGACGACGATCAGGGCGACGAGCGCCGCGCCCACTGCCGCGATTAACAGTCCCTTTCTCACGCGGCGAGATACTAGCGGGCCGTGCTCACGATCCGGCCCCGAGAACGTCGGTCGGGGAAGGTAGCGTGCGAGTCATGTGTAGAAGCATCAAGACGCTGCGCCCGCCGTACACGGAGGACGTCACCGAGGAGGACGTGCGCGCCGCCGCGCTGCAGTACGTCAGGAAGATCTCCGGCTTCCGCGCGCCCGCCGCCCACAACGCCGCTGCCTTCGAGGCCGCCGTCGAGGCCGTCACCAAGGCCTCCGAGGAGCTGCTGGCGAGCCTGCGGGTGCGCGGCGCCCATTGACAGCCGCACCGGGCGGGGGAATGTTCCTCGTATGCCCCCCATCAGCGGCCTGTATCGCGGCCACGACCGCGAGTCCCAGCTCGACCTGAGGGTCGACGTCGACGGAGCGCGACCGACGGGACGGCTCAGCGGTGACCTGTTCACCACGACCGGCGCGACGACCGCCTACCAGGGCTCGTTCGTCGTGCACTCCACCACCCGGCAGGGTGACAGGATCGAGGGGCAGGGCGCCTTCACCTTCACCGCTCCCGACCGGCACGTGACGGTCACCGTCACCGCCGAGGCGGCCACCGCGACGGTCGCGGGCAGGACCTACCCGCTCGAGCGTGTCTCGCCGTACTTCAGGAGCGTGCTGCTGGAGCAGGACTCGGTGGCGGGGGCGGTGCCGTTCGTGTCCTACGACACGGGCTCGCTGCCGACCCCCTCGGGCCGGCGGGTGCTGACCGTGGCGGAGGCGTACGCCGAGGCGGGCGTGGAGCTGCGCGTCGCCGAGCCGGGCGTCATCCCCGTGGACGGCGCCGGCGAGGATCTGGCGTGGGACGACGCCGAGCTGCACAACGCGATGACCCGGCAGTTCGCCTCGTTCGGCGACGAGGCCGCCTGGCGGGTGTGGTTACTGGTGGCGAGCAGGCACGTCGGCGGCTTCCGCGGCATCATGTTCGACTACAACGACGCCTGCCAGCGCCAGGGCGCGGCCGTCTTCTACGACGCGATCAAGGGCGACTCGCCGCAGGCGCAGCGCGCCCAGCTGCGCACCTACGTGCACGAGCTCGGCCATGCCTTCAACCTGCTGCACTCCTGGCAGAAGAACCTGGCCCGCCCGCCCCAGCCGCTCGGCCCGCACGGCGGCTTCGGCGACCTGTCGTGGATGAACTACGTGCAGAACTACGTGCCCGGCGGCGAGCGCGCCTACTGGCAGGCCTTCCCGTTCCAGTTCACCGACGCCGAGCTGATCCACCTGCGCCACGGCTTCTTCCGCGACGTGGCCATGGGCGCCAACGCGTTCGGCACGGGCGCCGCCGAGATCGACCCGTTCGAGCAGCCGGTGGCCGACCGCTCGGGGTTGCGGCTGGAGGTGCGGGCGAAGGAGTCCTTCGGCTTCGGCGAGCCGGTCGTCGTCGAGCTCAAGCTGTCGGCCACGGACGCGCCGCGCACCACGCACGGCCACCTGCATCCCGACACCGAGTTCACCCAGATCTCCATCACGCAGCCGTCGGGCAGGACGGTCCTGTACCACCCGATGATGCGCCACTGCGTGGATGACTCACCTCAGATCCGGCTGGACGCCGGCAACCCGGCGATGTACCGCAGCGCCTACATCGGCCACGGCCGCGACGGGCACTACTTCCAGCAGCCCGGCGACTACCAGGTGCGCGGGCAGTACATCGGCGCCGACGGCTCGCGCATCGTCTCGGCCGCCTGCCTGGTGCGGGTGCGGCATCCGGTCACGACCGACGACCACCAGGTGGGCGAGCTGATGCTGGGCGAGGAGCAGGGCAAGCTGTTCTCGCTGCTCGGCTCCGACTCCCCCGCGCTGCGCTCGGGCAACCAGGCGCTGGAGGAGGTCATCGACAGGTACGGCGACCACCCGCTGGCCGTCTACGCCCGGATGGTCAAGGGCCTGAACGCCGAACGCGAGTTCAAGGACGTCGGCGCGGACAAGAAGCTGCACGTGCGCCCGCCCGACACGGCCGAGAGCATCGCGTTGCTCGGCGCGGTGACCAGGGAGGCGACGATCGACAACATCACCCTCAACATGGTGACGCGCCGCCTGGCCCGCGCCGTGGCACGCAGGGGCGACCTCGATCGGGCGTTCGGGCTGATGGACGACATGGTGTCCAGGTTCGCGGTGAAGGGCGTCAACCCCGTCGTGCTGGGCCAGATCAGGCAGCAGGCGAGGCTGACCAAGCAGGCCCTCAGCGCCGAGACGGCATGACGGTCCGGCCCCGCCCGGCACGTCAGGTCCCAGCCGGCCCGGCACGTCAGGTCCCAGCCGGCCCGGCACGTCAGGTCCCAGCCGGCCCGGCACGTCAGGTTCGGCCCCGCCCGGCGGTCAGCAGGCGGACAGGATGTCCTTCATCGCGGCCTTCTCCGCCGCGGTCGCCCACAGCGCGTACTTCGTCTTGACCTGGATCTGCCGGACGATGTACGCGCACCGGTAGGCCTTGCGCGGCGGCAGCCACGTCGCCGCGTCGGCGTCGCTCTTCTGGCCGTTGAGCGGACCGTCGACGGCCAGCAGGTTCAGCGGGTCGTTGGCGAACTCCTTGCGCTTGTCCTTCGACCACTGCTGCGCGCCCTTCTGCCAGGCGTCCGACAGCGGGATCAGGTGGTCGATCTGCACCTCGGAGCTGGTGTCCTGGCCGCGCCTGAACGTGATCTTCTTGCCCGAGTAGGGGTCGTCGAGGACGCCCGTCAGCACGATGCAGTCGTGCGTGCCCGGCTTGAACGTCTCCTCGCGCAGGTCCCGCTTGAGGATGTCGTTGCGGGTGTCGCACCCGTTGTGGTCGACGTCCGCCCACGCGGGACCGAACTTCTCCCGCTCGAATCCGGTCTTCGGCGCCCGTCCCTTGACCTCGAGCTTGTCGAGGTCCTTGCGCGCCTGGGCGACGTCGCCCGAGGCGGCCTTCTGGGGTTCGGTGTCGACGTCGGCCAACGTGCCGCACCCCGTCACCATCGCCGTCGAGGCCAGCACAACCGCCAACATCCGCTTCATTCGTAAAATTCTAGGATTAAAGCGGTCAAGACCTCGACTATCTGGTCAGCCAGGTATCAAACGCAGGGAGATCCCCGACGCGACTCCTCAGCGGACATGCTGCAGCACCTCCGGCACCGGGCAGCCGAGCAAGGCATCGCCACCACCGCGTTTCACCAGCGCATGGAGGCCCTGAACCTGCCCCGCCGCCGGCCTGACCGTGACCGCGGTCACCGATCCGCACGGCGAGCCGACCCCCGCCGACGCCACCGACCTGCACGTCCGGCTCCAAGCCGCCCCCTGACCACTCCGCCCCGGCGCATGATCAGTTGAGCAGGGCCGAGGGCCGATCGGGCTGGGCGGGCAGTCCCGGCTCGGTCAGGTGATGAGCAGACCCCCGTCGACCGGCAGCACCACGCCGGTGACGTAGGAGGCGGCGTCGCTGGCCAGGAAGACGGCCGCGGCGACCAGCTCGGCGGCCTCGCCCACCCGCTTCATCGGCACGCGCGCCTCCAGCATCGCCTCCACGTAGCCGGGCGGGTACGCCTCGGTCATCTCCGAGTGGAAGAAGCCGGGCTCCAGGCAGTTGACCCTGATGCCCTTGCGGCCCGTCCACTGCTGGGCCAGGTCGCGGGTCAGCCCGACGACCGCCGCCTTCGAGGCGCTGTAGGCGGCCTGCGGCAGGCCCGCGGTCGTCTCGCCGAGGATGCTGCCGACATTGATGATCGACGAGCCGGGACGCATGACCCGGCCACAGGCCTGCGCCATCCAGTAGGTGCCGTGCAGGTTGATGTCGACGACCTGGCGGAACTGCTCGGGCGTCTCCCGCGTGGCGGGCACCGCCGTACCGATGCCGGCGTTGTTGATCAGGACGTCGACGGCGCCGAACGCGGACATGGCGGCCGCGACCAGCGCGTCGCAGTCGGCGACGACGGTCACGTCGGTCGGTACGGCCACGCACCGCCGCCCGGTCTGCTCGACCAGCCGTCGCGTCTCCTCCAGCCGGTCCTTGCGACGGGCGCCGATCACGATGTCGGCGCCCGCCTCGGCCAGCCCTCGCGCGAAGGCCACGCCCAGCCCCGAGGAGGCACCGGTGACGATCGCGACCTTCCCGCGCAGGCTGAACCTGTCGAGCATCTAGAGTCCGTACTCCTTCACGATCCGCTCGTGGCGCTCCACCTCGACGTCGACCTCCCTGGCCAGGTCGAGCCAGGCCAGCGGGTGGACCCACCGCTCGGTGGCGTCGTCGAGCAGGGCGTCGACCTCGACCGCCGACACGTTGGGCGGCACCGCGACCCAGCCGAACACGCCGGGCAGCTGCTCGCCGGTCGTCGGGTGGGTGACCTGGTAGGTCTCGTCGCTGTAGACCCACATCGGCCAGCCGCGCTCGGCCATGACCTCGGTGAACTCGGCCCAGTCCTCCTCGCTCGGCGCGGCGCCGTCGAAGAAGTAGCTGGTGTAGCCGCCGGGACGGAGCATCCGGACCGCCGCGAACGGCGGCACGAAGTTCTGCTGCTCCTGCGGGTCGTCGGGAACCGGCTCGAGCAGCTGCGGGTCGAAGACGACCAGGTCGCCCGCGTTGTACTCCATGCCGCGCGGCTGCGGCAGGGCGAGCCGCGCGGTGGCCGGACCGGTGCGGATGGACAGCACCTGGCGCTGGCCGCCGTCGGGCGCCGGCAGGATGATCCTGACCAGGCCCAGCTCCTCCTCGATCGGGCCCTCGGCCGACTTGACCGGCATGCCGATCTTCTTGGCGCCGACGCGGACGGTCTCCCAGTCTTCGGCCGAGGTCGCCATGACGATCATGCGCCAGACGTCCTCGTCGGTGATGTCGTCGGTGTCGAGAGCCTCGCGCAGCACCTGGGCGCCCTTGGCGTCCTGGTCGAGCTGCTGGCTGGCGCCCGCCAGCGCGCGCCGCGCCTCGATGCCGGCACCCGCGGCCAGCGCCTGCTCGGCCTCGGCGACGGCCGGCTCCCACCGCTCGCGGGCGATGTGGAGCCTGGCGAGCGCGAGGTGCTTGAGCTTGCCCGGCAGCAGCTCGGCCATCTGCTCCAGCCGCTCGTCCTGGCGGGCCTCGACGAGCAGGTTGGTCAGGAAGTCGACGTCCTGCGGGTCGGCGGTGGCCGCCCCGCCGGTGTCGACGAGCATCTTCCAGTAGATGTCGGCGCCGGTGGCGGGGTAGCCCAGGAAGCCGAGCGTGGTGGTGTGCCGGCGAGTGGCCTCGATGTCGGTGCCGGACAGCGGGGCCAGCCAGCCGACCCACTCCTCGGGGTTGGCGTTGATGCCGTCGGCGGCGTCGAAGTAGGCGACGCGCTCCTCCAGCGGGCTCGTGGCCTCGGGCGGCGTGGTGGCCGCGGCGGCGGCGCGCAGGGCGGCGACCCGCTCGGTCACGTCCTCGGCCGCGCGCAGCTCGGCCGAGGCCTGCTCGGCCAGGTCGGCCAGCAGCTCGGCCTGCCAGACGCCCTTCCTGTCGACGGCGAGGTCGCCGGCCACCAGGGCCAGCTCGACGCGGGCGCGGTAGCCGCCCATCATGCCGAAGTAGTCGATCCACTGGCGGAGCACGCGCCCGAGCTGCCAGGTGTTGGTGATCTGCGCCGAGCCGGCCAGCTTAGCGACGGCCTGCGCCCACTCGACGAAGTCGCGCGGGTGGTTGCCGACGACGTCGAGGTCGGGCAGCGCGTCGACGGCCTCGGTGGTGCGCCCCAGCGTGGCGAGGATCAGCGCACGGCGCACGCCCTCGCGGTGGGGCTTGGCGACCGGGTCGTCGGGCTTGAAGTCGGCGGCGGACTGGATGGCGGCCAGCGCGTCGTCGGCGCGGCCCGCGGCCAGCAGCGCGCGCGAGCTCTCGGCCCCGAGCTCCCAGCCGGCCTCCCGGCTGACCGCTCCGAGGCGCTGGATGGCGGCCTCGGCGTAGGCGACGGCCTCGTCGGCCCGGCCGGCGTCGGTCAGCGCCGCGACGTACTGCGTGATCAGGCCCGAGTAGGCGGGGTCGGTCGGCTCGACCGCCTCGATGGCCGGGCCGAGGGCGGCCAGGCGCTCGTCGGCGTAGCCGGGGCCGTCGGCGTTGGCGAGGGTGATCGCGTACGCCTCCACGGCCGCGGGAGCCGACGGGCAGTCACGCACGTCTTCGCGCTGGGCGAACGCCCGCAGCGCCTCGGCGTCGTCGATGGCGACCGCGCCCTGGGCCCTGTCGCCGATGCGGCCGACCAGATGCCAGTAACGGGCGTAGAACTCGAGCCACGGCAGGCCGAGGCTCTCCGCCTGCTGCGCGATGGCCGGGGCCATCACGTCGAGCTGCGGGTATCGACCCTCGTAGGCCTGAGCAGGCAGGTCGCCCAGCGCCATGGCGAACGGGGCGTTACCCGCCTCGGAAAGCTGCTGCTGGGTTTCGCCGACCCAGGCCCAGATGTCCACGTCCATGGGCAGCCAGTCTGCCAGGTCAACGGACGTGCCCCAAACGCATCAAGGTGACGAGCTCGTCGCGTTCCGCGTCGGTCAGGACGGCGAAGGCGGGCGCCATCAGCTCGTCCGTCAGCTCCTCCGCCTCCCGCCGCCGGGCGACGACCGGCTCGGCGACCGCGGGGTACGGCTCGGGCCAGGTGATGAAGCGGGCCATGTCCTGGCCGGACGACAGGCCCAGCGGCGTGCCCTCGTGGTCGGTGGCGAGCGCCGCGGTCAGCGGATCGAGCCCCATGGCCAGGACGGCGACGGCGTGCAGGCCGCCGCGCAGTTCCCTGACCACGTGCATGAGCTGGGTGGCCCTGGCGACCGGATCGTCGGGCAGCGGCACCGCCCGCCAGCCCGCGAACAGCGGGGATCCCAGGACGGAGGCGGCGCCGGCGACCTTCTCCAGGAGGTGGGCGATGCGGTCGCAGCCCTCGACCGCGCCGAGCTTGCGGCGGCCCCAGGCGTGGCAGGCGCCGGTGTAGAGCGCGACGGCCTCGTCGACGGGGAGCTTGCGGCCGCCCTCCCAGCTCTCACGCACGTGCTCCGGCGGGAAGAAGACCACGACGGAGGTGACGACGTCCGCGTCGACCTCGCCGAGGACCCCGCACCTACCCCTGAAGTAGAGCTCGCGTGGGCCGAGGCCGGTCCGCGCGCACAGCTCCTTGGCCTCGCGGGAGATCATGAAACCGCCGCCGAGCCTGCCGATGGTGCCCTTCACCGCCGCCGCGGCGCCCTTGGAGTCGACCATGCGGCAAGCATCACCCAACAGAACATCGTTCTGCAAGGGCCCTCCGGGGTGCGGGTCAGATCGTCAGTTCCCCCGACGCGATGATCACGGCGGGCCCGGCCAGGTAGCTGGTGTCCTCGTCGAGCGTGACCGTCAGGATCCCGCCGGGCACCTCGACCGTCCAGGTGCCGGTGCTCTCCCCGGCCAGATGCGCCGCGGCGACCGCCGTGGCGACCGCGCCGGTGCCGCACGAGCGGGTCTCGCCCGAGCCGCGCTCGTACACCCGCATCAGCGCCCTGCGCGGGCCCACCGCGTTCAGCAGCTCGATGTTGACGCCGTTGGGGAAGACCGCGGGGTCGAAGGCGGGCTGGTAGGTGAGGTCGAGCTGCACGACCGGGTCGCCGATGGCGCATGCCAGGTGCGGGTTGCCCATGTCGACGTGCAGCCCCTGGTACTCCTGACCGTTCACGACGGTGACGCTCGAGCCCAGCACGACCGGCTTGCCCATGTCGACGGTCACATCGCCGTCGGCGGCCAGCCGGACGCGCTTGGTGCCGCCCCTCGTCGCCACGGCGAACTCGCCCGGCTCGGCCAGCCCCGCGTCGACCAGGTAGCGGGCGAAGACGCGCACGCCGTTGCCGCACATCTCGGCGAGGCTGCCGTCGGCGTTGCGGTAGTCCATGAACCATTCGGCGTGGTCGGCCTGGTCGGCGACCTCCGGGCTGAGCTTGGTCCTGACCGCGTGGAGCACGCCGTCCGCGCCGATGCCCGCCCTGCGGTCACACACCGCCGCCACCCTGGCCGGAGGCAGGTCGAGCGCTCCGTCGGGATCGGGGAGGATGACGAAGTCGTTGTCGGTGCCGTGCCCCTTGAGGAATCTCATGCCTCAACCCTATCCAGGGCCTGCTGGAGCAGGTCCGGCGCGTCGAAGGGCAGCCAGACCACCCTCGGGTCGCGGCGGAACCACGACTCCTGGCGCCTGGCGAACCTGCGCGTGGCCCTGACCGTCTCCTCGAAGGCCTGCTCCTCGCTCCACTCGCCGTCCAGGAAGCGCAGCACCTGCGCGTACCCCAGGGCCCTGCCGGCCGTACGGCCCAGCGCCAGGCCGAGCGGGAGCAGCCCGCGCACCTCGTCGACGAGCCCGGCCTCCCACATGCGCCGGACGCGCAGCTCGATGCGCTCGTCGAGCACCGGCCTCGGCACCTCGACGCCGAGCTGGACGCTCGGGTAGACGGCGTCGTAGGACGGCATGGTGGCCGAGAAGGGCCGCCCGGTCAGCTCGATGACCTCCAGGGCGCGCACGATCCGGCGGCCGTTGCTCGGCAGGATGGCCGCGGCCGCGGCGGGGTCCTTCTCCCGCAGCCGCGCGTGCAGCACCCCGGATCCGCGCTCGGCCAGCTCGGCCTCGAGGGCCGCCCTGATGCCGGCGTCCGTGCCGGGGAACTCCAGGTCGTCCAGCGCCGCCCTGACGTACAGGCCCGAGCCGCCCACCAGGATCGGCACGTCGATGCGGTCCATCAGCGGCCGCACCAGCCGCTGGTACTCCGCCACGCTCGCCGTCACCGTGACGTCCCAGATGTCCAGAAGATGATGCGGAACGCCGCGACGCTCGGATTCATCGAGCTTCGCGGTACCGATGTCCATCCCCCGGTACAGCTGCATGGAGTCGGTGTTGATGCACTCCCCGCCCAGCCGGAGCGCCAGATCCACGGCGAGATCGGACTTTCCGGCCGCGGTCGGTCCGACGACGGCGATCACAGGCTGCTTCCCCACACCGACAAGTGTGACAAGCCGCGGGGTGTGGCCGGTCCACCCGCGAGACCGCGCGGACCGCCCGGCTAGAGGTCGAGCAGCGTCGGCTGCAGGTAGCCCTCGTGGGTGAGCAGCCACCGCTTCGTCTCGACGCCCTCCCCGCCGCTGAACCCGCCGAGCCCGTTACCCGCCACCACACGGTGGCACGGCACCACGATCGGGATGGGGTTGGCCCCCATGATCGAACCGATCCCCCGGGCGGGCACCCTCGACTGCGCCCTGCGGGCCAGCTCCCCATAGGTGACGACGGTGCCGTAGGGCACCTGGTGCAGCGCCTGGAGCACCTGGCGCGGCGTCGGGGCGATGAACCGCCAGTCGACCGGCGTCTCGAACACGCGCCGCCGCCCCGCGAAATATTCGGTCAACTCCGACACGATGCCGGCCGTGCGATCCGGGTCGTGAACCTCGACCAGGTCCTTCAGGCGCGGGCGCGAACCCCAGCCGGCCGCGACCAGCCCCACCTCCGTGACGGCCAACGTGAACCTGCCGACGGGCGTCGGGACCTCGGCGTACGCGACCGTGACCGCCTCGGGACTCGGGTGGGAGGTCATCGTGTCCTCTCGCGAACTCGTGGTGCTCAGCTAATAAACACCGTAACCACAACGGATAGAAATTTCTTTCGAGTACCCCCAGACTACGAGCCGGTGATGAAGTGCAGGGCCGGGGAGAACCGGGCAGACTGGAGGAGTGAATCCCCGGTTGCGATACGTCACCCACCGGCCGTACGTCGTGCCTGTCGGTCTCGAGGAACTGGCCGGGCCTACCACCGGCGTGGTCGAGCTGCCCACCCATCTCGACTGGTCGGAGCAGCGCGTCTACAACGTGGATGACGACGCCCAACTGGGCCTGATGTACGAGCGTGTCATCCGGGAGGCGGCTCGGGTCGAGGATCTGCGCGCCTATGTGAACGCTTCGATTCTGATCCACGTCTGGCCGAGGCTCTACCTTCCCGTTCAGGTGAGACAGGCCTGGGAAGCCCGATTCCGTGAACTGGCGCGGGCCGCGTAAGACCATGGACCCCCTCTTGCGGGTGGCTATGCCGTTCAGGCTCACGGATTCCTCACCAGGCGTTCGGAGGACGTGGATCTCTTCACGTCAGCCGGGGGCGACTTCGACACAGCGATCGCGCAGCCGTGGCAGCATACCGAGATGCCGGCATGAAAGCGGAGATCACCCAAGAGAACCCCGGCTTCGCCCGTCTGCACGTCACCGGCCGCCCTTTACGGTAGGGCCGAGGTCCGCGACTTCGTCGATGTGAACGCGGTCCTGTGCAGCGGCCTGTACACCACAAACGACCTCACGCGCCTGGCCTCTGACGCAGATCCGGGCTTTGACAAGGCCATGTTCGCCGCGGCGCTGTCCGCTCTCAGTCGTATACCTGATCTGGCGCTCGCCCATCATGGCCTGACGCCTGACGATATCGCGACACTTCGTGATCGATTCCAGCGCTGGGAGCGGTCTGTCGACTCAGTGGGGCCATGATGCGGCACGAGCTCATTCGTCGGCCCGAAACGCCGACGCCCGCGCCGAACGCCTACTATCGCGCTTGTGTCAGAGCGCGAACTCGTGGTGCTGGGCACCGCCAGCGCGGTGCCTACCAGACACCGTAACCACAACGGCTACCTTCTGCGATGGGACGGCCAGGGCCTGCTGTTCGACCCCGGCGAGGGCACCCAGCGGCAGATGGTGCACGCGGGCCTCAGCGCGCACGACATCCACTGGATCTGCGTCACCCACTTCCACGGCGACCACTGCCTGGGCGTGCCCGGCGTGGTGCAGCGCATCGCCCGCGACAAGGTCAGGCACGAGGTGCGCGCGGTCTTCCCGGCCTCCGGCACCACCTACTGGCGCAGGCTCAGGCACGCCGCCGCCTTCGCCGACACCGACCGGATCACCGAGCATCCCGTCGCGGGCGAGACGGCCGTGGTGGGGCGGCTGACCGCGCGCCGCCTGTCCCACCCCATGGAGTCGTACGGCTACCGCCTGCAGGAGCCGGACGGCCGGCGCATGCTGCCCGAACGGCTCAAGGCGTTCGGCATCAAGGGGCCGGAGATCGGCGAGCTCCAGCGGACCGGCTCGCTACGCGGCGTCAAGCTCGAGGAGTGCAGCGTGCCCCGCCCGGGGCAGTCCGTGGCCTTCGTCATGGACACCCGGCTCTGCGACGCGGTCTTCGAGCTGGCCGAGGGCGTGGACCTGCTGGTGATCGAGTCGACGTTCCTGTCGGCGGAGGCGGCGCTGGCCAAGGAGTACGGTCACCTGACCGCCTTCGACGCCGGGGTGGTCGCCGCCCGCGCGGGCGTCAGGCGGCTGGTGCTGACCCACTTCTCCGAGCGGTACAGCACGGCCGACGAGCCGGCCTTCCTGGAGGAGGTGCGGCGAAGCTACGCCGGCGAGGTGGTGCTGGCCCGCGACTTCACCACCGTCCCCGTGCCCCGGCGACGCTGAGCCCCTCACCACGTCGACGCCTCGGATGCCGCGGCCACCATGAGCGCCAACCGCGCAGGCGGCCCGGTGCTCCGCCGATGATGGACGGCCTACGCCCGGCACCTCCGTCATGCCGACGACGCCGAGCGCAGGCCCCGCCCGGCACCTCCGTCATGCCGACGGCACCGAGCGCAGACCCCAGCCGACACATCCGTCATACCGACGGCACCGAGCGCAGGCCCCGCCCGGCACATCCGTCACGCCGACGGCACCGAGCGCAGGCCCCGCCCGGCACATCCGTCACGCCGACGGCACCGAGCGCAGGCCCCGGCCGGCGCCTTCGTCAGGCCCAGGTGGCCACGAAGTAGCCCACCCCGTAGGGTGCGATGCTCTCCAGCAGCCTCGCCCCCCGGGGTGCGGTGCCCTCCGCCGCGCCCGCCAGCACCTGGAACGCGGCCCTGCCCGCCACCCACAGCCCGGCAGCCTCGTCGCGGTCGAGCGCGGCCAGCGCGCCGGCGTCACCCGCACCCAGCGCCGCCGCGATCGCGTCGTTGTACGGCTGCGCCGCGGGGTCGAGGTAGCCGGGCGCCTTCTCGGTGAGGCAGGCCGAGCCGTCGCCCATGACCAGCAGCGCCGTACGCCCCTCCGCGACGAGCCGCTCCCCCAGGCGCAGGCACTCGCCCGGCTCCGCGTCGAACGCGATCTCGTGGAAAGCCGCCCTCTCCGCCACTTCGTCGCCCAGCAGCCAGCGGCCGATGGTCAGCGACAGCGGCAGGACGGGGTCGCCCTCGCCCACCCTGACGTCGACACCCCAGGGGCGCAGCGTCCCCGCCGGCTGCCCGCCGTACGCCGTGGTGGTCTGGCCGCCGCCCACGACCACCAGCCTGTCGTGCTCGACGGCGAGCGTCGCCTCGACCGCGGCGGCGCAGGCCGCGCGCAGGCCGTCGAGCTCGGGGGCGGCGGCCCCGGCGAGCGCGGGCACGAGCAACGGCGGATGCGGGCACACCGCGGCGGCGACAAGCACCGGACCAGGCTAACCGAGCCGCCGCCACACCCGGATGTCGCGTTGCCATCGACCATGGCAGGCGTCGCACCCGCGCGCAGTCCGCTGGTACAGGCCCCGAGCACGGGCCACCGGCCTGGACCCACGAGCACGGCCCCCCAAACTGGGGCCTGCTGGGATCACCTCACGCGGGCACAACCCCACAGGTGCAGCCGCCTCATAGGCGCGGCCGACGAGCGCGGCCCCACAAGCGCAGCCCTACAAGTACCGCCCGACACATGCGGCCCCACAAGCGCGCAGCCCTACAAGTGCCGCCCCAACATGCGGCCCCACAAGCGCAGCCCTACAAGTGGCGCCCCACACATGCGGCCCCACAAGCGCGCAGCCACAAGTGCCGCCCCACACATGCGGCCCCACAAGCGCGGACCCACAAGTGGCGCCCCACACATGCGGCCCCACAAGCGCGGCCCCACAAGCGCGGCCCTACAGGTGCCGCCCGGCGCATGCGCGGCCCTGCATGCCCCGAACCCACGGGTTCGGCCTGTAGGTACGGCCCGCGGGCACGGATCCGCGGGTGCCTCCCGCGAGTACGGGTCTACTGGTATGGGTCGCGGCCTTCGGCGACGGCCGCGAACAGGCTCGTGGCGTAGGCGTGGGCGGCCCGGTGCAGGCCGTGGCCGTAGCTCACCCTGGCGACGCCGAGCGCGGCCAGTTCGGACAGCGAGGGGACGCCGGGACGGAAGTAGACGTTGATGGGCAGTTCGGCGGCCAGCGTCCTGATCTCCTCGGCGTCCGCGACGCCGATCGGGTAGACGCAGTCCACGCCCGCCTCCAGGTAGCGGCGGCCCCTGCGAAGGGCGTCCGCGGTGCTGCCGTCGCCCGCCACGTAGGTGTCGACGCGCGCGTTGACCACGAGATCGTCGCCGGCCGCCGCCTTCACCGCGGCGAGGAAGTCGGCCTGCTCCTCGGGGTCGATCAGCACGCCGTCGCGGGAGTCCTCCAGGTTGCAGCCGACCGCGCCCGACTCGGCCAGGCGCTCGGCCAGTTCGGCGGGCTTGAGCCCGTAGCCGCGCTCGACGTCGGCCGTCACCGGGACGCCGACCGCCCTGGCGATCCTGGCGATGGCGGCGAACATCTCCCCCGGCGGCGTCCGCTCGCCGTCCTCGTAACCGAGCACCGCCGCCACCGCCGCGCTGCCCGTGGCCACGACGGGGAAGCCGGCCTGCTCCACTGCTCCGGCCGACGCGGCGTCCCACGCGTTGGGCAGGATCAGCGGGCTCCCTTTCACGTGAAGGGAACGCAGGCGGATGGCGGCAGTCACGATCGTCATGCCGCGGACCCTACGCACGCCTCCCGCCCGGCTGAAGGGCCACTCCGCGACGAAACACCTGAGCCACCCTGAGAGTCACGAGCCCGTCCACGCGCCGTGAAGCCCACGGCGCGTGACCGCGGGCTCCACGGTCCTGGTGGCGAAGCCGGGCCCGACTGTGAACACCTGGGCTCCACGGTCCCGATGGCGGAGCCGGGTGCGACCGTGAACACGTGGGCGCCACGACCCTGATGGCGAGCCGGGCCCGACCGTGAACACGTGGGCGCCACGACCCTGATGGCGAGCCGGGCCCGACCGTGAACACGTGGGCGCGACGGCCCTGGGGGTGAAGTCGGGCGCGACCGTGGAACACGCGGGCGTGACCGCAGGTGCGACGGCCCTTGAGGCCGGGCGTGACCGTGGAACCCGCGGCGACTGTGAACCCGCAGACATGACCTCGGAAGCTACGAAGACCGTTGGGGCCGCGGGGCCGTACCCCCCGATCAGCAGCCGTTCTTCGCGCACTGCCCGGGGACGGCGCCCGGAGGGCCGTCGGCCGGGCCGGGCTCGGCGGGCTCGGACGGCCGGTCGGTGCCGCTCGAGGAGCCGGGATCGTCCTGCCGGTCGGTGCCGTTCTGGGAGCCGCCGGGCTCGTCCTTGGAGCCGTCGCCGCGGCTCGCGGGGCCCGCCGACCCGGAGTCGGAGTCGCCGGCGGGCCTGTCGGCGGGAGCGGGGTCGCCCCCGGCCGACTCGCCGCCCTCCTCGGGAAGCGTGGCGTCGCCCTCCGCGCTGTCGCCCGGATCGCCGAGGTCCTCTCCTGGCCCCTCGCTGTCCTCCTCGGCCGCGCCGGCGCCCGCCGGTCCCGATCCCTGCCGGGCCTCGTCGCCGGGCTGCGAGACCGACGTGCCCTTGCCGTCGCCGCCGGCGCCCAGCACCGCGAACCCGACCCCGCCCGCCGCGAGGAGGGCGACGAGGGCGGAGGCGGCGATGACGACGCCCTTCCTGCTCCTGCGCGGTCGTGGATCGTGTCCGGGCCCGGAGAGGATCTCCACTCCGTGGTCAGGCTGGCCCGTCGGGGAGGGGACGTGCCCGTGCATGAGAGAACTCCCTGCGGTCGTATCGGGGGAAACGCGATGGCTTCCGCGGGTGATGGACCACACTAACCGCAGGAGCCGAATGCCCGCACACCAATCACAAAGGAATCACGACTTGTCATCATTTGACGCCATATGCCCAGGTTGGCGGGCGAGAGCGGTTCCCATCGCGGGCGTGGCCGCCGTCCTCGGGACCGCCGGACTGGGGGTTTTCCTGGCGCTTCCTGCGGATATCGATGATCGTTCCGATGAGCGTCGGCCTGGGGCGATAAGGGCACTTACCGCAAATCCTGAAATATCAACTTCCACGGCGAAGACAGACTCCCCGTGGGTACGGCCGGTGCCCGCCCCGCCGTACTCAGCGGCCGGAGGGTGGTTCGGCGGCGGCCGCCCCGGGGAAACGGTGCCGCCCATGGACGGTGCGGCGTTGCTCGACGGAATGCCGCGGTCCGGCGGGCCGACGCTCCTCGACGGAACACTGCGGTCCGGCGGGGCGGCGGTGGTGGACGGGACGCCGCGCTCCGGTGGGCCGTCTCCGGCCGAGGGGGAACGCGTCGCTGGAGCGCCGCGTTCGGGTGGGACCGCGGGCGTCGACGGAGCGCGGGGTGCGGGTGGGACCGCGGGCGTCGACGGAGCGCGGGGTGCGGGTGGACCGGGGGAAGTCGGCGGAGCGCCTGGCTCCGGCCGGCCGACCGGTGACGAGGCCCCGGGCGGTCAAAACGGCGGCGCCCCGCCGCGGGCGAACGTGGCGGAGCGGACGCCGCGAAGCGAGCCCCGCACGCCCGCGGTCCAGCCGTCCGCGCCGGGCCCGGCGCCCGACCCCTGCGCCACGTTCCATGACCTGCGGCGCACTTACTGCTACGACGTGCTGGACCGCCTGTCCCCCTGAACGGCACGGCCGCCGCGAGGAGGCCTCCCCTGCCCGAACGGATACCCATGCCCCGGACACCGCCCCGGGGCGCCGCCACCCAGGAGGTCCCAGTGCCGGCGCTCCGGCCGAGGATGCAGACGGCCACGCCTCCCTATGCTCCGGCCAGGGACGCGACGGCCAAGCCGACCGGGGACGCGACAGCCAAGCCGGCAGGGGACACGACAGCCAAGCTTCCGTCACCCGGGCTGACGCCGCCCAGGCGGCCCTGGCTCGGGATGTCGACACATGAGGACGCCCCGGAATGACGCAGCCGCCGGCCGGGAGGCCGCGGCGCGGGATCACGAGGTTCCGGGGGGCGTCACCTCGAATGGCCCGCGGCCGGCACGGTTGCCTGGGGAAACCCGAAGGGCGGGGCCGCCCCACGTGCAGGAGCGCCCCGCCGTACGGCACGCGTCAGGAGGTGACGGCGCAGCCGGACGGTTCGGCGGGCAGGGGCGCGGGCCTGCCGATGGTCGGCATGCCGAGCGCCACCCCCTTCGGCCTGGCAGCGGCGCCCTGGCGGGCCTCCCACGCGTCGCCCGCGCGGGTGCGGCGCAGCCCGAGCGGACGGTCGGCGACCAGGTGGTGCGGGGCGGCGTAGGTCACCTCGACCGTCACCATGTCGCCGGGCCGCGGCGCCTGCTCGCCCACCGCGAAGTGCACGAGCCGGTTGTCGGGCGCGCGGCCCGACAGGCGCCTGGTGGTCTCGTCCTTGCGGCCCTCACCCTCGGCGACCAGCACCTCGAGCGTGCGGCCGACCTGCTTCTTGTTCTCCTCCCAGGAGATCTCCTCCTGAAGGGCGATCAGGCGCTCGTAACGCTCCTGCACGACCTCCTTCGGCACCTGGTCGGGCATGGTGGCCGCGGGGGTGCCGGGGCGGATGGAGTACTGGAAGGTGAAGGCGTTGGCGAAGCGGCTCTGCCGTACGACGTCGAGGGTGCCCTGGAAGTCCTCCTCGGTCTCGCCGGGGAAGCCCACGATGATGTCGGTGGAGATGGCCGCGTCGGGCATGGCGGCGCGGACCCGGTCGATGATGCCGAGGAAACGCTCGGCCCGGTAGGAGCGGCGCATCGCCTTCAGGACCCGGTCGGAGCCCGACTGCAGCGGCATGTGGAGCTGGTGCATGACGTTCGGCGTCTCGGCCATGGCGGCGATGACGTCGTCGGTGAAGGCGGCCGGATGCGGCGAGGTGAAGCGGACCCGCTCCAGCCCCTCGATGTCGCCGCAGGCGCGCAGCAGCTTGCCGAAGGCGAGCCGGTCGCCGAACTCGACGCCGTAGGTGTTGACGTTCTGGCCGAGCAGCGTGACCTCGAGGACGCCCTGCTCCACCAGCGTCCTGACCTCGGCCAGGACGTCGCCGGGCCGCCTGTCCTTCTCCTTGCCGCGCAGCGAGGGCACGATGCAGAAGGTGCAGGTGTTGTTGCAGCCGACCGAGACCGACACCCATGCCGCGTACGGCGACTCGCGCTTGGTCGGCAGCGTCGAGGGGAAGACCTCGAGCGACTCCTTGAGCTCGACCTGCGCCTCCCCGGCGATGCGGGCGCGTTCGAGCAGCACGGGCAGCGATCCGATGTTGTGGGTGCCGAAGACCACGTCGACCCACGGGGCCTTGCGGACGATCTCGCCCTGGTCTTTCTGCGCCAGACAGCCGCCGACGGCGATCTGCATGTCGGGGTTCTTCAGCTTGGCCGGCCGTAGGTGGCCGAGATTGCCGTAAAGGCGGTTGTCAGCGTTCTCGCGAACGGCGCACGTGTTGAACACGACCACGTCGGCGTCCTGGCCCTCGGGGGCGGGAACGTAACCGGCGTCCTCCAGCAGGCCGGAAAGCCGCTCGGAGTCGTGCACGTTCATTTGGCACCCGTAGGTGCGCACCTGATAAGTCCGGGTCACAGTCATGGCACTTCCAAGCGTAGGCGTTCCGCCGCAACACTCGCGCCGGGGCCGAAAATGAGGATGCCGTGATCGGATCGGTACCACCCGGTTAGTGACCGTTGCGTCCGACCCCTCTACGTTGTCATCCATGACGGAGAACTCGACTCCGCTGGTCAAGCTGGAGAATGTCCAAAAGCACTTCGGGGCGCTGCACGTCCTGAAGGACATCAATCTGACCGTTTCCCGCGGTGAGGTCCTGGTCGTGATCGGCCCTTCGGGCGGTGGCAAGTCCACCCTCTGCAGGACGATCAACCGCCTGGAGACCATCGACGGCGGCCAGATCATCTTCGACGGCACTCCGCTTCCAGCCGAGGGCAAGGCGCTGGCGAGCCTCCGCTCCGAGGTCGGCATGGTCTTCCAGTCGTTCAACCTGTTCGCCCACAAGACGATTCGGGAGAACGTCACGCTCGGGCCGACCAAGGTGCGCGGCGTCGCCAAGGACAAGGCCGACAGGCGGGCGATGGAGCTGCTGGAGCGTGTCGGCATCGCCGCGCAGGCGGACAAGTATCCCGCCCAGCTGTCCGGCGGGCAGCAGCAGCGCGTGGCCATCGCCAGGGCGCTCGCGATGGACCCCAAGATGATCCTCTTCGACGAGCCCACCTCCGCGCTGGACCCCGAGATGGTGCAGGAGGTTCTCGACGTCATGATCGGGCTCGCCCGCGACGGGATGACCATGGTGGTCGTCACGCACGAGATGGGCTTCGCCCGCCGGGCGGCCAACAGGGTGGTGTTCATGGCCGACGGCCAGATCGTCGAGGAGGCCACCCCCGAAGAGTTCTTCACCAACGCCCAGACCGATCGGGCCAAGGACTTCCTGTCCAAGATTCTTACGCACTAGAACTAGAAGAGGTGTCATACATGCGTGTTCAACGTGCGGGTGCCGCGATCGCGGCAGCGGGCGTCCTGGTCGGGAGCCTGGCGGCTTGTGGCGGCGACAAGACCTATTCCAGCGTGCTTGAGAAGGCCCAGGACGGTGCGACGGTCGTCGTCGGCACCAAGTGGGACCAGCCGAGCCTGGGCTTGAAGAAGGGCGCCGAGCCCGAGGGTTTCGACGTTGACGTCGCCAAGGCCGTGCTCAAGGAGATGAACGGCGGCAAGGATGTCAAGATCGAGTGGAAGGAGTCGGCCTCGTCCAACCGCGAGCCGTTCCTGGCCAACGGCACGGTCGACATCATCTTCGCCACCTACTCCATCACCGAGGCCCGCAAGCAGAAGGTCACCTTCGGCGGGCCGTACGTGGTCGCCCACCAGGACGTGATGGTCCGCGGCAACGACACCGCGATCACCAAGCCGCAGGACCTGACCGGCAAGCGCATCTGCAAGGCCTCGGGTTCCAACTCCTACAAGCGGATCACCGACCCGCCGCCGGACGGCCAGCTCGACCTCGACGCCACGACGGTCGACGCCGCCAACTACTCCGAGTGCGTCCAGAAGCTGCAGGGCAGCAACCTCGACGCCGTCACCACCGACGACCTGATCCTGGCCGGCTTCGCCAAGCAGGCGCAGGCCTCCGGTGGCAACTTCAAGGTGCTCGGCCAGCCGTTCACCGACGAGAAGTACGGCGTCGGCCTGAAGAAGGGCGACACCAAGACCTGCGAGGCCGTCAACACGGCCGTGGCCAAGCTGTGGCAGAACGGCACCATGAAGCAGCTGCTCGAGAAGTGGTTCGGCGGCATTCAGGGCCTGCAGCTGTCGTCGGAGGCCCCGAAGGCCGAGGGTTGCGCCTAGCCGGACGGCGAGCGACGGACCGGACGCGGCGGCCGGGTAGCCTCGGCCGCCGCTGTCATATCAACGGTGGAGCACTGTGGACGAACTGATTCAATACGCCCCTGAACTGGCGCGGGGGTTCATGGAGAACATCAAGCTCTCGCTCGTGGGCCTGGTGGTCTCCCTCACCCTCGGCACGGTGCTGGTGGCGATGCGGGTGTCTCCGATCCCCGTCATGCGCGTGGCCGGCACGGTCTACGTCAACATCGTGCGGAACACGCCGTTGACGCTGGTGCTGGCGTTCTCGGCGCTGGGCCTGAGCGACACGCTCGGCCTGGTCTTCTCCGACATACCGCGGACCAACTCCTTCTGGATCGTCGCGATGGGCCTGTCGTGCTACACGGCGGCGTTCGTCTGCGAGGCGCTGCGCGCGGGCATCAACACGGTGCCGCTCGGCCAGGCGGAGGCGGCGCGGGCGATCGGGCTGACGTTCTTCCAGTCGCTCAGGCTGATCATCCTGCCGCAGGCGTTCCGCGCGGTCGTGGCGCCGCTCGGCAGCGTGATCATCGCCATGGTGAAGAACACCACGGTGGCGACGGCGGGCGGCTTCCTCGGGGAGGTGGCGGCGACGATGAAGGAGATCTTCGACACCACCGGCGCCTCGATCCCGATCTTCGTGGGCATCGTGCTCGCGTTCATGGCCGTGACCCTGCCCATCGGCTACTTCACCGGATGGCTCTCCCGACGGTTGGCGGTGGCCCGATGAGCACCTCTGTCCTGTTCGACGCGCCGGGGCCGCGGGCCAAGATCCGCAACGGCATCCTGACGGTCGTCAGCGTGGTCGCGGTCGCGGCCGTGCTCTACGGCATCTACGCGGGCTTCGACGCCAAGAACCAGTGGGACGGCCGCATCTGGCGGCCGTTCCTGCAGGCCGAGACGTGGGAGATCTGGATCATCCCCGGCCTGATCGGCACGTTGCGGGCGGCGGCCGTGGCCGCTGTGCTCGCGCTGCTCTTCGGGGCGGTGTTCGGCCTGGCCAGGCTCTCCGACCACAAGTGGATCAGGGTCCCGGCGGGCGTGGTGGTCGAGGTCTTCCGCGCCATCCCGCTGCTGCTGCTGATCTTCTTCATCTTCTACCTGGCGCCCACGCTGTTCGGCGGCGGCGACTACGCCTTCATCTCGGTCGTCCTCGGCCTGATGCTCTACAACGGCTCGGTGCTGGCCGAAGTGGTCAGAGCCGGTGTGCTGGCCGTGCCCAAGGGCCAGTCGGAGGCGGCGTACGCGATCGGCATGCGCAAGAACCAGGTGATGCGGCTGGTCCTGCTGCCGCAGGCGGTCACCGCCATGATGCCGGCGATCGTCAGCCAGCTCGTGGTCCTGCTCAAGGACACCGCGCTCGGCTACATCATCGCCTACGTCGACCTGCTCAACACCGGCTTCAAGATCCTTCCCTCGGCGCTCTTCGGCTCGCTGATCCCGGCCGCGATCGTGATCGGCGTCATCTACGTCGGCCTGAACATGGCGCTGAGCGCGCTGGCCACCTGGCTGGAGCGGCGCAGCAGGCGCAGCCGCAAGACCGCGGCGCCGCCGGTCGTCCCGCCCGCCGCGGGCATGCTCGGCGGCGGACCCGCTCCGGCGGCCCCCGGCGCGGCGGAAGCCGTGGCCACGATGGAGTAACGGCCACGAGAGGCATGGTTTTCCGGCAGGATGCGGCTATGCCTCTCTGGCTTTCTCCCATCTCCACCACCGACGTCGCGAGCTCGGGCCTGCGGCTGGCGTGGCCCACCGTCTCCGGCGAGGAGATCTGGTGGACCGAGGACCGGCCCGACGAGGGCGGCCGCACCACGATCGTCCACGGGGCGGCCGACGGCACGCGCACCGAGCTGCTGGCCGCCCCGTGGAACGCCCGCAGCAGGGTCCACGAGTACGGCGGGCAGCCGTACCTGGTGACGCCGCGCGGGGTCGTCTTCGTCAACTTCGCCGACCAGCGCCTCTACCTGGTGACCTCCGGCGAGCCGCGACCGCTCACCGCCGACGACGGCTCCCGCTACGCCGACCTGCACCTCGGCGACGGCCGATTGTGGTGCGTGCGCGAACGCCACGACGGCAAGGTCACCCGCGCCATCGTCTCGATCCCCCTCGACGGCGGCGACGCCGGCGAGCTGGTGACCGGCAACGACTTCTACGCCTCCCCCACCCTCTCCCCCGACGGCCGGCACCTGGCCTACATCTGCTGGAACCACCCGCGCATGCCGTGGAACGGCACCGAACTGCGCGTCGTCCGCCTGTCCGACGGCGACTCGTGGACCGTCAAGGGCGGATCCACCGAGTCGGTCCTGGCGCCGCAGTGGAAGGACGACAGCCACCTCTACCTCGTCTCCGACTCGTCGGGCTGGTGGAACCTCTACCTGATCGGCATCCACGGCACCTCCCTCAAGGCGCTCCACCCGGCCGAGGAGGAGTTCGCGGGGCCGCTGTGGTTTCTGGGCGGCCAGCCGTACCAGGTGATGGGCGACGGGCGGCTCGCCGTCCTGCACGGGCGGGGCGACCTGCGCCTCGGTCTCCTCGACCCGCGGACCGGCGTCCTGAACGACCTCGACGTGCCCTACTCGGGGTGGGATCCCGCCCTGTCCGCCGACGGCACGATGCTGGCCGGAGTCGCGTACGGCGGGGCGATCCCCCGCTCGGTGGCCAGGATCGACACGGTGACCGGCAGGGTCGAGGGCCTGCGCCGCGACATCACCGAACTGCCCGACGTGGCCTACCTGCCCACGCCCGAACCCGTCGAGTTCACCGGCCGGCTCGGACGGCAGGTGCACGCCTTCCTCTACCGGCCGATCCACGCAGACGGCGCGGCACCCTACGTGGTGTTCGTCCACGGCGGGCCGACCGCGCACAGCGGCTCGGCACTCGACCTGGAGAAGGCGTTCTTCACCTCGCGCGGCATCGGCGTGATCGACGTCAACTACGGCGGCTCCACCGGGTACGGCAGGGCCTACCGCGACCGGCTGCGCGGCCAGTGGGGCATCGTCGACGTCGAGGACACCGTCGCCGCCGCCGAATGGCTCGTCGCCGAGGGGATCGCCGACCCGGCGCGCATCGCCGTCCGCGGGGGAAGCGCGGGCGGCTGGACGGTGATGGCGGCCTGCTGCCGGTCGGACGTCTTCGCCGGCGGCGTGTCCTACTACGGGGTGAGCGCGCTCGCCCCGCTCAACGCCCACACGCACGACTTCGAGTCGCGCTACACCGAATGGCTGGTCGGACCGGAGGATCCCGCACTCTACGCCGGACGGGAGCCGCTGGCACTGGTCGGCGGGGTGTCGTGCCCGATGCTGCTGCTCCAGGGGCTGGACGATCCGGTGGTACCGCCCGCGCAGTCGTCGGCGTTCGCCGACGCGCTGTCGGAGCGGGGGGTGTCGTGCACGTATCTCGCGTTCGAGGGGGAGTCGCACGGCTTCCGCCGCACGGAGACGAGGACGGCGGCGCTGGCCGCCGAGCTGTCGTTCTACCAGCAGATCTTCACGTTGCCGTAGGGGCCGGGGCGGCGGCCCGCGCACCACGGGCGCGGGACCGGCCTCAGGCTTCGAGCCGGTGGTCGGCCTCAGGCTTCGAGCCGGGAGCGGTCGCGGGACCAGCCTCAGGCCTCGCGCGGGGGGCGGTCGCGGGACCGGCCTCAGGTCTCAAGCCGGGGACGGTCGCGGGACCGGCCTCAGGCTTCGAGCCGGGGACGGGCGCGGGACCGGCCCCGGCCGGCGGACCGAAGGACCCGGCCGGCGTCCCCGACGTGACGGCGGGCACCGAAGTCCTGCTGGAGCACGCGTGGGAGGACGGACGGTCACCGGTGACCCCGGTGGCCTCGACCGTGGCGTGCCGTACGGGAAGGACCGGACGGCGTCAGCGGGCGAACTCGGTGGCCCGGGACTCGCGGACGACGGTGATGCGGATCTGGCCGGGGTAGGTGAGCTCCTCCTCCACCTGCTTGGCCACGTCGCGCGCGATCACCTGGGCCTGGATGTCGTCGACGGCGTCCGGCTTGACCATGACGCGGATCTCACGGCCCGCCTGCATGGCGAACACCTTGTCCACCCCGTCGAAGGAGGTGGCGATCTCCTCCAGGCGCTCCAGCCGCTTCACGTACGCCTCCAGCGACTCGCGCCGCGCCCCCGGCCGCGACCCGCTGATCGCGTCAGCCGCCTGGGTGAGCACCGCCTCCACCGTGCGCACCTCGACCTCGTTGTGGTGCGCCTCGATGGCGTGGACGACGTCCTCGTGCTCGCCGTAGCGGCGAGCGATCTCCGCGCCGATCAGCGCGTGGCTGCCCTCGACCTCGTGCGTGAGCGCCTTGCCGATGTCGTGCAGCAGCGCGCACCGCTTCAGCAGCTGATGGTCCATCTTGAGCTCGGCGGCCATGATCCCGGCGATGTGCGCGGACTCGATCAGGTGCTTGAGCACGTTCTGCCCGTAGCTGGTGCGATAGCGCAGCTGGCCCAGCAGCAGCGTCAGCTCCGGGTGCATGTCGGTGATCCCGAGCTCTACCAGCGCGTCCTCGCCCGCCCGCGCGCACAGGTCCTGCACCTCCTGGCGGCTGCGGTCGTGGGCCTCCTCGATACGCTGCGGGTGGATCCGCCCGTCGAGCACGAGCTTCTCCAACGTCAGCCGCGCCGTCTCCCGCCGCACAGGGTCGAAACAGGACAGCAGCACCGCCTCGGGTGTGTCGTCGATGATGAGGTTGACCCCCGTCGTCGACTCGAACGCCCTGATGTTGCGCCCCTCACGACCGATGATCCGGCCCTTCATGTCGTCACCGGGCAGGTGCAGCACGCTGACCACGGACTCCGCCGTCTGCTCGGCCGCGATCCGCTGCACCGCCAGCGTCACGATCTTGGTGGCGCGCTTCTCGCCTTCCTTGCGGGCGTCGCTCTCGATCTCCCTGACGATCAGCGCGGCCTCGCGCTTGGCCTGGTTCTCGATCTCCTTGACCAGCTCGTTCTTGGCCTGATCGGACGTCAGCCCCGCCACACGCTCGAGAATGGCCCGGCGCTCGGTCTCGACCTGCAGCAGCTCCTCACGGCGGTCGGCCAGCTCCGTCTCGGTCTCGGCAAGCTTCCTGCCCCGCTCGGTCTGCCGTCGAGCCTCCTCGTCGAGCCGCTGCTCCCGCTCGCCCAGGCGGTTCTCCCTCCGCTCCAGGTCGGCCCGCAGCTCCTTCAGCTCGTTCTTGAGGATGCGGCTCTCCTCCTCGACCTGCTGCCGCATCTGCGCCGCCGTCTCTGCCGCCATCTCCGACCTGCGCAGGATCTCGACGGCGTCGGACTGCGCCTTGTCCCTGATCTGTACGGCTTCGCGGCGCGCCTCCTCCAGCTCCGACTGCACCGCGGCCAGCTCGTCCGGTGACGGTTTGACCGCCTGAGGCGGCGTCAGGGCGGCAGTACGGCGCAACAGCACGACAAACGCGACGATCATCACGCACGCCAGCAGGAGCACCGCCACCGCCAGCACCACGACAGGCGTCTCCATGTGCGCCCCGCCCTCCTCGCGTCACAGCTTCCAAACGCCCCAGGAGGGGTCACGTGCACGGCACGGATCGCCCCATCGGTGTCTCCACCAGGACAAATATCAAGCCAAGGCGGACCGGGCGTCGACGTGGACCGCCGACACCTTGTCGTTCATGGTCAATCGAGCTCGCTCGTCCGTAGTTCACCGGTATGGCAATCCGCACTGCGCGGAGTAACTCCTCACTGCCGTCGAGGTTATGCGTCGAAGAGGTAACGGGCAAGCAAAGACTCATTGTCAAGCGTGTCCTACCATCAAATCGAGCACATACCGCACGATCTTTCCCAAAATGGCCGACATGCCGTCATTTACCCAGCTAATCCTGACCTGACGCGCCCCGGAGACGCTGATCTCAGCACCTCTTACCGGTTCATGACCGGACCTCCGCGCCACCCCTGATCATGATCGTCGGAGGGTCGGAGCGACCACGATCAGGCCTGCTCGAACCGGCGTTTCCACCGCGCCTGACGGGCTCCTCGCGGATCATCCCACCGGCCCCGGTGCGGGGCTCCTTAGTTTGGAGAACGGTCTAACGTCTCGGGGCGATCGCACGGTCCCCCGACTCCCCCGCACGACGGGTCGTGCAGCCCCATGACCAGCGCAACCACCCTCGACGGGCCCGCCCAGGCCCCAGCTCCCGGGCAAGGCGAGGTCGGCGAGACCTCACGGCCGGGTCAAGCACCCGCCGTCGCCAGAAAACCCACCCTCCTCGGCTGAGGGAGGCCGCCTACCGCTCATCCGAGGGAGACCGCGTGCCGCTGTCTGGAGGGTGCCACCTACCGCCTCGGATGGTGGAGAAGTCCCTGCCGCGGCGGAGAAGCCCCGCCCGCCTCCGCGTCGCGAGGGAGCCGCAAAGCACTCCCCCCGCGTCGTGGGGAGCCGCAACACGCTCCCTCCGCGTTGCGGAGAAGCCGCGGACCATCCCTTCGCGACGCGAGGAGCCGCAAAACGCTCCCTCCGCGTCTAGGGGAAGTCGTCCTCCACCTCGACACCCTCGCTCTCCAGCGCCTCACGGACCACCCGGTAGGCCACCCCTGCCCCGTACCCCTTCCGCGCCAGCATCCCGGCCAGCCGCCGGGTGCGGGCCTGCGCATCAAGCCCACGGGTGGAGGCGAGCTTGCGTTCGACGAGCCTGCGGGCCGTCTCCACCTCCTGGTCGGAGTCGACACGCTCGACGGCCTCGTTGATCGTGTCGCTGTCCACGCCCCGGTGCCGCAACTCCGCCGCCAACGCCCGGCGCGCGAGCCCCCGACCGTGGTGCCGGGAGTCCACCCACGCGTCGGCGAAAGCCTCGTCGTTGATCAGCCCCAGCTCGGTGAATCGATCCAGCACCGCCTCCGCGGCCTCCCTGGGCACATCGCGCTTCCGCAACGCCTCGGCGAGTTGCGCCCTCGTCTTCGGCGCCATCGTGAGCAGCCTCAGACAGATGGCCCGCGCGACCGACTCCGGGTCCGCCTCGGGGCCCGAAGCCGCCTCGGGCCCTTCCTGCGGCCCCTCCGCCCAGCCTGCGGAGCGAGCTCTGCCGCTTCCCTTCCGCGACCCGCCGCCGCGCCGCCTTCCCTGCCCCTGACGCCGACCCTCACGGCGCCCATCTTCCGCCCCGGACCATCCTTCAACAGAACCGTCCTTCGACCCGAACAGGCCACCCTCGGGCCCGTCCCCGGCCCCCAACAGGCTGCCACCGGGCCCCTCTCCCGACCCGAACAGGCCATCACCGGGCCCTTCTCCGAACCCGAACAGGCCATCACGGGATCCCACCCGGGCGTCACCAGGCCGGTCTTCCGCCCCGGACCGCCCTTCACCAGGCTCCTCTCCGAACCCGAACAGGCCATCACGGGGCTGCTCTTCCGCTCCGGACCATCCTTCGGCAGGACCGACTTTCGCCCCGGACCGCGCTTCACCAGGCCCGTCTTCGGACCCGAACCGTCCTTCACCGGCACCCAGGTCCGGCGCCGACCTGTAAGGACCGACTCCGGCCGCGTCCGTCTGCCGCTCCTGGGGCTCGTCGTCCTGCTCCCGGTGTCCCTGCTCGTCGTGTGGCGGACGCTCGGCCGAGCCTCGCCTCCGGGGGATGGACTGTGGCCACCCCGTAGGGCCCTTGCCGCCGACCTCCCCGACGCCCCCGGAACCGGACGTTCCGGAAACGGCAGGACGGTAATCGCTGGATGGCCCAGCCGACCACGCGGCATCCGACGCTCTGTTCGGCGGGTCCTCTCCCCTGGCCCACTCGGGCGCCTCACCCTTGGAGTCGAAGTCGACGAAGCCGTCACCTGAGCCGAAGCCAGCACGCCCCCGTCCCGAGCCGGCACGATCCCGGCCTCGGCTGCTACCCCAGCCGCCCTCAGCGCGACCATCCGAACGGCGACCGCCCCGACTGCCATCGCTACGCCGGCCCGAGGAGCTTGCATCCCAGCCGCCCCCATCACGGCCGGCACCCCGGTCGCCATCAAGCTGTCGCCCCGAGTCGCTCGCCCCCCAACCGCCATCACCACGGCTGCCTGAAGCACCCCAACCACCGTCACCACGGCCACGTGAGGCGTTCCCGCCCCGGCCGCCGTCGCCATGACCATCCGTGCTGCCGTCATCCCAGCCGCTGTCGGCGTGATCGGTCGAGAGGTCGTCACCCCAGCCGGTAGGGGTCGAGGAACGCCTTCCCGTAGACCCGGCGCCACCACGGGTCGACCGAGGGGCGCTGTCGTCACTGCCGGTCCAGCGGGACTCACCTCGGGCGCGGCGGGAGCCCTTACGCGAGCGTGATGCCCCGCGACTCCCCGACAGACCGTCGTCGCCGGAAGCGAGCCCACGTTCCAAGTGGGTGCCGTCATCTCCTGACTCCAGCCACCCGTACGGCCGGCCGCCGTCATCGCCGGAGTCGAGCCACGCGTTCGACCCGCTGCCGTCGTCGCCCGAGCCGAGCCCTCCCTCGGGGACGGCCCACTGGTCCCTGGACGATCGGGCCCGAGACCGGCGCTTGGATCGTGGTTCCCGCTGCGGGATGTCAGGCCACGCGCCCCAGTCATGCGCCGCCCCGGGACGGTCGTCCTCTTCCTCGCGTCGGGAGGGCGGTTTCTGTGCGGTGGTGTCTGCAACGGGGTCTTCTGTGCGCGCGCTGCTGGGCGATGGTTCCGGCGAGGCCGTGTTCTCGCCGGCCGACGGAGCGACGGCCGGTTCTCTGACGACGGGGTCGCCACGATCGTCCGGAGAAGCGCCCCCTTCGCCCCCGCCGACCGCCTGAGCGGAGGACGAGCGTCCCTCCCCATGGGACGAGCGTCCCTCCGCGTGGGACAAACGCTCCGCCACGAGTGGAGTCGGTCCCTCGGTGTGGGAGCTGCCGCCCTCCACACGGGCAGTCCGTTCCCCGGCCCGGGAAGTGCCGCCCTCCACACGGGAGGCGCGTCCCTTGGCGCGGGGAGTGCCGCCCTCCACACGGGAGGCGCGTCCCTCGGTGCGGGGAGTGCCGCCCTCCACACGGGCAGTCCGTTCCTCGGCCCGGGAAGTGCGGTCTTCCACACGGGAGGCGCGTTCGTCTCGTGTCGAGGGACGCGCCTCTGCCTGGGACGTCCGATCCCCACTATCGGAGGCGCGGTCGTCAGGGTGGTCGGTGGGTTCGGCGCTGCTGGTGGGTGACCAGGCCGGGCCTGTCGCGGCGAACGGCCAGGCGGGGGCGGGCTCGTCGGCCGAACGCGGCCGTGCCCGGCCTCTTCCACGCGACGCGCGGGGTGAGGCCAGGTCGGCGACGCCGTCGGGGATGCTGCCCCAGGCGTCCGCGCCGGTGCTGTTCGTGTCCCACGAACCCGTGCCCCGGGATGCCGTGCCCCAACTGTCGGCGCCCGCGTTGTTCGTCTCCCACGAACCCGAGCCAGGGGATCCCGTGTCCCAGGTGTCCGCGCCCGTGCTGTCCCCGCCCCACGGACCTGAGCCAGTGGGCCCCGGGCTCCAGGCGTCCGCGCCGGTGCTGTCCGTGCCCCACGACCCTGAATCCTGGGTCCCCGTGTCCCAGGATTCAGGGTCGGCGCTGTTCGGATCCCGCGAGCCCGAGCCAGACGGTCCCGGGCTCCAGGCGTCCGCGCCGGCACTTTCCGCGTCCCATGAACCCGAGCCCCGGGATTCCGAAAGTCGGGATGCTGTGCTCCAGATGCCCGAGTTCCATTGGTCAGCGTCATACCGCCGGCCGGGGCCCCAGCCGGTGGGGTTCCGTAGGTCCCAGGAACCAGAGCCGGGTGAGGTCCACGAGTCGGGGTCTGCCGCGTGCCGGCCGTCCGGTCCGTTGTCATCGAGGCCCCAGCGGTCGCGGGGTCGGTCACCGGTGGCGCGGCCGTCGTGGTCGCCACGGCCCAGGGGGTGGTGTGCGCCATCGTGAGGGTCACCGGCGAAGGTGCCGTCGCCGGCCGAGGGCTCACCGTGGGCGGGGGTGACGGCATCGCGGTCGCCGGAAGACGTGGGAGGGGTGGCTGAGCCGCCGCGCAGTTCGGAGGCGGTCGTGGGAGAACCCGCCACCTCCGAGGGAGTGCGCGCGTCAGGACCCTGGCCCGGCCGCTGGAGGGTCGCGGAGGCGGGCGGCTCCGGCGTGGAGCCGGAGGGCCGCTGGTCAGGGTCCGACGACGTGCTCATGGCTCAGCCCGGATCAGACGTCACCAGGCTTGGGCGCGGAAGCCTTGGAGCCGCGGCCCGAGGAGGCGGGAGCCGGAGGGGCGGCGGGAGCGGCGGCCTCGGCGGGCGCGTCGACGCGCGGGCCCACGCCCAGCTTCTCCTTGATCTTCTTCTCGATCTCGTTGGCCACGTCGGGGTGGTTGCGCAGGAAGTTACGCGCGTTCTCCTTGCCCTGGCCGAGCTGGTCGCCCTCGTAGGTGTACCAGGCGCCGGACTTGCGGACGAAGCCGTGCTCCACACCCATGTCGATGAGGCCGCCCTCACGGGAGATGCCCACGCCGTACAGGATGTCGAAGTCGGCGACGCGGAAGGGCGGCGCCATCTTGTTCTTGACGACCTTGACGCGGGTGCGGTTGCCGACCGCCTCCGTGCCGTCCTTGAGCGTCTCGATGCGCCGGATGTCGAGGCGGACCGAGGCGTAGAACTTCAGCGCCTTACCACCGGTCGTGGTCTCGGGCGAGCCGAACATGACACCGATCTTCTCGCGCAGCTGGTTGATGAAGATGGCGGTGGTGCCGGTGCTGTTGAGCGCGCCCGCGACCTTGCGCAGCGCCTGGGACATCAGACGGGCCTGGAGACCGACGTGGCTGTCGCCCATCTCGCCCTCGATCTCGGCCTTGGGCACCAGGGCGGCGACCGAGTCGATGACGATGATGTCGACGGCGCCCGAGCGGATCAGCATGTCGGCGATCTCCAGCGCCTGCTCACCCGTGTCGGGCTGGGAGACGAGCAGCGCGTCGGTGTCGACGCCGAGCTTCTTGGCGTATTCGGGGTCGAGGGCGTGCTCGGCGTCGATGAACGCGGCGATGCCGCCGGCCCGCTGGGCGTTGGCCACCGCGTGCAGCGCCACCGTGGTCTTACCGCTGGACTCGGGACCGTAGACCTCGATGATGCGGCCGCGGGGGAAACCACCGATGCCGAGCGCGACGTCGAGCGCGATCGAACCGGTCGGGACAACCTCGATGGGAGCCCTGGCGTCATCGCCGAGGCGCATGACGGAGCCCTTGCCGAACTGCCGCTCGATCTGTGCGAGGGCAGTCTCAAGGGCCTTCTCGCGGTCGTTGATAGCCATGGGAACTCCCCGGGAGGGTCGTGGTGTGGTCGGTCGAGTGAAAGCTACGCGGTGGGACCGACAATTTTCCGCCGGACGCGCGAGGCACCGTGGCCGGCGCTTCTCATGGTAGCCGAACGGCTGTTCGATCGCGCCTCGAACACGCCGACCACCCGCCGTGCCCGGCCGACATTCCCTGACAATCCGCCGGGCCGGTTGCCATGGCCGCTGACCTGGGGAGATCCTGTTGGAAAGGTCGAGAGGCGGCGACGTGACGAGCACGTACACCGGGCAGCGGCGCACCCACCTGGAGGCGCTCGCGGCGTTGCTCCCCGGCTGCGGGCTCGTGGGGCGCATGATCGGCGGCGACGACCCGGTGCTGTGGGTGTGGCATCCGCGCACGGGCCGCCAGACCATCATCTTCGCGACCCCGTCCGCCGCCGCGTGGGTCTTCCTGTGGTCGCCGGGCGGCCAGGGCCACGCCGACGATCCCGCCGGTACGGCGGAGGCGCTCCACACCTGCCTGACCGACGAGTGACCCGGACCGGTACGGCAAGCGCGAGCCGGAGAAGCGCCCCCGATCGGTACGACACACGCGGACCCCGCCGAGCGACCCGGACCTCTACGGCCCGCGCGACCCAGCCGAACGACCCCCGCCGCTACGGCACGCACGAGCAGCCCGGCGGACACCGCACGCGCCTGTCACCCGACGAACGAGGCCCGCAGGCCCGCCACGGTGTTCGCCAGGCCGTCGGCCGCGGCCCGGTCGAGCGCTCCCGTGAGCGTCTCCTCGTAGGCCGCTCTCGCCCCGTTCCTGCGTTCCCTGCCCGCCTCGGTGATCACCGTGTAGACGCCTCGCCGATCCTTGGCGCACAGGTCGCGGCGGGTCAGCCCGGACGCCTCGAGCCGTCCCACCAGGCGGGTGACCGAGCTCTGGTTGAGCCCGAGCAGGTCGGCCAGCTCCTGCATGCGCAGCTCGCCGTCGGCGGCCGCGGACAGGTGGCACAGCGCCCGATACTCCGACAGGCCGAGGCCGTGCCGCTGCAACGCGGTGGCGAGTGAGTGCTCCACCCTGGCGTGCAGCCGTACCACCCCGGCCCAGACGTCCTGGTCGAGCGTCGCCATCGGTTCCTCCTACGGTGTCGGCGCCCACTTTATGGACAGGCGACGAACTCAGGCGCGTCCGAGGTGCCCGAGCACGAAGGCGGCCCGTTCCGCAACGGGAGCGCGCGGCAGTTCCACCAGTTCGTAGCCGTAGTCGAGGTAGGCCGAGGACACGGAGGCGTAGGTCCGCTCGGCCTCGTCGGGCGTCTGCTTCCGCTCGGCGTCGTTCTCGTAGATCTCCGGCCACGGCGGCGCGACGAAGACCGTGCGGTGGTAGCGGAAGCGCCTGGCCGCGGCGTCGACGTGGGCGGGCACGGGACGCCCTTCGAGGCGCAGGTAGCCCACGACGTCGACCACTCCCCTGTCGAAGGCGACGGTGCCGTCCATGGCCTCGGCGAGACGGTAGGAGCGTAGTTCCCAGCTCAGCATCAGCTCGGCGAACAGGTCGACGTCCTTCCACGGCAGCGCCTGGCCGCCGATGGCCACCTGGTCCTGGATGATCGCCCGCCCCGCCTCCCGCGAGCCGGACAGGCCCAAGCGGTCGATCAGGGTGCTCTTGCCCGATCCGGGGCCTCCGGTGAAGACCACGAGCCGCGGCCCCGCCGTGCAGCACGAGCAGGTGTGCACCGTTCCTCCCCGGCGGTCAGCGCAGCTTGCCGTCGACGTTCTCCACCTGGCACACCGCGCGCCAGACGTCCTTGGCGCTCTCGCCCTGGGCCAGTGCCTGCTCGACCGTGCGCCCGCCCAGCGGGGCGAGCACGTAGTCCCTGGCCCACGACTCGGCGTAGACGTCGCCGAAGTGGGCCCGCATCCTTCTCCAGAACTCGGTCAGACGCATGCTCCCCAGTATGGAACCCGCCCCGCACTGGGTAGGACAGACCGTATGGCGAAATCCTCCAAAGCGGCTCCCAAGCCGTCAATCGATTCCAGGTCACATCGGGAGCGACGCCGCGCCCTGCTCCTGCAGCAGCGGCTCGCCGTACAGAAGGAGAAGGCCGAGCGCGCCGAGCGGCACGCCGGTCTGAGGGCCGAACCCCGTGAGGGTGCGTCGCGCACCCGCAGGGCGTCACGGAGGTAGCGGCTACAGCACGCGCGAGCCGTACATCTCCCCCAGATGGTCGGCGAGCAGCTCCAGTCGGGCGCCGTCGGGGTCCCTGAAATAGATGGAGGCGCCGCTCTCGATCTGGTGCGGCACGCCGGCCATCTCCAGCTTGCCGCGCAACCGTTCCCACGTCGCGGGGTCCACGGAGATCGCGATGTGGTGCAGCCCGCCCAGGACCTCCTGGTACGGCCCCAGGTCGAGCCCGGGGAAGTCGAAGAACGCCAGCAAATTGCCGTTGCCGATGTCGAAGAAGAAGTGGTTGGAACCCTTGTAGTCGCGGTTCTCGAAGATCTCCGTGAGGGGGAACTCCAGGAGCTCCTGGTAGAACCGGACCGTCCGCTCCACGTCGGAGGACAGCAGTGCGAAGTGGTGCAGACCGCGCGCGCTGCTCGATGGACGGTGCGGGAGGAGGTACTGCCGCTTGATACGCTCGCGATCAGCCTCGATGGCTGCGTAATCGATGGTCACGTCGCCTCACCTCTCCCGCTCTATGTCCCCGGGATCGGCGCCTCAATCGCGCATCGTGGCCACAATCTCCTTCACGATCTCCATCGTGGTGCCGGGGTGCAGGAAAGCGAAACGCGCGACGGTCTCGCCCTCCCAGCCGGTGGGGGTGACGAATCCGATCTGCCCGGCCAGCAGCCGCTCTGACCACGTGTAGTAGTCCTGGGCGGTCCATCCCGGACGGCGGAAGAGCACGGCGGACAACTCGGGCTCGCGGATGAGCTCCAGGTGGTCGCTCTCCCTGATCAGCTCGGCGGTCTCCCTCGCCAGGGCGAGCCCGCGCTCGACGGCCTCGGTGTAGGCGTCGGTCCCGTTGACCGCGAGCGAGAACCACAGCGGCAGCCCGCGGGCGCGCCTGGTCAGGTGGTAGGCGTAGTCCGTGGGGTTCCACTCGCCGCCGTCGGTGTGCAGGACGTCCAGGTAGGAGGCGTCCTGCGTGTGTACGGCACGCGCCAGGTTGGGGTTGCGGTAGATGAGCGCGGCGCAGTCGAACGGGGCGAACAGCCACTTGTGCGGGTCGACGACGAACGAGTGGGCGTGCTCGATGCCCTCGTAGCGGTGCCGGACGGAAGGGGCGAACAGCCCGGCGCCGCCGTACGCGCCGTCGACGTGGAACCACAGCCCGCGCTCGCGGGCCACCTCCGCGACGCCCTTGAGGTCGTCGACGATGCCCGCGTTCGTGGTGCCGGCGGTGGCGACCACGCCGATGACGTTCTCCTGGCCTTCGAGCGCCTTCCGCAGGGACGCGCCCGTGAGGCGGTGGTCCTCGGAGGGCACGACGAGCGCCTCGACGCCGATGATGCGCAGCGTGTTGGCGATCGAGGAGTGGGCCTGGTCGCTCACGGCGATCTTCGCGTTCGGCACGCCGGCGGTGTCCCTGGCCACGACGAGGGCCGACAGGTTGGCGGCGCTGCCGCCGGAGACGAAGCAGCCGCCCGCCGTGCCGGGCAGGCCCGCGTAGTCGGCGATCAACCGCAGGACCTGGTTCTCCGCCGCGATGGCGCCGGAGGCCTCCAGCCAGCTGATGCCCTGCAGCGAGGCGCAGGAGACCACCATGTCGAACAGCAGTGCCGCCTTGGTGGGGGCGGCGGGGATGAAGGACAGGAACCGGGTGCTGTCCGCGGAGATGACCGCGCGGGAGAGCTGCTGGTCGTAGACGTCCAGCACCTTGGCGGGGTCGGCGCCCTCCTTGGTGATCAGCCCGGCGAGCGCGGCGTCCAGCTTGTCCTTCTCACCCGGGTGGTCCAGGGGAACCGGGTCGAGGGCGAGGCGCTGCCTCATGTAGTCGAAGACCAGGGTGGTGAGGCGCTCGTCGTAGCTATGCACGCATGCAGTATGGGGATAAAACCGAAAAAAAGGGAAATAGCAGACGAAGATCTACCAAACCGGTTGGCCGGTACGGCCCGGCTCGTTTTGTCGGTGCCGGAAGGCACCATGGTGGAGTGAGCTTCCTCGACCACTTCAGCAGGGTGACCCGCGAATGGTTCACCGGGGCCTTCGCGGCTCCCACGCCTGCCCAGCTGGGGGCGTGGGAGTCCATCGCGCGCGGCGACAACACGCTGGTCGTCGCGCCCACCGGGTCCGGCAAGACGCTGGCGGCCTTCCTCTGGTCGCTCGACAGGCTCGCCGCCCGGCCGCCGGCCCAGGAGGGCAAGCGGACATGCAGGGTGCTCTACGTGTCGCCGCTCAAGGCGCTGGCCGTCGACGTGGAGCGCAACCTGCGGGCGCCGCTCGCCGGGCTGCGGCAGACGGCGCGGCGCCTGGGCCTGGCCGTACCCGAGATCTCGGTGGCGATCCGCTCGGGCGACACCTCGGCGGAGGACCGCAGACGGTTCGCCGCCAAGCCGTCCGACATCCTCATCACCACGCCCGAGTCGCTGTTCCTGCTGCTCACCAGCCAGGCCCGAGAGGCGCTGCGGGGCGTCGAGACGGTGATCGTCGACGAGGTGCACGCGGTCGCGGCCACCAAGCGCGGCGCGCACCTGGCGCTCAGCCTGGAGCGGCTCGACTCCCTCCTCGAACGGCCCGCCCAGCGCGTCGGGCTGTCGGCCACCGTGCGGCCGGTCAGCGAGGTGGCCGCCTTCCTCGGCGGTGCCCGCCCCGCGGCCGTGGTGCAGCCGCCCTCGGACAAGCGCATCGAGGTGGAGGTCGTCGTCCCGATCGAGGACATGACCGAGCTCGACGCGCGGCCGGTGTCCGACCCCGACGCGTTCGTGCAGGAGCCCGCGCGCAGGTCGATCTGGCCGCACGTGGAGGATCGCCTGTTCGACCTGATCGAGGCCCACAGCTCGACGATCGTCTTCGCCAACTCCCGGCGGCTGGCCGAGCGCCTGTGCACGCGGCTCAACGAGCTGGCCTACGAGCGGGAGCGGGGCGGCGACGACATGATCGACCTTTCGATCTGGGAGAGCGGGCCCGAGCCGCCCGCCGCGCCGGCGGCCCTGCCGGCGCCCGCGGAGATGATGGCCCAGGCAGGCGCGAGCAAGGGCGCGGTGCCCGAGATCGTGCGGGCCCACCACGGGTCGGTGTCCAAGGAGGAACGCTCGCAGATCGAGGAGGCGCTCAAGTCGGGCCGGCTGCCCGCGGTGGTCGCCACCTCCAGCCTGGAACTCGGCATCGACATGGGCGCGGTCGACCTGGTGGCCTGCGTCGAGGCACCGCCCAGCGTGGCCAGCGGCCTGCAGCGGATCGGCAGGGCGGGCCACCAGGTGGGCGCGGTCTCCAAGGGCGTGATCTTCCCCAAGTACCGCGGCGACCTGATCCAGACGGCCGTCGTGGCCGAACGGATGCGCAGCGGCCAGATCGAGGAGCTGCGCTACCCGCGCAACCCGCTCGACGTGCTGGCCCAGCAGATCGTGGCGATGACCGCGCTCGACGACTGGACCGTCGACGAGCTCGAGGAGGTGGTCAAGCGGGCCGCGCCGTACTCCACGCTGCCGCGGAGCGCGCTGGAGGCGACGCTCGACATGCTCGCGGGCCGCTACCCGAGCGAGGAGTTCGCCGAGCTGCGTCCACGGCTGGTGTGGGACAGGGTGACCGGCGTGCTGCAGGGCCGCCCCGGCGCGCAGCGGCTCGCGGTGACCAACGGCGGCACCATCCCCGACCGCGGGCTGTTCGGGGTGTTCCTGGTCGGCGAGAAGGGCTCCAGGGTCGGCGAGCTCGACGAGGAGATGGTCTACGAGTCGCGGGCCGGTGACGTGTTCGTGCTGGGCGCGACCTCGTGGCGGATCGAGGACATCACGGCCGACAGGGTGCTGGTCTCACCGGCGCCCGGCCAGCCGGGCAAGCTGCCGTTCTGGCACGGCGACGCCCCCGGGCGTCCGGCCGAGCTGGGCAGGGCCATCGGGGCGTTCCTGCGGGAGCTGAACTCCAGCCTCGGTCCTTCCTCCGGTACGGCAGGCACGAGCGGCGCGGCCGACGTGCTGAACGACGGCCTGGCCGAGCGGATGCGGGCGGCGGGCCTCGACGAGTGGGCGGCGGGCAACCTGCTGGCCTACCTGCGGGAACAGCGCGAGGCGACGGGCTACGTGCCCGACGACCGCACGCTGCTGGTCGAGCGCTTCCACGACGAGCTGGGCGACTGGCGCGTGGTGATCCACTCCCCGTACGGCGCGCGCGTCCACGCCCCCTGGGCGCTGGCCGTCAACCGGCGGCTGCGCGAGCGCTACGGCGTCGACGTGCAGGCCGTCCACTCCGACGACGGCATCGTGCTGCGCATCCCCGACACGCTCGCCGAACCGCCGAGCGACGTGGCCGCCTTCGACGCCGACGAGATCGAGCAGATCGTCACCGAGGAGCTGGGCGGCTCGGCGCTGTTCGCCTCCCGGTTCAGGGAGTGCGCGGGGCGGTCGCTGCTGCTGCCCCGGCGCACGCCGGGAAAGCGCACCCCGCTGTGGCAGCAGCGCCAGCGGGCCGCCCACCTGCTGGGGGTGGCCGCGCAGTACGCGAGCTTCCCCGTGGTGCTGGAGACGATGCGGGAGTGCCTGCAGGACGTCTTCGACGTGCCGGGGCTGGTCCAGCTCATGCGCGACATCGCGGCACGGCGGGTGCGGGTGGTGGAGGTGGAGACCTCGCAGGCCTCGCCGTTCGCGGCCTCGTTGCTGTTCCACTACATCGGCGCGTTCATGTACGAGGGCGACGCGCCGCTGGCCGAGCGGAGGGCGCAGGCCCTCGCGCTCGACACCACGCTGCTGGCCGAACTGCTCGGCCAGGCCGATCTGCGCGAGCTGCTCGACCCCGACGTGATCGCCGACGCCGAGCGGGAGCTGGCCAGGCTCGACAGGCCGCTGCGCGACGCCGAGGACCTCGCCGACCTGCTGCGTTCACACGGTCCGCTGCTGGCGGCCGACGTGAGCGTGCGCGGCGGCGACCCGGCGTGGCTGGCCGAGCTCGAACGCGGACGGCGGGCGATCAGCGTCCGGATCGCCGGCGAGGAGCAGTGGGCGGCGATCGAGGACGCCGCCAGGCTGCGCGATGCGCTGGGCGCGCCCCTGCCGGTGGGCGTGCCGCACGCCTTCCTCGAGCCGGTCGCCGACCCGCTCGGCGACCTCGTGGCCAGGCACGCGCGCACCCGCACGCCGTTCCACGCCGGGGCGGCGGCGGCCAGGTTCGGGCTCGGCGTCGCGGTGATCAGCGACGCGCTGCGCAGGCTGGCGGCCCAGGGGCGGGTGGTGAGCGGCGAGTTCCGGCCGGGCGGACGCGGCGAGGAGTGGTGCGACGCCGGCGTGCTGCGGATGCTCAGGCGCAGGTCCCTGGCGCGGCTGCGCAAGGAGGTCGAACCGGTGCCGCCGGAGACGCTCGCGCTGTTCGCGCCGAGCTGGCACGGCGTCTCCGGCCGTCCCGCGGGGCGGGCCGCGGGCGGCGCCATCGGCGCGGCCAGATCGATGGACTCCCTGGTCAACGCGATCGAGCAGCTCCAGGGCGCGGCGGTGCCCGCCTCCTCGCTGGAGACACTGGTGCTGCCCTCGCGGGTGCCCGGCTACCATCCCGCGTTGCTCGACGAGCTCACCTCCTCGGGCGAGGTGATCTGGACCGGGCAGGGGGCGCTGCCGGGCGGCGACGGCTGGGTGTCGCTCTACTTCGCCGACACCGCCCCGCTGCTGCTGCCCCCGCCTGCCGAGATCACCATGACGCCGTTGCACGAGAAGGTGCTCGAGGTGCTCGACGGCGGCGGGGCGCTGTTCTTCCGCGGGCTGTCCGATCGCGTGGGCTCGCTCGACGACCTCGCGCTCACCACCGCGCTGTGGGACCTGGTCTGGTCCGGCCGGGTGTCCGGTGACACGCTGGCTCCGCTGCGGGCGACGCTCGGCTCGGGACGGCCCGCCCACCGGCCCGCGACCACCCGGCGGCGGCGGGCGGTGCTGCCGTCGAGGAGCGGATCGCCGCTGGTGGGCGGCAGGTGGTGGCTGCTGCCCTCGCCGTCGCCCGACGCCACGCAGCGGGCGCACGCGCAGGCGGAGGCCCTGCTCGAACGCCACGGCGTGGTCACGCGCGGTGCGGTGATGGCCGAACGGCTGCCCGGCGGGTTCGCGGCGGTGTACCAGGTGTTGCGGGCGTTCGAGGAGAGCGGGCGCTGCCGTCGGGGTTACTTCGTCGAAGGGCTCGGCGGGGCGCAGTTCGCCCTGCCGGGGGCGGTCGACCGGATGCGCGCCCTGGCGCCTGACTCATCCGGCCGTGTCGCCGGTGACGCCTCTGGTGGCTTCTCGGGCGGGACCGGGCTCTCGGATGACGCCTCCGGCCGGCGCGGCGTGGAGGCGGGACAGCGCGCGGTGGTGCTGGCGGCGGCTGACCCCGCCAACCCGTACGGCGCGGCGCTCCCCTGGCCCGCGCGTCCTGGTGACGTCGGGCACAAGCCGGGTCGCAAGGCGGGCGCGCTGGTGGTGCTCGTCGACGGGCACCTGGTGCTGTACGTCGAGCGGGGCGGCAAGACGCTGCTGTCGTTCGCCGACGACGGGCGGCTGCAGCCCGCGGTCGACGCGTTGGCGCTGGCCGTACGGGACGGGGCGCTGGGCAAGCTCACGGTGGAGCGGGCCGACGGCGAGTCGATCAACGATTCGCCGCTGGCGGCGGCCCTGGAGGCGGCGGGCTTCCATCCCACCCCCCGCGGCCTCCGCCTCCGCGCCTGACCCCCGGAGGAACCGCCCACCAGCAGCCGGAGGAGCGACCCATCAGTCATCGGAGGAGCCGCCCACCGACCGCTGGGGTTCGGGTGACCGCCCTGCACGTGAACACCTCCGGACCGGCGTTCCGCAGCGGGCCGTCCCGATCAACGGCCACACCGGCTGGCCGCCGGCCCCGTACCTGACCACCGGTCCCCGGAACCACCGGTCACTTCGGCTCCCGTCGATCGGCAGCCACTGTGCACGGGGGCTTGGCGGGCGCCGCACGCGCGTACGGCCCCTTCCCCTTCCTGGGCGACGGCGGTCATGAGGCGAGGAAGTCGAAATGGAAGCCGATGATGAAGAGCACCGCGGCCACCACTCGCGCGGGATGAGCTGGTCGAGCCCGGTCCAGCAGGAAGGCGGTCCCGCGTAGGAGAGGCACGCACAAACCACAGATCAACGCCCACGGGAGCCAGAAGCACAGGGCCGTCAGCACGTACGCGAACGCTTCCGGGACGTGGACGAATCCGGCCGCGAGCGCCTCCGAGCCGGTGGCTCGTCCTGTCACCTGGAACGCCAGGGCGGCGGCTCCCCACAGCGCGAGAAACAGGCCCATGGCGATCAACGGCCAGTGACCGGGCACCCTGGGAAGATCCGGTACCGGCTGGCCCTGTTGTTCCATGAACGCCAACGAGGCAGCCAGAAGGCCCACCACGGGAAGGCTGAGGACGAGGATCGCCACGATGACGGCCAGCACCGACCTGCCTACCTGACGCGCCCGTGACCAGGAGATCCCCGTCAAGCGCCGGCCGAATCCGCGCAGCGCCTCCGGGCCCACAAGATCGAGGACGACCGTCAGCGCGGCGAGGAACTGTGACGCTTTTCCCACTCGTCCCCACAGGAACAGGGGCCAGCCCCACAGCGTCACCCCGGTGAGATGCCGACCGTCGAGCCAGCGCATCCATAAGTCCCAGAGTTCCGCCATGAACGCATCATGCGGCGTCGGCTCGGTCGCGTCACGCGACCGCTTCTCCTCGACGAGTTGGGCGCGGCGCCGATCCCGCCCGACCAGGCGCTCAACCGGGGCAAGAGCCTCGACCGGAGGGCCAGGCCCCGAGGCTCGTCGACGGGTAGGCGGCGGCCTCTGGGGCTCGCCGTTCGCGGAGATCCGGTCCTGCTCGCTCCGGCGGAGCGGCTACGGTGATCTTCATGGTGTGGACAGCGGCGGAGATTCCCGATCTGTCGGGTAAGACGGCGATCGTGACGGGTGCCAGCAGCGGCCTCGGCATGATCACGGCGGGCGAGCTGGCGAGGCGTGGTGCCACCACCGTGCTGGCCTGCAGGGACACGGCGAAGGGCGAGAGCGCGCGCAAACGGATGCTCCGGGCCGCTCCCAGGGGTTCGATCGAGGTCCGGCGGCTGGACCTGGCCGACCTGTCGTCGGTGCGGGAGTTCGCGGCGGGCATCACCAGCGGCGTCGACATCCTGGTGAACAACGCGGGCGTGATGGCGCTGCCGTACCGGAAGACGGCCGACGGTTTCGAGATGCAGTTCGGCACCAACCATCTCGGGCACTTCGCGCTGACCGGGCTGCTGCTGCCGCGGCTGCGCGGCGCCAGGGTGGTGACGGTCAGCAGCCTGGCGCACGTGGCGGCGCGCATGAGGTTCGACGACCTCAACGGCGAGCTGGGCTACCACAAGTGGCTGGCGTACGGGCAGTCGAAGCTGGCCAACCTGCTGTTCGCCCACGAGCTGCAGCGCCGCGCGAACGGCCACCTGACCAGCGTGGCGGCGCATCCGGGTTACGCGTCCACGAACCTCCAGACGGCGGGTCCGCGCATGGCCGGCAACCGCTTCATGGAGCTGGGCCAGACGGTCACCAACGCGGTCTTCGCGCAGAGCGCGGGGCGGGGCGCGCTGCCGCTGCTCTTCGCGGCGACGGTGGCGGACCTGCCCGGTGGGAGCTTCGTGGGGCCTGGCGGTCCGTTCGAGGTGTGGGGCTATCCCACGATCGTGGACTCCTCGCCGGCGTCGAAGGACCGGAAGGCCGCGGCGAGGTTGTGGGAGATCTCGGAAGAGTTGACGGATGTTCACTTCGCGATGAACGGGTAGGGCACACCGCCCGCGTGGGCGATCTTGCGGTGGTGTGCGGCAGGCTCGAGCTCGGGCATGCCGGCCACAACGAGGTCCGGCGGGTCGGCACGATCAGCGGCGCCTACGCGGTGAAGCGGCTGGCGTGCACGCCGTCCACCGGCACGATCGGGATCGAACGGGCGGCGCCGGCCGCGAGGGTTCTGATGCCGGTCCCTGTGCCCGAGCCTGGCGGGTGGGTTCAGGCGTCGTGGGGGGCAGCGCGCGCCGCACGCCCGGCGAGGTCAGGCGCGGGAGCGGGTTCAGGCGTCGCAGGGCAGCGCGCGCCGCACTTCCGGCGGGGTCAGGCGCGGGAGCGGGCTCAGGCGTCGTGGGGCAGCGCGCGCCGCACGCCCGCCGCGAGCCAGATCGTGGCCAGCGCCGCGTACACGGCCAGCAACGCCGTCGTCGCCGAGGCGAACACCACCGCCGCGACGACGGCCAGGACGAGCAGCGCCGTCCAGCCGTACAGCAGCCCCCTGCCGGCGGCGGAGCCGGTGTGCACGGCCTCCTGCACGGGAGTGGCCAGGGCCATGACCGCCACCCCCGCGGTGCCCACCGCGCCGAGGCCGGCCACCACCCCCAGTGCGAGCAGCGCCGCACCAGCCGCGACCAGGCCGCAGCAGGCCACCGCCACCCGTGCCTCGACCCCCTCGAACAGCAGGCTGGTGGCCTTGGCGCGGGCCAGGCGCAGCGTCGTCCACGACTCGGCCACCCACGCCGCCCAGTGCAGCACCGCGATGAGGATGAACACCACGATCAGCGGCGGCACGGCGGGCAGCAGGAACGCCAGCCGCCCGCCCCGGAAGTTACCTCGCAGCCCGGCGAGCAGCCGGTAGAGCGGATTGCGCTCCTTCAACGCCTGCACCAGCAGCTCTCGCGCCTGGCCGAAGCCCGGGTCGAGCCGCAGCACCTCGCGGAAGGCGGTGGCGGCCGTCCCCGGATCCTTGAAGGCCAGCGCCATCCTGCCGTAGGCGAGGTGCGCGGTGGCGCTCTCCGGATCCAGCTGTACGGCACGCGCCGCCGCCGCCCTGGCCGGTTCGGCCTGCCCGAGCATGGTGAGCGCGACGGCCAGCAGGCTGGCCAGGTCGGCGTCGTCGGGGTCGATCGCCATCCCCCGGCTCGCCGCCTCCGCCGTCCCCTGCCACTCGCCCCGCAGCAGATGTGTCCTGGCCAGCAGCTCCCAGGTCGGCGCGTGCTGCGGCTCCAGCGCCAGCGACGCGTTGACCGCCGCGAACGCCTCGTCGGGACGGCCGGCGCGCTGGTGCACCTGGCCGGCCACGTAATGGGGGAACCAGTGGTCCGGCGCCAGCCGTACCGCCTCGTGCGCCTCCGCCACCGCCTCGGCCACGCCGCCCTGCTGGATGAGCGCGAGCGCCAGGAAGGCGTGCGCGGTCGTGTCGTGCGGCTCCCGCGCGAGCACGCCGCGCAGCTCCCGTTCGGCGTCGGCGGGCCGGCGCAGTTCCAGCAGCGTCCGTGCCCGGTCGAGCGAACCGGTGACCGTCACCACTTCCCCTTGACCCACGGCATCAGCTCGTCCCACGCGCCCGAGTCGTTGGCGTGCATCACGTAGTTGCGCGCGGTCGCCATCCACTCGCGGACCGCCGTCGGCCGCACGCTCCCCGCGGCGGCCAGCAGGTCGGGCGTCGACAGCGGCAGCGGGCGGCCCGCGCTGATCGACTGCTGGAGCTTGGCCTCGACCGCCCGGTCGACGACACCCTTCAGGTCCGCGCCGACGCAATGCTCGGTCGCCCGCGCCACCGCGTCGAAGTCCATCTCGGCCAGCGGCTTGTCGCGGCACAGGATGCGCAGGATGGCCGCCCGTGCCGCCGCGTCGGGCGGCGGCACGAACACCGGCTGGTCGAGCCGACCCGGACGGCGGAAGGCCACGTCCACGTACCAGGGGGCGTTCGTCGCCGCCAGTACCAGGACACCCTCGTTGGCGTGCTGGTCCACGCCGTCCAGCTCCGCCAGGAACTGGTTGACCAGCTGCCGCGCGTGCGCCTGCCGCATGTCGGAGCGGCGGGCCGCCAGCGCGTCGACCTCGTCGAAGAACAGCACGCACGGCCGGTTACGGCGGGCCAGGTCGAAGGTGGCGCGCAGGTTGCGCTCGCTCGACCCCACGTACATGTCGAGGATGTCGGCCAGGCCCACGTTGACGAACGAGGCGCCGAGCTCTCCGGCGGCGGCCCTGGCCAGGTGGGTCTTGCCGGCTCCCGGCGGGCCGTACAGCAGGACACCCCCGCCGGCGCGCTTGCCGTACGCGGCGAACAGCTCGGGCTGCTGGATCGGCAGCAGCAGCTTGATCCGCAGCGCCTCCTTGACCGACTCCATGCCGGCCACGTCCGCGAAGGACGTGGCGGAGCGCTCCACCTCGGCACTGGTCTCCGGCGCCTGCTGGTAGCCCTGGCCCAGCGGGTAGCCCTGGCCCTGCGGGTAGGCAGGGGGTTGTTCCTGGTAGGCCGGGCTCTGCTGGTAGGTGGGGGCCTGCTGGTAGGCCGGTTGCTGGTGCTGGTAGCCCTGGCCGGGCGCCGGGTACGACGGGTGCCCCTGGTACGGCTGGTACGGCTGCGGCGCCGGGTACGACGGGGCCGGCGCGGCGGGGACAGCGAGCTTGGCGGCGAGTTCGGGGTCGCCGACGGACGGGTCGCGGGAGACCGCCTCGTGGTAGCGCCTGGCCGCCGCGGGCACATCGCCCTCGCCGAGCAGCGCCCGCGCGGCCAGCACCCCCAGCCTGGGGGGATAGCCGGGTACGGCGAGCAGCTGGTCGAGCGCCGCCAGCGCGGGACCGTGGTTGCTCTGCCTGACGAACGCCTCCGCCAGTCCGGCGATGATGTCCGGGTTGCCGGGCGCGAGCACGAGCGCGGCACGGAATTCGGCTTCGGCCTCGGCGAGGTACCCCTTGTCGAGCAGCTGGGCGGCCAGGTGCTGGCGCAGCGGGAGGTTGTCGGGTGACAGACGCGCCGCCTCACGGAGCGCCTGGAGGCCTGCGTCGCGCACGAGCCATTCCCTTCTGTCGCAGGAGTATCAATCCACCACAAATACGCAACATACCGAAATGGAGCGACATGGCGGCCCGGAAAGCGGCCGGGCGCGGAGCAGAAGGAGGCCCTCGCGGCACCCGTCGACAGCGCGGGCGGCAGTCGCCTTCTACGTGGCGACCGGCTCGGGGGCGCTGTGGCGGCTGCCGTTCGGCTCGGCCACCTGGGAGGACGACGGGTCGTCGGCGGGGGCGGTGTCGCTGGCCGGGATGAACGGCAGGCTGTTCGCCCTGGACGCCTCGGGGTGCTGCGGACGCGGATTCCCGGGGCGGCGTGGGCGGAGCACGCCGTGGCCGTCCCCGGGCGGGTGCTGACCGCGCACGCCGGGCTGCTGGTCACCGCGGGGCCCGGTGACCCGTTGCGCTGGCGTCCCGTCCGCTGACCCCGCTGACCCGCTGACCCGGCCCCGCGTCCGTCCGGGCTCCCGCCGGGGAGCCCGGGGCTCAGGACAGGTTCGTCGGCCCGTACAGCGCGTGCGGGGCGCCCGTCGCCATCGCCCAGTACCGGTCCCCGTACGACCAGTGCCACCACTCGGTCGGATAGTTCACCAGGCCGATCTCCTCCAGCGCCGCCACCAGGATCTCCCTGTTCCCGCGCGCCTCGGCGGAGATGTTCGGCGCCCCCGTGTAGCACGCCCCGTCGCTCTGCTCGGGGTTGTCGTTGACGGCCGTGCCCATGTCGTACTCCTCCCCGTCGGGTGAGCACAACGTCAGGTCCACCGCCGCCCCCGCCGTGTGAGGGGCGACGGACACCGGCGAGACGTACCGGCTCGCCGCCACATGCGCCTCGTCGGGCGACATGTCAGGGAAGTCGGTGAGCAGCTGGTCCCGGTACTCCTCGAAGTACCTCCGCTGTGTCTCGATCGGCCGGTATCCCTCGACGACCAGCAACTCGTACCCCGAAGGCAGCGGCGCCTTCTCCAGCCTGGCCAGCAGGCCCGCGCGCAGGTGCGCGTAGGCGCCCTCCGCGTCCGCCAGGCGTGAGTCGACCCGCAACCTCCCCCGCACGTCCTCGAGCGGCTCGCCGCACTCCTGCACGGGAATGGCCGCCACCCGGGGATCGGAGATCAACACGATGTCGCGCATAGTCGAGAATTCTCACACAGTGTCGGAGAAGACCTGCTCGCGGGCCTGCTCGAGGGCGGCGACCAGCGCGCCGCGCAGCACCGGGTTGCCGGCCACCGCGGTCGCGGCGACGCGCGGCTGGCTCGGGCAGACCTTGGCCACGGCCTGCTCCACCCGCTCGGCCAGCGCCGGTCCGCCCGCCCTGCCGAGGTCGCCGCTCAGCACGATGAGGCCCGGGTCGAGGACGACGGCGACGGCGGCGACGCCGACCGCCAGCCGTCCCGCGACCTCCTGCAGGTAGGCGTCGTGGCCCTGCGCGGTCGCCGCGCGGACCTGGTCGGCGACGCCGGCGCCCGCGATGCCGTACGTCTGGGCGAGGCCCTCCAGCGCCTCCTTGCCGACCAGGCGCTGGAAGGAGCCGGACTGCGGGTGGGAGACGTCGACCGGCAGCGGCTCGCCCGGCACCGGCAGCCAGCCGATCTCGCCCGCGCCCCCGGTGATGCCCCGGTGCAGCCGCCCGCCGAGCATGACGCCGAGCCCCTGCCCGACGCCCGCCCAGATCACGGCGAAGTCGTCGTGCCCGGCCGCGGCGCCGTGGCGGTGCTCGGCGAGGGCGACCAGGTTGACGTCGTTCTCGATGGTGACGGAGGCGCCGAGCCGTTCGCGCAGGCTGGCCAGCACGCCGACGTGCCAGGACGGCAGGTCGTAGGAGAAACGCACGTCGCCGGTGCGCGGGTCGACGACGCCTCTGGTGCCGATGACGAAGGAGCGCAGCTGGGACAGGCTGATCAGGGCGGAGTCGCAGGCCCGCTGGACGGCGCCGTGGACGGCCCTGACCGGGTCGCGGCCGTCGCACGGGTCGACGGTGACCTCGACCACGACTTTACCTGTGATGTCGGCCACACCCACCGCGATGCTGTCGGGCAGCACTTCGAGCCCCGCGACGTAGGCGCTGGAGGGAACCACGGCATAGAGGGCGGCGTGCGGCCCCCTGCCGCCGGCGCGCTGGCCCGCGACCTCGACCAGGCCTCTCTCCTCGAGGCGGGACAACAGCTGACCCGCGGTTACCTTGGAAAGCCCCGTGCGTTCTCCCAGCTCAGCCCGGGTGAGCGGGCCTTCCGACAGAAGGAGTTCCAGCGCCGTGCGGTCGTTCAGCCTGCGCAACAACTGCGGGGTTCCCGGGTTCCGTGCCATGGACGGCCCCTCCTCTCGTCACGATCCGCTAACGCATGTTTTTTTTAAGAAAGTTTCTTGTTAGTTTAGCAGCAGTCAACCGAGGCCGGCGATCAAGGCTTCGGTGATCTCTACGGCATGACATGAGCGCAACCCCCGACGCGTTAGCCGGGAAGGGAGAACCCTAGTGAAGATCGCGAAGATCACGGCCGCCACGGCGACCACCGCCGCGCTTGCGCTGGGCCTGGCAGCCTGTGGCTCCGGCCAGCCCACCCAGTCCGCCGCGCCCGCCGCCTCCGGCTCCGCCTCCGCCGCCGCCTCCGAGGCCGGGCCCAAGTACGCGGGCAAGACGCTCAGCGTCTGGCGCCTGGGCGACAGCAACCCCGCCGCCGCCAAGTACATGGAAGAGCTGAACGCCGAGTTCAAGAAGCAGACCGGCGCCGACGTGAAGCTCGAGTGGATCCCGTGGCCGCAGGTGAACGACAAGTTCGCCGCCGCCGCCACCGGCTCGGGCGGCCCCGACGTCACCGAGATCGGCAACGACCAGGTCCCGCTGTGGCAGAGCCAGGACGCGCTGACCCCGGTCACCGACGTCGCGCAGGTCGGCGACCAGGCGGCCATCCCGAAGAACCTGTTCGGCCTGGAGACCATCGACAACGAGATCTACGGCGTGCCGTGGGGCGCCGGCGCCCGCGCCGTCCTCTACCGCGCCGACTGGTTCAAGGAGCTCAAGATCGAGGTCCCCAAGAGCTGGGACGAGCTCGTCGCCGCGGCCAAGAAGATCCAGAAGGAGAAGGGCGCGGACATCGACGGCTTCGCCTTCAACGGCGGCTCCGACGCCAACCACCTGCTGGGCGCGCTGGCCTGGTCCGAGGGCGCCGAGTACGCGGTCAAGGAGGGCGACAAGTGGGTCGGCAAGCTGACCGACCCGGCCTTCGCCAAGGGCTTCGCGACCTACACGGGCCTGGTGCAGGACGGCCTGTCCGGCAAGTCCCGCCTCACCCAGAACACGGTGGACATCCGCAAGCGCTTCGCCAACGACAAGGTCGGCATGTACCTGACCGCCGGTTGGGACCTGCCCGGCATCCAGGAGGACAGCAAGGGCAAGCTGAAGGGCGACAAGCTCGCCTTCTTCCCGCTGCCCGCCAAGTCCGGCGGTGAGGCCCCCTCCTTCTTCGGCGGCAACGACATCGCGCTGTGGGGCAGCACCCAGCAGGCCGACCTGGGCAAGGAGTACATCAAGCTGGCCACCAGCAAGACCTGGGCCGACCGGTACGCCATGGAGCAGGGCCTGCTGCCGATCTACCCCGACTCGCTGGCCAAGCTGAACGAGGACCCGGCCCAGGGCCCGTTCGCCCGCGCCTTCGCCAAGGCCAAGGCCTTCCCCGCCGACCCCAACTGGACCGAGGCCAACGAGACCAAGGCCGTGCTCCAGAACGCGGCCAGGTCGGTCATCGAGGGCAAGAAGGACGCGGCGGCGGCCCTGGCCGACGCCAACAAGGAACTCGAAGAGATCCTGAACCAGTAGTAATGGCGAACACGTCTACGATCGCCCGGGACGGGGGCCAGTCCCCCGCCCCGGGTCGGCGCCGCAAGAGCCCCGACCGCCCCAACCGGGCCGGCGGGCTCCCCACCTGGGCGGTCCCGTACGTCCTGCTCGTGCCCGGCCTGCTGGTGATCGCTGGACTCCTGCTCTACCCCATGGTCCAGCTGACCGTCATGGCCTTCCAGAAGGTGGGCCTGGCCCAGGTCAGGGGTACCAGGCCGGCCGAATGGGTCGGCTGGGACAACTTCCAGAGAGTCCTGGACAACGAGATCTTCTGGTCCGCGCTGCGCAACACCATCATCTTCGCGGCCGTGACGGTGACCCTCACCCTCGTCGTGGGCACCGCCGTCGGGGTGCTCCTGCACAAGCTCGGCAAGAAGATGTCGCTGTTCGTCGTCATCGGCTGCATGTTCGCGTGGGCCGTGCCGCCCGTCGCGCAGGGCGTCATCTGGCGCTGGCTGTTCGACGCCGACGCGGGCGCCATCAACTGGGTGCTCAACCTGCTGCCCGACGGGCTGTCCTCCCTGCTGTTCGGCAGGGCCGACTGGACCGGCGAGCCCTGGCTGAACGACGCGTTCACCCTCTACGTGGTCCTGATCTTCTGTCTGGTGTGGGCGGGTTTCCCGTTCATCGCGGTCTCGGTGCTCGCCGGCCTCAAGGGCATCCCCGCCGAGCTCTACGAGGCGGCCAAGGTGGACGGCTCGGGCGCGTGGCGGACCTTCGGGAAGATCACCCTGCCGCTGCTCAGGCCGGTCTTCGCCGTCCTGACGATCCTGTCGATCATCTGGGACTTCAAGGTCTTCAGCCAGCTCTACGTGCTGATGAACGGCCCGACCAACCGTGAGGCGTTCAACCTGTCGATGTACGCAGTGGCCGAGGCGTTCAAGCCGCCGCAGAAGCTCGGCAGCGGCGCGGCCATCTCCGTGATCCTGACGATCATCCTGCTGATCATCACGGTGGTGTACGTCCGTCAGATCGTGAAGCAGGAGGAGATGTCATGACTCCGCTGGCCCGCAAGAGGCTCGGCAAGATCCTCCTCAACGGAGCAGGGGTCCTGGTCTTCCTCTACGCGACCTTCCCCGTGTACTGGATGGTCTCCACCGGCTTCAAGGCCAACGACCAGATCTTCACCACCGACTTCATCCTCTTCCCCACGCACTTCACCTTCGACCACTTCGCGCGGGTGCTCACCGAGGGCGTGGCGAACAACTCGATCTGGCTCTACATGCGCAACAGCGCGATCGTCGCGCTCGGCACCGTGCTGATCGGCTCGACGTTCGCGCTGCTGTCGGCCACGGCCATCGCCAGGTTCAGGTTCAAGGGGCGCGCGCCCTTCCTCATCGTGCTGCTGATCGTGCAGATGCTGCCCTCCGAGGGCCTGCTGATCCCGCTGTACATGATGGTCAAGCGCGTCGGCCTGGGCGACCAGCTGCTCGGCCTGATCGTCACGCAGGTGGCGCTCACCCTGCCCTTCGGCATCTGGATGCTGCGGACCTTCGTCGCCGCCGTGCCCAAGACCCTCGAGGAGGCGGCCTGGATCGACGGCGCCAGCCGGTTCACGACCTTCTGGAAGGTCCTGTTCCCGCTGGTGGCGCCCGGCCTGGTGGCGACGAGCATCTTCTCGTTCATCACCGCGTGGAACGACCTGGTCTTCGCGCTCTACCTGATGTCCGGCTCGGAGGGCTACACCATGCCCGTCGCCCTCCAGTTCTTCTTCGGGCAGAAGGGCGTCGACTGGGGCGCGATCATGGCCGGTTCGACGCTGATGACGATCCCTGTCGTCATCTTCTTCCTTCTGGTGCAGCGCCGCATGGTCTCCGGCCTGGTGGCCGGCGCCGTGAAGGGCTGACCGAAACCCAGGTGCTCGTACGGCGCCGCACACCCACGCGGCCGCCGTACCTCACCCTGCCCACCGGCAGGGGGTACGGCTCGCGCCCCCGACAGCGGACGTGCGGGCCGTACCGGCTCCCTGCCCGTCAGAACCACCACGCCCACGCCCCCGCACCGCCCGGCCACCGCACGGGCGCGGAGGGCTCGACCGCCGAAAAGGGGAGTTTGTCAGATGAGCCGGAGAGATCGGGGGCTGCGCCGCCTTGCGGCCGGCACGCTGCTCGTCGCCTTCCAGGGCACCACCGCCCCGGACTGGATCCTGCGCGAGCTCGAGGACGGCCTCGGCGGCGTCACGCTCTTCGGTTTCAACGTCGCCGACCCCGCGCGGCTGAGCGAGCTCACCGCGACGCTGAAGGCCGCCGGCGAGCCGGTCATCTCGCTGGACGAGGAGGGCGGCGACGTCACCCGCCTGGCCTACCACGTCGGCAGCCCCTACCCGGGCAACGCCGCTCTCGGCGCCGTGGACGACGTCGAGCTGACCCACCGCGTCTACCGGGCGATCGGCGCGGAGCTGGCCGCCTGCGGCGTGAACCTCGACATGGCGCCGGACGCCGACGTCAACACCGCCGACGACAACCCGGTGATCGGCACCCGCTCGTTCGGCAACGACACCGCGCTGGTCGCCAGGCACACCGTCGCCGCCGTCCAGGGCCTGCAGTCGGTGAACGTGGCCGCCTGCGTCAAGCACTTCCCCGGCCACGGCGCCACCCGCGTCGACTCCCACCTGGCCGTCCCCGTGGTCGACGTCTCGCTGGACGTGCTGCGCGAGCGGGAGCTCGTGCCGTTCCAGGCCGCGATCAAGGCGGGCGCCAGGTCGGTCATGACCGCGCACGTCGCCGTACCGGTGATCACCGGCGACGAGCCCGCGACGCTGTCGGCCGCCGCGCTGACCGAGCTGCTCAGGGGCGAGCTCGGCTACGAGGGCGTCGTGATCACCGACGCCCTGGACATGCACGCGATCACCGACACCGTGGGCCTGGCCGGAGGCGCGTTGCGCACGCTGGCCGCCGGCTCCGACCTGCTGTGCCTCGGCCCCGTGCCGACCTACGACGACGTCCGGCAGGTCATCGCCGCGATCGTCGACGCGGTGGACGAGGGACGGCTGCCGCTGTCGCGCCTGGAGGAGGCGGCCGGGCGCGTGGCCGAGCTGCGGGCCTGGTTCGGCTCCGCCACCGGCGCCGCCGTCGAGGAGGGCGGCATCGGCCTGGACGCGGCGCGGCGGGCGGTCACCGTCACCGGCGCCACCAACCCGCTGCGCGACCCGCTGGTGATCGAGATCGACACCCCGCCCACCATCGCGGTCGGCGACGTCCCGTGGGGCCTGAAGCTGCCCACCGCGGAGACCGTCAGGGTCAAGCCCGCCGACGCCGACCTCGACACGCTGCTGCGCAGGGCCGCCGGCCGCTCGCTCGTCGTGGTGGTCAAGGACGCGCACCGCTACACCGACAGCAGGGACCTGGTCACCGCCCTGGTGAGCGCCCGTCCCGACGCCACCGTGATCGAGATGGGCCTGCCGATCTGGCGCCCCGACAGCGCCGCCTACATCGCGACGTACGGCGCTGCGCGGGCGAACGCGCAGGCGGCCGTCGAGCTGCTGACCGCCTGATCAGGACGCGAAGAGCTCCTCGCGGGCCTGGTCGAGGGCAGCGAGGACCGCGCCGCGCAGGACGGGGTTGTCGGCCACCGCGGTGGTGACGACCTCCGGCCTGATCGGGCAGATCCTGGCCACGGCCTCCTCCACCCGCGCGGTGAGCGCCGAGCCGCCCGCCTTGCCGACCTCGCCGCCGAGCACGACCAGCCCGGGGTCGAGCACCACGCACACCGACGCGACGCCGAGCGCGATCCGGTGGGCGATCTCGTCGAGCAGCGGCTCGCCGCGCTCTCCCGCCGCGACCGCCTCGGCGATGCCGGCGAAGCCGTAACTCTGCGCCAGCTCCTGCACCGCGACCGCGCTGACCAGCGACTGCAGGCCGCCGGCCAGGGACGGCAGCCGCCCGGGCTCCGCCCTGATGTCCTCGGCGAGCGGCACGCCGGGCACCGGCAGGTAGCCGATCTCGCCCGCGCTGCCCGAGCGCCCCCTGTGGAGCCTGCCGCCGAGCATCACCGCGAGGCCGAGGCCGCGCCCCGCCCACAGCAGCACGAAGTCGTCGACCCCCTTGGCCGCTCCGGCGGCGCGCTCGGCCAGGGCGGCGAGGTTGACGTCGTTCTCGATCGTGACCTCGCGCTTGAGGTCGCCCGCCAGCGCCTCGTGGATGCCCTCGTGCCAGCCCGGCAGGTCGAAGGAGAAGCGCACGTCGCCGCTGCGCGGATCGACCACGCCCGGCGTGCCGATCACCACGCCGCGCAGCTTGGCCAGGCCGACCTTGGCGCTGCGGCAGGCCTTGACGACCGCGCTGTGGACGACGGAGACCGGGTCGTCATGGCCGTTGGGGGCGACGGTGACCTCGGCGATCGTGCGCCCGTGGATGTCGGCGATCGCGGTGGAGACGAACTCGGGACCGACGTCGAGCCCGGCGACGTAGGCGCTGGAGGAGACGACGGAGTAGAGGGCGGCGTTGGGGCCGCGCCCGCCCGCCTGCTCGCCGACCACCTCGACCAGGCCGCGCTCCTCCAGGCGCGCGAGCGTCTGGGAGGCGGTCACCTTCGACAGGCCGGTGTGGTCGCCGATCTGGCCGCGGGTCATGGGCCCGGTGGCGAGCAGCAACTCCAATGCGGCCCGGTCGTTGATCTCCCTCAGCAACCTGGGCACACCAGGACGTCGCTCCACGCCCCAAAGCTTAGCCCCGTTGCCCGGTGGCGCGCATGACGTGAGGAAGGCTCACGCTCTCCCGCAGGGCCGCGTGCGGCGCGCGCCTGCCGGGGTTGGTCGAGCGCATCCGCCGAGGTACCGCGCCTGCCGTACGCGGATCACCGGCCCATGCGGGTCCCCGCGCGTCTAACCAGTGTTGACCAGGAGGGATAATCGACAACATGCGCCTTTCCGCTCGTGTCGACTACGCCCTTCGTGCCGCCGCCGAACTCGCCGCAGCTGGAGCGGGTCCGACCACCGTGGGCGAACTCGCCAAAGAGCAGGACATGCCACCCAAGTACCTGGAGAACATCCTGCTCCAGATGCGCCGCGCGGGGCTCGTCCGCGGCCAGCGAGGCCCCGAGGGCGGCTACGTGCTGGCCAGGCCCGCGGCGGAGATCTCCCTGGCCGACGTGATCCGCGCGGTCGACGGCCCGCTGGCCAACGTGCGGGGCGAGCGCCCCGAGCACGTCGGATACCGCGGCCCCGCCGAGTCGCTGCAGCAGGTGTGGATCGCCCTGCGCGCCACCGAACGGGCCATCCTCGAGGAGGTCACGCTCGATCACGTCGCCACCGGCGCGTTGCCGGAGAGCGTCCGGTCGCTCGCCGCCGACCCCGCCGCCTGGGACTGACCTCCCGCCACCACAGCAGGGCGAGCGCGGCGCGCGCCAGGGCCGTGGACCGTCATGAGGAGGTCGCCGGTGGCGAAGGTGAACGTGGTCAGGACCAGCGCGGGCAGCCTGACCGCCCTGCCGGACGAGTGGGTGGGCGCCCGTGCCCGAGGGTGACGCCGTCTACCGGACCGCCGCGCGCCTGCGCCAGGCGCTCGACGGCCGCGTGCTGACCAGGTCGGACTTCAGGGTGCCGCGCCACGCCACCGCCGACCTGACCGGGCGCGCCGTCACCGCGACCGTGTCGTACGGCAAGCACCTGCTCACCAGGGTCGAGGGCGGCCTGACCGTGCACACGCACCTGCGCATGGAGGGCAGCTGGGTCGTCATGCCGGCGGGACGCGGGCTGCCGCGCGGCGACACGGTACGGCTCGTCCTGGCCAACGCCACGTGGCAGGCGGTCGGCCTCAGACTGGGGGCGGTGGACCTGCTCAGGACCGAGCACGAGCACACCCTGATCGGCCACCTCGGCCCCGACCTGCTCGGCCCGGACTGGGATCAACGGGAAGCGGTCGCCAGGCTGCGCAGAAACCCGGACACGACGATCGGGGAGGCGCTGCTCGACCAGCGCAATCTCGCGGGAATTGGCACGATCTACCGCGCCGAGACACTGTTTCTCAAGGGCGTGTCACCCTGGCGTCCCGTCGGCTCCATCGCCGATCTCGACGGCCTGGTCTCGCTCGCCCAGCGGTTGCTGGCGGCGAACAAGGATCACGCGGCCACCGTCACCACAGGTGATCGCCGTCGCGGCTTCGAGACGTGGGTCTATGGCAGGGCTGGAAGACCCTGCCGCCGATGCGGATCTCGCATCAGGCGCGGGGAGATGGGGGCACAGCCACAGGAACGCCTGATCCTGTGGTGCGACCGCTGCCAACCGGGCTGAGCCCTGCTGTCAGGCGGCCACCATGTCCTTGACTTCGGGGAACACCGAGTCGCCGATCGACCCGGGCACGGTCTCGGACAGCGGCAGACGCTCCCGCTCCGGCACATCGGCGAGCACAGGGGCAGCCTGGAGCTCCGCCAGCGCGAACTGGTCGGAAACCTCACGCAACACCTGCGAGAGCGGCACGCCGAGGGCACCGCAGATCGAGGCCAACAGCTCGGAGGATGCCTCTTTCTGACCACGCTCGACCTCGGACAGGTAGCCCAGAGACACGCGCGCCAGCGTCGACACCTCACGCAGGGTGCGTCCCTGCCGCACCCTCAGCCGCCTCAGAACATCTCCAAGTAGCTGACGCAGCAGAATCATCTGTCGCTCCCTCCCCGGCGCGGTGGTCTTCACCGTGCCATGCGCGATCGGATCGTGCCGCCCGTTCTTTCGCTTCGCTTCGTACATACTCCTCGCCGTCATCATCGGACGCCTGCGCGGATCGTTGGGCCCGCCAGCCTGGCTCGCGGGGCTTGCAGATGGCTCACGGACCTCACTCACAGCTCCACCGTACCCGTATCCACCGACACCGCGTCAGACCGTGGTTCGCATGTTCGCTGGGGACGTAACACGGTAATCACCCGGAATGTTCCCCCACGTTGGCCTTCAGCACACCTGCGAGGAGATCAACGGCCTCGTCGACTGTCCGGTCCCTGATCCGGTCGCGAGAGTGCCCGCCCATGAGATCGCGATGCCAGATCCTGCCCTCAGGGCCGCTCAGCGCCACGTGAACAGTGCCGACGGCCTTGCCGTCCTGCGGGTCGGGGCCCGCCACCCCGGTGACCGCCAGGCCGTACGTGGCGCCGCAGAGCCGGGCCACCCCGCGGGCCATGGCCGCGGCGACCTCCGGATGGACCGCGCCCTCCCGCGCGAGCAGCTCCCCCGGTACGGCCAGCAGCTCCCGCTTCAGATCGGTGGCGTAGGAGATGACGCCGCCCCTGAAGGCCGCGGAGGCGCCGCCGGTCGCGGTGAAGGTCGCCCCCAGCAGCCCCCCGGTGAGCGACTCGGCCACGGCCAGCGTCGCCCCCTGCCGGATCAGCAGCTCGATCACGCCCGCGGCGCCCGGCACGTCCGTCCGCATCAGCTCACTCCGCTCTGGCCCGCTTGGCCACCTGTCTCAGCCTGATGGCGCGGATCACGTAGTCGGCGCCCGTGACGAGAGTCACCACCAGCGCGGCGCCCATGGCCACCCAGCGGATCACGTCGGGCACGTTGGGCAGCAGGTAGAGCACGATCGCCGTGATCTGCAGCACGGTCTTGACCTTGCCGCCGTAGCTGGCCGGGATGACACCGTGCCTGATCACGACGAACCGCAGGATCGTGATGCCGAACTCGCGGCCGAGGATCGCGATCGTGACCCACCAGGGCAGCTCGTCGAGTATCGACAGGCTCACCAGGGCCGCCCCGGTGAGCGCCTTGTCGGCGATCGGGTCGGCGATCTTCCCGAAGTCGGTGACCAGGTGGTAGCGCCTGGCCAGCTCCCCGTCGAGGTGGTCGGTGATCGAGGCCAGCCCGAACACCCCCAGGGCCGCGTATCTCCAGCCGGTGCCCGGCACGAAGAGGAAGACGACGAACAAGGGGACGAGCGCCAACCTGAGCACCGTGAGGACGTTGGCGATGTTCCACGGGCTCACCACCCGGCGCTCGTCTCGGGTCATGGACCGGCCTTGATTCGCGCGATCAGATCGACCCCCTCGGCATCGACCACGACCGCCCTGACGATCTGCCCTGGGACCAGGCCGATGCCCTGCACCGTGACGGAACCGTCGACCTCCGGGCCCTGGTGTGCCGCCCTGCCTTCGTAGCCGCCGTCGCCCAGGTCCTCTTCGATGAGCACGTCGACCTCGGTGCCGATGCGCTCCTCGGCCCGCTGCGAGGTCAGCTCCTCGGCCAGCTCGGTGAGGATCCGCACGCGCTCGTCGACGATCTCCTGCTCGACCTTCGAGTCGAAGGTCGCCGCCTCGGTGCCGTCCTCGTCGGAGTAGCCGAACACGCCGATGACGTCGAGCCTGGCCTCCTCGAGGAAGCCGACCAGCTCGCCGAACTCCTCCTCGGTCTCGCCGGGGAAGCCCACGATGAAGTTGGAGCGGACGCCCGCCTCGGGCGCCTTGGCCCTGATCTGCTCCAGCAGGCCCAGGAAGCGCTCAGGGTCACCGAAACGGCGCATCCTGCGCAGGACGGTGCCGCTGGCGTGCTGGAAGGACAGGTCGAAGTAGGGGGCGATGCCCTCGGTCGCCGCGATCACGTCGAGCAGCCCGGGGCGCAGCTCGGCCGGCTGCAGGTAGCTGACCCGCACCCGCTCGACGCCCTCGACCGCGGCCAGCTGCGGCAGCAGCTTCTCCAGCGCGCGCAGGTCGCCCAGGTCCTTGCCGTAGGAGGTGGAGTTCTCGCTCACCAGGACCAGCTCGCGGACCCCGCGGTGGGCCAGCCAGTCGGCCTCGGCCAGCAGCTCCTCGGGCGCGCGCGAGACGTAGGCGCCGCGGAAGGCGGGGATGGCGCAGAAGGAGCAGCGGCGGTCGCAGCCAGAGGCGAGCTTCAGCGAGGCGACGGGACTCTCGTCCAGACGCTTGCGCAGCACGCGGGGCCCGCTGGCGGGCGCCAGGCCCGCCGGCAGGTCGCCGTGCCCGGGGATGCTCGCCTTGGCGGCCGAGCGCTCCACCGGCGAGATCGGCAGAAGCGTGCGGCGGTCGCGCGGCGTGTGCGGCTTGAGCGGCCTGCCCTCCAGCACGTCGTCGAGGCGGGCACCGATCTCGGCGTAGTCGTCGAAGGAGATCACCGCGCTGGCCTCGGGCAGCGCCTCGGCCAGCTCGTTGCCGTAGCGCTCGGCCATGCAGCCCGCGGCCACGACCTTGGCCCCGGAGTCCGCGGCCGCCAGCAGCGTGTCGATGGAGTCTTTCTTCGCCGAGTCGATGAAGCCGCAGGTGTTGACGACGACGACGTCGGCATCGTCGTCGTCGCCCAGCTGCCAGCCGGCAGCATCAAGTCGCGCGGCGAGCTCCTCGGAGTCGACCTCGTTGCGCGCGCAGCCCAGAGTGATCAGCGATACGGTTCGGCGGGATGACATGGTGGACACTACGGTATCGGCACTTGGCCACTACCCGTCGCACCTCCCCCGCACTCGTCAGCGCGGACGCGGCGCCGAGACGCTGTAGGTGCGCCTGACCAGCTCGCCCCGCGCGCCCGGCGACCCCAGCTCCTTGCCGTTGACCTGCAGCGACACCGCGCCCGCGTCGTGGATGGTCATCCGCACCGTCTTCTTGGCCGTCCACGTGGACGTCTTGCCCGCCGGCAAGGTGCCCGCGAAGAGCTTGCGCCCGTCAGCGTCGCGCACGTTGAGGTACGACGACCGCTTGGCCCGCACCTTGACGGTCACCATGTCGGACTTCTTCTGGGTGGACAGCGCCGCCGCACGGCGGGCCGGACCCGCGTTGGGCACGTTCGGCGGCACGCTCGGCCGCGAGGAGACCGGCTGGATGTCGGCCGTCGGCACGTCGCCCGACCCGCCCATCGCCCTGACGACGCCGAAGATCACGACGATGGTCAGCGCGACGCCCAGGGCCATCGTCCAGTTGGGGCCCCTGCGCTCGCGCAGCTTGAGCCCCTTGAAGTTCTGGAAGACGGCGGCGGCGCGCAGCGGCTGCGACACCCCGGCGTGCTGGGCGTCGTAGCGCTGGACCATCGCCTCGGGGTCGACACCGACCGCCTTGGCGATCGCCCTGACGTGGCCTCTGGCGTAGAAGTCGCCGCCGCACATGGAGAAGTCGTCCCGCTCGATGGCGTACAGGAGCGCCTCACGAATCCGGGTGGTCGCGCTCAGCTGGCCCACCGTCAGCCCCGCCGCCTGCCTCGCCTGGGCCAGTACAGCCCCCATGCTCTGATCGTTCACAACGACGCCTCCCCGCCCCCGACGTTGCGTAGTTACTCCTATTCAATCAGTTATCGTCGGCAACGGTGCGCAGGGGTCACTCTCCCCGCAAGTCGGCCAGCAGACCGGGCAGATCGTCGGGCTTCAGCAGCACCTCGCGCGCCTTGGAACCCTCGCTCGGGCCGACGACGCCACGCGACTCCAGCAGGTCCATGAGACGGCCCGCCTTCGCGAACCCGACCCTGAGCTTGCGCTGGAGCATCGACGTCGAGCCGAACTGGGTGGTGACGATCAGCTCGGCGGCCTGGATCAGCACGTCGAGGTCGTCGCCGATGTCCTCGTCGATCTCCTTCTTGACCGCCACGGCGGCCACGTCGTCGCGGTACTCGGCCTGCATCTGCTGCTTGCAGTGGGAGACGATCCCGGCGATCTCCTTCTCGGAGACGAACGCGTTCTGGATGCGGATCGGCTTGCTCGCGCCCATCGGCAGGAAGAGCGCGTCGCCCTGGCCGACCAGCTTGTCGGCGCCCGGCTGGTCGAGGATGACGCGGGAGTCGGTGAGCGAGGAGACCGCGAAGGCCAGCCGGGACGGCACGTTGGCCTTGATGAGGCCGGTGACGACGTCCACGCTCGGCCGCTGGGTGGCGATGACCAGGTGGATGCCCGCCGCGCGCGCCAGCTGCGTGATGCGGACGATGGAGTCCTCGACGTCGCGCGGGGCGACCATCATGAGGTCGGCCAGCTCGTCGACGATCACCAGCAGGTAGGGGTAGGGCTGGTAGACGCGCTCGCTGCCGGGCGGCGGCACCAGCTTGCCCGCCTTGACGGCCTTGTTGAACTCGTCGACGTGCCGGAAGCCGCTGGCGGCCAGGTCGTCGTAGCGGCGGTCCATCTCGCCCACCACCCATTCGAGGGCCTCGGCGGCCTTCTTCGGATTGGTGATGATCGGCGTGATCAGGTGGGGGATGCCCTCGTAGACCGACAGCTCCACGCGCTTGGGGTCGACGAGCACCATGCGCACCTCGTCAGGGGTGGCGCGCATGAGGATCGAGGTGATGAGGCCGTTGACGCAGACGGACTTGCCCGCGCCGGTGGCGCCCGCGATGAGCAGGTGCGGCATCTTGGCCAGGTTCGCCACGATGGTGCGGCCCTCGACGTCCTTGCCGAGCCCCACGATCATCGGGTGGTGGTCGGCCTGGGCGACCTGCGAGCGCAGCACGTCGCCGAGCGCGACCAGGTCCTTGTCGGCGTTGGGGATCTCCACCCCGATCGCCGACTTGCCGGGGATCGGGGACAGGATCCGCACGTCCGCCGACTTCACCGCGTAGGCGATGTTCTTGGTGAGCGCGGTGACCTTCTCCACCTTCACGGCCGGGCCGAGCTCGATCTCGTAGCGCGTGACCGTCGGTCCGCGGGTGAAGCCGATCACCTGCGCGTCGATGCCGAACTGCTCCAGCACGCTGGTCAGCGCGTTGACGACGGTGGTGTTCGCCTTGGTCTGCGGCTTGGGCAGGGTGCCGGGGCTGAGCGTCTGCAGGTCGGGCAGCACGTACGGGCCCGCCTGCGGCGACAGCACCAGCTGCTCCACCTTGCGCGGCGCCGGCGTCGGCTCGGGCGGCGCGGCGACCGGCCGCGGCGGCTCGGGCGCCTCCTGCGGCTCGTCCTCGACCAGCCCGGGGACGATCTCGGGAGAGTGCCGCTCCTTCTCCGACAGGACCGGGCTGTCGTACGGCTTGGCCCCGTCGGGCGGCTCCGGCTTCTTGGTCCTGACCCGCTTCTTCACCGGCTCGCTCGGCCTGGGCGCGGCGCCGCCCTTGTCGAAGAGCATGTGGCGCAGCTCGGCCAGCCGTTCGGGGATCCGGTGCACCGGCGTGGCGGTGATCACCAGCACGCCGAAGCCCGACAGGAGCAGCAGCAGCGGGATCGTCACCCACGCGGGCAGGATGCTCGCCGGCGGCGCCGAGACGATGAACCCCACCATGCCACCGGCCGCCGAGATCTTGTCCATGCCGTCGGTGGCGTCGCCCGCCGGGTACGGCACGTCGTTGACCACGTGGACGACCCCGAGCACGCCGGTGAGCAGCGCGCTCCAGCCGATCACCATGCGCCCGGTGTCGGCGTTCTGGTCGGGATGGCGCAGGAAGCGCCAGGCCAGCAGACCGAGCAGCAGCGGGATCGCCCACGCCAGCGAGCCGAAGACGCCGTGCATGACGGCGCTGACCACCTCGGAGACCGTGCCGCGCGACTGGCGCCACGTCATGGCGGCCAGCACGATCGCGCCCGCCAGCACCGCCAGGCCGACCCCGTCGCGCCGGTGGGCGGGATCGAGCTCGCGCGCCTGGTTGCCCAGGGCTCTGGCGGCGCTGCCGATGCCGTTGGCCACCAGCATCCACAGGCCGACGATCAACTTGCCGATCATGGTGAAGACCCAGCTGATCGGGTCCTGGTGGGTGGCGGGGGGTCTGCGGGCGGGCGCCGACGTCTTCTTCGAGCGCGTGGCTGACGGGGATGTCGTCCGCTTGGCCGGAGTCGAGCGTGACGAGGTCGGTCGCTTCGCCGGCCCCTTCGATGCGCCTTTCGGCGTACGGGTGGCCATGATGCCAAAGGTACGTCGGAGACAGTGTCGATGGGGTGGAGGCTCGCCGATATCCCCGACGTCAAGATTGCGAGCTCTTTCGGGTTTGGTGCGCGGTGGGCGACGGGCCGCCCCGTCAGGCGGCTCGCGGCGGTCAGGCGGCTCGCCGCGGTCAGGCAGGGAAGCGGTAGATCGTCGTCGAGGTGTGGGTCTCGCCCGGCCGCAGCACCGTCGAGGGGAAGTGCGGCTGGTTGGGCGAGTCGGGGAAGTGCTGCGTCTCCAGGCAGAACCCGGCGTGCCTGCCGTACGGCGTGGCCACCCCGTCGAGCATCCCGCCCGCGTAGAACTGCACGCCCGGCTCGGTGGTGGAGACCTCCATCACCCGCCCGCTGACCGGCTCGACCACCCTGATCCCGCCGTCGAGGACGAAGCAGTGGTCCTCCCAGCCGCCGATGCGCCGGGGCTCGGTGAAGTCGAAGTCCGTGCCCTTCACGGGGGCCGTCTCGCCCGTGGGGATCTTCTGCTCGTCCACCGGGAGGTAGTGCGGGGCCGCCATCCGCAGCACGTGACCCAGCACGTCGCCGCCACCCGCGAGGTTGAAGTAGCTGTGGTTGGTCAGGTTGACCACGGTGGGCGCGTCGGTGCGGGCCCGGTAGTCGAGCCGCAGGGCGCGTCCGTCCAGGGTGTAGGTGATCGAGGCGGTCAGCGTCCCCGGGTAGCCCTGGTCGCCGTCGGGGCTGACCAGTTCGAGGGTGACGGCCGCAGTGGAGGCGGCGGTCACGCGCCAGATCCGCCTGTCGAACCCGTCGACGCCGCCGTGCAGGCTGTTGGGCCCGTTGTTGACCGGTAGCTGGTGGGTGGTGCCGTCGAGCGTGAAGCGGCCGCGGGCGATGCGGTTGCCGTACCGGCCGACGACGGCGCCGAAGTAGCGGCTGCGGGTGCGGTACTCCTCAGGGTCCTCCAGGCCGAGGACCACGTTCACGCCGTCCACCTCCAGCGACTGCAGGGCCGCGCCGTAGGTCAGGACGGCCGCGCGCATCCCCTCGCAGGACAGTTCGTGACGCTCGATGCTCATCCGCGCGCCTCCTCCGCCGACCCGACGCCCACCCGGGCATCTCCCCGACCCGACCCGACGCTCACCTGCGCTGACGACCCGCACCTCGCTGCGCGACCCGGCACGACCCGACGCTCACCAGGACACGACCCGGCACGACTCAACGCTCACCGGGACACGACCCGGCACGACCCAACGCGCTCCAGGACACCCCGGCACGACCCGACGCTCACCTGCGCGCCTCGGCTGTCGACTCGCGGACGACCAGGCTGGTCTCCAGCGTCGTCACCCCCGGGGCGCCCGCGGCGTCGACGGGGTTCAGCAGCATGTCGACGGCCATGCGTCCCGCCGCCGCCGTCGGCATCGCGATCGTGGTCAGCCTGGGGCTGCCGAACCTGCCGGGCAGGATGTCGTCCACCCCGATGACGCTGATGTCGCGCGGCACCTGCGTGTCGCGTTCGGCCAGACCCTCCATCAGCCCGATGGCCACCAGGTCGTTGTAGGCGAGCACGCCCGTGGCGCCGGAGGCGATCACGTCGGTCACGGCCGACCTGCCGCCGAGCTCGGTGGGCGGGTTGGGGCCGAGGAAGACCACGTCCGCCTCACCTGCCGTGGCGGCCGCCTGCATCTCCTTGCTCGTCCACGACCCGCTGGGACCGGTCACCAGCGCGATCCTGCGGTGCCCCAGCGCGACCAGGTGCTCGATCGCCTGCCGGGCGCCCCTGCCGACGTCCATCAGCACCGTCGGCATGTCCTTCACCCTGCGGTTGACGACCACGAGCGGCACCTGCTCGCCCAGCCGCTCGATCGTGCTGTTCGCCAGGCGCGGGCCGCACAGCAGCACGCCGTCGACCTGCTTGGCGAAGGCCTGGATCAGTTCCTCCTCCACCTGCGGGTCCTCGTCGGTGTCGGCCACGAACACGTGGTAGTCGCGCAGCCTGGCCTGCGCCTGGGCCGCCTTGATCAGCGACGAGAAGAACGGGTTGGCGATGTCGGCCACGATCAACCCGAGGTTGTGGGTCCTGCCGGTGGTGAGCGCCCTCGCCGCCCGGTTCGGCCGGTAGCCGAGGTCGTCGGCCACGGCGAGCACCCTGGTGCGCGTCTCGGCGTTCACCAGATGGGGCGCGGAGAAGGTGCGCGACACCGTCGACACGTGCACGCCTGACGCCCGCGCGACGTCCCTGATCGTCACCGCCACAGCAGGCCTCCCTCGACCACTGGCCGCACTCTAGTGCAATCGGTTGTAGCGGCGTCAATCAGCCGGACCAGGACTTACTCGTTGTCATCGCTTGACGGCTCCCCGCCGTACCCGAATACTCCGGTGCAACCGGTTGCTACATCGAGCCTCGGGAGTGGGGTAGCCGATGACACGAACACTGGTGACGGGCAGCGCGGGACGGCTCGGCCGCAGCGTCGTCGTCGCATTGGCGCAGGCGGGTCACGAGGTGATCGGCGTCGACACCGCACCGGGCACTCCCCCGCAGGCCGCCGCCACCCTGCCCGCCGACCTGACCGACCTCGGCCAGGCCTACGAGGTCATGACCCGGTTCCGGCCGGACAACGTGGTCCACCTGGCCGCGATCGCCACCCCCTTCAGCAGGACGGAAGGGGTGACCTTCCGCACCAACACCCAGCTGGCCTTCAACGTGTGCGAGGCGTCCGCGGCCACCGGCGTCGCCGGCGTCGTGGTGGCCGGCAGCCCCACCGTCATCGGGTACGGCACGCCCGCCTGGCGGCCCCGCTACCTGCCGATCGACGAGGAGCACCCCACCGAGCCGTGGAACGCCTACAGCCTGTCCAAGCAGGTCGCCGAGCAGGTGACAGCCACCTTCGCGCGCCTCCCGCACCAGGTTCGCGGCCGTCCGGCCGTGCTACGTCGTCGCGCCCGAGGAATGGGCGGGAGCCCCCACCCAGCAGGGCCACACCATGGCCGAGCGGCTGGACCGGCCGGAGCTCGCGGCGGTCTCGCTGTTCAACTACATCGACGCCAGAGACGCCGCCGATCTCGTCACCGCCCTGCTCGACCGGCTGCCCGGCATCCCCAGCGGCGAGGTGTTCTTCGCGGGCGCCGCCGACGCGCTGGCCCGCGCGCCGCTGGCCGAGCTCCTGCCCGAGATCCTCCCCGGTACGGCGGCCGCCGCGCACACCCTCACCGGCGCCGCCCCCGCCTTCACCTCGGCCAAGGCCGAGCGGCTGCTCGGCTGGACGGCCAAGCGGAGCTGGCGCACCGAGCTGGCCGGGGCGTGATCACCGAGCTGCGCGTCAGCGCCCGCACCGCCGAACTCCTCCGCCCGTGGGGGCCGGACGTGCCGTACAACCACGTCGTGGTCGTGCGGATCACGCTGGACGAGCCTCCTTCGCCGCGCTGGGGCTGCTGGCCGAGCCGTACCCGGTGAGCTTCGCGGGCGCGAAGGTGACGGTCGGCGATCACCGGGGGTTGGGTCTGCTGTTCCGCTGATCCACCCGGCCCGGCAGAAGGCCGACCTGACACCGACCCACATCACCCCTGCCGAGCCGCCCGGATCCGACCCGAGCCAGAGCCGACGTGACACCGACCCACATCACGCCGGCCCAGTCGCCTGGGTCCGACGCGGGACGCCCTGCCGGGGACCTCGTCGTGTGGGCGCTACAGGGGCTGCAACCGTTTGGTGCTGGCCTTGCTCGGCCGGGACCAGTGACTGATGCAACCGGTTGCATTAGTGATGGAGGTGATCATGTTACGTGGCCTGCTCGCCGTCACCCTGCTGGCCCTCGGGCTCACCGCCCTGCCCGCCGACGCCGCCCCGCGCCCCGAAACCGCCTCGTCCGCGCAAGCCCTGCCTCCGGAAGCCGTCCCGCCCGCGGAAAGCGCCGCGCCTGCCCTCCCGCGCGTGGAAGCCGCACCGCCCTCCCGCCCGGTTGCCGGCGCCCCCGCCACGGGACACGCCACGCTCACGTTCACCGTCCCCGAGCAGGGCGCCTACCGGCTTCACGCCAGAGTGATCGCCGCCACCGACGGCGACGACTCCTTCTGGGTCAGGTCGGACGGCGGCGCGTGGACGCAGCGGAACGGGATCCCGCTCGGCACCTCCTGGCACTGGGCCGAGGTCCCGGTCGCCTACACCCTGTCGCCCGGCACCCACACGATCGCCTTCGCCTACCGGGAGGACGGTGCCAGGCTCGACCGGGTGGCCCTGACCAGCGACCCCGCCTTCACCCCGGAGGCCGGATGACCGATCCGGGCGCGGGCGCGGTCACCAGCGTCCGCCCAGCTCGCGCAGCGTGAACAGCCCGCCGGCCCGGTCATGGAGGGGTTCGGTCAGGTCGGGTTCGCCCTGCGCGGCGACGAGCGGAGCCGCGTGCCCCTCGGAGTCGTCCCGCGGCTCGTAGCCGATCGCCCTGGCCTCCTGCAGCGACCACCACCGTCGCGCGTTGTCGGACACTCCCCACACCACGTGGTACCCGGTGGCCCGCATCGCCGCCTCCAGCAGCCGGGCGCAGTCGCCCGGCGAGATCCAGGTGGCCAGCCCTCTGGTGTCGCCGGAGCCCTCGTTGCAGGTGCCGAGCCTGACGACCGTCACGTTGATGCCGAACCTGTCGTGGTAGAGGCTGCCCAGCGCCTCCATCACGACCTTGCTCACGCCGTAGAGGGTGTCGGGCCGGGGGAAGGCGTAGTCGGGCAGGTCGGCCCCGCCGGCGGGGCGGGTGTGGAAGCCGGCCGCGTGGTGGCTGCCCATGAGGACGACGTGCCGTACCCGTTCCTGGCGGGCGGCCTCCAGCAGCACGTACGTGCCGTTCATGTTGGCGTCGACGATGTCGGCCCACGGGTGTTCGCGGCTCTGGCCGCCGAGATGGATGACGGCGTCGACGCCTTTCATGGCCGAGGCCATGGCGTCGGCGTCGGTCAGGTCGGCGGTCACGACCTCCTCCCCTGGTCCGGCCTGCAGGGGGAGCACGTCGGACAGGCGGAGGATCCGTCCCTCACGGGCAAGGAGGGGGCGGAGCAGGGTGCCGACTTTCCCGGCAGCGCCGGTGACAAGGATGCGCATGGTGACTGTTGTACACGGCTCTGGCGTGAATTCACATACATGGAATGTTGACGCGATGCAGGCCAGTCGTTACGTTCACATGAACGAATGACACATTCGCGAAGCGTGTCCACGTATGTGAACGAGGAGGCGGTCTGATGCCACGCCATCTGCTCGGGGCCGCGTTAGGCACGGCGCTCGCCGTCACCCTGTCCGGCTGCGGTTCCGGCGGGGGTTCGGGTGACCAGGCGCTGGAGATCTGGATCCGGCAGGCACCGGACTCCGACTCCGCCAAGACCGCCGTCAAGCTGGCCGACGCCTTCACCAAGGCCAGCGGTGTCAAGACCAAGGTCGTCGCCCTCTTCGACGACTTCGAGACCAAGCTGCAGCAGCAGGCGGCGCAGAAGAACCTGCCCGACATCGTCATCAACGACACCGCCCAGCTCGGCAACATGCAGACGCAGGGCTGGCTGCGGGAGGTCGACAAGGCCAGGCTCAAGGGCGGCGACCAGCTGTCGGACCGGGCGTGGCAGGCCGCGCAGGCCGGCAACGGCAAGTACTACGCGGCGCCGTTCTCCGCGCAGGCGTTCGCGCTGATCATCCGCAAGGACTGGAGGGAGAAGGTCGGCCTCCAGCCTCCGCAGAGCTGGGACGACCTGGCGAAGCTGGCCAAGGCGTTCACCGAGCAGGACCCCGACGGCAACGGCCAGAAGGACACCTACGGCTTCGTCGCTCCCGCCGGCACCAAGCGCGGCTACGCCTCCTGGTACGCCTCCTCGATGATCTATGCGAACGGCGGCACGTTCCTCACCGACAACGGCGGCGGCCGGTTCGCCCCCGCGGTCGCCGACCCCAGGACGGTCGAGGCGGTCACGTGGCTGCAGAACCAGTTCTGCGTCGCCAGGACGGTCAACCCCGGCGCGGTCAGCAACGACACCACCATCACCCACGAGGTCTTCGAGAAGGGCCAGGGCGGCATCTACCTGGTCGGGCCGTACGTGCTGGCCCGGTTCGTCAAGAGCATCGGCACCGACAGGCTCGAGGTCGTCAAGGTGCCGAAGGGCCCCTCCGGCGGTCCCGGCACGCTGGGCGAGGGCGAGAACGTCTACCTGATGGCCGGCTCGGCCGACGAGGAGGGCCAGCAGAAGTTCGCCGAGTTCGCCGTCTCGCCCGAGGGCCAGAGGATCGGCATGAACAAGGACGCCAACGGCGCGATCGTCAGGCTGCCGGTCAACAGGACTGTGGACATGTCCGCCGAGCGGACCGATCCGCGGTGGAAGGTGTTCCAGGACGCCTACGCCGACGCCGTCTACAGCTCCCCCGTCCCCAACTGGGCGCCCATCAGGCAGACCTCGGCCGACGCCATCAACGCGGTGTGGGCCGACTGCGGCGCCGACGTGAAGACGGCCATGGACGGCCTGGCCACCAGGCTGAGCGCGGAACTGCGGGCCCAGAAGGCATCGTGACCACGACGCTCGCGCGGCCCGAGCAGCGCACGGCTTCGCGTCACCGTCCCGGGCAGGGGCGGTGGCGCGGCACCGCCGTCGCGTGGCTGTTCCTCGCCCCCGCGCTGATCCTGTTCCTGTACTTCAAGTTCATCCCCATGTTCGAGGGCCTGCGGATGAGCTTCTTCAAGGTCCAGCCCTTCCTGGGCGACGAGTGGGTCGGGCTCGGCAACTACCGGACGATCATGTCGGACGACGCGTTCGTCAGCGCGGTCTCGCACAGCGTCGTCCTGGCCGCGGGCACGACGGTCGGCTCGCTGGTCCTCGGCCTGGTGCTCGCCCTGCTCGTCGAGGGGCCCGCCCGCTACCTGTGGTTCGTCAGGACGGCGGCGTTCCTGCCGGTGGTCACCACGATGGCGGCGGTGGCCGAGGTGTGGCGGATCATGTACCACCCTGACGCCAGCGGCCTGCTCAACAGCGTGCTGGGCTGGGTCGCCGTCGACCCCCAGCCGTTCCTGGCCAGCGAGGACTCATCGCTCTGGTCGATCATGGGGATGAGCGTCTGGCGCGGCACGCCGTACGACATGATGATCTTCCTGGCGGGTCTGGTCGGGATCGACAGGACCCTGTACGAGGCGGCGGCCGTGGACGGCGCCGGCACGTGGTCGAGGCTGCGCCACATCACGCTGCCCGCGCTGCGGCCGGTCTTCTGGATCCTCTTCACGCTGGCCGCCATCCGCGGGCTGCGGGTGTTCGTCGAGGTGTACGTGCTCACCAACGGCGGGCCGAACGGCTCGTCCGAGGTGCTCATGACCCTCATCTACAAGCTCGGCTTCCAGCGCAGCGAGCTGGGCGTCGCCGCGGCCGGAGGCGTCGTGCTGTTCGCCGCCACGCTCGCGCTCACCGTGCTGGTCCAGCTGATGCGCAGGAGGCGGCCGGCATGAGATTCGACAGCGCGCTGGGCCTGGAGGCGCGCGGGCGGCCGCTGGCGACGGCGGGCAAGGTCCTGGTCTACTCCGTGATGGTGCTGGTCTTCACCGGGCCGCTGGTCGGACTGCTGGTCAGCGCCTTCAGCAGGACGCTCGACCCGACCGGCTTCACGCTGTGGCCCGACGAGTTCACGCTGGAGAACTTCGCCCAGGCCGCGGACAAGAACGTCTACCTCTACCTGGTCAACTCCTTCGTCGTCGTCGGGTTCGGTCTCGCGCTGCAGATGACGGTGAGCGTCTTCGCCGCCTACTCGCTGGCCCGCAAGCGGTTCAGGGGCATGTCGTTCGTGCTGCTGATCATGCTGGCCACGATGATGCTGCCCGAGGAGATCATCGCGATTCCCCTCTCGCTGGTGCTGGCCGACATGCCGCTCCTCCACGCGAACCTGATCGACTCCTACGCGGGGATGATCCTGCCGGTCGGCGCGTGGGGCTTCTCGATCCTCGTCATGACCGAGTTCATGAAGGAGGTGCCCGTCGAGCTGGAGGAGGCGGCGAAGATCGACGGCGCGGGCGAGCTGCGCACGTTCTTCACGATCATCCTGCCGCTGTGCAAGCCCGCGCTGGGCGTGATCGGCGTCTTCGGGTTCACCATGATCTGGGACCAGTACCTGCTGCCGCTGATCGTGGCCAACGAGTCGAGCCACTGGACGCTGCCGATCGCGCTGCGCTCGCTCCGCTCGGACGAGGAGGTCGGCATCGGGGTGCTGCTGGCGGCGTCGCTGCTGGCGCTGCTGCCTTCGGTGATCGCCTTCCTGGCCTTCCAGCGGCAGTTCATGCGTGGTCTGACCAGCGGCGCCGTCAAAGGGTAGATGTCCATGTACATGGATGGCATCCATTATTCTGTCAGGCATGGAGCCCTCGATGGTCAAGTCAGCCGAGCGAACGGTCCGCATCCTGGAAACCCTGGCGGCCTCGCCCGAACGGTTGACCCTGTCGGAGCTCCAGCAGCGCACCGGCTTCCCGCGCAGCAGCCTGCACGCCCTCATGCGCACCCTCGCCGGGCTCAGGTGGGTCGAGACGGAGCCCGGCGCCTCGGCCTTCGGGATCGGGCCGCACGCCCTGCTGACCGGCACCGCCTACCTCGACAAGGATCCCGCCCTGCCGCTGGCGCACGACACGCTGGAGGACCTGCGGGAGGAGATCGGGCACACGGTCCACTTCGCCCGGCGCGACGACGCGCACGTGCTCTACCTGGCCACCCGGGAGTCGCGCGACCGGCATGCGGTCTCCAGGGTGGGCCGCCGGCTGCCCGCGAGCGTGACCGCGCTCGGGCAGGCACTGCTGGCGCAGCTGACCGACGACGAGGTGGCCGCGCTGCTGCCCGACCCGTTGCCCGCGCTCACCGAGCACTCGATCACCGATCTGGCCAAGCTCACCGACGAGCTCGATCAGGTACGCGCCCGCGGCTACGCGCTCGAGCGAGAGCAGGGCACACCTGGCGTGGCCTGCGTGGCCGTTGCCGTGGACTACCGCATCCCCGCCACCGACGCCATCAGCTGCTCGATGCCCGCGGACCTGGCCCGCGAGGAGATCGAGCGGATCGCCGAGGCGGTCATCAGCCACACCCGCAGGTTGGCTGCCACTCTGCGCCGGGAGGGCATCCGATAACACATCATCCGGCGCGTTCTCTGGAGGAAAGAAATGCGTCTTGATGGTGTTCTGTTCTTCCCCGTGACCCCTTTCGGGGCCGACGGCTCCGTGAACGGCCAGGCGCTGGCCGCGCACGTGGCCAAGGGGGTCACGGCGGGGGCCGGAGGGGTGTTCGCCGCCTGCGGCACCGGCGAGTTCAACGCCCTGGCGCTGGACGAGTACTCCGCCGTGGTGGCCACCTCCGTGTCCGCCGCCTCCGGGCGGGTGCCCGTGCTGTCCGGAGCGGGCGGGTCGTTGCCGTTCGCCCAGGCCTGCGCGCGGGCCGCGGCGGAGGCGGGCGCCGACGGGCTGCTGCTGATGCCGCCCTATCTGGTGACCGCCCCCGCCGCGGGCCTGGTCTCCTACGTCCGGCAGGTCGCGGCCGCCACCGGCCTGCCGATCATCGTCTACCAGCGCGGCACGGCCCGCTTCACGCCCTCGGCGGTGGCCGAGCTGACCGGACTGCCCAACGTCATCGGCTTCAAGGACGGCCTGGGCGACTTCGACCTGCTGCAGCGGATCATCCTTCGCGTACGGCAGGCGACGGACCGCCCGTTCACGTTCTTCAACGGGCTGCCGACGGCCGAGCTGACGGTTCCGGCGTATCGGGGCCTCGGGGTGCCGCTGTACTCCAGCGCGGTCTTCGCCTTCGCCCCGGAGATCGCGCTGACCTTCCACAAGGCGGTCACGGGCGGGGACGAGGTGATGGTGCAGCGCCTGCTCACGCGCTTCTACCTGCCGCTGGTGGAGCTGCGGGACCAGGTGCCCGGCTACGCGGTGTCGCTGGTCAAGGCGGGCGTACGGCTGCGCGGGCTGGACGTCGGCGGCGTGCGGGCGCCGCTGGTGGACCCGTCGCCCGGCCACGTCGCCGAGCTGGAGCGGATCATCGCGGCGGGGCTGGAGCTGGCGGGGTAACCCCACGGCCCGTCCTGCCCCGTCCCGGCCACCGCGGCAGCCGGGACGGGGCAGGACCTTCGGACAGACCTCGCGGTCGCCGACGGCCCTCGCCCCGCCCGCCAGACGGTCAGCCGTCGACGCGCCGCGGGACGCCCAGCGGGTTGTCGTCGCGCAGCTCCGCCGGCAGCAGCTCCTGCGGCCAGCCCTGGTAGGCCGTCGGCCGCAGCCACCTGCGGATGGCCATCGCCCCCACCGAGGTGTGCTCGGGGGCGGTGCTGGCCGGCCACGGACCGCCGTGGTGCATCGCCCAGCACACCGCCACGCCGGTCGGCCAGCCGTTCCAGATGAGCCGGCCCGCCTTCCGCGCCAGCACCTCGGCGACCGGCGCGGCCTCGGCGGTGTCGGTGGCGTGGACGGTGGCGGTCAGGGAGCCGTCGAGCCGTTGCAGCACCTCGATCAGCTCGGCCGCGTCGGAGTAGGTGACCACGATCGACGAAGGGCCGAAGCACTCCTCGGCGACCTCGGGCAGCCGGGCGGCGAAGACGGCCAGGTCGATGGTGAAGACCTTGGGCGCGACCGCCCACTCCCCCTCGCCCTGGCCGCCCTCCGCCAGCAGGGTGAGCTTGGACAGGCGCTCGAGCCCCTGAAGGTAGCCCTCCCTGATGCGATCGCTGAGCATCGGCGAGCCGTTCGTGCCGGCGACCGCCGTACCGAGGGAGGCGATCAGGTCCGCGTCGTCGGGCGCGAAGACCAGGCCGGGGTTGGTGCAGAACTGCCCGGTGCCGAGCGTGAGGGACGCGGCGAAGCCCTCGGCCAGCCCTTCGCGCGCGGCGGAGGGCAGGACCACGACCGGGTTCACGCTGCCCAGCTCGCCGTAGAACGGGATCGGGTCGGGGCGCTCGTCGATGAGCGTCTGGATGGCCTTGCCGCCGGGGATCGACCCGGTGAAGCCCACCGCGACCACGTCGGGGTGCTGGACCAGCCGCTTGCCCGCCGCCAGGCCGTGGACCAGGCCGAGCAGCGCGGGGTCGGGCAGCGCCGACCTGATGACGCGCGCCGTCAGCTCGGAGGTCAGCGGGTGCCCCGGGTGCGCCTTGACGACGACGGGACAGCCCGCCGCGAGCGCCGAGGCGGTGTCGCCGCCCGCCACGGAGAAGGCGAACGGGAAGTTCGAGGCGGAGAAGACGCCGACGACGCCGGGCAGCGGGTGGTTCATCCGGCGCACGTCGGGCTGCACCGAGATGACCGCCTCCAGGTGACCGCCGTCGCGCAGCACGCCGGCGAAGAGCCGGAACTGGCTGGCCGCGCGGGCCACCTCGCCGCGCAACCTGGTCTCGCCGAGCGCGGTCTCCCTGTCGGCGACGGCCCAGAGCTCGTCGACGTTGGCCTCCAGCGCCTCGGCGACGGCCTCCAGCACCTCGGGTCTGCGCGCCGCGCGCCAGGCAGGTCCAGCCGCGTGCGCGGCCGCGACGGCGGCGTCGACGTCGGCGTCGGTGGCCTCGGGGACGCCTTCGCCGAAGGTGCCGCCGGTGCGCGGGTCGTATGCGTGGATCATCGCCTCACCCCTATGCAATATCACACTTCACTCTACCTTGCCTTGACACTGGCTCCGCCAGATTCTTACAGTACTGACATTCGTCCACAATTCTGGCGGTTGTTCACATATATGAACATTAGAGAGATCACGGTCACCCCGGTCGCCTTCCGCGACCCGCCTCTGCTCAACGCCGCCGGAGTCCACGAGCCGTGGGCGCTGCGCACGATCGTCGAAGTCGTCACCGACGAAGGACTGTCCGGGCTCGGCGAGACCTACGGCGACCTGGCCCACCTGGAAAAGGTGCGCACCGCGGCCAATGCCCTCATCGGCCTGGACGTACACGCCCAGAACGAGATCTACGCCCGCGTCTCCACCCTGGTCGGCGACGTGGTGAGCGACCTGCACGGGCTGACGGGAGCGGCCACCAAGGAGAAGAGCATCGACCGGGTCTACTCGCCGTTCGAGGTCGCCTGCCTGGACATCCGGGGCAAGGCCACCGGGCGCCCGGTGAGCGATCTGCTCGGCGGCGCCGTACGGCAGGCCGTGCCGTACAGCGCCTACCTCTTCTACAAGTGGGCCGGTCACCCGGGAGAGCCCGACGACAGGTTCGGCGCGGCGCTCGATCCCGAAGGGATCGTGGCGCAGGCGCGGCTGCTGATCGAGGAGTACGGCTTCCGCTCCATCAAGCTCAAGGGCGGGGTGTTCGAACCCGCCCAGGAGGTCGCGGCGATCCAGGCGCTGCGCGCCGCCTTCCCCGACCACCCGCTCCGCCTGGACCCGAACGCCGTCTGGTCGGTCGAGACCTCGATCGAAGTCGCCCGCGCGCTGGCCGGGACGCTGGAGTACCTGGAGGACCCCACCGCCGGCATCTCCGGCATGGCCGCCGTCGCGGCGCAGGCGCCGATGCCGCTGGCCACCAACATGTGCGTGGTGACCTTCGAGCACCTGCCGCCCGCGATCAGGGAGGGCGCCATCGGGGTGCTGCTGTCCGACCACCACTACTGGGGAGGGCTGGCGCGTTCGGTGCAGCTGGCCAGGCTGTGCGAGACGTTCGGGATCTCGCTGTCCATGCACTCCAACTCCCACCTCGGGATCAGCCTGGCCGCGATGACGCACCTGGCGGCCGCGGTCCCGAACGTCGCCACCGCCTGCGACACGCACACGCCCTGGCAGGACGGGCAGGACGTGGTGGCCCCCGGAGCGCTCCGGTTCGTGGACGGGGCGGTGCCCGTGCCCACCGGGCCGGGGCTCGGCGTCGAACTGGACAGGGACGCGCTGGCAGTGATGCACGAGCAGTACCTCAAGTGCGGGCTCACCTCCCGCGACGACACCGGCTACATGAGGAGGGTGAACCCCTCCTTCGTCACCAGCCGCCCCCGCTGGTAGCCCGATGCGCATCGCCTACGCCTACCCCTGGGACATCGTCGGCGACCCCGACGCGCCGGCCAGGCTCGCCGAGCTGGGCGTCGACGCGGTCGCGCTGGCCGCCTCCTACCACGCCACCCGCGCCGCCACCCCGTTCCACCCCGAGCACCGGGTGCTCGACGTGCCGTACTCCGCCTTCTACCTCCCGGTACGGCAGGCGGCGTGGGGCCGCCTCGTCCCGCCGAACCCGACCTGGACCGCGCCCGACGCCTTCCTCAGGGCCCGCGACGCGCTCAGGGCGGCCGGCCTGCCGGTGCACGCCTGGACCGTCCTCACCCACAGCAGCCGTCTCGGCGCCGCGCACCCCGACCTGGTGGTCCGCAACGCCTTCGGCGACCCCTACCCGTACGCGCTGTGCCCCGCGCACGAGGACGTCGTGGACTACTGCGAGCGCCTGGTGCGGGAGATCGTCACGGTGGGAGCGCCCGACGGGATCATCCTGGAGGCGTGCGGGCCGATGGGGTTCGGGCACCAGAGCGTCCACGAGAAGACCGCCGGCGCCGACTGGACCCCCGTGCAGGCCGCGCTGCTGTCGCTGTGCTTCTGCACGGCCTGCGAGAGCGGCTACCAGGACGCCGGCCGGCTGCGCGCGCTGGTGCGCGCGGCCATCGACGGCGCCGCGCCCGGCTCGGCGGCCTCCGGCTCGGCAGCCCTCGGTTCGACGGATCCCGGCTCGACAGGGCCCGGCTCGACAGGGCCCGGCTCGACGGGTCCCGGCTCGGTGGCGGACGCGCTCGGTGGGCAGGCCGCGCACGTGCGGGAGCGGCGGACCGGGCTGGCGGGGGCGCTCAGGGCCAGGCTCGTCGCGGCCGTCCGGGAGGCGGCGCCGGGCCTGCCGATCAGGATCCACGCCGCCCCCGACCCGTGGGCGGCGGGGCCCTTCGCCCCCCTTCCCGACGGGGATCCCGCGCTCGACGGGCTGGTGGCGATGTGCTGGGGCACGCCCGAGGAGGCCACCGCCAACCTGGAGCGGCTGTCCGCCATCGCCGCCCCAGGCCAGCGGCTCGGCGCCTACGCGCTGTTCCTGCCGCCCAAGCCGGCCGACCCCGACCACCTGGCCGCTTCGTTCGCCGCGTTCGCCAAGGCGGGGGCGGACGAGCTGCATCTGTACCACGTGGGGCTCGCCTCGCCCGCCCGCCTGACCGCCCTCACCGTGGCGCTGCGGCTCTCCCGGTCCGTGTAGGCGAGCCGCCATTCCCTCCGGACGGAATGCGGCGTTGATTCGTGAGTCAGTGCCGAGTGGCACAACCGATGCAGCGTCCACCCGTCGCGTGCTTCGAGCTCGGCCGAGTCGGTGATCCCCGGATGGACGAGCGACCGGGTGAGGGTCTCGAAGAGCTCGGTGGCTCGCCGGTAGGGCAGAGGGGCTCGCCCGTCAACCGATTGTGAGGTCGAACAGCGCGGCGATCTGCTCGCGGGACAGCGCCCGGGTCCGGAACGGAAGCGTGGGCCGGCGCTCGATGCCGACGATCGGATTGCCGGCCGGCCAGCCGTGGGCCCGCCACCAGATGACGGCGGTTTTCATCACCGACATGTGACGGTCGACGGTGTCGGCCTCGATCAGCGGGCCCGCTGCGCGAACATCTCGGCGAGCACGTCGACCGGCCCTTCGTCGAACGCGGCGAGTGGCTCGGCGCCCCGCCGGTCGCGACCCGAGGCAGGCACTTATGATCCTTTTAACACGTAGGGGTCTAAAGTAATAGCAGGCTAGATAAATGGAGAATTCGGTGATCGAGTTCCATCTGGACGGCAGGTCGGGTGTTTCGCCGTACCTGCAGCTGGTCCAGCAAGTACGGCACGCGCTACGGCTCGGCATGCTGCGCAAGGGCGACCAGCTGCCGACTGTCAAGGAGGTCGTGGCGCAATTGGCGATCAACGCCAACACCGTCCTCAAGGCTTACCGGGAACTCGAGCACGAGGGCCTGGTCGCCGCCCGGCCAGGGGTGGGGACGTTCGTGACGGCGACGCTCACCGACACCTCGCTGGCCGCGCACGGCCCGCTGCGGCTGGAGCTGCGGCGCTGGCTGGCCAAGGCACGGCGCGCCGGCCTCGACGACGAAAGCATCGAGGCTCTCTTCATGACGACCTTCCGGACCACCGCTCAGGAGGACATCGCGTGACCTCTGTCGTGCAGGCCCAGGGACTGGGCAAGAGATACGGCAAGCGCTGGGCGCTGCGCGAGTGCGCCATCGACATACCGGCGGGCCACGTCGTCGGGCTGGTCGGCCCCAACGGCGCCGGCAAGACCACGCTGCTGAAGCTGGCCGGCGGCCAGCTCGAACCGACGGCGGGCGGCATCACCGTGCTCGGCGGCCGTCCCGCCGGCGGACCCGCGCAGCTGGCCAGGGTCGGGTTCGTCGCCCAGGACACCCCCGTCTACGCCGGTCTGACCGTCGCCGATCACCTGCGGCTGGGAGCACGGCTCAACCCCCGCTGGGACGCCGCCATGGCGCGGGAACGGATCAAGCGGCTCAACCTCGATCCCGCCCACCGGGCGGGCAGGCTGTCCGGCGGCCAGCGCGCCCAGCTCGCCCTCACCCTGGGTCTGGCCAAGCGGCCCGAACTCCTGATCCTGGACGAGCCGGTCGCCTCGCTCGACCCGCTCGCCCGCCGCGAGTTCATGCAGAGCCTGATGGAGGCCACCGTCGAGCACCAGTTCAGCGTGGTGCTCTCCTCCCACCTGGTCTCCGACCTGGAACGGGTCTGCGACTTCCTGGTCGTGCTCGTCGAATCCCGCGTGCAGGTGGCGGGAGAGGTCGACAAGCTGCTGGCCACCCATCACCGGCTCACCGGCCCGCGCCGCGATCCCGACCGGCTGCCCGCCGACCAGCACGTGGTCGCCGCACGCCATACCGACCGGCAGAGCACGTTCGTGGTCCGTACCGAGGCCCCGATCCACGACCCCACCTGGGCGGTCACCCAGCTCAGCCTGGAGGACCTGGTCCTGGCCTACATGGACGACCGCCGCGCCGAGAACCGGCGAGTCGGGCTGGAGGTGCAGCGGTGATCTGGCTGACCTGGCGCCAGTTCCGCGGCTCGGCCGCGATGATGGCCGCCTTACTCGTCATTCTCGCCGTCGTCCTGGCCCTGACCGGCCCGGACCTGGCCACCCGCTACTCCGCCGGGATCGCCGGCTGCGCGCAGGACAACACCTGCGACCGCTTCTACGATCAATTCTTCGACGCGTACGAGATGCCCTTCATGGCCGTCAGTCTCGTCGTGCTGCTCCTGCCCGCTCTCGTCGGGCTCTTCTGGGGAGCACCGCTGATCACCCGCGAACTGGAGGCGAGCACGCACCTGCTGGTGTGGAACCAGAGCATCACCCGCGGCCGCTGGTTGGCGGTCAAGTTCGGTTTCGTCGGCCTGGTCGCCATGGCCGCCGCCGGCCTGTGCGGCTTCGTGGTGACCTGGTGGTCCGATCCTCTGGACAAGTCAGCCTCGGAGAGCCTCGCCCTGATGGCGCCCCTGGTGTTCGGCGCTCGCGGCATCGCCCCGGTAGGGTATGCGGCCTTCGCCTTCGTCCTCGGCGTAACCGTGGGCATGCTCGTGCGCCGCACCCTGCCCGCCATGGCCCTCACCCTGGCCGTGTTCGCCGCGATCCAGCTCGCGATGCCGCTGGCGGTCCGCGCCCACCTGATGCCCCCGGCCACCGGGACCTTCGAGCTCAGCCAGGCGAACGTGGAGAACGTCGGCCTGTCACAGGAGGGAGGCGGACCCGTGCGGATTCTCCTGAGGTCGGCCGTTCCCGGCCACGCCGGCGCCTGGGTCCTCCACAGCGGCCTGGTCGATCCGTCCGGACGCACGATCTCCGATGGCGACGGCGGAGCCGCCATCCAGGTCTCCACGACGTCGGGGCCCTGCTCACCGTCGGGGGCGGCGGGCCGCGGGGACCGCTGCATGGTCGAGATCAACCGGCTCGGCTACCGGCAGCAGGCGACCTACCAGCCCCTCGACCGCTTCTGGACCTTCCAGTGGATCGAGACCGGGATCTATGCCCTCCTCACCCTCGGCCTCGCATGGTTGTCCTTCTGGTGGATCCGGAGGCGCCTGTCATGACCGTCAGGACCGTGACAGCCGGGCTCGCCCTCCTCTTGGCGGCGGCCTGCACGGCACCGACGCCGCCGCGGAGCCAGGCGAGCGCGGCAGCCAGTACGGTCTGCGCGCCACCCCACGGACCTCCCGGGGCGGAGACGGCCACCACGATCGACGTCATCGAGCAGGCGTACTTCTGCATCCTCGGCAACTACTACAGCGGCGCCACGCTGGACGCCCGCTCGCTGACCGCCGGATTCGTCGCCCTGACGCAGGAGCTCAACCGCAAGGGGCGCGACGTGCCCGAGGCCACCATGCCGGCGCTGACCGGTGACCGGAAAGCCGACTGGGCCGCTTTCGAGGCCGTCTACCGGAAGGTCACCGATCAGGTGCCGGACCTGCGCGAGCGGCTGGCCGTCGTCACCCTCGAGGGCATCGTGGCCGGCCTCGGCGACAACCACGCCTCCTGGGCGCACGACGTCGAGCAACCGCCCGACTACTACGACGGTGACGGCTACGGCCTGGGCCTCCAGGCGAACGTCAATGGTGCACAGGTGAACGGCAACCCCGGCGTCGCCCTCCCTCCGTTGTTCGTCACCACCGTGCAGGGTGGCGCGGCGCGGGCCGCCGGACTACGCCCGGGCGACATCATCGAATCGATCAACGGATCGGCCCCCTTCATCGACGGGAAGGCCACCCCGGCGATCACCGCTCTCTACCCGCGATACCCGGAAGCGCGCCCGGTCCGGCTGCGGCTCCTGCGGCAGACCACCGGCCGCCGTTGGATCGTGACGCTCAAGCCCGGCCTCCACCAGCGGGATCTGTCCGCCCTGCAAGTGGTGCAGTCGAAGCTGCTTCAGGACGGCATCGCCTACGTACGGCTGCGCGGGTTCTCCCCCGACTCCGCGGACAGGGCTCTCAAAGCGATCGCCAGGCTGCGTACCGGCCGGACGCTCACCGGCGTCGTGCTGGACCTGCGCGGCAACGGCGGCGGCAGTCCCGGGGAGGCGATCCGGCTGGTGAGCGCGTTCGTCCACGGGAAGGCCACGGCCTACCTGTGCATTGTGGACGGCACGTGCGAGACCTTGCGGACCGACGACACCGTCGAGCTGCTCGACCTGCCGCTGATGGTGCTCACCGACCGCAGCTGCGCCTCGGCGTGCGAGCACTTCAGCTCCGCGGTCAAGGACCTGGGCGCGGGCCGGTTGGTCGGCACCAGGACCGCCGGCGTCATCTCCGGCCCGGCGCAGCCGTACCTGCTCGGCAACAACACCGTTCTGAGATTCCCCGTCAGGCACCACCTCGGGCCCGATCGCGAGGTGATCGACCGGATCGGCGTACCCCCCGACCACTACGTGCCCCTGACCCCGGAGGACGCGGCCGCCGGGCGCGACCCCGCGCTGGCCAAGGCCCTGGACTTGCTGCACAAGTGAATGGACCTCTCGATGAGACAGATCCTGGCAGTCGCCGCAGGACTGGTCGTCCTCACCGCGTCCGCCTGCTCCCCGCCCACGCCGCCCCGGTCCGCTGTCCCGTCGGCCACGCCGACCGGGCCGGCCGCCCTGCCCACCCCCACCGGCGCCCATCCGGTCGGCACCACCGCCCTGTACCTGACGGACACCTCCCGCCCCGATCCCTGGGATCTCGACGTCGACGCCAGGCAGCTCAAGGTCACCCTGTGGTATCCGACCGAGCAGAGGGACGGCGAGCGCGCACCGTACATGACGCCTGAGGAATCCGAGCTCATGCTGGAAGGCTTGGGGATCACGGGCGTGCCGTCCGACAGGCTGAGCAAGACGCGGACGAACGCCGTCAAGGACGCGCGACCCGCGGGGCGGAAGCTTCCGCTGGTGGTGCTCTCCCCCGGCTTCACCAAGCCGGTGAGCACACTCACGTCCCTGGCCGAGGAGCTGGCCAGCCGAGGGTACGTCGTGGCCGGGATCGACCACACCTACGAGAGCTACGCCACGACCCTCCCCGACGGGCGGGTCGCGGAGTGCCTCGCGTGCGACAGCGACAGCGACCCGGGCTTCGGCACAGGACTGGTCCAGGGCCGGGCGACCGACGTCTCCTTCGTGCTCGACCGGTTACCGTCGACGTGGGACGGCGCCGACCTGATCGACCGCTCCAGGATCGCGATGGTCGGCCAGTCGATCGGCGGGGCCAGCGCCATGGCGGCCATGGTGAAGGACTCCCGGGTACGCGCCGGGATCGACATGGACGGCACCACCTACGCCCGGATCCCCAAGAGCGGGTTCTCCCGGCCGTTCATGTTCCTGGGCTCGGCGCAGCACGTCCCCGGAGGCCCTGCCCCCACGTGGGACCGCGACTGGAAGCTGCTGACCGGGTGGAAGCGCTGGCTCGTGCTGTCGGGCACGGAACACCAGTCCTTCACCGACGGCCCACTGGTGGAGGGCGCCCTCGGCGTCAAGCCCGCCTACGGCGTTCTGCCCGCGGCGCGCGCCGCCGAGCTCACCCGCACGTACGTGGCGGCCTTCCTCGACCAGCACCTGAAGTCGCGGCGGCAGCCCCTCCTGGACAAGACGTCATCACGGTACCCCGAGGTCAAGTTCTGCCCCACGGCCTGCGGTCAGTCCTGATTCCCGGCGCGCTCTCCACACTATCGGGGGATGCTGACCGCAGCTCGCCCAGGCGTTCGGAAACAGCGTGATCCACCGGACGGTCGTGCCGGCGGCCGAAGGGGTCGTGGAACCGAAGTCTCGCGATCCCGACCGCCCGCGCGACGGCTCCGCCTGCCGTACGGGCTGCCGTAGGGGGCGCCGGGAGGGCCGGTCAGCGCACCTGGGCGAGGTAGGGGAGGTGGGTGGCGCCGTCGAACGGGGCGAGACGGTCGGTCACCGCCGTGGTGAGCGCCGCCGCCGCGCGCTCCGCCTGGGCGACCACCTCGGGCGGGTAGCCCAGCAGCACCTGGTGGTCGGCGAACTCGTCCTCGTCGTCGACGTACACCTTCCCCTCCCTGGTGCGCACCACGTCGAGGTCGAGGTCGACCATCGTCACCTCGCCGTCGCTCCACTCGGGAACGGTGGTGACGTCGATGTAGAGGTCGGTCTTGTGACCCTCGTCGTTGAACAGCGCGACCCACCACTCGTTCCTCGGGAAGAGCATCACGAACGCCTTCTCCCACACCACCGGCGGCCCGTCACCCTTCGCCCCCGTCGTGCCGGCCTCGCAACCCACCCACACCCCGTGGGCGTCCTCCCCGAGTAACCTGGCCGGGTGGTGCCAGTGGAGGGAACCGCCGTACTTGCGGAAAACGACCTTCATGCACCCGACCGTACAACGAGCCCGCTCTCGTAGGCCGCGATGACCAGCTGGGCCCGGTCGCGGGCGGCGAGCTTGGTCAGCAGGCGGCCGATGTGCGTCTTGACGGTCGCCATGCTGAGGTGCAGGTGCTCGGTGATCTCGGTGTTGGACAGTCCCCGCGCGATCAGCGTCAGCACCTCGCGCTCCCTGTCGGTGATCCCCTCCAGGCCGCGCACCGCGGGCCTGGCGAACTCCTCGATGAGCCTGCGCGTCACCGTCGGCGCCAGCAGCGCCTCCCCCGCCGCGACCACCCTGATCGCGGCCAGCAGGTCGGCGGGCGGGATGTCCTTCAGCAGGAAGCCCGACGCTCCCGCCCGCAGGGCCGCGTAGACGTAGGCGTCGAGGTCGAACATGGTCACGATCAGCACCCTGGCGGCGTCACCGATCCTGCGGGTGGCCTCGATGCCGTCCATCTGCGGCATCCTGACGTCCATCAGCACCACGTCCGGTCGCGTGGCCATGGCCAGCTCGACCGCCTGCGCGCCCGTGCCGGCCTCACCGGCCACGCTCATGCCGGGCTCGTTCTCCACCAGCACCCGGAAGCTGCCGCGCAGCAGGGCCTGGTCGTCGGCGACGAGGACGCGGATCATGCGTAGGGAAGGGTCGCGGCCACCCGGAACCCGCCCTCCGGACGCGGCCCCGCCGAGAACGCTCCGCCGTACATCGCGACCCTCTCTCTCATCCCCACCAGCCCGTGGCCCTCGCCGTCGCGCCGGCCGTTCCGCGTCGCGGCCCCGTGTCCTGGGCCGTCGTCCGTCACCTCGACCCGCGCCCGGCCGCCGTCGGCGGCCACCGTCACCGTGCAACGGGTCGGGCCCGCGTGCTTGACGACGTTCGTGAGCGCCTCCTGCACGATACGGTGTACGGCCAGCCGCACCCCGCCGGGAAGCCCGTCCAGCCCCGAGGCCGCCAGCTCCACCCGCACCCCCGCGAGCCTGGCGTGCTCGGCCAGCTCGTCCAGCTCGGGCACGGGACGCAGCTCCGGAGGTTCGGTGCGCAGCACGCCGAGCAGGTGGCGCATCTCCACCAGCGCGTCGCGGCTCGCCGTCTCGATCACCCGCAACGCGTCGTGGGCCTCCTCTGGCCTGCTGCGCAACACGTGGTTGGCGACACCCGCCTTCACCGCGATGAGTCCCATGCTGTGGGCGACGACGTCGTGCAGTTCGCGGGCGATGCGCAATCGCTCCTCGGTGACCAGCCGTTCGGCCGCGCGTGCCGCGTACTCGCGCCGCTCGCGCACGGCGCGGCCGACGGTCCACGAGCCGCCCAGCGCGGCGATCCCCAGCACGACGTCACCCGCCGCGCGCGACCAGTCCGCCGGCGCCCCCGCCACGGTCAGCATGAGGACCGCCACCCCGGTCACCACCGCGATCGCCGTGGTCGGCGCCCGGTTCGCGCGGGACAGCGCCACCGTGTACAGGGCGTAGGCGGGCGCGACACAGGCGGCGCTCACCCCTAAGACCAGGCCCGCCGCCGGCGCCACCGCGAACACCACGACGAAGACGCCCACCGGCCACCGCCTGCGCGCCCCCAGCGGCAGGCCCAGGGCCAGCGCCAGCACGATCGCGACCCAGGCGGGCACCGGCGCGGTGGCCGCCGACGTCATGGCGGCCAGCGCGACGACCCATCCGGCCGCGCAGTCGAGCGCGATGAGCTGGCCCCGGGTGAGCCGCCTGGTGAAGTCCACGCCCCGCACGCTATCCGGCCGTCCCGGGCTCCGGCGTCATACCCGGGTCCGATGCGCGGTACGCGGGCCGTACCCGACCGTGAAGGGGTGATCGACGTGAGAGAGCTGACCAAGACGTACGGCGCGACCCGCGCCGTCGACCGCCTGTCCTTCACCGTCGAGCCGGGCCACGTCACCGGCTTCCTCGGTCCGAACGGCGCCGGCAAGTCCACCACGATGCGGGTGATCCTCAGTCTCGACGCGCCCACCTCCGGCCAGGCCCTGGTCAACGGCCGCCGCTACGCGAGCCTGCGCAGGCCGCTGCGCGAGGTGGGCGCGCTGCTCGATGCCAACGCCCTCCACCCGGGCCGCAGCGCCCACGACCACCTGCTCAGCCTGGCACTCACCAACGGCATCGGCGCCGCCCGCGTCGCCGAGGTCCTCGACCGTGTCGGCCTGACCGGGGTGGCCCGCAGGAAGGCGGGCGCGTTCTCGCTCGGCATGAAGCAGCGGCTCGGCATCGCCGCCGCGCTCCTCGGCGACCCTGGCGTGCTGATGTTCGACGAGCCGGTCAACGGGCTCGACCCCGACGGGGTGCGCTGGATCCGCGAGCTGATGCGCGCGCTGGCCGCCGAGGGCAGGACGGTGCTGCTGTCCAGCCACCTCATGAGCGAGATGGCCGTGACGGCCGACAGGATCGTCGTCATCGGCGGGGGCCGCCTGATCGTGGCGGCCGCCACGCGGGAGCTGACCGACCGCTACGACTCCCTGGAGTCGGCCTACCTGGCGCTCACCGCCGGCAGCGTCGAGTACGGAGCCGCCCGGTGATCGCCGGCGAACGGCTGAGCCTGCGCCCGGTCCCCTCCACCGCCTGTGCCCCTCGCTCGTCGCCGTCCCGCGGCGCAGGGCCCTGCTGCCGGCCAAGAAGGCCGTGGTGACGGCCCGCGGTGATGCCCCGCCGAACCTGGTGCCGCGGATCGCGGGGAACGGATCTCCGCCCGGATCAGACGCCCGTGAACAGGCCCGCCGTCGAAGGGAAGAACGCATGAACGTGCTCGCCGCCGAATGGGTGAAGGCCCGCTCGGTCAGGTCCAGCTGGTTGCTCGTCGGCCTGAGTCTCGGCGCGGTGCCGCTGGCGGCGGCGATCGCCTGGGCGGCGATCGGCATGTACGACGCCGCGTCCCCGCCGATGCGGCGCACCGCCCGCATCGCCGAACTCGAGGAGGTGGTGCTGATCGTCCCCCAGCTGTGCATGGGGGTCATGGGAGTCCTGGCGATCACCTCCGAATACGCCACCGGACTCATCAGGACCAGCCTGGCCCTCGTCCCGCGCCGGTGGCCGGTGCTGGTGGCCAAGTCGGCGGTCGTGGGCGGGGTCGGGCTGGTCGTGGGACCCGTCGTGGTGTTCGTGACGTACGCGGTCACCGCGGCGATGCTGGCGGGACGCTTTCCCGTGGCGTCGTTCGGCGAGCGGCTTCCGACGCTGGTGGCATCGGCCGTGACGGTGGCGGTGTTCGCGCTGCTCGGACTGGGGCTCGGCGCGCTGCTGCGATCCGCGGCGGCGGCGATCGCGGTGCTGGTGGGCTTGGTGTACGTGATCCCGATCGTGGTCGGGAACCTGCCCGAGCCGTGGAGCGAACCGCTCGGGTCCGTGATGATCGGCGCGCTGCCGCGGGAGATCGCGGGGGCGGACCTGACGTCCTCGGTGTACGGGGCGCTGCTGCCGCCACCGGTGGCGGGGGTGGTGCTGGTGCTCTACGCGGTGGTGCCGCTGGCGGCGGGCCTGGCGGCCGTCCACCGCCGCGACGCCTGACCCGGCGGGCCTGGCGGCCGTCCACCACCGTGACGCCTGACCGGCGGGCCTGGCGGCCGTCCACCGCCGCGACACCTGACCGGCGTCCCCGGCACGGCCGTGCTTCATGACGCGGCGAACACCCCGCCCCGTGGCCGCCCTCCGTGTGCACGACAGACGGGGGCCGGAACCCCAGCAGCCCGGACACCGCCGCCCGCGGGAGACGCGGCCGGGCCGCTCAGCAACCCGGAGAGGAACCCCACCCCCTGATCGCAGGGATCGGGAGCGGGGTTCCTCGGGCGGCGGGGTCAGACCTCGACGATCACCGGAATGATCATCGGGCGGCGGCGGAAGGTGTCGCTCACCCAGCGTCCGACCGTCCTTCGCACCACGCGGCGGATCTGCGCCATGTCGACCACACCGTCGGCCGCGTTCTGCTCGATCGCCTTCTCGATCATCGGGATGATCTCGCCGAAGCGCTCGATCTCGATGCCCGACCCACGCGCGTGGATCTCAGGACCGGCGACGAGCTTGCCGCTGGTGGAGTCGACGACCACCACGACCGACACGAAGCCCTCGTCCCCGAGGATCCTGCGGTCCTTGAGCGACAGGTCGGTGATCTCGCCGACCGAGAGGCCGTCCACGTAGACGTACCCGGCCTGCACGGCACCGGTGATCTTCGCCCGGCCGTCGACCAGGTCGACGACGACACCGTCCTCGGCGATCACGATGTGGTCGTCCGGCACGCCGGTCAGCTCCGCCAGCTTGGCGTGCGCCCGCAGGTGGCGCCACTCGCCGTGCACGGGCATGAAGTTCGACGGGCGCGTCAGGTTCAGCACGTACAGCAGCTCGCCGGCCGCCGCGTGCCCCGACACGTGGACCTTCGCGTTGCCCTTGTGGACGACGCGCGCTCCCCACCTGGTCAGCCCGTTGATGACCTTGTTGACCGCCGTCTCGTTGCCCGGCACCAGCGAGGAGGCCAGCAGCACGGTGTCACCGCTCGCGATGCGGATCGCGTGGTCGCGGTCGGCCATGCGCGACAGCGCCGCCATCGGCTCGCCCTGCGAACCCGTGCAGATCAGCACGATGTCCTCCGGCCGCCACTCCTCGAGGTCACGGGAGTCGACGATCAGGCCGGGCGGCACGCTCAGGTAGCCGAGGTCGCGGGCCACGCCCATGTTGCGCACCATCGACCGGCCGACCAGCGCGATCTTGCGGCCGTGCTTGGCGGCGGCGTCGATCACCTGCTGGACCCGGTGGACGTGGGAGGCGAAGCTCGCCACGATCACCCGCTTGGCCGAGGTGCGGATCACCTCGTCGATGACCGGACCGATCTCCCGCTCGGAGGTGACGAACCCCGGCACCTCGGCGTTGGTCGAGTCGGACATCAGCAGGTCGACGCCCTCGGCACCGAGCCTGGCGAACCCGCCCAGGTCGGTCAGCCGCCCGTCGCTGGGCAGCTGGTCCATCTTGAAGTCGCCGGTGTGCAGGACGATGCCGGCCGGCGTGCGGACGGCCACCGCGAGCGCGTCGGGAATGGAGTGGTTGACCGCGAGGAACTCGCACTCGAACGGCCCGAACCGGCGCCGCTCCCCCTCCATGACCTGCACCTTCTCCGGCTGGATCCGGTGCTCGGTCAGCTTGGCCTCGATGAAGGCCAGCGTCAGCTTCGACCCGACGAGCGGGATGTCGCGCCGCTCCCGCAGCAGGTACGGCACGGCGCCGATGTGGTCCTCGTGGCCGTGCGTCAGGATCAGCGCCTCGACGTCGTCGAGACGGTCCCTGATGTACTCGAAGTCGGGCAGGATCAGGTCGACTCCCGGCTGCTCGGGATCGGGGAACAGGACCCCGCAGTCGACGATCAGCAGCCGGCCTTCGTACTCGAAGACCGCCATGTTCCGGCCGATCTCCCCGAGACCGCCGAGCGCCACGATGCGCAGGCCGCCCTCAGGCAGCGGCGGCGGGGGGCCGAGTTCCGGATGCGGGTGGCTCATACGCTGCCCCCAGGCCGGTCAAATCGTGAACTCAATATCTCCGTTCCTCCCCGTTTTCATCAGTCAGCCAACTTCACTCCGCCGGCCACGAGGCACGCCCGCAGCTCGGCGATCTGCGCAGAGGTGGCCTCCACCAGCGGAGGCCGCATCGGGCCGACAGGCCGGCCCGTCAAGCTGAGTGCCGCCTTGACCATGATCGCGCCCCCCGCGCGGTTCATGATCCCGTCGATCACGGGCAGCAGCTGCCGGTGGACGGCGGTCGCCTCCGCGACCTCGCCCGCCCGGTGGAGCTCGATCATCCTGGCCAGCTCGGCGCCCACCACGTGGCCCACCACGCTCACGAACCCCGCCGCGCCCACCGAGAGCCACGGCAGGTTCAGCGCGTCGTCGCCCGAGTAGAAGACAAGGTCGGTGGCGGTCATCACGGTGGAGCCCGCGAACAGGTCGCCCTTGGCGTCCTTCACGGCCACGATCCGCTCGTGCTGCGACAGCCTGATCAGCGTATCGGTGTGGATGGGCACGCCCGCACGGCCCGGAATGTCGTAGAGCATCACCGGCAGCGCGGTCGCGTCCGCGACGGCGGCGAAATGCCGGTACAGGCCTTCTTGCGGCGGCTTGTTGTAGTACGGCGTCACCACGAGCAGGCCGTGGGCGCCGGCCCGTTCGGCCTGCCTGGCCAGCTCGATGGTGTGGTGCGTGTCGTTCGTGCCTACACCGGCGACGACGGTCGCCCTGTCACCCACGGCCTCCAGCACGACCCGCAGCAGGCGCTCTTTCTCGGCGTCGCTGGTGGTCGGCGACTCCCCGGTGGTCCCGCTGACGATCAGACCGTCGTTGCGCTGCTCGTCGACCAGGTAGGCGGCCAGGCTGCGCGCGGCGTCGTAGTCGACGGCGCCGTCCACGGTGAACGGCGTGACCATGGCGGTCAGCATGCGGCCGAACGGAGCTTCGGCGGTGCGAGAGGGCGATGCCATAGTGCGAACGGTACCCGGATTCCCGCACGTCCCTAACCCCGCCACCCCCATAAGGCCATTTCCGAGCCCTTGTCCGGCTCCTCCCCCACTCGCCTCCGGCCCCATACCCGACTCCTCCCCCACCCGCCTCCGGCCCCATCCCCGGCTCCGGCCCCGTACCCGGCTCCTCCCGCCACCGCCTCCCGCACCAGCCGATCACCGCTCCCCCGCCGATGTCGCGCCAGTCCTCCGCTGCTGTCGCCCGCACCTCGCGCCATCCCGGCGCTCCGCGCCCCGCCGTCCGCTCCGGCCCCTACGGCAAGCGGGCTCGAGGCCACCGTGGTCACCGCTGACCGCCCGTCCATCACGCGTACTCCAGCGGGACTCCGGCGGGCCGCCGTCACGTCGTCCCGTCGCTGAGCGTCACCGGTTCCCAGGAGTGCCGTCCGTAACGGCGGCCGGCCACGCGCGCTCGGTGAGGCGTATCCCTCGACAGACGCCGGCCCCGGGACCAGGGTGGCGGCGGGGGCGGCTTGCCGTACGGGATGGGGGGTGGCCGGAAAGGCCCGCACGCTGGGGGGTTGGCCGGAAACGCCGGCACGTGGAAGAGGTCGCCGATATGTGCTCGGGGGTACACACATCGACGACCTCTACCGGAGAATCGCCGCACCTTACGCGGGCGTTACAGAGTTCTCAGAATATTTTTCCGAACCGCCCAAAGTTGGAACTCCAAGTGCATTCGATGACGGTGGGTTACCTGCCGAATACGGCAACATGGGGCAACGCCTCACAGCAACCTCAGGGATGGACTAGTGGCAAGTTCCGATCCGGTCTACCTGCGCGTCGTCGAAGACATTCGGCGGCAGATCAACGACGGCACCCTTCCCCCCGGCGCGCCCATCCCCTCACGGGCGCAGCTGACCCGCAAATATCAGGTCGGCGAGACCGCCGCCCGCCACGCGCTTCGCGTCCTGGCCGGCGAGGGCCTCATCTTCGGTCGGGTGGGTTCGGGACACTACGTCAGGGAGCGCCCGGACCTCGCTCCCCTGCATCGCTGGCGCTTCCACGACCACCAGGCGCCGTTCGCGGCCGACCTGCAGAGCCAGGGCAGGCGCGTCACCTGGGACTGGCACAGCGAGCCCGTGGCCGCCACCCCCGAGATCGCCCAGCGCCTCCGCGTCGAGGAGTCGACCACCCTCACCAGGACCCATTACGTGTTCCGCGGCGACGGCAAACCCCTTCAGCTCGCCACGTCGTACGAACCGCTCGAGTTCGCGCCCCACTCCGACGAGGAACGCCGCGGCCTGATCGGCAGGCTCTCCTCCTACGGGATCAAGGTGACCGAGATCGTCGAGAGCGTGCACACCCGGGTGCCGCGCCCCACCGAGATCGACGCCCTCGACCTGTCGGCGGGCGTCCACGTCCTGCACCTCAAACGGACGCACTGGGCGAGCGAACGTCCCGTGGAGACGAGCGACATCGTCGTTCCCGGCGACCGCTTCGAAGTCGTCTACAGCATGGCCGTGCACCTGTGACCCCTCCCCACGCACCACCGGGCGGCGCCTTCCCCCGCGCCGCCCGGTCCCCCCTCCTTCAACGCCGGCCCCGCACCCCCTCCTGCGGCGGCCACGAGACACGGCCGACCCACCCTCCCGGCCCCTGATTTGTCGGTGCCCGTTGATACAACCGGCAGGGTGCCGATCCGGAGGTGTCGATTGCGCGTCAAGGACCTGCCCGCCGCCGACCGCCCGCGCGAGCGCCTGCTCGCCAGCGGTGCCGCAGCCCTGGCCGACCGGGAGCTGCTCGCTCTCCTCATCGGTCACGGCACCAGGGAGAGCGACGCCGTCGACCTCGCCGCCCAGCTCATCGCCCACTGCGGCGACCTCGGCGAGCTGGCCCGCTCCGACGCCCACCGCCTGCTCGCCGTCCGCGGCGTCGGCCCCGCCAAGGCGGCCCGCATCGCCGCGGCCTTCCATCTCGTACGGCGTGCGCAGGAGGGCCCGGCCCGCGCCCGCATCACCTCGTCGAGCGACCTGGCCGCGCAGGCGGCGCCGTACCTTCGCGGACACCCCCGCGAACGCCTCGTTGTCGTGATCTGCGATCCACGCGGCTCGGTCCTGCGCCGCGCCCTGATGACGGAGGGCGGCGCCGACCACACGCCCGCCCCGATCCGGGAGATCATCACCACCGTGCTGACCTCGGGCGGCGCTGCCTTCGGGGTGGCGCACAACCACCCGAGCGGTTCTCTCGACCCGAGCGAGTCCGACCTGGCCACCACCCAGCGCCTGGCCGACGCCGCCGACACCGTGGGGCTGCGCTTCCTCGACCACGTGATCGTCACCGACACCGCCTGGCGCCGCATCCCCGTCCCGCAGACCCCGGAAACCGGCTAGCCGCCACCGTTCCGAGCACCTGACAGGCATCCTGAACCTCGTCCAATCCCCGCAAGCCCATTGGCCTCTTCCTGCCTCGCGCTGCCCGGCCGGCGATGGGAACGCTCGGTGGGCCCCTGGCCGGCAGCCGCGACCGCTGCCGCCGAAGCCCACCGAGCGTTCTCCGCGCGGCCCCGCTCCCACCCGACTGGACGAGGGGCCGCGCCACCCGAGAAGGCTCCACACTGCGCCTGTACCGCTCGGGCGGCCCCGCGACGCAGTACGGGGCCACCACACTCGATGTCACTCACCTCCGTCGGGCCACGCCGGCGCGGGCGCGCTCCGACGGAGCGGGCCTCCACGGGCAGGCGCTCCATCGGGGAACGACGCCCGGCCGGAGACCGCGCACCTCGGGCAGGGGGGTGCGGGAGAGACTCCGCCCGGGGTACGGCCACGAGCTGGAATGTCCCGGTGAGGTCGCTGCACGACACGTCGGACATCCGCACGCTCACACGGTGAGAGGCCTCTGTGGGGTCGGTGAGTGAGGGTTACCGGTGACGATGCCCCACAGAGGCCACGTGCCCCGGACGAGCGAGCGAAGATCGCCCAGGGCACGCTTCCCGGCGCTCCCACACCGCACGGCGTGGGGCACCTGCATCGTCTCCGGCGGGTCCGCGCCAGACCCGCCGGAGACGACCACTCGCAGGGACGGCTGATCCAAGGGGATGCCCCCACGAGCGGCCACGCACCCCGGACGGCCGAGAGGACCACCCGCCCGGGGCACACCTACAAGCTCACAACAACGCCCTGCTCCGGCGGGCCGGGCCCGGCCCGCCGGAGTGGCCTCGCACAAGGACACGGAACCTGGGATGACCCCTGTGCGAGGCCGTGCACCCCGGGCCGGCCGGGCAAGAGCCGAGCCCGCGGTACGACCAGTGAGGGACGAAGGATGCCGGTCAGTCCCACCGGCCGCGGTGGACGCCGCCTTCGGACAGGCCGAGCATCGGCATCCACCAACCCCACGACTGCTTCCCCGACCGATGCCGCCCGAGCCGAGGAGGTCGTCTCGCCCCGGCCAGACACGTCCGCCAGGCGATGACCTTCCACAACATGATCAACGCGCCTCCCCGCGAAGGAGTCGCTGCCAGAGATCTTCCACCTCGGCGCAACGCAGCCACGGCGACTCATGAACCAGGGTCACCTCTCCTCCTTGGCTCAGGCGCCGGATGAACATCAGCCCAGCCGCCTGGCAGAGCTCGTAGAACACCGGCACGCAGTTACACGTGTACGACTTCACCCGCACCCGATCGGCACGCGGCACCTCCAACGACCAGTCGATGGCGATAGCGCCTTCGCGCAACGGTTCGGGATGCTGGGAGTGCCATTCGCCCAGCTCCGCCTCGACCACGCTTTGACTATAAGGCAGCCGTATCTCTAGGTCTACTTGCTCCTCTCTATAGGTTCATGTGAGCGTCTGCTTTGTACGCTCATGTACCTTTTCGTCTATAGTTCGACTGTGCTTGACCGCGAGGGACCCGTACCCATCTACAAACAGGTCGCCGATCTGATCCGCGCCCGGATCGAAAGCGGCGAGCTCAGGCCCGGCGAGCCAGTACCCAGCGAAGCTCAGCTGGAGGCCGACTACGACATCGCGCGCACGACGGCCAGGCGGGTCGCTCGCGAGCTGCGCGAGCAGGGCGTCGTCTACACGATCCAGGGCGAGGGGACATTCGTCGGAGAGCCGGGGATTCCGCGCGCTCCGCGAAAGACGCCGATGTACCAGAAGATCGCCGAGGAGCTCGCGGAACGGATCCGCCTCGGCCAGATCCTCCCGAACCGCGCCATCCCGAGCGAGAAGGCACTGATGAAGGAGTACGGCGTCGCGAAGGTGACGGCACGGCAGGCGGTGGCGCATCTCCGCGAGAAGGGCTGGGCCTTCACCGTGCCGTATCGCGGCACCTATGTGGCCGCCAAGGAGAACTGGCCCGAGGACGGCTCCCGCTAGTTCCATCGCCCGTATATGCTGATTCCATGCTCGATCCTGATGGTGACACCCATCTCTATCTGCAGATCAGTGAGATCATCCGGTCGCGCATCGTCAACCGTCTCTCCCCCGGCGACGCCGTCGCCAGTGAGGCGGAGTTGCAGCGGGAGTTCGGCGTCGCCCGCACCACGGCGCGTCGCGCGATCCGGGTGCTCCGCGACGAGGGCCTCATCTACACCGCCCAGGGGCAGGGCAGTTACGTCGGCGGGCCCGAGCTCGCCCCTCGCTCCCCGGACAAGACGCCGCTGTTCCGCCGGATCGCGGGCGACATCGAGCAGCAGATCAGGTCGGGCGCGCTGCTGCCGCGCCGCTCGATCCCGGGTGAGTCGACGCTGGTGCGGCAGTACGGCGTGGCGCGCGAGACGGTGCGCAAGGCCATGGCGCTGCTGCGCGAGCAGGGCTGGATCTACACGGTGCCGGCCCGGGGCAGTTACGTCACCTCGCGCGATTCGTGGCCTGAGGCGGCAGGTGAGGGCTCCGGCTGCTGAGCCTGCCGGAGGCCGTCACGCACCGCGTTCGGTGCCGTCCACCAGCCGGAAGGACATGCAGACGACCTCGGTGGTGTCGTCGACCTCGTATCCGGCGGCGTTCCAGAAGCGGCGGTGCACCTCGCCCCAATGCTCGACCGACCGGTAGCCCTCGCCCTCCGACTGGGCGAACTCCCAGGCCACCTGGTGGAACGGCACGACCTGCATCCCGGTGACCTCCACCTCGGCGAGCCGGCGGTCGTCGTCGTCGACGAGGGCCAGGCGCTCGCCGACGTGCTCGAGCTCTTCGTTCTCCGCGCGGTAGTCGTGGGCGAGCAGGCCGGCCGTGCCGGTCTTGGCGCCGGACAGGACCAGGTCGTTCAGCCGGGCGCGCAGGTCACCCGGTGTGCCGAGGCCCAGGATCCTGAGCCCGTCGATTCTGCCCCACACGGCTGGCAGCCTACCGGGGCTCGCCTGAAGGCCCGTTGCGCCGCCGCCACGACCGGTCGTCCGGCCATCCCCGGAACGCCGCCGCAGGTCGCACGTCACAGCCGCTCCAAGGCGCATCGGCGCTCCGCGGTCGTCGGCCAGGCGACGCGCCCGGGGTGGGGCGCCCGGCCGCCCGGCCGTGGCTCAGAAGACCGGGATGATCTCCTCGGGGTCGATGAAGTCGACCTGCACGCCGTCGATGTCCAGTTCCGGGATGGCAGGGAACTCGATCCCCCACCGTTCCACGATCGCCCGCACCCTGGCCATCGCCACGCGCCAGTTCTCGGCCTGCTCCTCGTACGACAGCACGCCCAGCCCCGCCGTCCGGGCATGGTCCATCAGCACCCGGTGGTTGGGCAGGAAGTACGGCGGCAGGTCCCAGAACCCCTCGGGCGGCTCCCACAGGATCATCGACAGGAAGACGAACCCGGCCCGCAGCTGCCGGGTGATCAGCGAGCGGACGTCGTCGGTGAGGCCTGGCCACTCGTTCTCCAGGATCGTCATGCAGATCTGGAGGTGCCGCGACTCGTCGCGGCCGATGCGTTGGAACATCTCGCTGAAGACCGGGTGCCTGGTGCCCGACGCCATGCCTCTGAACAGCGTCGACGCGGCCATCTCGCCCATCATGAACGAGGTGAACAGCACCGGCAGGGAGTACTTGCCGACCGCCGCGGTGTAGCCGTTCCAGTAGCGCCCGCCGTTGTGGTACAGCCAGCCGATGTTGTTGTGCGCCGCCTTCTCCAGGTCGGTGACGGGGGTCCAGTCGAGGGGTCCGCCGGGCCAGAGCCTGGCGATGGTGCGCTGGCAGCACTCCTCGTGGTTCATCTCGTCCCTGGTGATCGAGAAGAAGCACTTGCGGACGGGGTCCTCCTCGTGCTTCTCGAACGCCTGGATGGTCGCGCGGGCGAACACCGCGGGCCCTGAGGCGTCGAAGTTGGCGAGGACGGCGAACCAGTACATGATCCCCAGCCGCTGCTCGACGGTGAAGTCGTCGGGGGAGAGCCCGTCCCAGGGCAGGTCGGCGGGGTTCCAGACCATGCGCTTGGACTTCTCGTAGATCGCCGCCAGCTTCTCGGTCTCGACCCGCCACTCCATCGGATAGATGTTCGGCTGGGGGATCTCGGGCGCTGGCCAGAATCCGCCTTCGGGGATCGTGAGGTCGGCCATGATTTGTGACACCTCCTGCGCTCATCCTGCGCTGAGTTGTCACATCTTTCAAGGACTACGTACGGCTGCGCTGCGTCACCGCCACGCAGACCAGGACGGCCAGCGCGCCGAGCACCGTGGCCATGCCGTACCGCTCGCCCAGGAACAGCCACGCCCACACCAGGGTGAGCAGCGGCTGGGTGAGCTGGGTCTGCCCGGCGCGGGCGATGCCGCCCTGGGCCAGGCCCGCGTACCAGGGGACGAAGCCGAGGAACATCGAGATGAGCCCGACGTAGAGGAACCCGCTCACGGACGCCACCGAGAACGACACCGGCGTGGTCAGCGCCAGCGCGGCGGTCACGGGCAGCGTCACGGGGATGGACACCACCAGGGCGTAGGAGATGACCTGCCAGCCGGGCGTGGTGCGGGCGAGGCGGCCGCCCTCGGTGTAGCCGAGCGCGGCCGACAGGAGGGCGGCGACCAGCAGGAGGTCGGCGAGGGAGACGCTGCCGCCGCCCTGGGAGACGGTGAAGACGGTGATCGCGACGGCTCCGGCCGCGCAGGCGACCCAGAACAGCGGTCGGGGGCGTTCGCCCGCGCGCCAGACGGCGAAGGCGGCCGTGGCGGCCGGCAGCAGGCCGATCACGACGGCGGAGTGGGCGGTGCCGGCGCCCAGGTGCAGGGCGAGGCCGCTGAAGACGGGGAAGCCGAAGACCACGCCCAGGGAGATGAACGCGTAGGGGCGCCACTGGGCGCGCGGCGGCACCAGCGGCAGCCGGGCGGCCTTGAGGCAGGCCAGCGCGACGAGGCCGGCCAGCAGTGCCCGCCCGATCGCCACCAGCCACGGGTCGAAGCCGCGCATCGCGAACACGGTGGCCGGAAAGGAGCCGGAGAAGGCCAGCACGCCGAGGAAGGCGAGGAGGGTGCCACGCCTGGCGTGATCGGCCCGTACGGGAACCGTTACTCCACCGGACACGATAGCGCTATTGTTACTTCTCATGAAAGACGATAGCAGTATCGCCCAGATCGCCGCGATGCTGCGCGAGGAGATCGGGACGAAGCAGCCGGGCGACCGGTTGCCGTCCAGCCGCGAGCTGATGCGGCGCCACGGGGTCAGCCCGGTGACCGTCTCGAGGGCGATCGGGCAGCTCGCCGCCGAGGGCAGGGTGGTCACCAGGCCCGGCGTCGGCGCCTTCGTGGCCCCTCGCCCCGCGCGGCTCACGGAGATCTCCGACATGTCGTGGCAGACGGTCGCGCTCGGCGACCGGGTGATCGACGACTCGGGCGTCACGGCGCTGCTCACGACGCCGCCCGAAGACGTGATCCCGCTGACCGGCGGCTACCTGAACGCGGCCATGCGGCCCGACCGCCAACTGTCGGCGGCCGCCTCACGGGCGGTCAAGCGCCTGAACGCCTGGGCCACTCCCCCGCTGACCGGCGTCCCCGAGCTGCGGGGGTGGTTCGCCCGGCAGGCGGGCGGCGAGCTGACCGCCGGTGACGCGCTGGTCGTCAGCGGCGGTCAGGCCGCGCTCAGCCACGCCTTCCGCGCCCTGGCCGCCCCTGGCACGACCGTGCTGATGGAGACGCCCACCTACCCCGGCGCGATGGCCGCGGCCAGGGCGGCGGGCCTGCGGACGGCCGCGGTGCCGATGGACGCCGACGGCGTGCTGCCCGACCTGCTGGCCGAGGCGTTCGCGGTGACGGGCGCGCGGGTCTTCTACTCGCAGCCGACGCTGCACAACCCCACCGGCGCGACGCTCACCGACGTACGAAGGGAGCAGGTGCTCCAGGTGGCCAGGGCGCACAACGCGTTCGTGGTGGAGGACGACTACGCCCGCTACCTGACCGAGCACGCGCCCACCCCGATGATCGCCCTCGACCGCTACGGCACCGTCGTCCACATCAGCTCGCTCACCAAGATCCTCGCCCCCAGCCTGCGCCTGGCCGCGGTGATCGCCCGGGGCCCGGCCGCCCACCGGTTGCGGGCCGGCCAGCTCGTGGAGTCGTTCTTCGTGGCCAGGCCGCTGCAGGAGACGGCGCTGGAGTTCGTGAGCTCGCCCGCCTGGCCCCGTCACCTGACCGCCGTCCACGCCGAGCTGGCGACACGCCGTGCGACGCTCGCCGCCGCCCTCGCCGCCGCGCTGCCGGAGGCCGAGCCGCACCTGGTCCCCCACGGCGGACTGCACCTGTGGGTACGGCTGCCGCCGCACGTCGACGAGGCCGCGCTGGTCGAGGAGTCCCGCAGGAACGGGGTTCAGGTGAGCCCGGGCCGCATCTACTACCCCACCGAACCGCCGGGGCCGCGCCTACGCCTGACGCACAGCGCCGCCGTCCATGTGGCCGAGCTGACCGACGGGGTGCGGCGGCTCGCCTCCGCGTACGCGCGCCTGAGCTGATCAAGCCCTTACGATGGGATGTCGTAACCGGACGAACACCCGCGTTTATCGAGTCAGGCGTCATCGCGAGCCCCGAATCACCGATACGGTGTAACACGTGCCCTCGAGATCCTCCGGTCGCGGGCACAACGGCAGGCGAAGGAGCGGGCCGAGATGGCAGACGTAGGCGTCCGGGCGGCCCGGCGCGGAGATGTGCTCCAGGTGGCGAACACTCAGATCCGCGCCTGGCGCTACGGTTATCGGGAGTTCCTCCCCGAAGGGCCGCTCGAGCAGATGACGGGCCCCGCAGCGGAGAAGATGTGGCTGCGCCAGTGGGACGAGGCGATCGCCTCGCCGCCCACGCGCATGCATCGCGTGCTCGTGGCCGTGGAGACCATCCTCGACACCGAGGGCTTTCCCGCGCTCGGCCTGGGCGGCGCCAACGCGCCCGCCACGCCGCGCGGCGGCGAGCGCGTGGTCGGCCTGGTCTCCCACGCGCCCGCCGAAGACCCCGACCTCGACCCGACGGTGACGGCCGAGATGCTGACGCTGCTGGTCGACCCCGACTTCGTCCGGCGCGGCCACGGCAGCAGGCTGCTCAACGCGACCGTCGACTACATGCGCGAGGACGGCTTCCGGCAGATCGTCACCTGGGTGTTCGCGGAGAACTACGCGATGCTCGGCTTCCTCGAGTCCGCCGGATGGGGCGAGGACATGGCCGAACGCGTGCTCGACATGGGCCGTCCGATCCGGATGGTCAGGCTCACGACGGACATCAGCTGATGGCCACGCTCAGCCAGTGGGTGCAGGGCGCCCGCCCGCGCACCCTTCCCAACGCGGTCGTACCCGTCGTCGTCGGCACCGGCCTGGCGGTCGGCGAGGGCGGCCCGATCTGGTGGCGTGCCGTGGTGGCGCTGCTGGTGGCGTTGTTACTGCAGATCGGCGTCAACTACGCCAACGACTACAGTGACGGCATCAGAGGCACCGACGACCGGCGCGTGGGCCCGATGCGCCTGGTGGGCTCGGGTGTGGCCGCCCCTCGCGAGGTGCTGACCGCCGCGCTCGGCTGCTTCGCCGCCGCCGCCGTCGCCGGCCTGACGCTGGTGGTGGCCACGCAGGCCTGGTGGATCCTGCTGGTCGGCGCCGCCGCGATCGCGGCCGCGTGGTTCTACACCGGCGGCAAGCGTCCCTACGGCTACCGCGCGCTCGGCGAGGCGGCGGTCTTCGTCTTCTTCGGCCCCGTCCCCGTGATGGGCACCACCTTCGTCCAGACGGGCCACCTGTCGTGGGTCGCGCTGGCCGCCTCCGTCCCGATCGGCCTGCTGTCGTGCTCGATGCTCGTCATCAACAACCTGCGCGACGTCGTCACCGACGGCCCGGCGGGCAAGCGCACGCTGGCCGTGGTGCTGGGCGCCGAGCGCACGCGGGTGATGTACACGGTGTGCCTGGTCGCCCCGCTGGTGATCCCGCTGCTGCTGATCCCGTTCACGCCGTTCGCCGCGCTGCCGGTGCTCGCGGCGCCGCTGGCGATCGGCCCGGTGAAGACCGTCCTGTCGGGCGCCACCGGCCCCGCGCTCATCGGCGTGCTGCAGGCCACGGGCAAGCTGCAGATGGCCTACGGCCTGCTCTTCGCCGTCGGCCTGGCGATCACCTTGTAGGCGGCTACAAACCGGCGGGCCGATCTCGTAGCCGCCGATAACCGTCCTGGTCAGACCCTCCTGGTTCACTGAATCCGGTATTCAGCGACTCCGGAAGGAACCGTCCATGGAGCAACGCGGGATCGAGCTGGTTCCTGCGGCCGAGCGGTACGGCCGCCCTCGCGACCTGCTCTTCCTCTGGGCAGGCACGACGACGACCGTCTTCACCGTGGTCTACGGCACCATCGTCGTCGCGATGGGGCTGAGCTTCTGGCAGGCCGTGGCGGCCATCGTCATCGGCAACCTGCTCGCCTTCCCCCTGGTGGGGTTCAGCAGCATCCAGGGGATGCAGCAGGGCACCTCGACGATGGCGATCTCCCGCGCCGCCTACGGCAACAAGGGCGCCCGCGTGCTCGGCTTCTTCGGCTGGCTCAACATGGTCGGCTTCGAGGCCGGCGGCATGGTGATGATCACCCTGGCCGGGCTCACGCTGCTGGAGCAGGCCGGCGTCTCGAGCGACGGTCTCGGGCTGAAGGTGGCGATCGTGCTGGTCGCCGCGGTCATCCAGCTCATCCTGCCGCTGATCGGGCACTCCGCGGTCATGAAGGCGCAGAAGTACCTCACCTGGGTGTTCCTGGTGATGTTCGTGATCATGGCGATCCTGGTCGCGCCCAAGGCGAACCTGTCGGCGGCGGGATCGGCGGACTTCTCCACCTTCACGCTGGCGGTCATGCTGGTGATGTCGGGCGGCGGCCTGTCGTGGGCGCCGCTGGGCGGTGACTACTCGCGCTACCTGCCGGTCGACTCCTCCAGGAAGGCCGTGTTCGGTTACGCCTTCCTGGGCGGCTTCGTGCCGTACCTGCTGCTGATGGTCCTCGGCGCGGCCGTCGCCACCGTGGTGACCAACGCCAGCGACCCGATCTCCGGGCTGCCCGGTGCGCTGCCGTCCTGGTTCGTCGTGCCGTACCTGCTGCTGACCGTGGTCACGCTCTTCGCCGCCAACACCACCGACCTGTACTCCTCGGGCCTGAACCTGCAGGCGGCGGGCATCAACGTCAAGCGGTGGCTGGCGGTCGTCCTCGACCTGATCCTCTGCGTGATCATCACCTTCGTCGCGATCACCTCCGACTCGTTCAACACGATGCTGAACGCCTTCCTCGGCCTGCTGGTGATCTGGCTGGCGCCGTGGGCGGGCGTGTACGTCACCGACTGGCTGCGCCGCAGGGGCCGCTACGACGCCGCCGCGCTGTTCGACGACCACGCCCCCGACCAGGTCCGCTGGCCGGGCCTCATCGCCCAGGCCGCCGGCATGGTGGCCGCCGCGCTCTGGCTGAACTCCAGCGTGTTCGTCGGCTGGATCTCCGGCGCGACCGGCGGCTCCGACTTCAGCATCTTCGCCGGCTTCGTCGTCGCCGGAATCGTCTACGCCGCCCTGGACCGCCGACCGGTCCCCATCAAGGAGCTCGCCCATGCATGACCTGCTCGATGTCGCCTACGGCCGCCGGCCCGCGGACACGATCATCACCAACGGCACGCTCGTCAACGTGCTGACCGGCGAGCTGTACCCGGCCGAGATCGGCATCAGCGGCGACCGGATCGCGGCCGTCGGCCCCGCCCTCGACCGCGGCCCGGACACCGAGATCATCGACGCTCGCGGCGGCTTCCTGGTGCCCGGACTCATCGACGGCCACCTGCACATCGAGTGCAGCAAGCTGTCGGTGACCAGCTTCGCCAACCTGGTCGTCCCCTTCGGCACCACCAGCGTGGTCTCCGGCCTCGACCAGATCCTCGTGGCGCAGGGCCTCGACGGCGTACGGCAGGCGCTCAACGAGGCGGCCGCCACCAGCATGCGGATCTGGTGGGGCGCCCCCGCCAAGGCCCCCTACACCGTGCCGCAGTCGACCGTCGGGCACACCTTCGGCCCCGCCGAGCACCGCGTCGCGCACGAGTGGCCCGAGTGCGTCGGCGTCTGGGAGACCGTCCAGGAGATGGTCGAGCACGGCGACCCCGCCGTGATGGCGGCGCTCGAGCTCGCCCACCAGCGGCGGCTGCCGATCTTCGGGTGCGCGCCCCTGTCGGACGCCCGCCGCATCGCCGGCCTGGCCGCCGCGGGCATCAGGCTCGACCACGAGTCCTACTCCCACGAGGAGATGCTCGAGAAGCTGCGCCAGGGCATCTACGCGATCGTCCGCGAGTCGTCCGTCGCGCACTTCCTCGAGGAGAACATCCAGGTCGTCGCCAAGGTGGGCGCGCGGCGCGTCGCGTTCTGCACCGACGACGTGCACGCCGCCGACGTGCTGGCCGGCGGGCACATGGACAAGCTCGTCAGGATGGCGATCAAGGCCGGCGTCGACCCGGTCACCGCGATCCAGATGGCGACCGTCAACTGCGCGGAGATGTACCGCATCGACGACCTGGTCGGCAGCATCGCGCCCGGGCGCTTCGCCGACGTGCTGATCGTCGACTCGCTGGAGGAGTTCAAGGTCAGGGAGGTCGTCGCCGGAGGCCGTCTGGTGGCCAGGGACGGGGCCATGGTCGTGCCCGCCGTACCGCCGGCCAGGGGCGAGGTGCGGCCCTTCCCCGTGCGCCAGGTGACCGCCGACGACCTGGCCCTGCGCTCGGCGGCCGACGAGGTCACGGTGCTCACCCTGAACTTCACCGAGCAGGTCTTCGTGCGCAGGCGGCGCGACGTCACCCTGCCCGTCGTCGACGGCGTCGTCGAGCCGTCGGTCGAGCACGACGCGCTCCTGGTCACCGTCGTCGAGCGGTACGGCAAGACGGGCAACATGCCCGTCGCCATGGTCAGCGGCATGGGCCTGCGCAAGGGCGCCATCGCCACCAGCGCCGCCCCCGACGACAACAACATCATCTGCGTGGGCGCCTCCCGCGCCGACATGGCGCTCGCCGTCAACACCGTCTCGGCGATGGGCGGTGGCCAGGTCATCGTGGTCGACGGCACGGTCGTCGAGTCGCTGCCGCTGCCCGTCGCGGGCATCGTGTCCGACATCCCCGCCGCCGAGATGGCGGTGCTCGAACAGCGGCTCGACGACGTGGCACGCTCGTTGGGGTGCGGCCTGCCCGCGCCGCTGATGTACCTGTTCTTCCTGTCCATCACCGCCATCCCTGATTACGCGGTCACCGACCTCGGCCTGGTCGACTGCGTCAACCTCGAGATCGTGGAGGTCATCCAATGAACGACTTCATCGCCGGGCTGCCCAAGTGCGAGCTCCACCTGCACATCGAGGGCACGCTCGAGCCGGAGCTCAAGTTCGAGCTGGCCCAGCGCAACGGCATCGCCCTGCCGTACGCGTCGGTGGAGGAGATGCGGGCCGCCTACTCCTTCGACGACCTGCCGTCGTTCCTGGCCGTCTACTACGAGGGCATGGGCGTGCTGCGCACCGAGCCCGACTTCTACGACCTGGCCATGGCCTACCTGCGCAAGGCCGCCTCGCAGAACGTCCGCTACGCCGAGATCTTCTTCGACCCGCAGGCGCACACCTCCCGCGGCGTCCCCTTCGACGTGATCATCCGCGGGCTGCGCCGCGCGCTCATGGACGCCGACGCCCGGCTCGGCATCCGCGCCCAGCTCATCATGTGCTTCCTGCGCGACTTCCAGGCCGAGTACGCCATGGCGACGCTGCTGGAGTCGCTGCCGTACAAGGAGTGGATCGTCGGCGTCGGCCTCGACTCCGACGAGAAGGGCAACCCGCCGGCCAAGTTCGCCGCCGTCTACGAGCGGGCCAGGCAGGAGGGCTACCTGCTGACCATGCACTGCGACGTCGACCAGGAGAACTCCGTCGAGCACATCCGCCAGTGCCTGGACGACATCCAGGTCGACCGGATCGACCACGGCGTCAACATCCTCGAGGACCCCGCGCTGGTGCAGCGGGTCCTCGACAGGGGGATCGGGCTGACCTGCTGCCCGATCTCCAACTCCATCGTCACCGACTCGATGAAGGCCGAGGGGATCAGGAAGCTGCTCGACCTGGGCGTGCGGGTGACGATCAACTCCGACGACCCGGCGTACTTCCCCGGATACGTGCAGGAGAACCTGGCGGCGCTGGAGCTGTCCAGGGAGGAACTGCTGCAGGTGCAGCGCAACGCCTTCGAGATCGCGTGGCTGCCGCGGCAGGTGAAGGACGGGTACCTGGCCGAACTGGAGGCGTACGCGGCCGGGGCCTGAAAGCACGGTCCCAGCCGAGCATCGCCGACGCGGGTCCGGCCGGGCGTCATCCTGCGGTGGGCTCCCGCCGTACACGTGAGGATTCCGTCGTGTGTTCCGCGTACTCCCCGGGGGCGCATCACCTCAGGGGGACGTGGGGGAACGTCGCGGCCACCACCCAGGTGCCGTCCTCCCTCGGGCCGTACGCCAGGGTGCCGCCGTAGGTCTCGACGTCGGTGGTGAGGCTGCGCAGCCCGTAGCCCGTCCCCTCCGCCCTGCGTGTGGCGTGGCGGGGCGGGTGGCTGGTGGCGGTGATCGTGACGCCGTCCCCGTCCCGGTCCGCGGCGAGGTCCAGGCGCGTGCCGGGCCCGCCGTACCTGAGCGCGTTGGTGGCCGCCTCGCCGACGAGCCGGTGCGCCACCGCGCGCACGGCGGCGGGCAGCTCGGCCACGAGCTGGGGCGGCGCCGCCGGAACGTCGAGACCTGCGGCGCGCAGCTGGTCCAGCCGCTCGGTGAGGTCGTCGGCCGCGGTCGCCACCTCCAGGGCGTCGAGGTCCCTGATGGCGTCGCGGACCTCGGCCAGCGCCTCCCGTCCCGCGCCGAGCACCCGGTCGACGCGCTCGCCGTCCGCGGGCGTCAACCGTGCGGCGGAGCGCAGCGCCTCCGTCTGGACCAGCATGACGGTGATCGTGCGGGCCAGGGTGTCGTGCAGGCGCCGGGCCAGCAGCTCCCGGCCCTCGGCGGCGGCCAGCTGCTCCTCCACGACGCGGCGCTCCAGCCGCAGCCGGGCGCTCTCCGCCGCGAACGCGCTGCGCTCCCGCACGTTCCGGCGGCGTTCGACGCCCAGCATCCAGGCGGCGGCGAAGATGGCCACGACCTCCCCCAGGCCGCGCTGCGTGCTCGCGGCGACGGCCGCGGCGGTCACGCCGCACACGCCCCACCGGACCAGACGCGCCTCGCTGGTCGCCGCCGTGTACATCGCCACCAACGCCGGCAGGTAGCCCAGCGCGCGCGTCATCCCCGCCGCCATGTGCGCGGCCGTGAACACACCGACCACGCACAGCACGGCCCCGGGCGCGCGGCGGCGCCACGCCAGCGGCAGGATCTGGCCCACCGACAGCGGCACCGAGGCCGGTCCCCCAGCCGCGAACAGCGCGGCGGCCACGGCCGTGAGCGCGACGTCCACCACGACCTGCCACCTGACGCGCAACCGGCCGGCGAGCACCTGCCTCACACCGCCTCGCTTCCCCCGAGCCCCTACCATCGGGCACATGATCCGGCTTGTCATAGTCGACGACCAGGCACTGGTACGGGAAGGCCTCGCCCTCATCCTGGGCGCCCAGCCGGACGTGGACGTGGTCGGCGAGCTGGCGGACGGCCAGGCGCTGCTCGACCTCTTCGCCGCCGATCAGGACCCCGCGGACGTCGTGCTGCTCGACCTGTACCTGCCCGGCATGGACGGCGTGCGGGCGCTGTCCCTGCTGCGCGGCGCGCACCCGGAGACACGCGCACGCGTCCTGATGCTCACCGCCGTCGGGCGCGCCGCCGACATCCAGCGCGCCCTCGCCGCCGGTGCCGACGGCTTCGTGCTCAAGGACGCCAGCGGCGGCGAGCTGGCCGCCGCCGTACGCGCCGCGCATGGCGGGGTGACGGCGCTCAGCTCGTCAGCGGTCGACATGCTGTGGCCCAAGCAGCGCCCGGCGGCCGTTCCACCCGCGGGAGCCGGGGTCAGCACGCTGACCAGGCGGGAACGCGAGATCCTCGGCCTGATCGCGCAGGGGATGGCCAACCAGGACATCGCCGGCGCGCTGACGCTGGCGGAGCGCACGGTGAAGACGCACGTCAGCAACATCCTGGCGAAGCTGCAGGTGAGCAGCCGCACCCAGGCCGCGCTGCTCGCGCGCGACCTGCTGAGCCAGTCCTGAAAGCAGGACGGCCGCGACCGGCCGAGTCCTGAAAGCCGCACGGCCACGACCGGCCGAGCCCTGAAAGCCGCACGGCCACGACCGGCCGAGTCCTGAGAGCCGCACGGCCACGAACCGCCGAGGGAGTCCTACGAGGCAGTCCTAAAGGCATAGTGCGGCTACGTCCTTCGCCGGTTCTCCTCGGCTGTCGCGGCGGCGATCCTGGTGCCGCCGTCTACCTCCAGGAGCCTGCCACCATGCGTTTCCGACGCCGCACCGTCGTGCTCGTCGCCCTGCTCGCACTCGCCGCCTTCGTGTACGTGAACAACGCCTCGTGGCGGGCCGCCGACGGAGGCCCGCCCCTGCTGCTGGCCCACCGCGGGCTCGCCCAGACCTTCCGCTTCGACGGCATCACCAACGACACCTGTACGGCGGAGCGCATCCACCAGCCGGAGCACCCGTATCTGGAGAACACCCTCGACTCGATGCGCGCCGGCTTCGCGGCGGGCGCCGACATGGTGGAGTTCGACGTCCAGGTGACCAGGGACGACCGCATCGCCGTCTTCCACGACGCCACGCTCGACTGCCGCACCGACGGCACGGGCGCCGTGCGGGACCACACGCTCGCCGAGCTGAAGAGGCTCGACATCGGCCACGGCTACACCGCCGACGACGGCGCCACCCACCCGTTCCGCGGCAAGGGCGTGGGCGGGATGCCGGTCATCGAGGAGGTCATGGCCGCCTTCCCTGGCCGGGAACTGCTCATCCACGTCAAGAGCGACGAACCCGCCGACGGCGAGCGGCTCGCCGGCTACCTCGCCACGCTGCCCGCAGACCGGCTGCGCACGCTCGCCGTCTACGGGGGCGACCTGCCGGTGGCGGCGTTGAGGAAGAGGCTGCCCGGCATGCGCGTCATGTCGCGGCAGACGATGCAGGACTGCCTGCTGCGCTACGCCGCCGTCGGCTGGACGGGATACGTGCCGGACTCGTGCGAGAACACGCAGCTGCACCTTCCCGAGCAGTACGCCCGGTGGATGTGGGGCTGGCCGCACACCTTCGTCGCCCGGATGCGCGAGCACGGCACCCGGGTGATCGTCGTGGCGGGATCGGGGGACTTCTCCGAAGGCTTCGACACCCCCGCCGATGTCGCCAGGATCCCCGAGGGGTACTCCGGCGGCGTCTGGACCAACCGCATCGACCGCGTGGCCTCCCTGCTGCGCCACCGGCCGAGCCTGCGCCACCGGCCGAGCTGACGGTCTCCGCCGGGCACCGGCGGCTCAGCGCTCGCGCCCGCACCGGTACCGGCCCCGGTGCGGGCGGCTGTCACGGGCGCCAGTACAGTGCGGGGTCGGGGTGCTCGACGAAGCCGAGCGACCGGTAGAGCGGTTCACCGTCGCGGGAGGCGTGCAGGTCGACGCGGGCGACGTCCTGTTCGCGGAACCAGTCGAGCAGCCCGTGCATGATCGCGCGGCTGTGGCCGCGGCGCCGGTAGGCGGGGTCGGTGACCACGCCGATCACGTGTCCGACCCGGCCGTTGTGCGAGTGCGGGCCGGGGAACCACTGCTCGATGGTGCCGATGCCGCAGGCGGCGAGACCGTTGTCGCCGTCCACGACCAGGATGCACGCGTCGTCGGCGGTCAGCTTGTCCTTCAGAACCGTGGTGAGCGCGTGCCGCCACTCGTCGCCCGCTGAGGAGGGGTTGAAGAAGTCGCCGCCGAGGGTCGCGAACAGCAACGCCCGCAGGCGCACGAGTTCCGCGACGTCATCCTCGACCGCCTGCCGTACATCGCTGTGGTACCTCATACCCAACAGCCTGATGTAATGAGCTTATGCATCTCAACCCTTACGGCGAGGGCGCCGTGAAGCTGGCCGCGAGCCTGGCCAACCGGCGCCCGGCGACCGCGGACGAGCTCGCGGACCGCTGCCGCGCCGCCGGGCTGGTGCTGGAGCGCCCGGTCACGCCGCAGGACCTCGGCCACACCCTGGACACGCTGGACGCGTGGGAGAAGATCGTCGACGCCACCGACGAGCACGAGCGCGCCGCACTGCTCAACCGCATGCTGGCGGCGGCCGCGGCCTACCCGCGGCTGACCGACCACTCCGGATCCGGCTGGCACCTGCACTACCGCGACGACCGGCAGCCGCTCGGCCCCGTGCTGTTCGCGCTGATCTCCGTCGGCACCGCGCTGCACCTGGCGGGGCGGGGGATGCACCGGCTGCAGCGGTGCGCCGTGGACGGGTGCACCCTGGTCTTCGCCGACACCTCCCGCACCGGACGGCAGCGCTACTGCTCCCACCGGTGCGCCAACCGCGATGCGGTTCGCCGCCACCGCGCCCGAGTCACACCCATGACCTCGCCGTGAGTCCTTCCCCGCCGGCCCCTCAGCCCGGCGGAGCGGCGCGCCGCAGCCGGACGGCCGGGAGCAGGCCGCCCGCCGTGCCTGGGAGCAGGCCGCCCGCCGTGCCCGGAAACCGGCCGCCCGCCGTGCCCGGGAACCGGCCGCCCGCCGTGGCCGGGGCGCCGGGAACCGCCGTGACCAGCAGCCCCTCGATCGGGACGGCGATGCCGGTGCCCGTGCGAAACCGGCCCAGTTCCTCCCGGGCGTCCGCGATGATCCTGCCGTACACCTCGTCGCTGATCCGTTCGCGGAGCGGCGTGCTCTCGACCTCGATCCGCACCAGCTCGTCGACGGAGCCGAGCCGTACCGTCCCGGTGCGGGCGGTGATGGCGGTGACCCGCAGCCCGGCGGCGGCGAACAGCCCCGCCAGCGCGTCGGTGTCGCCCAGCTTCCAGTAGGCGCTCAGCAGGCTGACCGCTTCGGGCCCCGCGTGGCGGGCGGCCACCTGGACGAGCGGGCCGTAACCCGGCTGCCGCTCCAGCCGCGCCCACACCTGGACGGCCACGCGGCCGTCCGTGGCCACGACGCGCGCCATCTCGCGCAGGGCGCGGACGGGGTCGGGGAAGAACATCAGCGCCGACTGGCACAGCACGGCGTCGAACGACCCGTCGGCGAACGGCAGATCCGCCGCGTCGCCCTGCCGCCATTCGAGGTCGGGGCGCAGCCGCCGGGCGACGGCCAGCATGGCCGCGTTGAGGTCGAGGCCGGTCACCCGTCCCCGCTCCCCGGCGCGCCGGGCGGCGGCGCGGGCGACGACACCCGTGCCGCAGGCGACGTCGAGGACCCGCTGGCCGGCCGCGACGCCGGCCGCCTCGACCAGCCGCGGCGCCCATTCGCCGAAGATCGCGGGAACCAAACTCGACTCGTAGCTCTCCGCCTGGTCGACCGAGAGCTGGAACGTCTCCATCGGGCTGCTCATCGCGCACGCTCCGTGTCAGGTGGCCGGGTTCCCGGCCAGCATGCGCCGCGACCAGGCACGGGAGCATGGGGCGACTGCCCTATTCGCGGGCGCGTTCGCGGCGGGATAATCGTGACGTGGGGGTCGATGAGGCCGTTGCCGCCGGGAGGGCCGCCCTCGCGGCAGGTCACTGGAAGGACGCCCGCGCCGCCTTCGAGACCGCCCTCGCGCGGGAGGAGACTCCTGAGGCGCTCGACGGGCTGGGGCAGGCGCTGTGCTGGCTGGGCGAGTACGGCACGGCGGTCGCACTACGCGAGCGGGCCTTCGCAGGCTTCCGCGCCAGAGGTGAGACGCGGTATCCGGCGGTGATCGCGGCCTACTGGCTGGCGTTCGAGTACGTCGCGCTGTACGGGAACTACGCGGTCGCCGGCGGATGGCTGGAACGCGGGAAGCACCTCGCCGAGGCGGCGGGCGACTGCCCCGAGCGGGGCTGGGTCGAGCTGGCCTGCGCGATGGCGAGTGACGACCAGGCCGTCAGGCTGCGGCACATCGAGGCCGCGCGGCGCCTCGCCGTCCGTTTCGGCGACACGGACCTGGAGTTCGACGCCCTGGCCTACAGCGGCGTGTGCCTGGTGGAGCGGGGCCGTACCGATGAGGGCATGCGCCGGCTCGACGAGGCCGCGGCGGCCGCTGTGGGCGGCGAGGTGCGGAACGTGGCGGTGGTCGGCGAGATCTACTGCAAGATGCTGCTGGCCTGCGAGATGGTTCTCGACGTACGGCGGGCCGAGCAGTGGACGGCCGTGGTCGAGGCGTTCGTGCGGCGCACCGACGTCGTGTGGGCCGCGGCCATCTGCCGGATGTACTACGGCGGGATCCTCACCGCCGCGGGCCGGTGGGCCGAGGCCGAGCACGAGCTGACCACGTCCGTCCGCCTGTACGACGCCAGCTACCGGGCCCTCCGTTCCGGCTCGGTGGCACGCCTGGCCGACCTGCGCGTACGGCAGGGCCGGCTGGAGGAGGCGGAGCGGCTCCTCGACGGCCACGAGCACGACGGGTACGCCGTACGGCCGCTGGCCGGTCTGCACCTGGCTCGTGGCGAGGCGGAACGCGCCGCGACGGTACTCCGCCGCGGGCTGGCGGTGGACGGCCGGAGCGCCGAGAACCAGGGAGACCACGAGGACGGGGACCAAGGGGACCAGGGGGACCAAGGGGACCAAGGGGACCAGGGGGACCAGGAGGGCACAGACCAGGACGCGGACCAGGGGGACCACGAGGACGGCGGCCCCGAGGGCGAGACGTTGCGGGCGCCGCTGCTGGCGCTGCTGGTGGAGGCCGAGGCGGCGGCCGGGCACCTGGCGGCCGCCCGGCTGGTGTGCGCCCGGCTGCGCGCCCTGCCGGAAGCCGCCCGCACCCCGCTGACCAGGGCATTCACCGAGTATGCCGCCGCGCTCGCCGGCGAGGGCGAGGTCCGCGGCCATCTCGAGGCGGCTCTGGCGGGCTTCGTCGCGGCCGGCCTCCCGCTGGAGGAGGCCCGAGCCAGGCGGGCGCTGGCCGAGGCCCTGCGCCCGTCCGCGCCCGAGGTGGCGATCGCCGAGGCCCGGACGGCGCTGGCCGTCTCCGAACGGCTCGGCGCCCGCGCCGACGCCGACGCGGCGGCCGCGCTGCTGCGCTCGCTGGGGGTGCGCGGCAGGACCGGGCCCAAGCAGGTCGGCGTCCTGTCGAAGCGGGAGCGGGAAGTGCTCCACCTGATGGGGCTCGGGCTGTCCAATCCCGAGATCGCCGAGCGGCTGTTCATCAGCCGCAAGACCGCCTCCCACCATGTCAGCAACGTGCTGGCCAAGCTGGGCCTGCGCAACCGCGCCGAGGCCGCCGCCTACGCGACGGCCCGGGCGCGGGGCGAGGATCTCGACAGACCCACTTCAGGTAAGTAGCTTCATCTCAGTAAGGGCGCCGCCCTCGCGTCCGGAGGGCACACTCCACCGGGAGACGACCATGAACCACAGCCCCGCGGCGTGCCGGGCCCGCGAGATCCTCGACCGCGTGGGCGGGAAGTGGTCGCTGTCGGTGATCCATCAGCTCGGCTCGGGCACCAAGCGCTTCACCGAGCTCAACCGCGGCATCGACGGCATCAGCCACCGCATGCTGGCCGTCACGCTGCGGGAGCTGGAGCGTGACGGCATCGTCTCCCGCACCGTCCGCGCGGTCATGCCGCCGCATGTCGAGTACACGCTCACCGCCATGGGCCGCGCCCTGCTCGACACCATGGGCGGCCTGGTCGTGTGGGCGGAGGACCACCTCGGCGAGATCGACGCCGCCCGCGCCGCCTTCGACGCCCGGACGGCGACCGGGGGTGACCGTCCCTGAGCCAGGGGCCGGCGGACGCCGTCCACGAAGGTGATCCCGTTCGGTGCGTTCGTCGGGGTGGCGGATGGGGTCGAGGGGCTGGTCCATGCCTCGGAGTTCCCTCTCGACGTAATGACATCAGAACAAGAAGGATCTTGCGGAGAGAAGCCGCGCGGTGAGAACTGCGCTACTGCGCGACGCTCAGGCACGCCGGCCTGTCCGCCTCCTGGAAGGGGCAGCCGACACATTGTCGATCAACAGGAGCCCTCAATACACTGCTGGTCATTTGGGGCTGCGGCCGAGAGAAGGCGGAGCCTGGGCGGACCCACCCTGGTCGTTGGAGGGGCGTTGAAGCTGGGCTATTGGATGCTGGGCATCGGGGCAGTGGTGCTACTGGTCTGGCTTGTGGTGTCGAAGGACGCGCAGGAGCCCAGGTGCGGCGGCGAGAGGATGAGCAGCGGCGATTATTGCTCGAACCGCCGGACGGGGCCCGACAGCTATGAGGAGAAGAAGGAGGATGCCGCGGCGGTCGCCTTCGGGATGGGGCTGGTCGGCGGGACCCTCGTGGTGGGTGGCGCCCTCCTGGTGGTCGGCGAACGCGCGACGCGTAGCTTCCGAGACGGCAGCAGACAATGGGCCAGGATCCAAAGGCGGCGGGCTCAACTGGTGTTGGACATTCGCGCCACTGAACTCCCGCTCGTATCGGGGCGGGGCTACAACCAGCGAGAAGTCGATGCCTACATCGAACGGATCATTGCGGGCCTCGAAGGAAGGGAGCCCGCCGTTCGCAGGGAGAAGAACCATCCGAGCGGGATCTCGATCCTCCATGGCTTCTCGATGGCCTCACCCGGATACGACATACGTCACGTCGACGCCTTCCTAGACCATCTCTACGGCCTGCTGGACCGGGTTGACGGCAATTGACCTGGGCCAGCCAACCCCTCGCGTTCGAGGAACGTCGTCACGGCCGCGACCTAGTTGTCGTTGACGACAGCAACAGCCAACCCCCTCCCCTGGGCACGCTCCATGACGTCAGCCGCGCCGTACCGGGCCCCTTCGTCTCCATCTCGACGAGCGTGCTCAGGGCAAGCCGCCGTACGTCCGCCCTCCTGTGCCACGAGGTGCAGGAAGTCTGCCGCCCGCACGTCGACCAGCTGGACCGCAGCCCCGCCCACCGCGCCGGCCGCCGGCGTGGCACGCCGCCTCCGGCCGCGCACCGAACCGGGTCCCCATCCCGCCCATATCACTCCGCTAGCCAGGAAGAGCAGTGAGCGATCGCGACCACGGGTACCGGGGGAGCACAGCCGACCGGGAACCGGCGGAAGACAGGCCCCAGGCCCTCAGACTGCCCGACGACGTGGATGACGACGCCGGGCCAAGGGCGATGGCTGAGGGCGGCGGCCGAGATCAGGGCGTACGGCGGGAAAGGGCTACGGCCAGGGCGCCGATGAGGCAGCAGAGGGCGGCTGTCAGGTAGGCCAGGTGGTAGCCGTGCAGGCGATCGTGTTGCCCGCCGGTGGCGGTCGCGACCATGACGAGGACGGCGACGCCGACGCTTACATACGGCTCGAACAAGGGCAGAGCAGGAACGCCTCCGACGGCGTGCTCGACGCGCTCGCCCGCGCGCTGCGGCTGGACGAGACCGCGCGCCTCTACAGCCTGGCGAGGCCGACCAAGGCGCGGCGCAAGAAGATCCGCCCCGAGCGGCTCCGCCCCGGTCTCGCGGTCATGATCGAGTCGTTCGGGATGGTGCCGGCGTACGTCATCGGGCGCAGGAGCGATGTGCTCGGCTGGAACCGGATGGCGCACGCCCTCCTCGCGGGGCATCTCGACTTCGACGCGCCGCGGCTCGCGGAGGACAGGCCGAACATCCCCGCCGACGCGGGCCGGCGGCTGGTCGTGATCAATGCGAGGCCGGGCTCCTCTTCGGCCGCCGCCCTTCGTCTGCTGGCCGACCTGCACCCCCTACCTCCGGAACGCTCTTCCTGGTCTCCGAAGCCCGGCATGCCCCGGTCTGCTCCGGACGAAGCCTCGGGGAGAACCCCGCCCGGGGTAGACGGCCGCCGCCTGCCCCGGGGTCGAGGAACGCAGGAACAGCCATGAGCGGTGAGAAAGATCTTGCAAGTCAACGACGAAGGGCGTCGCTTCCGCGGAGGACGCCCTTGAGGCGGGTCAGGGGCCGTCCACGTAGGCGCGGAAGTCGAGGATGGACAGCGGTGGCACCGGCTCGTCCTCCGTGCCCGGCGCGGGGCTGCGTTCCAGCAGCTGGGTGCCGACCACGGAGCCGCCGAACACCGCGTGCAGCCGTACCGTGCCGCCCGACAGGTTGCGGAACCCGTGGGACACGCCGGGCGGCACGAGGATGACCGACCCGGGCCCCACCGGCTGCCATTCCCCGTCGTAGAACGCCTCCGCCTCGCCGTCGTCGATGATGAGGACCTCCTCGCTGGTGTGGAAGTGCACGGGGATGATCTCGTCCGGCGCGAGCTTCTCGAAGTTCAGCACCAGGTTCTTCACGTAACGACCGTCGGGACGGGCCGGGTCGAGCACCAGGGAGTGGCGCGAGTTCGGCTTGTGGTTGTGCGGGTCCGGAGGGAAGGGCTGGTAGTCCATGCGAGTCACGATGCTCATGGCAGCAGTCTGGTTCCGCGTGCCCGGCGCAGGAAGATCGCACTTTTCGGGAACCCGGTGACCCCGAGGTAACCGCCGAGCCCGCGCGGCTATCGCATCCGCAACGCGAGCAGGAAGTCCACCCGCTGGTCCCAGGAGTTCAGCGACCGCCCGGTCAGCTCCTCGATCCGCTTCAACCGGTAGCGCAGCGTGTTGACGTGCACGTGCAGCCGGTCCGCCGTCGCCGACCACGACCCCGACTCCTCCAGGAACGTCTCCAGCGTCTCCAGCAGGTCCGTCTGGTTCGTGGCGTCGTAGGACTCCAGCCGTCCCAGGAGGCGCGCCCTGAACGAGCGCCGCAGCGGGTCGGGGATCGCCGCCAGCAGCGTCCGGTGCGAGCTGACGTCGTCGCCGGTCACCACGCTGACCCGCTCGGCGCCGAGGGAGGCGAGCGAGCGGGCGTGCCTGGCCTCCTCGATCAGCCCGCTCAACCCGGCGGGCCCGGTGGTCACGCTGCTGACGCCGAGCGCGATCCGCTCGTCGCCCAGCCCCGCCTCGAGGATGCGGGCGCCCTTCACCAGATGGTCGGTCAGCTCAGCCGCGCTGTTGCCCGCCAGCGGGACCAGCGCGACGGCCTCCTCCCCCGCCGCGGTCACGATGCCGGGCGCGAGCGGGCGCAGCAGCTCGTCGAGGACGGCGACGCCGACCTCGGGCCCCGCGGCCGTCAGGGCGACGACCAGCAGACCGTGCTCGGTCTCCACGTGGAGGGTGTGCAGGCGGGAGACGAGCCCCGGCAGGGACGCGTCGCCCGACTCCAGCAGGCGCAGCAACTGGTCGAGGACGCGGCGTTCGATGCGCTGGGCGGCCTCCAGGCGCGAGCGTTCGAGCGCGACGAGAGCGGCCAGCTCGACCAGGACGTCCTCGCTGTCGCCCTGCGCGCCCTCCCCCTGGTAGGCGAGGAACCAGTTGGCGATCCGGTGCGGGGCGCCCTTGCTGATCGGGAAGACCGACAGGCGGTCGACCATGCCGGGCAGGAAGCGCGCGGTGAGGAAGGTGTGGGCGAGGCGCGCCCTGGAGTCCTCGTCGAGCGGTTGCGAGCCGACGATCACCCGTCCGGTCGCCGACATCACCCAGCACGGCACGTCGAGCTCACCCGCGACCGTGTCGACCAGCTTGGTGAGGCTGCCGCCGTCCACCAGGGTGCTGGCCAGGCGCCGGCGTCCGCCGGGCGGCCGGCGGGGCGCGGCGCCCAGCTCGGCGATCAGCGCCCGCAGCACCTGCTCGGTGACCTGGCTGAACGGCACGTCCACCGGCAGCGTGAGCAGCGGCAGCCCCGCGGCGGCGCAGGCGTCGATGAGGTCGGACGGCGGGACCTTGAGCGCGGTGCCGCACACGAGCGCCGCCACATCGCCCAGGCCGCGCACGAAGGCGGTCGCGGACTCGGCGCCGGTGTGCCAGGTCAGCTCGGTCAGCACCAGCTCGCCCGGCTTGACGAAACGGGACGGGTCCGGCAGGTCGGTGGTGGCGACGCCGCGCACCCTGCGGTCGAGCAGGTCGTGGCCGGTCAGCACCTTCAGCGCGAGGTGGTCGTCGTGGACGAGGTCCCTCAGCCGCATGGCCAGCTCTCCTGGCGCCAGGCCGCGTCCCAGTACATCCACTCGAACCGGGCGGTGGTGATCGCCCGCTCCACCAGCCGCTCCCGCTCGTCGGCGGTCAGCGTCAGGCCGTCGAGCAGGTCGAGCACGCCCGCGACGGTGTCCTGGTAGTCCTCGCCGCCGTAGGTCTCGATCCACCACGCGTAGAGCGGGTCGGGCGACGACTCGGCCAGCAGCTTCTCCCCGACGCGGGCGTAGATCCAGTAGCAGGGCACGATCGCGCCCAGCGCCTCCGGGAAGGTGCCCAGCGAGCAGGTCCGCACCAGGTACGACGCGTAACCCACTGTGGTCGGTCCGGCGGGCGACTTCAGCGCCTCCGCCTCGTCGAGCCCGAACGCCGCCAGCAGCTCCAGGACGAGGCTGTGCTCGACCTCGACGGTCCTGGCGGCGTCGGCGGCGAACCTGTGCACGGCTGACGGCTGCGGCGACCTGGCGGCGCAGGCGGCCAGCGCCCTGGCGTAGTCGGGCAGGAAGTGCGCCTCCTGCATGACGTAGTGGCGGAAGGCCTCGCGCGGGAGCGAGCCGTCGGTGAGCCCTTCGAGGAAGGGATGCCGCAGGATCTGGCGATAGACACCGTCCATCGCCCGCCACAGTTCGTCGCGAAACCTCACACTACGGGACGGTACATCACTATCCGTGGCGCGAGTTCGATGCCGAGCTCCCGCTCGTGCCGGACGATGGCGCGCAGCTCCGGCCCCGGGTCGTCCATGACGGCGAAACCGTGCCGCTCGTACCACGGCCCGTTCCACGGCACGTCGCGGAACGTGGTCAAGGTCACCCCCGGCGCGCCCACGGCCAGCGCGTGGTCGGCCACGGCCGCCACGAGCCTGCCGCCGATGCCCTGCCGCATGCTGTCAGGATGGACGGCCAGCTGGTCGAGATGGACGTTGCCGTCGACCATGCTGATCATGGCGAAGCCCCTGCCCTCCACCAGCACCCTGCCCGGGTCGTCACACTCCTCGACCATCGTGGTGCCCGGCGGGAAAACGATTCCGACCTGCGCGAACAGGCCATCGGCCGCACGCTCGACATCGGCCAGCCCCGCCAGCTCGTCCTTGTCCGCCCAACGCACCATCGACACGCACGCACCTTTCCCTGGATGGTGTGCACTGGCATTAGTGTGATGATCGTGTGCCGGCTGTGCGGAGCCGGAACCCCTCCACAGAATGTGCCCATGCTTCGGCATGGGCACATTCATTTTCACGGGTGGAGCCGGGTCGAGCCGGTTGGCGCCGGTGGTTCGAGCCGGTCACGCCGACGGGTCGCGCCGGCGGTTCGCCGGTTGGCGCCGGTGGCTCGGGCCGGCTACAGGTCGAGCAGGGCCTCCAGGCCCACCGTGAGCCCCGACAACTCGCCCACCCTGCGCACGCCGAGCAGCACGCCCGGCGTGAACGAGGCGCGGTTCATCGTGTCGTGCCTGATCGTCAGGATCTCGCCGGCGCCGCCGAGCAGCACCTCCTGGTGGGCGATCAGCCCGGCCAGCCGTACGGAGTGGACGTGGACGCCGCCGACGTCGGCGCCGCGCGCCCCGTCGAGCGCTGAGCTGGTCGCGTCGGGCATCGCCGCCATGCCCGCCTTGGCCCGCGCCTCCGCCACCAGCTCCGCCGTCCGGCGGGCGGTGCCCGAAGGGGCGTCGGCCTTGTTCGGGTGGTGCAGCTCCACGATCTCGACCGAGTCGAAGTATCGGGCCGCCTGCTGGGCGAAGTGCATCATCAGCACCGCGCCGATGCCGAAGTTCGGGGCGATCAGGCAGTTGGTGCCGGGAAAGCGCTCCAGCCAGCCACGCACCGTGGCCAGCCGCTCCTCGTCGAACCCCGTGGTGCCCACCACCGGGTGGATCCCGTGGGAGATGGCCCACTCGAGGTTGCCCATGACCACGTCGGGATGGGTGAAGTCGACGACCACCTGCGCGCCCTCGAGCGACTCGATCGGATCGTCCTTGTCGACGGCCGCCACGAGCTCCATGTCGGTCGCCGCCTCGACGGCCCTGCACACCTCGACGCCGACCTTGCCGCGCGCCCCGAGCACACCCACTCTCATCACGCCCCCACCCTATCGGGCCGCCTCCGCCCGTACGGCCCCGGCGCGTCCTTCTCCCCGTACGGCAAGCGGGCCCACGCCCACCCCAGGCACGGGGCCGGTCCCTGTCCAGGGTGACGCCACTCCAGCGCACGGGGCCGGCCACCGTTACGCGACACCCCCGACCGACCCACGGGGCCGGAGCCATGGGCCTCACGGGCCCGAGGGTCCGCCGTCACAGCATCCACCGCCCCGCAGCCACGGCCAGGGCCCCACGCGCCCCACAGGCGCGGCGGCGCGGCGGGCAGTGCCGGCCCGCTGGAGTGGCCAGACAAGCGAAAAGGCCACCGAGTGACCCCGGTGGCCTTGACCCCGCTGTGCCGTCAGGAGATCGCCGAGGAGAAGTCCTTGTCCGCGTACGGGCCGATGACCGCCAGGGTCAGCGGGCGGTTCAGCACGTCCTTGGCGACCGCCGCGATCTCCTCGGGGGTGACCGCGTCGATACGTCCCAGCACTTCGTCCACCGACATCAACTCGTCGTAGACCAGCTCGTTCTTGCCGATCCGCGACATCCGCGAGCCGGTGTCCTCCAGCCCCAGCACCAGCCCGCCGCGCATCTGGCCCTTGCCGCGCAGGATCTCCTCCTCGGTGATCCCGTCGGAGACCACCCTGGCCACCTCGTCGCGGCAGATCCGCAGCACGTCGTCGATCTTCGAGGGCAGGCAGCCCACGTAGATCCCGAACTGCCCCGTGTCGGCGTAGGCGGAGGTGTAGCTGTAGGCGGAGTAGGCCAGGCCGCGCTTCTCCCTGATCTCCTGGAACAACCGGGACGACATGCCGCCGCCCAGCGCCGCGTTGAGCACGCCGAGGGCGAAGCGCCGGTCGTCGGTGCGCGACATGCCGGTGGTGCCCAGCACGAGGTTGGCCTGCTCGGTGGGCCGGTCGAGCACCCTGACCTCCGACCGGCTCGGCGCACCGGGACCGCTGGTGCGCGGCGGCGCGCACTCGCGGGGTCCCTCCAGCGCGCCCGCCCGCTCGTAGGCCCGCGCCACCAGCTCCACCACGTGCTCGTGCTGGATGTTGCCGGCGACGGAGACGACGGTGCGCGGCGGCCGGTAGTAGGTGCGGTAGTACTCGACGATCCGGTCACGCCCGAGGGCGTTGATGGACTCGACCGTGCCGAGGATCGGCCGCCCGATCGGCGAGTCGCCGTACAGGGCGGCCGAGAACTGCTCGTGCACCACGTCGGAGGGGTCGTCGTCGTGCATGGCGATCTCTTCGAGGATCACGCCACGCTCGGACTCGACGTCCTCCTCGGTGACGAGCGAGGAGGTGACGACGTCGGCCAGCACGTCGACGGCCAGCGGCAGGTCCTCGTCGAGCACCCGCGCGTAGTAGCAGGTGTACTCCTTGGCGGTGAAGGCGTTGATCTCGCCGCCGATGCCCTCGATGGATGCGGAGATCTGCATGGCGTCACGCGTCGGCGTGCCCTTGAACAGCAGGTGCTCGAGGAAGTGCGTGGCCCCCATGTGCTCGGGGGCCTCGTCACGCGAGCCGATGCCGACCCACATGCCGACCGCGACGGAGCGCACGGTCGGCATGGTCTCGGTCACCACACGCAGCCCACCGGGGAGGACGGTGCGCCTGACCACCCCGGCACCGTCCCTACCAGGATGCAGCGTGACAGTAGTCACGAGGCCTCCTTCGTCGGCCCCGTGACCACGGTGCTGTGTCTACTGGTGCCCTCGCTTCGCTCGGTCACGAGTTCCGGTCTTCTCCGTCGGTCGCGGCGGGCTTGCGGACCCTGGTGCGGGTACGGCGGGGCTTGTCCTCGCGCGGCTTGTCCTCGGCGGGGGCGGCGGCGGCCGGAGCGGCCTCCTCTTCCGGCGCGGCGGCAGCGGTGGCCTCCTTGGCGGCGGCCTCCTTCTCGATGACCTCGACCGGCACCAGCGACAGCTTGCCCCGCGAGTCGATCTCGGCGATCTCCACCTGGATCTTCTCGCCGACGCCCATGACGTCCTCGACGTTCTCGATGCGCTTGCCGCCGTGCAGCTTGCGGATCTGCGAGACGTGGAGCAGGCCGTCCTTGCCCGGCATCAGCGAGATGAAGGCGCCGAAGGCGGCGATCTTCACGACCGTGCCCAGGTAGCGCTCGCCCACCTCGGGCATGTGCGGGTTGGCGATGGCGTTGATCGCACTGCGGGCGGCCTCGGCCGAGGGGCCGTCGGTCGCGCCGATGTAGATCGTGCCGTCGTCCTCGATGGTGATCTCGGCGCCCGAGTCGTCCTGGATCTGGTTGATCATCTTGCCCTTGGGGCCGATGACCTCGCCGATCTTGTCGACCGGGACCTTGATGGTGATGATGCGCGGCGCGGTCGGGTTCATCTCCGCCGGGGAGTCGATCGCCTCCTGCATCACGTCGAGGATCGCCAGGCGGGCGCCCTTGGCCTGCTTCAGCGCGGCGGCCAGCACGGAGGCCGGGATGCCGTCGAGCTTGGTGTCGAGCTGGAGGGCCGTGATGAGGTCCTTGGTGCCGGCGACCTTGAAGTCCATGTCGCCCATGGCGTCCTCGGCGCCCAGGATGTCGGTCAGGGTGACGTAGGTGTCGCCCTCGCCGATCAGGCCCATGGCGATGCCCGCGACCATCTCCTTGAGCGGGACACCGGCGTCCAGCAGCGCCATCGTGCTGGCGCAGACCGAACCCATCGAGGTGGAGCCGTTGGAGCCGAGCGCCTCGGAGACCTGGCGGATGGCGTAGGGGAACTCCTCGCGCGACGGCAGGACCGGGATCAGCGCCCGCTCGGCCAGCGCGCCGTGGCCGATCTCGCGGCGCTTGGGCGAGCCGACGCGGCCCGTCTCACCCGTGCTGTAGGGCGGGAAGTTGTAGTTGTGCATGTAGCGCTTGGTGCGCTCGGGGTTGAGCGTGTCGACGACCTGCTCCATGCGCAGCATGTTCAGCGTGGTGATGCCCAGGATCTGGGTCTCGCCGCGCTCGAACAGCGCCGAGCCGTGCACCCGCGGGACCACGTGGACCTCGGCGTTGAGCGCGCGGATGTCCTTCGGACCACGCCCGTCGATGCGGACGCCCTCCTTGATGACCCGCTCGCGCATGAGCTTCTTGGTCAGGCTGCGGAAGGCGGCGCTCAGCTCCTTCTCGCGACCCTCGAAGTCGGGCAGCAGCTTCTCGGCCACCAGGCCCTTGACCCTGTCGAGCTCGGCCTCGCGCTCCTGCTTGCCGGCGATCGTCAGCGCCGCGGCGAGCTCGGACTTGACCGCGCCCTCGACGGCCTCGAGCGCGTCGTCCTGGTAGTCGAGGAAGACGGGGAACTCGGCCGTCTCCTTGGCCGCGACCTTGGCGACCTTGGCCTGCGCCTCGCACAGCACCTTGATGAACGGCTTGGCCGCCTCGAGGCCCTGCGCGACGCTCTCCTCGGTCGGGGCGGCGGCGCCCTCGCCGACCAGCTTGAGCGTGTGGTTGGTCGACTCGGCCTCGACCATCATGATCGCGACGTCGCCGTCGTCGAGGACGCGACCGGCCACGACCATGTCGAAGGTCGCGCGCTCCAGCTCGGGGTGGGTCGGGAAGGCGACCCACTGGCCGTCGATCAGCGCGACGCGGACGCCGCCGATCGGGCCGGAGAAGGGCAGCCCCGCCAGCTGGGTCGACAGCGAGGCGGCGTTGATCGCGATCACGTCGTAGAGGTGGTCGGGGTGCAGCGCCATGACGGTCGCCACGACCTGGACCTCGTTGCGCAGGCCCTTGACGAAGGACGGGCGCAGCGGCCGGTCGATCAGGCGGCAGGTGAGGATGGCGTCCTCGGAGGGACGGCCCTCACGGCGGAAGAACGAGCCGGGGATGCGGCCCGCGGCGTACATGCGCTCCTCGACGTCGACCGTCAGCGGGAAGAAGTCGAGGTTGTCCTTGGGACTCTTGGACGCGGTGGTGGCGGACAGGACCATCGTCTCGCCGTCGAGGTAGGCGACGGCGGAGCCGGCCGCCTGCCGGGCGAGCCGGCCGGTCTCGAACCTGATCGTGCGCGTGCCGAACGAGCCGTTGTCTATGACGGCTTCGGCGGTGTGGACACCCTCCACGGGGGACCTCCTTGATGGTTGGTCACCCGCGCCCTCTTTCACCGGCACCCTTCGTAAGGTGCAGCGCCGGTCTTCGATCGAAGCGCCCGGTCACGATGACCGGAAGCCACTACCGAGGACCGGCCCGCAGGCGTCGCGGGTCGCATGGTGCTGTAGCGGACGCGGGGGCTTTCAGTGTGTCTCGGATATTCAGTTGTCCGACACTAGGCGCGCCGGATGCCATATGCGAAGGGAGCGGCGCCGAGCGCCGCTCCCTTCCTACTCTATCGGCGCAGGCCCAGCCGCTCGATGAGCGAACGGTAACGCGCGATGTCGTTGTTCTGCAGGTACTTCAGCAGGCGACGCCGGCGACCGACGAGCAGCAGCAGGCCACGACGGCTGTGGTGGTCGTGCTTGTGCGTCTTGAGGTGCTCGGTGAGCTCGCTGATGCGCTTGCTGAGCAGCGCGATCTGCACCTCGGGCGACCCGGTGTCGCCCTCGGCCGTCGCGTACTCGGCGATGATTGCCTTCTTGGCAGCGGTGTCGAGGGACACGGCTCTCCTTCGATCTACGGACACGCGTCGATGAGATGAGATTGCGAGCGACCGTGCGTGCCTACAGTCGCCGCGAGAAGGCACTTCAGGGCAGCGCACAGCGCCACCGTTACAGAGCCGACATGCAAGGTTACCATTGCGGTCCGCTCCCTGACACATCGTTCTTGCCGGGCCGCGGCCGAACCGTCCGTACGCCGCCCGTGGCGATCACCCCCGTCGCCAGTGTCCCGGGCGGCTGAGCGACGGCGGGATGCGCGTGGCCGCGTCTCCCCTGGCGGCGTCGAGCTGCGACTGGGTGAGGAACAGGCAGCCGCGCAGGTCGGCGCCGCTCAGGTCGGCGTTCCTGAAGTCGGCGCCGATCACGTCGGCTCCGCGCAGGTCCGCGCCCCGCAGGTCGGCGCCGATCAGGTAGCCGCCCCGCAGGCTCGCGCGGCGCAGGTCGGCCCCCTTGAGCCTGGCGCCCATGAGATCCGGCTTCATCGTGCGCCCGAGCCGCTGCCCGCCGTGGCCGCGCACCAGCTCGCCGGCCTGCCGCAGCAGGGGCGCGACCGCCGCGCGCAGCGCCCCCGTGTCGGCCTTCACCAGGACGTCGGCGTCACCGCCGATGAGCTCCTCGATCTCGTCGGCGGCCCGGCCCAGCTCCCCGTGGACGGCCTCGGCCGCCGGCCAGCCCAGCGCCTCGGTGACGTAGTAGAGCAGCTCGTGCAGGTCGCGCATGACGGGGAAGACCTCGCCTGCCCGGCCCGCCAGACCCGCCTGGGTGACCTGCTGGCCGGCGCCGAAGCAGTCGTAGACGGTGCAGCCGGGGAAGCCCTTGTCCCGCAGCTGGGCGTGGATGCCGCAGCGGTGGTCGGCGCGCAGGTTCGGGCACGCCGTTCCGGCAGGCTTGTCGATCGCGAAGTCGGCCGAGGCCGCGAACGCCGGCACGACGCAGCACAGGCCGGCGCAGCTCGCGCAGTCGGCACGCAACGACGCCAGGGCCCGGCGGCCGCCGGCTCCCTCGTCCACATGGTGTCCCACAGATGTTCCTCAGGTGCTCAGGCGGGGTGCGGCCGTCCGCCGGTCAGGCGGCGGACCTCGGCCACGTCGGCATGGATCTGGTCGATGAGCGCCTCGATGGAGTCGAACCTGGTGTTGCCGCGCAGGCGCGCGCCGAAGTCGACGGCCACGTGCATGCCGTACAGGTCGAGGTCGTCCCGGTCGAGCGCGTAGGCCTCCACCGTCCGCGGCACGCCCTCGAAGGTGGGGTTGGTGCCGACCGAGATGGCGGCGGGCCAGACGCAGCCGTCGTAGCCGGCCGGCAGGTTGCCGACCGCGACGCACCGCAGCCAGCCCGCGTAGACGCCGTCGGCGGGGATGGCGGTGTTGGGCGCGGTCTCGACGTTGGCCGTGGGGAAGCCGAGCTGGCGACCGCGCTGGTAGCCGCGCACGACGACGCCCTCCACCCGGTGCGGGCGGCCCAGCGCCTCGGCCGCGGACTCGACGTCGCCCGCGGCGACGAGCTCGCGGACCAGAGTGGATGAAACACCGGACACCAGGGGGATCTCCTCGACCGTGAAGTCGTACTTGTCGCCCAGCTCGCGCAGGGTCGCGGGGTCACCGGCGGCCTTGTGGCCGAAGGCGAAGTTCGCGCCGACCACGACCGCCGCCGCGCGCAGCCGTTCGGCGAGCACGCTCTGGGCGAAGTCGGCGGGGCTGAGGCGCGACAGCTCCATCGTGAACGGCACCACAAGCACCTCGTCGACGCCCAGCGCGGCCAGCAGCTCGGCCCGCTGCCGCGCGGTGGTCAGCCGGGGCGGCTGGGTGCCGGGCCTGACGACCTCGGCGGGATGCGGCTCGAACGTCAGCGCCACGCACGGCAGGCCGAGCGAGCGGGCGACGGCCACGGCGCGCTCGACCACCCGCCGGTGACCGAGGTGCACGCCGTCGAACACGCCGACCGTGACGACGGATCTTCCCGACTCCTGCACGCCCGCGCCCCATTCGCTCTCGTGGCGGATCAACCACCCTCAAGCGTGCCATGCCTCGCGGGGTGTTTCGCAACGGGGTGACGGCGGGTGCCGGTGTTCCGACCGGGAGCAGGCGAAACAGCCCAGGCGGTACCATCCGCTGCATGTCCCGATACGCCTTGTTGATCCTGCCCGCCTTCAACCGGGTCTACGGCGAGAGTGCCGTCCGCCTGACACGCAGCGAGCTGGAGGTCTTCGCGGCCGTCTCCGATGTGGAGGAGACGCGGATCGGCGGCGTGCCGTACGTGACGTTCGAGGCCGACGAGCCCGACCTCGGGCTGCTGTCGAACCTGTCGTCCGTCTACGCGATCTTCGGTATCGAGGGCGACCTGCTGCGGCCCCTGCAGATGCGCCCGCTCGACCGGCTCTCCAGCGACCTCATCACCATCCAGAAGTACGCGGGCAAGACCAACGAGCACTTCACCAAGCTGCTGCTCAACGTCACCGTGCTGGCCTCCGACTTCCCGCTGGACGGCCATCTGTCGGTGTTCGACCCGATGTGCGGCCGTGGCACCACGCTCAACCAGGCCCTCATGTACGGCTACGACGCCTACGGCATCGACGTCGACGGCAAGGACTTCGACGCCTACAGCGGCTTCCTCAAGACGTGGCTGAAGAACAAGCGGCTCAAGCACACCGCCGAGACCGTGCCGGTCAGGCGGGAGCGGGCGCTGATCGGCCGGCGGCTCAACGTGTCGTTCGGGCTGTCGAAGGAGGCGTTCAAGGCGGGCGAGACGCAGCAGGTGGCCGTGGTCAACGCCGACACCCTGCGCGGCCGCGAGTTCTTCAGGCCGCGCTCGTTCGACGTCGTCGTGACCGACGCGCCGTACGGCGTGCAGCACGGCAGCAAGGGCGCGACGGGCCTGTCCCGCAGCCCGCTCCAGCTGATCGCCAAGGCGGTGCCGGTGTGGGCGGAGCTGCTACGGCCGGGCGGCGCGATCGGCATCGCCTGGAACACCTACGGCGGGTCGCGCGACGACCTCGCCGCCATCCTGGCCGCGCACGGGCTCGAGGTGTGCGACTACCCCGACTTCGCCCACTGGGTGGACCAGGCGATCGTCCGCGACATCATGGTCGCCCGCAAGCCGTAGCCCCGCCGGGGCCGCCCGCCCGCCGGAGAGCGGGCCAGCCGAGGTACAGGCCCAAGCCGGGCAGTTGGTCAGCCGGCTGCCGGGGAGCCGGTCAGCCGGCGAAGACCGCCAGGGGGCGAGCGGTGCGCCCCTGCTCCTCCACCAGCGCCAGCAGCTCCCCGTCCGGCCCGAACACCCCGATCGGCCCCTTGCCGAGCCCGGCCGACGGCAGCCGCCCGCCGTGCGAGATCACCCGCGCCTCCTCGGCGGTCACGTCCCGCCGGGGGAAGGCCGCCGACACGGCCGCGCCGATCGGCAGCACCACGCATTCACCGGCCAGCTCCTCGATCGTCCTGGCGAGGGACAGGTCGTACGGCCCCACCCTGGTGCGCCGCAGCGACGTCAGGTGACCGCCGACCCCGAGCGCCGCCCCCAGGTCCCTGGCCAGGGCCCTGATGTAGGTCCCGCTGGAACACCTGATCGTCGCCCTGATGTCGGGCCCGTCGATGGACTCGACGGCGAAGTCGTACACGGTGACCGGCCGGGCGGCCAGTTCGACCTCCTCGCCGGCCCGCGCCCGCTTGTAGGCGCGCTCGCCGTTCACCTTGATCGCCGACACCTGCGGAGGCACCTGCATGATCCGTCCGGTCAGCGCCTCGATGCCCTTGCGCACGGCCTCGGCCGTCACACCGTCCGTCGCCGCGGTGGCGATGACCTCGCCCTCGGCGTCGTCGGTGTTGGTGGTGACGCCCAGCCTGATCGTCGCCTCGTAGACCTTCTCGGTCAGCGCGAGGTGTCCCAGCAGCCGGGTCGCCTTCTCCACGCCGATCACCAGCACGCCGGTGGCCATCGGGTCGAGCGTGCCGGCGTGCCCGACCCGCCGGGTGCCCGCGATGCGCCGCATCTTGCCGACCACGTCGTGGGAGGTCCAGTCGGCGGGCTTGTCCACGATGATCAGACCGCTCTCGGCCATCTACTCTTCCTCAGCAGTTCTCGAAACCGGTCCATCGTCACGTCAACGCCGTCGTGGGAGGTGAATCCCGCCGCGTACCGGTGGCCGCCGCCGCCGAGCGCCGTGCAGATCGCGCCGACGTCGACCCCGCCCTTGGAACGGGTGGACACCTGCCACACACCGTCGTCGTCCTGTTTCAGCACCACCGCGACGTCGGCCTCGTCGGTGCGGCGGATCACGTCGATGATCGCCTCCACCTCGGAGTACGGCAGGCCGTAGGCGGCCCTGTCGGTGTGGGTGACGTACGTCCACACCAGGTCGTCGTCCAGCACCACGCGGTCGAGGGCCGCGCCGAGCACCTTCAGGTACCCGAACGGGGAACGGTCCCACAGCTCGCGGGCGATCTCGTCGGTGCGCAGCCCGGCCGCCACGAGCCTGGCCGCCATCAGGTGCGCGGCAGGCGTCGTCGAGGAGTGGCGGAACGAGCCGGTGTCGGTCACCAGCCCGACGTACAGCAGCGTCGCCATGTCGCGGTCGAGCGGCTGCCCGAGGCGCCGGATCAGCTCCTCGGTGAGGACGGCCGTCGCCGCCACGCCGGGATCGATGAGGCTCACGGTGCCGAAGCCGTGGTTGGAGGCGTGGTGGTCGACGACGATCACCTCCCGCGCCTTGCCCGCGTTGGCCGCCAGCAGCCCGAGCCGGTCGAGCGTCGAGGAGTCGAAGGTGATCATCACCTCGGGCTCGGCGGGGAAGGCGGAGGGGACCGTGAGCAGATCCTGCGCGGGCAGGAACCGCAGCAGCCTGGGAACCGCGAACCTGCGCTCGCCGAAGGAGGCGACCACCCGCTTGCCCATCGCGACCAGCGCCTTGGCCGCGGCCAGCATCGAGCCGAGCGCGTCGCCGTCGGGCGAGATGTGGCAGGCCAGCGCCACCTCGTCGGCGTCGCGGATCAGCTCGAGCGCCCGGTCCCACACCGTTTCGGGGATCGCCTGCGGTGCTCCCGCGACCGGACCGCCCGCCTGCGTGCTCAGGCCCGCACGTTCGGGGGCGCCGGCGGACGCGGGGCGCGCCGAACCGCCGCCCGCCGTACCCGGAGGAGGTCCGGCGGACCGGCGGCGGGTCTCGTCACGCACGTCCGGCGTCACGTCGCGGAGTATCCCGCGCGATCGGAGACTTCGTCCTCGTCCTCGTCCTCGTCGAGCTCCGGCTTCTTGTACGGGTCGGCCTCACCCGCGTAGGCGGCGCCCTCGGCCCGCCTGGCCACCTCCGCGTCACGCTCCTTCGCCGCCGCGAACAGTTCGTCCATCTGGCGGGCGCTGTCGGGCAGCGGGTCGTGCTTGAACGTCAGCGTCGGAGTGAAGCGGACGCCGGTCTGCCTGCCCACCTCCGAGCGGATGATCCCCTTCGCGCTCTCCAGCGCCGCGGCGCTGTCGGCGCGCTCGGCCTCGGAGCCGAACACCGTGTAGAAGACCGTCGCCTCCCGCAGGTCAGCGGTGATACGTGTGTCGGTCACGGTCACGAAGCCCAGGCGCGGGTCCTTGATCCGGCGCTCCAGCATCTCGGCGACGACCTGCTGGATGCGGTCGGCGAGCTTGCGTGCCCGTGCGGCGTCCACCATCTTGATCCCCCTAGTGTTCGGTCAGTCTTCGTCGTTGTAGAGCCGCTGCCTGGCCGACAGCAACTCGATATCGGGGCGGTAGGCCACCAGCCGCTCGCAGGCGTCCATCACCTCGCCGCAGTTGCCCGCGGTGGCGGAGACGACGGCGATGCCGATCTCCGCCCTGCGGTGCAGGTCGAGATGGCCGGTCTCGGCGACGGCGACGCTGGGGAAGCGCCGCTGCACCTCGGCGACGATGGGACGCACCACGGATCGCTTCTGCTTCAGCGAGTGCACGTCGCCGAGCAGGATGTCCAGGGTCAGGGCACCGACATACATCGTTGGCAACCACCGCAGGTCCGATGTCCGGTCGCGGGCGAGGCCGTCCGGGCGGGCCGCGGTGGAGAGCCCTGTCCGGTTCCTCGCACGCTCCGCGCGCCCGGGCCGTCCCCTGGCGTGCGGCGGTGCCGTCCGTGCGGACACGATCGGCACCAGTATCGACAACGTACCCGTACGAGCGGTTAGTCCGGTTCGTAGGGGTGAGACTGCACACCTCGCCGGCTCGTCCGGCTTCCGCCCTCGGGCGACGCCCGCCGCGGAGCGCGGCGGCCGCGTCGGGTCCGTCTGCGGCCCGGCGGCACCGAGCACGGCGGCCCGGACCCGGGCCGCACCCTGCCGGCGGGCAAGCCCCGCGGCCGGCCCCGGAGGGGACCGCCGCGCGGCCCCGGGAAACGCTCGTCCACGACGGCCGCTCAGGGCCGTGGCGCCCGGGAACAGGTCCCGGGGCCAGGGTGGGAGAGCCGCACGAACGCCGGCGTGCGAGGGGCGCCCGGCGAAGGCCTCGCCGGGCGCCCTACCGTGCGTCACACGCGCGGCTTCTCCCGCATCTCGTACGTCTCGATGACGTCGTCGAGCTTGATGTCGTTGTACCCGACACCGATACCGCACTCGAAGCCCTCGCGGACCTCGGTCGCGTCGTCCTTGAAGCGACGCAGCGACGACACGGTGAGGTTGTCGGCGATGACGACACCGTCCCGGATGAGCCGGGCCTTGCTGTTGCGCACGATCGTGCCCGTGCGGACCAGCGAACCGGCGACGTTGCCGATCTTCGGCACCTTGAAGACCTCGCGGACTTCGGCGGTGCCCATCTGGACCTCTTCGAACTCGGGCTTGAGCATGCCCTTGAGCGCCGCTTCGATCTCCTCGATCGCCTGGTAGATGACCGAGTAGTAGCGGATGTCGACGCCCTCGCGCTCGGCCAGGTCGCGGGCCCGGGGCTCGGGCCTGACGTTGAAGCCGATGATGACCGCGTTGTCGTCGGCGACGGCCAGGTTGACGTCGTACTCGGTGATCGCACCGACGGCGCGGTGCAGGACACGGAGCCTGACCTCGTCGCCGACGTCGATCTTGAGCAGGGCGTCTTCCAGGGCCTCGACCGAACCGGACACGTCACCCTTGATGATGAGCTTGAGCTCGTCGACGCGGCCCTTCTCGAGGTCGCTGAACAGCTCCTCGAGGGTGCGGCGACGGCTCGACTTCGCCATGTCGGCGCTGCGCTTGCGCGCCGCGCGCTGCTGGGCGATCTGCCTGGCCATCCGGTCGTCGGAGACGACGATGAAGTTGTCTCCGGCGCTCGGCACGGCCGTCAGACCCATCACCAGGACGGGGAAGGACGGCGTGGCCTCGTCCACCGGGTCGCCGTTGTCGTCGAGCATCGCCCGGACGCGGCCGAAGGCCTCGCCACAGACGATCGAGTCGCCGACGCGCAGCGTGCCGCGCTGGACCAGGACGGTCGCGACGGGGCCGCGGCCCTTGTCCAGGCGCGCCTCGATGGTGATGCCCTGGGCGTCCATCGACGGGTTGGCCCGCAGGTCGAGCTCGGCGTCCGCGGTGAGCAGGATGGCCTCGAGCAGGTTCTCGATGCCGGTCCCGTTCTTGGCGGAGATGTCGACGAACAGGGTCGAGCCGCCGTACTCCTCGGCCACCAGGCCGTACTCGGTGAGCTGGGCCCTGACCTTGTTGGGGTCGGCGCCCTCCTTGTCGACCTTGTTGACCGCGACCACGACGGGCACGTCGGCCGCCTGGGCGTGGTTGAGCGCCTCGATGGTCTGCGGCTTCACACCGTCGTCGGCCGCCACCACCAGGACAGCGATGTCGGTGGCCTTGGCACCACGGGCACGCATGGCGGTGAACGCCTCGTGACCGGGGGTGTCGATGAAGGTGATGCGCCGGTCTTCGCCCTCGTGCTCGGTGGCGACCTGGTAGGCACCGATGTGCTGGGTGATGCCACCGGCCTCGCGCGCCACCACGTTGGTGTTGCGGATGGCGTCGAGCAGCTTGGTCTTACCGTGGTCGACGTGACCCATGACGGTCACCACCGGCGGACGCGCCGCGAGGTCGCCCTCGTCGCCCTCGTCCTCGCCGAACTCGATGTCGAAGGCCTCGAGAAGCTCGCGGTCCTCCTCCTCCGGGCTGACGACCTGGATGTTGTAGTCGAGCTCGGCGCCCAGCAGCTGCAGGGTCTCCTCGTTGACCGACTGCGTGGCGGTCACCATCTCGCCGAGGTGCAGCATGATCTGCACCAGCGACGCGGGGTTGGCGCCGATGCGGTCGGCGAAGTCGGACAGCGACGCACCACGCGGAAGCCTGATCGTCGCGCCGTTGCCGCGCGGAACCTGCACGCCGCCGATCGACGGCGCCGACATGTTGTCGAACTCCTGGCGCCTCTGGCGCTTGGACTTGCGACCACGCGCCGGACGGCCGCCGGGACGGCCGAACGCGCCTGCGGTACCGCCGCCGCGACCGCGACCGCCACCACCGGGACGGCCGGCGAAACCACCGCCGCCACCGCCACCACCGGTGCCGGTGCGCGGGCCTGCGCCGCCGCCACCACCGGGACGACCGGCGAAACCACCGCCGCCACCGCCGCCGGGACGACCACCGCCGCCACCGGGACGGCCGGCGAAGCCGCCGCCACCACCGGGACGCCCGCCACCGCCGCCGGGACGGCCCGCGCCGCCACCGGGAGCGGCAGGACGGCCCTGCGGCATCATCATCGGGTTGGGACGCGGACCACCGGGACGGGGACCACCCGCACCGGGACCGGGACGCGGACCACCGGCACCAGGACCGGGACGCGGTCCGCCGGCGCCGGGAGCGCCCTGGCCACGACCGGCGGGCGGACGCGGCATCGCGCCGTCGCGCGGACCGCCGTCACGCGGGCCACCGGGACGCGGGCCGCCCTCGCGGGGACCGCCGTCACGCGGGCCACCCGGACGCGGCGGGCGCTGGCCCATGCCGGTCGCGTTGGACGAGAACGGGTTGTTGCCGGGACGGGGGCCGGGACGCGGACCGGGCTTGGGACCGGGACGCGGGCCACCGTCACGCTGGCCGCCGGGACCGGACTGACCGCCCGGACGCGGCGCGCCCTGCTGCTGGCCACCAGGACCGGCGGGACGGCCGCCCTGCTGGCCGGGACGCGGACCGGGACGCGCGGCGGGGCCGGGACGAGGACCGGGCGTGGGGCGCGGACCCTCGAAGCGAGGCGCCTGCGGGGCCTCGCGCGGCTGCTCGGTGCGCGCGGCCTCCGGCTGCGTCTGGTGAGGCATCGGAACCGGCGGACGCGGGGTGCCGCCGGCGGGACCGGGGCGCGGCCCCGGCTTCGGAATCGGGCCCGGACGCGGGCTCGACGAGACAGGCGCCTCAGGGGCGCCACTGCCGGCCTGGGCGTCGCCCGGCCGGGGGGCAGCCCTCGGCGGCTGCGGCTTGGACGGCGAACCGCCGCCCTTCGTGGGCTTGGATACGCCCAAAGCTTCGGTGAGCCTGCGGACTACCGGCGCTTCTATGGTCGAGGACGCCGAACGGACGAACTCTCCCATCTCCTGGAGCTTGGCCATCACGACCTTGCTCTCGACGCCGAACTCCTTAGCGAGCTCGTATACCCGGACCTTCGCCACTGCACTCCCTTACTCGGCCCGGGAGGCTGGCAGTGCCGTCCGGACCGTCGTTACCTTGACGTCTTCATCGCCGCGTGCTCATCAGGCGCTCATAGCAATCTGACTCCGCCCATCAACTCGGCGTCCTACATGACATGTGGTTCTCCCTCCAGGTGCGCTCGCAGTCGCGAGACGTCAAGCGGCCCCGGCACGCGAAAAGCGCGCGGAAACGCTCGGCGACGCTCGGCGAGCTCCAGACAGCTCAGGTCAGGATGCAGCGATGCACCCCGGCCAGGGAGCTGTCCGCGCAGGTCAGGGACCACATGGCCCTTGACCAGCACCAGACGGAGCAGCTCGGACTTAGCCGTGCGAACCCTGCAGCCCACGCACGTTCTCAGCGGGGCCGCCTGGCCACCATATTCCAGCTTACCGCTTGGACGCATCTACGGAACCGGCGGGATCATCCGCCTGGGGTCCGGACGGATGTCGATCCGCCATCCCGTCAGCCGTGCGGCGAGCCGGGCGTTCTGCCCTTCCTTGCCGATGGCCAGGGAGAGCTGGTAGTCGGGCACGGTGACCCGCGCCACCCTGCCGTCCAGGTCGAGAACCTCGACATGAGAAACGCGCGCCGGCGACAGGGCATTCCCGACGAAGTCCGCGGGGTCCTCCGACCAGTCGATGATGTCGATCTTCTCGCCGTGCAGCTCGGTCATCACGTTGCGCACGCGTGAGCCCATCGGACCGATGCACGCGCCCTTGGCGTTGACGCCCGACTTGCGGGAACGCACCGCGATCTTGGTGCGGTGTCCCGCCTCGCGGGCGACCGCCGCGATCTCGACGGTGCCGTCGGCGATCTCGGGCACCTCCAGCGCGAAGAGCTTCTTCACCAGGCCGGGGTGGGTGCGCGACAGCGTCACCGAGGGGCCCTTGTGACCCTTCTTCACCTGCACCACGTAGGCGCGGATGCGCTCGCCGTGGACGTAGTCCTCCCCTGGCACCTGCTCGTTGTGGGGCAGCACGGCCTCGATCTTGCCGAGGTCGACGAGCACCACGCGCGGGTCCTGGCCCTGCTGGATCACGCCGGAGACCAGCTCGCCCTCGCGGCTGGCGAACTCGCCGAAGTTGATCTCGTCTTCGGCGTCGCGCAGCTGCTGCAGGATGACCTGCTTGGCGGTGGTGGCCGCGATGCGGCTGAAGTTGCCGGGGGTGTCGTCGTACTCCCTGACGATGTCGCCGTCGTCGTCGAGCTCGGCGGCGTAGATCGTGACGTGCCCGGTGGCACGGTCGAGCTCGGCCCTGGCCTTCGCCGCGGCGCCCTCCGTGCGGAAGTAGGCGATCAGCAGCGCGTCCTCGATCGCCTTCACGACCAGGTCGAAGGAGATGTCCTTCTCCCGCTCAAGGCTGCGCAGGACGCTCATGTCGATGTCCACGAGGCTCCCCCTTAGCCCTCGTCGCCGTCGTCGTCGAGGTCGTCTTCCTCGTCCTCGAACCGGCGGAATTCCACCTGCACCCGTCCTCGGGCCAGGTCCTGATAGTCGATCCTGCGCAGCGCGCCCGCGACGTCGATCTCCACACCGTCGTCGTCGGCGCCGAGGACGCGGCCCTCGACCAGGCCGCCGTCCCGCAGCTCCGCCTTGACCAGGCGTTTGGCCGCGCGGCGCCAGTGGCGCGGCTCGGTGAGCGGGCGGTCGACGCCCGGCGAGGAGACCTCGAGCGTGTAGGGCGCCTGGCCCATCGTGTCGTCGCCGTCGAGCGTGTCGGACACGGCCTGGCTGACCTCGGCGATGTCGTCGAGCGTCACCCCGCCGTCCTTGTCGACGACCACGCGCAGCACGCTTCGCCTGCCCGCGCGGGTGACCGTCACGTCCTCCAGGTCGAGACCTGCGGTGGCGACGACGGGCTCCAGGAGCTTCATCAGGTGGTCGCGGGATGATGCGCTGCCCATATCGACCTCCCTATTGTGTTGCGATCCATGACCGCCCGTGGTGGCGGCCGCTCAGTCGACGACTGCTCATACCCTATCCGCACCAGGGCACGGAAAGAGCGCCACTCGACACGCTCGAGCGGCGCGGGCTCACGAGAGCGAGACCCTACCGCACCTCGGCATCACACCTCGGCATCGCATCACGGCACGACAGGCGGAACGCGCCAACGGCCCGCCCCACCCCTTACGATGCACTGTGCCTTCCTCATCCGACCGGAGGTCGTCCTCACCTCCCCTGTCCCGGCGCGCCGTGCTCGCCGGGAGCGCGGCGATGGCGGCGCTCTCCGGCTGTACGGCCGGCACCCCCGAGCCGGCCGCCCCGAAGGCGCCCGACCCTGAGCATCTCCTGCTGCGCGAGCTGATCGCCGGCAAGGAGCGCACGATCGATCTCTACACCGTCCTGGTGAAGGCCGGCGAGACGAAGCTGGCGCCGTTCCTGGCCCGGCACGAGGAGCACCTGGTCGAGCTGCGCAGGCGGCTGCCCGCCGAGCCGGCGCCCGCCGTCTCGGCCACCCCTTCGGCGCCGCCGTCGCCGTCGAAGAAACCGGCCAGGGTGTCGCTGAGCAGGCTGCGCGAGGCCGAGCGGAAGGCGGCCGCCACGCGCGCCCGCCAGCTCGGCACCGCCTCCCCCGCCCTGGCCCAGCTGATCGCCAGCATCGGCGCCTGCGAGGCGCTGCACGCGCAGGCGCTGCCGAGGTCGCTGTGAGCGCCGCCGGATCCCCCGGAGGCCCCGTCCCCGGCGCGGCGGGGCGCATGCGGGCTCCGCAGGCGGGGCGCACGGGGCCTCTTCCGGCGGGGCTCACGGGGCCTTTTCCGGCTAGGCACACGAGGGCTCCGCAGGCGAGGCGCACGGAGGCTCTTCAGGTGGGGCTCATGGGGACGGCAGGCGAGGCCGGAGGGAGTCCGCGGTGACAGACGTGCAGGCCGTGAACAAGGCGCTGGCCGCCGAGCACGCGGCCGTCTACGCCTATGGCCTGATGGGCGCGCGCACGACGGGCGACCTGCGTGACAAGGTGACGGCCGCCTTCGACGCCCACCGGGCCAGGCGCGACCAGTTGCGCGCGCTCGTCTCGGCCGCGGGTGGCAAGCCCGCCGAGCCGGAGGCGGCCTACACGCTGCCCTCCGTGCCCGGCTCCGCGGCGGCGGCCGTCCGGCTGGCCGTCCAGGTGGAGGCGGGGATCACGGCAGCCTACCTGGAGCTGGCCGCCGCAAGCGAGCCGGCGACGCGCCGCCTGGCGGCGCTGGCCATGCAGGAGTCGGCCGTCAGGTCGTACGGCTTCCGCCCCGCGGTCAGCACGGCCTTCCCCGGCATGCCCCCGCGCGCCGGTGCGCCGCAGGCGACCCCGGCGCCGGCGCCGAGCCGCTGACACCCCGCTCGCCCCGGGCGGGCGGGTGGCCCTCTCACCCTCGGGACAGGTTGGAAACGATCGTCATGGGTAGCCGAGGCGGGTCATATTCCCCCCGATGGAGGCATTCATGGGCTGGAGCTTCAAGAAGTCCATCAACATAGGCCCGTTCCGACTCAACCTGTCCCGTGGCGGGGTCGGCCACAGCTGGGGCACCAGGGCCTTCCGCCTGACGAGGACCGCCGACGGGCGGCGGACCTTGTCGGTGAACCTGCCGGGCGGCTTCCACTGGCGCAAGACCCTGGGGCGCAGTGGTCACCGCTGACCTGGGAACTCTGCCGTGGTGCCGGTCGTTTTCCCGGCACCACGGACTTTTCCCCTAGGAGGATCGATGGGCTGGCACTACCGCAAGTCGATCAAGGTGGGACCGTTCAGGATCCACCTGTCTCGGCACGGGGTCGGGCACAGCTTCGGCAACCACAGGTTCCACGTGAGCACCACTCCTGACGGCCGCCGCCACCTCACGCTCCGGCTGCCGGGCGGCTTCCACCTCAGCAAGTCCCTCGGCGGTCGCCGGCACCGCCACTACCGCTACTAGCGCGGCAGGCGGGCCAGGAAGTCGCGGGAGAGGGCGACGATCTCCGTCAGGTTCGTCTCCAGCGCCCAGTGCCCGCCTTCCAGCAGGTGTAGCTCGGCGTCGGGCAGGTCGCGCAGGTAGGCGCGGGCCGCGCCCTCGGGCATGTAGCCGTCCTGCGGCCCCCAGACGATCAGCGTCGGGGGCCGGTGCTCCCCGAGATAGGCCTGGTAGCGGGGGAACCATTCGAGGCTCTCCTTCAGCCCCTCCATGAGCCCCACGGCGATCTCGCGCCGTGTGGGCGTGTCCATCAGCGGCCACGACAGCCGCCACAGGTCGGGGCTGATCCGCTCGACCAGGTGGTCGGCCACCTCGCCGACGAACTCGTCCATGAACCCCTCCTGGCTGACCGCCTGGCTGAGGCGGGCGCGGCCGGCTGGGGTGGGGTTGGCCCAGTGGTCCTGGAGCGGCTTGTACTTGGGGCCGAACTCGTCCTCGTAGATGTCGCCGTTCTGGATGATCAGACCAGTGACGCGCCCGGGCGCCGTCATGGCCAGCCGCAGGCCGATCTGCGAGCCGTAGTCGTGCAGGTAGAGGGCGTAGCGCCGGAGGTCCAGGAGGGTGGCGAACCGGTCGAGGAAGGCCGCGTAGCCGTCGAAGGTGTACGGGAAGTCCGCGGGCGTGGCGCTGTAGCCGAAGCCGGGATAGTCGGGCGCGACCAGCCGCCACCGGTCGGCCAGCGCGGGCATGAAGTGCCGGTACTGGAACGAGGACGACGGGTAGCCGTGCGGGAGGAGCACGACAGGGGCGTCCTCGGGGCCGTCCTCGCGGTAGAAGGTCCGCACCCCGTCCACGTCGATGTGTCGATGCTTCACGGGGACACAGCTGCCCGTGAGGCGGTGATGTAACGGCGGACGCCGAACTCGCGCCAGGGCGGGCGAGCCGGACAGGCGGCCACCGGTGGTACGGCGGGCGGCCGCCCGCCGTACCGTCAGGGGCGGCTCAGCCGCGGCAGGCGGCGAGCACGCGCTCGGCGGCCTCGGCCAGCGGGATCTCCTCCTTGGTCCCCGACGCGCGGTCGCGCAGCTCGACGACGCCCTGGGACAGGCCGCGGCCGATGACCAGGATGGTGGGCAGGCCGAGCAGTTCGGCGTCCTTGAACTTGACGCCGGGCGAGACCGAGGGCCGGTCGTCGACCAGGACGCGCAGCCCCCGCGACTCGAGCTCCTCGGCGAGCTGGACGGCCACCTCGACCTGGTTCTCCTTGCCCGTGCCGACGATGTGGACGTCGGCGGGGGCCACCTCGCGCGGCCAGACCAGGCCGAGCTCGTCGTACTTCTGCTCGGCGATCACGGCCACGGCGCGCGAGACGCCGATGCCGTAGGAGCCCATCGTGATCCTGATCGGCTTGCCGTCGGGGCCGAGGGCGTCGAGCCCGGCGGCGTCGGCGTACTTGCGGCCCAGCTGGAAGATGTGGCCGATCTCGATGCCGCGGTCGATGGACAGCTCGTTGCCGCAGCGGGGGCAGGCGTCGCCCGCGCGGACCTCGGCGGCCTCGATGGTGCCGTCGGGGAAGAAGTCACGGCCGGCCACGACGTTGGCGGCGTGCCTGCCCTGCTCGTTGGCGCCGGTCACCCAGGAGGTGCCGGTGACCACGCGCGGGTCGACGAGGTAGCGGATGCCGAGGTCCTTGAGCACCTGCGGGCCGATGTAGCCGCGCACCAGGCCGGGGTGCCTGGCGAAGTCGTCGGCTTCGAAGATGGCGGGCTCGCCGGGGGCCAGGGCGGCCTCCAGGCGCTTGAAGTCGACCTCGCGGTCGCCGGGCACGCCGATGATCAGCGTCTCGGCCTTGTCGGAGCCGGGGGTGGTGACCTTGACGACGACGTTCTTGAGGGTGTCGGCCGCGGTGATGCCGAGGCCGTGCTCGGCGTTGACGAACGACACCAGCGTCTCGATGGTCGGGGTGTCGGGGGTGTCGAGCACCTGCAGCGCGGGCTGTCCCTCGAGCGGCCTGACGGCGGGCGCGGGCGTGACGACGGCCTCGGCGTTGGCCGCGTAGCCGCAGTGGTGGCAGTTGACGAAGGTGTCCTCGCCGGTGGGCGTGGGCGCCAGGAACTCCTCCGACGCCGAGCCGCCCATCGCACCCGAGGTGGCGAAGCAGATCTTGTAGTCGATGCCGAGGCGGTCGAAGGTGCGGATGTAGGTCTCGCGGTGCTGCTCGTAGGAGCGCTTGAGGCCGTCGTCGTCGAGGTCGAAGGAGTAGGAGTCCTTCATGAGGAACTCGCGGCCGCGCAGGATGCCCGCCCTGGGCCTGGCCTCGTCGCGGTACTTCGTCTGGATCTGGTAGAGCGTGACGGGGTAGTCCTTGTAGGAGGAGTACTCGCCCTTCACCATGTCGGTGAACAGCTCCTCGTGGGTGGGGCCGAGCAGGTAGTCGCCGCCCTTGCGGTCCTTGAGGCGGAAGAGCGTGTCGCCGTACTCGGTCCAGCGGCCCGTCGACTCGTAGAACTCGCGGGGCAGCAGGGCGGGGAAGAGCACCTCCTGGCCGCCCATGCGGTTCATCTCCTCGCGGACGACGCGGGTGACGTTCTCCAGGACGATCTTGCCCAGCGGGAGCCAGGAGTAGATCCCGGGCGCCACGCGGCGGACGTAGCCGGCACGGACGAGGAGCTTGTGGCTCGGGACCTCCGCGTCTGCCGGGTCGTCCCGCAGGGTGCGAAGCAACAACGACGACATGCGCAGCAACACGGCTACTCCTCGTTAGGGACTGGAGGTGAAGACCTACAGGCTACCGACTTTCCCCCGCTACAGGGCCAGGAGCGCGCCCGCCAAGGCTCCCGTGACCACGCAGGCGACCACGGCGGCGCGCAGCCTGCCGGCAGTGGTGCGCCGGAGCGCGATGAGGCTGAGGAGGGCGAGGCCGGCGAGGCCGAGGGCGGGAGCGGGCCAGAAGCCGGCGTGCCAGTCGAGCCCGCCGGGGGTGGCACGGTCGATGATGTCGCCGAGCAGCAGTCCCGAGATGATGCCGGTGGCCAGGTCGCCCCACAGGTCGCGCCTGCGGGTGACGTAGGCGAGCAGGCCGAGCACCACCAGGTGGGCGACCAGGATGTTGAGCCCCACGGCGGTGTCGCCGATGGCGTCGAAGCCCAGGTCGCCGCGCAGCGCGCTGCCTCCCATGGCCGCCACCAGGGTGGTGACGACGGCGAGGAAGGTGGCCAGCAGAGCCCACCCGAACCCGCTCGCGGTCGCGCCCACCAGGATGGGCAGCGCGAAGTAGACGTAGGGGTCGTAGATCCCCGGGTCGATGGGCGCGACGAGCGCGCCGATGAAGCCGACCACCACTCCCCCGAGGAAGGCGGCCAGCACGTGGCGCTGAATGGCGCGCTGTCGCCGGTCATATTCGGCGAAATCAGCGTAATCAAGAACAAACTTCTCCATAGTGCACTAATCAGACTATGCGGACTTACAGCCAAAGTAAATTTCGGTCAACCAGAGGTCACTGGCATAGCAAGCAATTGCTTGGTTAGCATCGGCTTTCGTGAGCCTTTCCGAGCTGCGGGCGACCGTCCGGTCCTTTCTCGCCGCCCATCCGCACGCGCCGTGGGCGCGCTTCGCGGGCGAACTCGGGACGGCGGGGCTCGCCGTCCCCGAGACGTACGGCGGAGCGGGATGCGGCATCCGCGAGCTGGCCGTCGTGGCCGAGGAGATCGGCAGAGCGCTGTCGCCGCACCCCTTCCTCCAGACGGCCGTCATGGCCGCCGCCGCCACCGACGATCCGGCGCTGCTCGGGGCGATCGCGGAGGGGACGCGCACGGCCACCGTCGTGCTGCCCGGCGAGCACTCCTGCGTCCTTGAGGGCGAGCGGCTCACCGGCCGGGCGCCCTACGTGCTCGACGCCGAGACCGTGCTCGTCTACGTGGGAGGGCGGCTGGTCGAGGCCGAGCCGTCGGAGCGCGTGCCGTACGCGACGATGGACGAGAGCCGCCCGCTCACCGCGCTGTCCTTCGACCACGTCCCCGTACGGCGGGCAGGCGACGGCGCGACCTGGGAGCGGGTCCGCGACCTGGGGGTCGTCGCGCTGGCCGCCGAGCAGGTGGGCGGAGCGAGCAGGTGCCTGGAGGAGGCCACCGCCTACGCCAAGCTGCGCCACCAGTTCGGCCGCCCCATCGGCTCCTTCCAGGCGATCAAGCACCGGCTGGCCGACCTGCTGCTGGTGGTGGAGTCGGCGCGGTCGGCGGCGTGGGCGGCGGCGCGGGAGCCGACGAGGGAGAACGCGGCGATCGCGGGCTCCTACTGTTCGGAGGCCTACCTGAAGGCGGCCGGCGACAGCATCCAGATCCACGGCGGGATCGGCATCACGTGGGAGCACGCGGCCCACCGCTACTTCAAGCGCGCCACCTCCGACGCCCAGCTGTTCGGCCCGCCCCGCGCGCACCGGGCGCGCCTGGAGATCGGCTAGCCGCCGAGCAGTTCCTCCCACGGCCGCCTGGCGTTGCCGCTGCGGGTGGTGTCGAGCGCCTCGGCCAGCCGCCAGAACTGCGGCCGCGCACCGGCCCTCGACCTGCCGAGCGGATCGACGGCGCGCAGCTCGAAGCGCACCCCCATCACCTCGAGCACGGCCGAGGAGCGGGCGCCGGTACCGGCCGGGCCGACCAGGTCTCCGGCGCGGCCGTAGGCACCCAGATGCTCGGCCACGTCCTCGCCCACGTCCTCACCCACATGCTCGGCCAGGAGCGCGGCGACCTCGCCGGCGTAGGGGCCGTCGCGCCAGGAGATGTGCCAGCTGTGGTCGGCGCCGCGCCACCAGGTGAGGTCGCGGCACGACTCGATGAACTCCGCCTCGCTCGCCAGCGCCGCCATCACCCTGCCGAACGCCTCGAACCTGCGGGCCTCGACGAAGGCCGGCTCGTCGGAAGCCTCTCGGGCGCGACGCGTTCTCATCTCCGGGTGCGTGCCGTCCTTCGACCGCCTCAGCCCCTGCTTTCGCCGCTTCTCCGCGCTCACGGACACTCACTCTGATCTCCCCGCGCCCTTCCCGCAAGTCCGGGTCGGCTGCTACGCTCAACCAAGCGAGCGCTTGGTTATCAATCGGGAGGCGTGGATGCGGATCAGCCTGGGATACGAGCTGGAGGTCCGCGGGCGGACCCGCGAGGTCGAACAGCAGGCGTTCGAGAACGTGATCGAGCAGGTCGTCCTGGGTGACCGCCTGGGCTTCGACACCGCGTGGTTCGTCGAGCACCACTTCACCCGCGGCTTCTCCCACTCCTCGGCGCCCGACCTGGTCCTGGCGGCGATCTCCCAGCGCACCACCCGCATCCATCTGGGGCTCGGCGTGGTGCTGCTGCCGTTCCAGTCGCCGATCAGGACGGCCGAGCGCGTGGCCACCCTCGACGTGCTGAGCGGCGGCAGGGTGGAGTTCGGCACCGGACGCGGGGCCTCGCCGCTGGAGTACCAGGCCTTCCAGCGGCCGTTCGAGAAGTCGCGCCAGATCTGGGAGGACAGCCTGGCCGCGACGCTGGACATCTGGCGGGCCGACGGCGAGCCGATCAGCAGGTCGAACGAGTACTTCGAGATCCCCGACGTGGCGGTCTACCCGCGCCCCGCCCAGGTGCCGCACCCGCCGGTGTGGGTGGCGTCCACCTCGCTCGACGGCTATCTGGCCGCGGCCAGGCACGGCTACAACCTGCTCGGCATGACCATGCTCAAGGGCGTCGACGACGTGGCCGCCGACATCGCCCGCTACAAGGAGTGCCTGGCCGACAACGGCTTCGACCCCGCCACGCGGCGCGTGGCGCTGATGATCCCGTGGTACGTCGGCACCGCGCGCGACGAGGCCGCCGACGCGGTCCTGTGGTACATCCGCCGCCAGGTCAACCTGGTCACCCCGCCCGACTACTACGACGCCCGGCACGCCACCCACCGCGTGCTCGGCCAGCTGGCGGCCGGGATGCCACCCGAGGAGGCCATGGCGACGCTGCGCGAGCACCTGATGGTCGTGGTCGACGACGTGGAGGGCTCACGCAAGGCCGTGGCCCGCATCGCCGAGGCGGGCGCGACCGACCTGATCCTGCAGTGCCAGGTGGGCGGGCTGGCCCACGAGCTGGTCTGCGACTCGATGAACGTCTTCATGACCGAGGTGATGCAGTGACCCGGTGGCTGACCCGCGACGACCTGGCGCCGCGGAGCGCCACAGGGCTGCTCCACCTCGCGCCCGACGCCTCCTTCGCCTTCCCGCTGCGGCCCGAGCTGACCGCGCAGGCGCTCAGGGCGGCGGGCGTGGGAGAGCGCGACAGGGTGGTGGTGGCGCTGGCCGAGCCCGCGGGCGGGCTGTGGGCCGCGGCCGCCGCCGGCGTGGCCGAGGCCGCCGCCTCGGTGGGGCCGCGCGGCAGGATGCGGCTGCACCACGCGCTGCAGGCGCTCGGGGCCACGGCGCTGGTGGCCACCCCCACGGGCGCGATGGACTTCCTGGCCAGGCTGCACCTGGAGTTCCTGCTGGACCCGCTCGACCTGGGCCTGCGGACCATCGTCCTGACCGGCGAGATCGCCGGCCGCCGGACGCTCGGCCACCTGGCCGCCGAGTTCGCCGCCGAGGTGAGCGAGGTCTACTCCAGCCCCTTCTCCGGCGGCGCGCTGGCCTGGCGGGCCGGCGAGGCCGAGCCGCTGGTCCCGCTCGCCGATGGCGTGCTGGCGTTCGGCGCGCTGGACAAGGACGCCACGGTGACCGCCGGCCGTGCCGAACTGGTCGTCCCGTACGGCGAGACCGCGGTCCGCACCGGGCACGTCACCGTCGGGGGACGGCTCGCCCACACCGTCGGCGACCACGTGCTGGTGCGCGGCGTCTGGGTCTCGCTGCCGCGCGTCGAGAAGGCGCTGTCGAAGGTCGACGGGGTGTCGGGCTGGGAGCTGGCCGTCAGCAGGCAGGGCACGCTCGACTCCGCCACGCTCACCGTGACCTTCGCGCGGCAGAGCCTCGTCGCCAACCCGATGTGGCGCGCCCGCATCCAGCAGGCCCTGGCGGCGCTCACCCCCGTCTCCATCGCCGTCGAGGTCTCGCCCGAGGCGGTGGAGACCGCGACGCCCGGGATCCTCACGGACCACCGCGGCCACCACCTCGGCAGGGACCGCGCCCTCGTCTAGCAGCACTCGTGTAGGAGCACGTCATGCAGTGGGAAACCATCCCCCGGATGCTGCGCGAGCGGGCGAGGGAGCGTCCCGACGCGCCCGTCACCCTCGAGTTCGGCATGGCCGCGCTGCGCGAGCGCGCCCGGACGGTGGCCCGCGCGCTCATCGCCCAGGGCGTGCGGGCGGGCGACAGGGTGGCCGTCTGGGGGCCGAACGACCTGTCGTGGGCGGTCCACGCCTTCGGCGTGTGGGACGCCGGCGCGGTCCTGGTGCCGATCTCGGCCCGCGCGAAACGGCTGGAGGCGGCCGAGCTGGCCCGCAGGACCGGGGTGTCGATGCTGATCGGCGAGGACCGTCTGCCCGACGTACGGCCCTTCGAGGGTGTCCGGGGCGCGCTGGCGAGCGTGGCGGAGACGGAGGCCAGGGCGCTGGCCGTCCGGGGGGACGACCTGTGCGAGATCATGTCCACGTCGGGCACGACGGGAACCCCCAAGGGCGTCATGCTCGACCACGCCCAGGTCCTGCGCGGCTACTGGGACTGGTCGGAGATCGTCACGCTGCGCGAAGGCGACCGCTACCCGGTGATCGCCCCCTTCGCCCACGGCTTCGGTCTCAACGCGGGGCTGCTGGCGTGCGTGATGCGCGGGGCGACGATGATGCCCGTCGCGGCCTTCAGCCCCGACGCCCTGACGACGCTCGTCGAGAGTGGCGGTATCACCATCCTGGCGGGGCCGCCGACGCTCTTCGCCCGCCTCCTGGAGGAGCTCGACCGGCGGCCGTGCGACGTGAAGTCGCTGCGGGTGGCCATCTGCGGGGCGGCGGCCGTGCCCGCCTCGCTTGTCACCCGGCTGGTCGAGCGCGTCGGTCTCGAACGCATGATCAACGCCTACGGCCTCATGGAGGGCACCGTCGTCTCGATGACCAGGCACGACGACCCCGTCGAGGTGATCGCGGGCTCGGCGGGACGGCCGGTGCCCGGCATCGAGGTGAAGATCGTGGACGCCATGGGCAAGGAGGTGCCGCAGGGCGAGCGCGGCGAGATCCTGCAGCGGGGCTACGGCGTGATGCGCGGCTACTGGGGCGAGCCCGACAAGACCGCCGAGGTGATCGACGCCGGAGGATGGCTGCACACCGGCGACATCGGGGTGCTCGACGCGGCGGGCAACCTGACGATCGTGGACAGGAAGAAGGAGCTCTACATCGTCAACGGGTTCAATGTCTCGCCCGCGGAGGTCGAGTCGCTGCTGCTGCACGAGGGGTCGCTGGCCCAGGCCGCGGTGATCGGCGTGCCGGACGACAGGTCGGGCGAGGCGGGGTGGGCCTACGTGGTGCCGAGGGCGGGCGCCGAGGTGAGCGAGGAGCGGTTACGCGCGTGGGCCAAGGCCAACATGGCCGATTACAAGGTGCCCCGCCGCGTGTTCGTCCTCGACGAGCTGCCGGTGAACGCCACCGGCAAGCTGGACAAGATCGCCCTGCGTGAGGCGGCACGGGGCGGGTAGGAATCTCGTGCGCCTTTTCGTCAGGAGTCGCCATGTTGCGCCTGCTGGCCGGGGAGGCCGCGCGCAGGTTCGGGGGGCGTGTGGCGGTCGACTCCGGCATCTCCCGACTGTCCTTCTCCGATCTCGACCGCCTCTCCGACCAGGTGGCCGCGGGCCTGGCCCACCGCGGGACACGCATCGGCGACGTGGTCGCCCTCGTGCTGCCCGACGGTCCCGAGTACGTCGTCTGTTACGTGGCCGCCGTCAAGATCGGCGCGGTCGCCGCGGGCGTCGACCCGCACCATCCCCTGAGGGTGCGCCTGCTCGCCCGGCTCGATCCGCTGATCGTCGTCACCGTTCCCGGCCTGCTGCCGGCCCTGCCGGGGCTCGACGTCGTGACGCTGGCCGGCACCGGGTTCGGCGGGCTGGCCAGGGACGAGGCGCCGCCGCCCCCGCTGCCGCCCGACCCCGGGCGGCCCGTCGTGATCACCCACACCTCGGGCAGGACCGGCCCGCCCAAGGCGGCGGTCTTCGGGGAGCGGCAACTGGAGGCGATCAGAGCCCACGGGGCGGGTGCCCGCTGGGGCCAGGGCGACTCCCGCCTGCTGTGGCACCCGATGGGCCACATGGCCTTCGCCACCCGGCTGCCGGCGTTCCTGCAGACCGGCAGGACGACGCACGTGCTGCCGCGCTGGGACCCCGAGGCGGCGCTGCGCCTGATGTGCGAGCGGCGGCTGCGGGTGCTGCACGGCACGCCCGAGCAGCTGGCCGCCATCCTGGAGGTGCCGGGCGAGCCGCCCTCGCTCGACCTGGTCCTGTCCAGCGGGGGACCCGCCGAGCCCGAGCTGATCAGGCGGTTGCGGACGCGCTTCGGCGTGCCCGTCTGCAACCGCTACCTGTGCACGGAGGCGGGGCTCGGGCTCGGCACCCGCCCCGACGACCCGCCGCAGGACGCCGAGCTGACCGTCGGCAGGCCGCGCCCCGGCGTGGACGTGTCCGTCCGCGACCCCGCGGGCCACCCGCTTCCCGCCGGGGAGAAGGGCGAGGTGCTGCTGCGGTCGCAGGCGGTCATGAGCGGGTACGTCGGAGACGGGGACGCGAGGGTGTTCGCCAAGGACGGGTTCGTCAGGACGGGCGATACGGGATTCCTGGACGAGCTTGGCCGCCTGCGTCTGGTCGGTACACAATCACGAACATAGCGTCGCCACCGAGGAGGCAGCGTGTCGTTGCGCGTGGCAGTCGTCGGATCGGGCCCCGCCGGCATCTACACGGCGGAGGCGCTGGTGAAGCAGTCGAGGGAACCGGTCGAGGTCGACGTGCTCGAGCGGCTGCCCACGCCGTTCGGGTTGGTGAGATACGGCGTCGCGCCCGACCACACCTCGATCAAGTCGATCGCCAACTACCTCAGGCGGGTCCTCGAGGACCCGCGTATCCGGTTTCTCGGCGGGCTGACGCTCGGCGCCGAGGTCTCCGTCGAGGACCTGCTGGCCTGCTACGACGCCGTCGTCTACTGCACGGGCGCGATGGTCGACAGGAAGATGGGCATCCCGGGCGAGCACCTGCGCGGCAGCGTCGCCGCCACCGACTTCGTGAACTGGTACTGCGGCCATCCCGACGTCTCGCCCGACATGTTCGAGCTCGACAGCCCCGAGGTCGCCGTGATCGGCGTGGGCAACGTGGCCGTGGACGTGGTGCGTGTCCTGGCCAAGACGGCCGACGAGCTCAGCAGTACCGACGTGCCCGACGAGGTGCTGGCCCGGCTGGCCGACAGCCAGGTCAAGGCGATCCACATGATCGGACGGCGCGGGCCCGAGCACGCCAAGTTCACCCTGAAGGAGCTGCGGGAGCTGGGCGAGGTCGGCAACGCCGACGTGTGCGTGCGGCCGGACGAGGCGGTGGTGCTGGGCGCCGACTTCCCTCGCCAGATCAGGGGCAACATCGAGGTGCTGCGGTCGTGGTCGGAGCGCCCGCCGGTGGGCCGCCCCCGCAGGCTGGACGTGCGCTTCTGGCTGCGTCCCGTCGAGATCCTGGGCACCAGCCGGGTGGAGGGCCTGCGCCTGGAGCGCACGCGCCTGTCCGAGGAGGGCAGAGTGGTGGGCACGGGCGAGTTCGAGACGCTGCCGGTCGGGATGGTGCTGCGCTCGGTCGGCTACCAGAGCGTGCCGCTGCCGGGCGTGCCGTTCTCCACCGAGACGATGACCGTGCCGAACGTCGCCGGCCGGGTGCACGAGCGCGAGTACGTGGCGGGCTGGCTCAAGCGCGGGCCGACCGGCGTCATCGGCACCAACAAGTCCGACGCCGCCGAGACCGTCCGTACGCTGCTGGCCGACGCCCCGTCGGGCGCGGTCGCCCGCATCGACGACCTGCTGGCCGAGCGCGGCGTCAGGCCCGTCACCTACGAGGACTGGCTGGCCATCGAGGCGGCCGAGGTCGCCCTCGCCAGGACGCTCGGCAGGGGGGAACGGGTCAAGCTGGTCGGCCTGGAGGCGATGCTGGCCGCCTGCGGCCGGTCGGCCCCCGTACCGCCGTGACCATGACGCTCGGCGCTCGGTAGCGTGTGACGATGCGCATCACCGTCGCCGGTTTCGCGGACGTCCACCGGGTCCAGCAGGCCCGCTATCCCGCGCCGAAGCCGGGCTGGCAGCCCGTGCACACGGTCTACGTCCCCGCCGACCTGTTCTCCTCCTCGACGCCCTCCTCGTGGGGCGGCCAGGCGCTCGACCTGATGAAGGACCACCTGCCCGACGCCGCCGCCATGGCCGAGGTGTTCGGGCTGCCCCCGGCGCTGGCGGCCGACGTGCACGCGCGGGTGGCCGCCAAGCTGGCCGCCGAGCCCGTCGAGGACCTGCGCGTCGACTTCGAGGACGGCTACGGCGTGCGGCCGGGGGCCGAGGACGGCGACGCGGTCGCGGCCGCGGCGGCGCTGGCCCGCCTGCACGCCGAGGGCGGCCTGCCGCGCCGGTGGGGGCTGCGGGTCAAGTCGTTCGCCGACGGCGACCCCGACCGCTCGATCCGCACGCTGGAGCTGTTCCTCGCCGAGCTGCTCGACCGGGCCGGCGAGCTGCCGCCCGGCTTCACGGTCACCTTCCCCAAGGTGCTGATGGAGGAGTACCTGCGGCAGTTCGCGCAGGTGCTGGCCGCTCTGGAGAGCGAGCTCGGCCTCGCCGCCCCCCTGCGCTTCGAGATCCAGGTGGAGGCCCCGCAGACCGTGCTGTTCCTGCGCTCCGACCTGGCCGAGTCGCTCGGCGGACGGCTCGCGGCGGCCCACTTCGGCGTCTTCGACTACACCGCCGCGCTCGGTCTGCCGCCGCACGAGCAGCGCCTGGACCATCCCGCCTGCGACCACGCCCGCCACGTCATGCAGACCGCGTTCGCGGGGACGGGGGTCGAGCTGTCGGACGGCTCGCTGGCCGCCTCGCCCGCCTCGGCCGCGACGGCGGACGTGCACGCGCTGTGGCGCAGGCACGCGGCCCTGGTCAGGCACTCGCTGGCGCACGGCTACTACCAGGGGTGGGACATGCACCCCTCGCACCTGGTGTCCCGGTTCGCCACCGTCCATGCCTTCCACCTGGCGCACTACGACGCGTACGCCGCCCGGGTGCGGGCCTGGGAGGAGCGCAGCGCGGCCGGCGGCGGCGTGATGGACGAGCCGGCCACGATCAAGACCCTGGTCGCCGCCCTGCACCGGGCGGACTCGGCGCTCGGCTGACCGGCGCCGCCGTCAGCGGTCCCTGTCGAGTCAGCGGGTCCTGTGGGTTCAGAGGTCCCTGTCGATGTGGGAGCGCCACTGGGCGACGCGGCGGGCCTCGACGGGGGCGGTCCACGAGGGGCGCACCGCGCTGCCCACGTGGAAGGCGCGCACGCCGTAGTCGAGCAGCGTGGGGATGTGGGGCAGCTTGAGCCCGCCGCCGGCGAGGATCAGGCCGGCGTCGCCGGCCTCCGCGCGCGCCTTGAGCACGGGCAGCCCCTCGGCGACGCCGGCGGGCACGCCCGAGGTCAGTACGGTCGCCAGGTTCGGCAGCAGCCGTACGGCCCGCCAGGCGGCCTGCACGTCGGCGGCGTGGTCGACGGCCCGGTGGAAGGTCCACGGCAGCGGCGAGACCGCGTGGATGAGCGCCTCGGTCGCCTCCAGGTCCACGGCGCCCTTGGCGGTCAGGAAGCCGAAGACGAACCCGGCCGCGCCCGCTTCGGCCAGTTCCTTCACCTTGGGGACGAGCTTGTCGAGCGACTCGGAGGTGAAGTTCGGGTCGGTGCGCAGCATGACCATCTGGGGCAGCGAGCACGCTCTGGCGATCGCCGCGACCGTCTCCGTCGCGGGGGTGAGACCGTCGGCCGCCATGTCGGCGACGACCTCGACACGGTCGGCGCCACCTTCTTCCGCGGCCACGGCGTCGCGCGCGTCGAGCGCGATCACCTCGAGCAAGGATCCGGTCATGAAAGAGAGGTTATCGCCTAATCTGCCCTCCTCTTGGCACAGAGGAGGGCAGCGGTCATATCTGACAAATCATGTCAGGCATCGACAAGATCCAGGGTCCGGAACAGGTCGTCGGCGACGCTGGTGCGCATGCCGGCGGGACGCTGGAACAGCGCGCCCGATGCCCGGTGCGGCAGGTCCACCGTGCGGAGGTGGCGGAAGCCGCGCCGCCGGTAGTACTGCTGGAGCCGCGGGTTGCCCTTCGCGCAGTCGAGCCTCAGCCAGTGCCGCCCCGACGCCGCGACGGCGCTTCCCGCCCAGTCGAGGAGCGCGTCGCCGAGACCCGTTCCCGCGGCGGCGCGGGAGACGGCGAGCTTGTGGACGTAGAGGGCCGAGCCGGGATCGTCGGCCGGGGTCCAGAACTCCTCGTCCGCGTGACCGTCGAGGGCGATGGTCGCGACGGTTTCCCCGAAGTGGCCTTCTAGCAGGTAGAGGACCTCTTCCTCGATCAGCGGCACGATCCGCTCGGGGCCGAAGCCGCCGCGCGGCCACTGCCGTACGCCCTGCGCGTGGAGCCACTCGGCGGTGTCGGCGAGGAGGGAGAGGACGCCGGGAAGGTCGTCGGGTACAGCACGCCGGAGGGTCAGCGGGGGAAGCAGGGTGTTGGAGTGCATGTTTCTGCCCTTCGTTCCGATGGGTGACGGAGTGAACACGGAGCGTGTTCGCCCGGTGGCGCACGGCTTTCATGGCGATATTTCAGGGAAAAATGCAATTTGGGGGAGTATGCACAACTCCACCGTGCCCAGCGCGGAACGACGACCCGCGCCGCACGGACGGGATCACCCCCAAGCGAGCGTGGTCCTAGCGGAGGCCCAGCTCGTAGCGAATCAGGTGCTTGTCGGCCGGGAGCACCGAGACGGCCACGCGCACCGGCGTGTCGGCGCTGTCGTAGCCGACCCTGATGTAGACGACGACCGGGGTCCCCAGCTCCAGCTGGAGGCGCTCGGCCTCCTCCTGGTTCGGCATCCGCGCCATGATGTCGTCGACCACCCGCACCTGCTTGTGGCCGAGCTCCTCGAGCACCCTGTTGGCCCCGCGGGCGATGTCTCCCGGCCTGGCGATCTCGGAGTCCTGCACCAGCGTCCGCGGGAAGTAGGAGTCGTTGGTGTTGTACGGCTGGCCGTCGACGAAGCGCAGCCGGCGCCTGACGACCGCCAGGTCGCGGTCGCCCAGCTGCAGCCGGCTGGCGATCTCCTCGACCGGGCTCACGATCTGCACCTCGATCGTCTGGCTCGGCTCGCGGCCCTCCTGGGAGACGGCGTAGGCGAAGGCCTCGCGCACCTCGCCGCGCGGCTGCGCGGCGAGCTCCCGCTGCGGATACATCAGCAGCGGACGGCGGTCGCGGACGATCGTGCCGCGCCGGGGCGCGCGCGTGACGAGGCCCTCGTTCACCAGCTCGCCGAGGGCCAGCCTGACGGTGTTGCGGCTTACGCCGTACTGGTCCTGAAGGTGGGCTTCTGTGGGCAATTGCGCCCCGGGGCCGAGGTCGCCGGAGTAGATGGCCCTTCGCAGATCCGAAGCCACCTGCTGATACAGCGACGACCGAGCCACTTTCACCCCTTTTGTTCCAACAATTTAGACGATCTGGTTCTATCTAGCTACAACCCCTTGACCGGACGGCATTGACAGCCGCATCATCCATTCGTTGGTACAAATCCATCGAAAGGTCGGGCGAGGGGGTGACGGCCGGTGCTGCCGGTCCGCGCGGGTACGCCGTACCTGCCCTGGCACGACCCCCGCGAGGCAACACGTTTACTGCGTTACGCGTTGCACCGCCAGGGGTTCACCCACACCTACCAGAGCAATGGGAATGGCATGTCCGTGCTGTCCGTACTGACCGAGTTGACCGTGTGGTGCAGGGACGGCTCGTTCGAATGGCACGAGGAGGGATCGACCGTCACGCACCCCATCGACGACCCGGTAGGCGCGGCACTCCGCATCGCCGAGCGCTACCGGCACCCCACGACAGACGGTCACTCCCCCACCGGCTCCGTGCGCGAGCACTCGGCGTAGGACCCCATCCCTCGCCGGGGTCCTGGGTCGACGCGCACGGTACGGAGGCGCGTCCTGGCGGGTCCCCCACGCCCGCCAGGGCGCGCTCTCTTGGTAAGAGCGCGCTCTCGTCGTCAGGCGGGGTCCGCCTCCCGCCACGCCGCCCACGCGGTCGGCGTCCCCTCAGGCGGTCCACTCGATCAGCGGCCCGTCCGCGAACAGCGCCCGCACCCGCTGTCCCCGCCGCGGCTCTCCCTCGCCCCGCCAGCTCCCGTACAGCACGCACCGCGGCGCCTCGGCCAGCCGTACGCGCACGACCGTGAAGGGCGCCGCGGCCCGCCAGTGGCTCACGATCCAGCTCTCCACCAGCCCCTCGGGCGCCACGGCCGTCCACGACCACCCCTCGGTACGGCACGCCGCGCAGAACGCCCTGGCCGGGAACCTGGCCAGGCCGCACGAGGAGCAGCGCTGCACCGCCAGAACGCCCTTGGCCACCAGGTCCCACCACTCGGCCGAGTCCCTGTCCACGCTCATCCCTTCCGCAGGATCAGTGCCGACGTGGCGGCCAGGATGTGCCCCGGCTGGGCGGTCGACAGCGCCACCTCGGCGCCCGGAACCTGCCGCTCCCCCGCCTCGCCGCGCAGCTGGGAGACGGCCTCGGCGACGTGGTTGAGCCCGTGGACGTACCCCTCGGACAGGAAACCGCCGTGGGTGTTGACCGGCGGCCCCTCGCCCGAGGCCGCGAAGGGCCCGCCCTCTCCCTTGGCGCAGAAGCCGTAGTCCTCCAGCTGGACGATCACCGAGTAGGTGAAGCAGTCGTAGAGCTCGGCCACGTCGATGTCGGCGGGGCCGACGCCGGCCATGCCGTACAGGCGGGGGGCGAGGGCGGCGGCGGCGGTCACGGTCGGCTCGCCTGGCGCCAGGAAGGAGTCGCCGCCGCCCCAGGCGGCGCCCGAGATCAGCACGGGCGGCCTGCGCAGGTCGCGGGCGCGTTCGGCGGTGGTGACGACCACCGCACAGGCGCCGTCGGTCTCCAGGCAGCAGTCGAGCAGCCGCAGCGGCTCGGCGATCGGGCGGCTGCCCAGGTAGTCGTCGAGGGTGATGGGGGTGCGCATCAGCGCGCGCGGGTTGGCCGCCGCGTAGGAGCGCTGCCGGACCGCCACCTGCCCGAAGTGCTCGGGCAGGGTGCCGTATTTCAGCATGTGGGTCCTGGCGTACATGGCGAACTGCTGGACCGGGGCGCCGTAGCCGTACGGGGCCAGGTACTGGGTCTCGGGGCTCGGGTTCGGCGCGGTCCCCATGCGGAACTCGGACCTGGCGTTGATCGCGCGGTAGCACACCACCGTCTCGGCCAGGCCCGCCGCGACGGCGAGGGCCGCCTGCCCGACGACCGCGTGCGAGACGCTGCCGCCGCCGAAGTGGTCGAGGTACCAGGTGGGCGCGGCGATCCCGAGCGCGGGGCCGACCACGGAGGGCACGGCCGAGTCGCCCACCCGGTGGGTGGCCAGGCCGTCCACGTCGTCGGCGGTGAGGCCCGCGTCCTCGAGCGCGGCCAGTACGGCCCGGCACGCCAGGGTCAGCGTGCTGACGCCCGAGTCCTTGGAGAACGGCGTGTAGCCGACGCCCGCGACGGCCGCGGCGTCCCTGAAATCAAGCAAGCGCTTGGCCACACAAACGACGCTATGCCGGGCCGGAAACGGCTGTCAACGCGTTGACAGCCTTCCGGGGAGACGCCTACCGTCCAAGCAAGCGCTTGGTAAGATAGAGTGGTGGACGAGGAGGCGCCCATGAGCACACACGCTGCCCGGCTGATCGCGCCGGACGGCTGTGACGGCAGGCCGCATGTCGCGCCGTACCAGCCCGGCACCGCCAACGGCACCCGCGAGCACCCCGCCGACCACGGAGCCGACCACGGAGCCGACCACCCCGCCGGCAACGCCGCCAAGCACTTCAGGTCGGTCCTGAGCAGGTTCGCCACGGGCGTCGTGGCCATCACCGCCCTGGACCCCGACAGCGGCGCGCCGAGCGGCCTGGCGGCCAACTCCTTCACCTCCGTCTCGCTCGACCCGCCGCTCGTGGCCTTCTGCGTCGCGCACACCAGCACCAGCTGGCCCCGCCTCCGGGCGGCCGAAACGCTGACCGTCAACGTACTGGCCGAGCACCAGCAGCAGGTCTGCGCGCAGCTCGCGGCCAGGGGCGGCGACAAGTTCGCGGGCCTGGCCTGGAGCCGTTCCCCCGGCGGCAACCCGTTACTCGAGGGCGCGCTGGCCTGGCTCGAGTGCTCGATCGAGGCCGAGCACCCCGCGGGCGACCACGTGATCGTCGTGGCGCGGGTGCACCAGCTCGACGCCCACGCCGACGGCGGGCCGCTGCTCTTCTTCCGCGGCGGCTACGGGCGATTCGCCTCATGACGCTCAGGCACGAGATCAGGGACTGGCTGGAGTCGGCGCTGTCGGGCGAGTTCGCGCACGCCCGCGGGCTGGGCGGCCCCGGCCGCGAGCACGAGGGCCACGACGTACGGCACGCGTGGGAGCGCCACCTCGGCAGGGCGGGCTGGACGTGCCTGGCCTGGCCGAAGGAGTACGGAGGCCGCGACGCCTCCCTCGAAGACCAGATCGCCTTCCACGAGGAGTACGCGAAGGCGGACGCCCCCGCCCGGGTCGGCCACATCGGCGAGGGGCTGATCGGTCCCACGATCCTCGACTTCGGGACGCGGGAGCAGAAGGACCGCTTCCTTCCGCCCATCCGGCGCGGCGACGAGTTGTGGTGCCAGGGCTACTCCGAGCCCGAGGCCGGCTCCGATCTGGCTAACGTCCAGACCAGGGCCGTGCTCGACGGCGACGCGTGGGTCGTCACGGGGCAGAAGGTGTGGACGTCGCTGGCCCACGTGGCCGACTGGTGTTTCGTGCTGTGCCGTACCGAGGAGGGCTCCCAGCGGCACCGGGGCCTGTCCTACCTGCTGGTGCCGATGCGGCAGGCCGGTGTGGAGGTGCGCCCGATCCGGCAGCTCACCGGCACCGCCGAGTTCAACGAGGTGTTCTTCGACGGCGCGAGGACCGCGAAGGGCAACATCCTCGGCGCGCCGGGCGAGGGCTGGAAGGTGGCGATGGCGACGCTCGGCCACGAGCGCGGCGCCTCCACACTCGGCCAGCAGATCGGTTTCCAGCGCGAGCTGGCCAAGGTCGTCGCGGCCGCGCGGCGGACGGGCGCGCTCGACGACCCGCTGATCAGGGACGAGCTGGCACGGTCGTGGCTGGAGCTGCGGATCATGCGGTTCAACGCGCTGCGGCCCGGCGCCGAGCCCTCCGTCGCCAAGCTCTACTGGTCGCAGTGGCACCAGCGGCTGGGCGAGCTGGCCCAGGCGGTGCTGGGCAAGGAGGGGCTGGTGGGCGAGCTCGGCGACCTGCAACGGCTCTACCTGTTCAGCCGCGCCGACACCATCTACGCGGGATCGAGCGAGATCCAGCGCACCATCATCGCCGAACGCACCCTGGGGCTGCCCAAGTGAAGTCACACGGCCTGCTCGAAGGAAAGGTCACGCTGGTCACCGCCGCCGCGGGCACCGGCATCGGCTACGCGACCGCCCGGCGGTGCGCCGAGGAGGGCGCGACCGTGGTCGTCTCCGACCGGCACGAGCGGCGGCTGCGGGAGGCGGCCGAGGCGCTGGCCGCGCTGACCGGGGTCGAGCCGCTGGCCGTACCGTGCGACGTCACCTCGGAGGACCAGGTGCGCGCGCTGGTCGAGGCGACAGTGAACGCGCACGGGCGGCTCGACGTGCTGGTCAACAACGCGGGCCTGGGCGGCACCGCGGAGCTGGCCGAGATGACCGACGAGCAGTGGCACGCGGTGCTCGACGTGACGCTGACCGGCACGATGCGCTGCACGCGCGCGGCGCTGCGGCACATGATCCCGCGTGGCGCGGGCGTGGTGGTCAACAACGCCTCGGTGGTGGGCTGGCGGGCGCAGCGCGGGCAGTCGCACTACGCCGCGGCCAAGGCCGGAGTGATGGCGCTGACCAGGTGCGCCGCCGTCGAGGCCGCCGAGCACGGGATCAGGGTCAACGCCGTCGCGCCCTCGCTGGCCATGCACCCGTTCCTGTCCAAGGTCACCACCGAGCAGGTGCTGGCCGAGCTGGTGGAGCGGGAGGCGTTCGGCAGGGCGGCGGAGCCGTGGGAGGTGGCCAACGTGATCGTCTTCCTGGCCAGCGAGTACTCCGGCTACATGACGGGAGAGGTCGTCTCGGTCTCGAGCCAGCGCGCCTGATATCTTGTCAGGCATGTTATGTTGAGTTCATGAATATGACGGAGCCCATGTTCCTGGCTCTGACGGCACTTCTCGACGAGCCGCGCCACGGCTACGGCATCGTCCAGGAAGTGGAGCGCCTGTCCGAGGGCAAGGTGCAGCTGAAGATCGGCACGCTGTACGGCGTGCTCGACCGGCTCGCCGCCGAGGACCTGGTCGAGCTCGACCACGAGGAGGTGCAGTCGGGGCGGCTGCGCCGCTACTACCGCCTCACCGACGCCGGCGAGGGCGCGCTCCAGACGGAGGTCGCCAGGCTGTCCGGCACCCTCCAGGCCGCCACCGCACGGCTCGACGCCCGCAGGCGCGCCTTCACCCCCCGACCGTCGGCCGCCGGAGGTCTCGCATGACCCTGCTGGAGCAGCGCTACCGCTTCGTGCTCAGGATGCTGCCCGCCTCCTACCGGGCCGAGCGCGAGGAGGAGATGGTCGACGCCTATCTCGACAGCGCCGGCCAGGTCCCGGACGAGGACAACCCGCGGCCGAGCTGGCGCGAGGTCGCCTCCGTGGCCGCGCTGGCGGTCAGGGCCAGGGCCGGCGGGCTGGGCGCCGCTCCCCGCTACCGGGCGATGGGCGACGCGGTCCGGCTGGTCGCCCTGCTCGGCCTGGGCTTCCATGCCGTGCTGGGCTGGTACGGCCTCGTCGGCACGCTGTTCTCCCTCGGTGTCGTCGGCTCACTCCCCGCCGAGTTCCTGATCACCGATCCGGCCGGGCGGGCGTGGCAGCTCGTGTCCGCGGCGGCGGATCTCGTCGGGATCGCGGCCTTCGCCACGCTCGCGCTCGGCCGCGTGCGGGCGGCGAGGATCCTCACCTACGCCGGCCTGCTGTTCCTCGGGGTCACGCTCGCGCAGGAGCTGTTCGTCTGGGAGCGGCCGGCCGTCGACGAGCTGTCCTACCTGCTGGTGACGGCGGTCCCCGCCGTGGCGCTCCTGCTCGGCCAGCACCGGGACGCGCCGGTGCGCCGCTCGTCGCTGCTCGCGGTCCTGCCGCTGGGGCTGGTCGTCCTGTACGTCGCCGCCGGATTCGGTATCACCCGGGACCTGGCCTTCTACACCGGCGCCGGTCTGGACTGGATGGCCGGGTGGATCGACCCGCACGGCCTGAGCGCGGTCGCGACCGTGGTGGCGGGCGTGGTCTGCCTCGCCCGGAAGGCCCCGCCGGCCTGGAGCCTGGCCCTGGCCGTCGTCGCGGCGCTGCTGGGCGTGCTGCGGGCGCCTGTCCGCTACGACGTCGAGGGCGTCTTCACGCAGCCCCTGGTAGCCACCTGGGCCGGTCAGGCCGCGGGGCTGCTGCTGCTGGCCGCCGCGCTCGCCGTCGTCAGCGTGCGGGCGCTGCCGCGCGCGACCTAGCCTGGAGGGGCGCGCGGGACTACGGTGAACTATGGCGACACAGAGCCGCGCGTCACACCTCCTCGAGGTGCTGACCACCGAGTTCGGCCCCTCCATCGAGCGTGACCCCGCCGCGTTCCTGCGTAAGTTCAGGAAGATGGCGGGGTCGGCGTTCGCCTTCTACCGCGGCAGCGCGGCCGTCTTCTACGCCGACATGACCGGCGACTTCGCCGACGACTCCTACCTCGACGGGCCCACCCGCCGGGTCTGGATCCACGGCGACCTGCACGCCGAGAACTTCGGCACCTACATGAACGCCTCCGGCGCCCTCGTCTTCAACGTCAACGACTTCGACGAGGCCTACGTCGGGCCCTACACCTGGGACCTGAAGCGCTTCGCGGCCAGCGTCGCCCTCATCGGGTACGGCAAGGCCCTGTCCGACGAGGCGATCTCCCGCCTGGTGAGCGACTTCGGCACCGCCTACCTGACCGAGCTGACCGCCATCGCCAAGGGCGGCGACGACGCGATCGGCTCGCTGACGCTGGGCACCACCACGGGCGTGCTCCACCGGGTGTTGCAGTCGGCGCGGTTGCACACGCGCGTGGCCCTGCTCGACGTCGAGACCGTGGTCGACGACTACGACCGGCGCTTCGCGCTCATCGACGGACGCGAGCCGGTCTCGGAAGGGACCAGGGCGGCGGTGGTGGCCGCCTTCGACGACTACCTCACCACGCTGCCCGGCCTCGCCGGCCCCGTGGAGCACGTCATCAAGGACGTGGCGCTGCGCAAGGGCGTCGGCATCGGCTCGGCGGGGCTGCCGTCCTACAACCTTCTGCTGGAGGGCCGCACCCAGGCGCTGGAGAACGACGTCATCCTCTACATGAAGCAGGCCCAGGTGCCCGCCGTGGCCAGGCACATCCACGACGAGAAGATCGCCGCCTACTTCAGGCACCAGGGGCACAGGACCGCCGAGTCGCAGCGCGCCCTGCAGGCCTACGCCGATCCGTGGCTCGGCTACACCACGCTCGACGGGATAGGGCAGCTGGTGGCGGAGGTCTCGCCGTACTCGGCCGACCTCGACTGGGACGACGTCAACGAGCCCGGCGAACTGCGCTCGATCGTGCGCGATCTCGGGCGGGCGGTGGCCAGGATGCACTCGGTCGCCGACGACGAGTCCGCGCACGACCTGGTCGACTTCTCCACCGAGGAGGCGATCGTGTCGGCCATCGACGGTGACACGACCGGGTTCGTCAGGATGCTGGTGGACTTCGCCCACGCCTACGGCGCGCAGGCCCGCCAGGACCACCAGACGTTCGTCGACCTGTTCAGGAACGGCCGCATCCCCGGCCTGTGACCACCCTGGAAACCGACTGGTCGGTATGGCATGCTTCCCCACCATGACGCTGTTCTCGGTGGAAGGCAAGAAGGTCGTCGTCACGGGCGGCTCCAGGGGCATCGGGCGGATGATCGCGGCGGGGTTCGTCGCGGCCGGAGCCACGGTCCACATCTCCGCGCGCAAGACGGCCGAGGTCGCCAAGGCCGCCGACGAGCTGGGCTGCGTGGCCGTGCCGGCCGACCTGTCGACGCCCGAGGGCGTCGACAGGCTGGCCGAGGCGGTCGAGGGGCCGCTGCACGTGCTGGTCAACAACGCGGGGGCGACCTGGGGCGCCCCGCTGGAGGAGTATCCCGAGCACGCCTTCGACAAGCTCTGGGGCATCAACGTGAAGGGCGCCTTCTTCCTCACTCAGCGCTTCCTCCCCCAGTTGCGCGCGGCGGCGGACGCCGACGACCCGGCCCGGGTGATCAACATCGGCTCCGTCGACGGCATCAGGGTTCCGGCGATGGAGAACTACGCCTACTCCGCGGCGAAGGCGGGAGTCCACATGCTGACCAGGCACCTGGCCAGGCAGCTCGCCCCCCAGCACATCACGGTCAACGCGATCGCCCCAGGCCCGTTCGACTCCAGGATGATGGCCTTCGCCCTCGACGATCCCGCCACCCGCGAGCTGGTCGCCGCCGGCGTGCCGCTGGGCCGGATCGGCCGCCCCGACGACATGGCCGGGGCGGCGATCTTCCTGTCCTCGCGGGCGGGCGCCTACCTGACGGGCGCGGTGATCCCGGTGGACGGGGGCATCACCGCCTGAGGCTCAGAGGCGGGCGAACCAGTCGAGCGGGAAGGGCGGCTGCGCGAGCGGGGCGACGGCCAGGCGCATCAGCGTGAGCGGGTTGTCGTCGCCCGCGATGCGGTTGGCGTCGAGCTCGCCGCAGAAGGTGCAGCGGTGGATGATCTGCCACTCGCCGCCCTGGCGGACGTGGATGGCGATGGGCGCCATCCCCGCCGCGCAGTCGGCGGCGCGGTCGCCGGGGGTCCTGTCGACGTGGCGGGACCACAGGCAGGTCGGGCAGTGGTTGCGGTGACGGGTGCCGGGCGCGTCCATGGGGACGTCGAGCCGGCAGTTGACGCAGCGGAACGAACTCTTACGAGGCAACGGAGTAGCACTTTCGAGGCGTTGCGGACGGGACACCTGTGCCGCCGTCACGCCAGGCGGGATCAGCCCCGCGGGCCGCTCCGGCCAGGGGATGAGTCCGCTCGAGGGCGCGCGACGGCGACCTCGGTGGCCGCGGGCATCAACATTCCCCCTCGCGTCGCTCGTGTTCCTGCTCGTCGTGCGCAGTCAACCAACCCGCCGCCGCACCGCGCAACGGGTTTTCCGCCCCTCAGAGCAGCTCGGTGAGCGCTTGGGCGAGCCGGTCGGCCGCGCCGTCCATGTGGCTCAGATAGAGGTAGGGCTCGGTGAGCTCCAGCTCCATCAGGGCGGGGCTGCCGTCCGGGAGCCTGATCAGGTCGACCCTGGCGTAGAGCAGGTCGCCCGGCACCGCCGCGAGCACCTTCTCGGCCAGCTCGACCAGGTCGGGGGCCGGCGTGCGCGGGTCGGCGCGGCCGTTGTCGGCGAGGGTCTGCCCGCCGGCGAGCATCGCGTTGCGCCGGACGGCGTGGCTGAAGGTCCTGTTGAAATAGAGCAGCGACGTCTCGCCCTCGGCCTCGACCATGTCGAGGTACGGCTGGACCATCGGCGTACGGCCCGCGTCCACCAGCGCCTGCGCGTGCGCCCTCGCCACCGCCCTGTCGGTGGTCCTGATCGTGTCGCGCGCTCCCGCCGAGACCGCCGGCTTGACGACGTACTCGGCCCAGTCCGGCAGGTCGTCGGCCGACCAGTGCGTCGGCACGGCCGGCAGGCCCAACTCGCGCAGGTAGGTCTTGTCGGTGTTGGCGTCGAGGATCGGCGCCGGGTTGAGCAGCCGGGTCACGCCGGCGGTCGCCTTCGCCCACGCCAGGAACTCCGGGCGCCTGTCGACGTAGTCCCATACGGAACGGACCACGGCGGCGTCGAACACGCTCCAGTCGACACCGGGATCGTCCCACCGGACCGCCCTGCCCTCGATGCCTGCCGCGCGCCAGGCGGCCAGCACCGGATCACGCTCGTCGTCGCGGGACTCAGCGCTATCACATGTCACATATGCACAGATCGTCACCCGACGGATGTTACGCAACAGGCGCGAGCCGGGTCGTCGCCGACCCGGCTCGCACGCTGATGAGGCCGACTAGTCGACCCAGAACCTGACGCCGACGCCGCTGCGGTTGGTGGCGGTGATGGCGTTGCCGTTGATGTTGTTGACGTTGGTCGCGCCACGGGTGCCGAAGTTGCCCGCGAACACGTTGCCGAAGTTGTTGCCCGACTGGACGGCCCCGTGGTTGTGGCTGCTGTTGCGGATGTAGGTGTCGGCGCTGGCGGGGGCGCTCATGAGGGTGGCGCCCGCGGCGGCGACGACGATTCCGGTGACGCAGAGCTTCTTGAGCATGTCGGCTACCTTCCAGGTCAGGTTGTTGTGGAACGTTCCATCCGTGGGGGAGGACGTGGTGGCTAGTAGAAGATGTACGTCACCACGATGCTGCCGTTGGAGGCCGTGTTCGCGATGCCGTTGATGTTGTTGACGTTCGTGGACCGACCGGCGCCGACGTTGGCGGCCCGCACGTTCCCGAAGGTGTTGCCCGACAGCCAGGCGTCGCTGTTGTGGCTCCAGTTGCTCGTCCACGTGTCGGCGTGTGCGGGGGGCGCCAGCAGCGTGGCGCCCGCGGCCGCTGCCACGAGGGCACCGGTTGCGCACAGCTTCTTGATCACTTCAGCTCCTTCGCCAGTTGGGGTCGCGGACGGCGGCACGCATGGGCCCGTAGCGCGCGGCCATCCCGTTGACTCCGCTTGACCGGGTGGGTCAAAGCCAAAGCGATCATATAGCTGAGTGCAGTTGATGGGTAGCTCTTAGTAATCAGAAGATTGTTCTGCTCACGAGCCGTAGACCGGCTCGGGTTCGGGCGCCTGGGCCAGCAGAGCGTCGACCGCCGGGCCCACTTCGGCGGGATCCCACCGGCCGCCCTTCTCGACCGCGGGCCCGTGCCGCCAGCCGGTGGCCAGTCCGATCCGCCCGCCCTCCACCTCGAAGACCCGGCCGGTCACGTGGCCGGAGGCGACCGAGCCGAGCCAGGCCACCAGCGGGGCCACGTTGGCCGGGTCCATGGGGTCGAATCCGTGCTCCGGCCTGGCCATCGTGGCCGTGAACACCTCCTCGGTCATCCTGGTCCTGGCGGCGGGCGCGATGGCGTTGACCGTCACCCCGTAGCGGGCCAGTTCCGCTGCCGCGACCTGGGTGAGGGTGGCGATGCCGCCCTTGGCCGCCGCGTAGTTGCCCTGCCCGACGCTGCCGAGCAGGCCCGCCCCCGACGAGGTGTGCACGACGCGGGCCGCGACCCGATCGCCGGCCTTCGACCGCTCCCGCCAGTGGGCGGCGGCGTGCCGTAAGGGGAGGAAGTGGCCCTTGAGATGGACCCTGATCACCTCGTCCCACTCGTGCTCGGTCATCGAGACGAGCATCCGGTCGCGCAGGAAGCCCGCGTTGCTGACCAGCACGTCCAGCCTGCCGAAGGCGCTGACCGCCATCTTGACCAGCCTGGCCGCGCCGTCCCAGTCGGCCACGTCGTCACAGTTGGCCACGGCCTGGCCGCCCAGGTCGCGGATCTCCTCGACCACCTCGAGGGCGGGGGCGCCCGACCTGCCGCCGCCGTCGCGCCCCGTGCCGAGGTCGTTGACGACGACCTTGGCACCCTGCCGGGCGAACTCCAGCGCGTGCGCCCTGCCGATGCCGCGCCCGGCACCCGTCACGATCACGACCCGGCCTTCACAGATCCTCGCCACGCGACCTCCTTGGGTTATCGGGAGATTTCATCAGATGCCAGCCACTTCCAGGCAGGGGTCTCGCCGCCCCCGTGCACGAGAACCTGCGCCCCCGTGACGTAACGGGCACCCGCCAGCCAGAGGCACACCTCGCCGACGTCGTCCGGCTCGGCCATCCGCCCGGCCGGGATGGTCGCGCTGAGGAGCTCGATCCTGTCCCTGTAGTGCTCGCCGGCGTTCTCGGTCCTGGCCAGGCCGACCACGATCGTGTTCACCCTGACCTCGGGGGCCCACTCGGCGGCCAGGCAGGCGGCCAGATGGTGCAGGCCCGCCTTGGCCGCGCCGTACGCGGAGGTTCCAGGGGACGGGCGGGTGCCGCTCGTGCTGCCGATCATGATCACCGCGCCGCTCGTGGCGGCGAGCAGCGCGTGCGCCCGCTGGGACACCAGGAGCGGCGCGGTCAGGTTGAGCTCGATGACGCGGGCGTGCAGGCGGGGCGAGGTGCCGGCGACCATCGCGTACGGCGCGCCGCCGGCGTTGTTGACCACCACGTCCAGCCGGTCGAGCCCGCCGAACAGCCGTTCCAGGTCCTCGGGGTCGCGCACGTCCGCCCGGACGAACCGGACACCGGCCCCGTCGACGGGTTCGTCCGGCGGGGTCCTGGCACAGACGACCACCTCGGCGCCCGCCGACCGGAAGGCGCGGGCGATCCCCCGCCCGAGCCCCTTGGTGCCGCCCGTCACCAGGACCACCTTGCCGGTGTAGTCGTAGGAGATCACGGATGCTACGGTACCAAGCAAGCGTTAGGTAACAACAGGAGCGTCATGGGAATCACGCTGCGGGCGGGACCGATCGCCGAGGTGGTCGTCGACGTCCCCCCGGTCAACGCGCTGCGAGTGCGGGACTGGCACGACCTGGCGCGGGCCGTCCACGCCGCGGGGCAGGACCCCGGGACCAGGGTCGTGGTGCTGAGAGCCGAGGGCCGCGGGTTCAACGCGGGCGTGGACATCAAGGAGATGCAGCGGAGCGCGGGCCACTCCGCGCTCGTCGGCGCCAACAGGGGCTGCTACGAGGCGTTCGCCGCCGTGTACGACTGCGCGGTGCCGGTGGTCGCCGCGGTGCACGGCTTCTGCCTCGGCGGCGGCGTCGGCCTGGCCGGCAACGCCGACATCGTGGTCGCCAGCGACGACGCCTACTTCGGCCTGCCCGAGGTCGACAGGGGCGCGCTCGGCGCGGCCACCCACCTGGCCCGGCTGGTGCCGCAGCACCTCGTGCGCGCCATGGTCTACACGTGCAGGAACGTCACCGCGCAGGAGCTGCACGCCTTCGGCTCCGTGCTGCGGGTGACGGCCCGCGACAAGCTGCTCGAGGCCGCCATGGAGGTGGCCGACGTGATCGCCGGCAAGGATCCCTACGTCATCAGGCGCGCCAAGGAGTCGCTCAACGGCATCGACCCGGTGGACGTCAAGCACAGCTACCGCTTCGAGCAGGGCCTCACCTTCGAGCTGAATCTGATGGGCACGGGCGACGAACACAGGGAGAGGTTCCTGCGGTGAGCAAGGTGATGACGGCCGACGAGGTCGCGGCCAGGATCGAGAGCGGCATGACGGTCGGCGTCGGCGGATGGGGGTCGCGCCGCAAGCCGATGGCGCTGGTCGGCGCCCTGCTCAGAGCACCCGCCACCGACCTGACGATCATCTCGTACGGCGGCGCCGACGTCGGCATGCTGTGCGCCGCCGGCAAGGTGCGCAAGGTCGTGGCCCCCTTCGTGACGCTCGACACCATCCCCCTCGAACCGCACTTCAGGACCGCCCGCCAGCAGGGCGCGATCGAGTTCACCGAGTACGACGAGGGCATGTTCATGTTCGGCCTGCTCGCCGCCGCGCACCGGCTGCCCTTCCTGCCGACCAGGGCGGGGCTCGGCTCCGACGTCATGCGCGTCAACCCCGAGCTGCGGACCGTGCGCTCGCCGTACACGGAGGAGGACCTGGTCGCGGCGCCCGCGCTGACCATGGACGTGGCGCTGGTGCACCTCAACAGGGCCGACAGGCGCGGCAACGCGCAGTATCTCGGCCCCGACCCCTACTTCGACGACCTCTACGCCAAGGCCGCCACGAGCTGCTACGTCTCCTGCGAGCGGCTCGTCGACAGCGCCGACCTGCTGAAGGAGGGGCCGGTGCAGTCGCTGCTGATCAGCAGGTCGTTCGTGACCGGCGTGGTCGAGGCGCCAGGAGGCGCGGGATTCACCTCGTGCGAGCCCGACTACGGCAGGGACGAGACCGAGCAGCGCCGTTACGCGACGACCCCGTGGCAGGAGTATCACCATGAGCAGGGCTGATGTGTGCGTGGTCGCCTGCGCCGAGGCGTTCAGGGGCGACGGCGAGATCGTGGCTGCCGGGATCGGCGGGCCGATCACGATGCTGGCCGCGCGCCTGGCCAGGATGACGTTCGAGCCCGACCTGATCACGACCGACGGCGTGTGCCTGCTGACCGGCGACGCGCCCGGCGTGGTGGAGGGCTGGCTGCCCGTCCGCGACCACCTGTGGCTGGTGCTGAACGGCAGGCGGCACGTGTTCCTCGGCGCCTCGCAGATCGACAGGCACGGCAACACCAACATCTCCTGCATCGGCCCGTGGGAGCGGCCGAAGGCCCAGCTCCTGGGCGTGCGGGGGGCGCCCGGCAACACCGTCTGCTGCCCCACCAGCTACTGGATCCCCCGGCACGGCCCGCGGGTGTTCGTCGAGAAGGTCGACATGGTCTCCGGCGTGGGCTGCCCGATGGTCCGCAGAGTGGTGACGAACCTGGCGGTGCTCGACCTGGGCGCCCCCGACGGGTCGATGCGGCTGATCTCGGTCCATCCGGGCGTCAGCGTGGCCGAGGTGGTGGCGGCGACCGGCTTCGAGCTGGCCGTTCCGCCCGACGTGCCGACGACCCGCCTGCCGACCGACGAGGAGCGCCGCATCCTGGAGACGCTCGACCCCGGCGGCCTGCGCGGCGAGTCGCTGTGAGAACCGCGCTCACCGACCTGGTCGGCTGCCGGTACCCGATCGTGCAGACCGGCATGGGCTACGTGGCGGGTGCCCGGCTGGCCGCGGCCACCTCGGCGGCGGGCGGCCTCGGCGTCATCGCCGCCTCCACCATGTCCCTGGGCCAGATGACGACCGCGATCCGCGAGGTGAAGGAGCGCACCGACGCGCCCTTCGGCGTCAACATCCGCTCCGACGCCGCCGACGCGGACGAACGCGTCGAGGTCATGATCCGCGAGGGTGTCAGGGTCGCCTCCTTCGCCCTCGCCCCGCGCCGGGAGCTGATCGCCAGACTGAAGGAGGCGGGCGTCGTCACCGTCCCGTCCGTCGGCGCGCGCCGCCACGCCGAGAAGGTCGCCGCGTGGGGGGTGGACGCGGTGATCGTCCAGGGTGGCGAGGGCGGCGGGCACACCGGGCCGATCCCCACCACCCTGCTGCTGCCCCAGGTCGTCGACTCCGTCGACATCCCCGTCGTCGCCGCGGGCGGCTTCTTCGACGGCCGCGGCCTGGTGGCGGCCATGGCGTACGGCGCGGCGGGCATCGCCATGGGCACCCGATTCCTGCTCACCTCCGACTCCCCGGTACCCGACCAGGTGAAGCGGCTCTACCTGGAGGCCACCGACACGCTCGTGACCCGCAAGGTCGACGGGGTGCCGCACCGGGTGCTCGCCACGCCGTTCGTCGCCTCGCTCGAACGCGCCCGCCTGCTGCGCGCGGTCGTCAACGCCGCCCGCTTCAAGCGGCTGTCGGGGCTGTCCTGGCCGCACCTGCTGGCCGAGGGCCGCGGGATGCGGAAGGGCAGGGACCTGACCTGGTCCCAGGTGCTGCAGGCGGCCAACACCCCGATGCTGTTGCGGGCGGCCATGGTCGACGGCCGTACCGATCTCGGCGTCATGGCGGCGGGGCAGGTGGTCGGCGTGCTCGACGACCTGCCCTCGTGCGAGGAGCTGATCGGGCGGATCATGGCCGAGGCGGACGAGACGCTGCGGCGGCTCACACCGCGCTGAGCCGGCACGGGCTCACGCCATCCGGTGCCGGGGGCGGGCTCGCACCACGGTGAGCTCGCACGGGCGCATGCCATCCGGTGCCGGGGGCGGGCTCACACCACGGTGAGGCCGCGTGCGGCGAGGATCGCGTTGGCCTGCGCCTGGTTGATGATCGCCCCGGACAGGGCGCGCAGCTTGGCGTCGTCGGGCTGGCCGAGGTCGGCGCCGCGCAGGTCGGCCTTGGCGAAGACGGTCTGGAGCACCCTCGTGCCGACCAGGCGGCAGTCGCTGAGGACGGCCTCGGTGAAGTCGCACCCCGACAGGTCGGCGTCGTCGAACCTGATGCCGTCGAGCCGCTGACCGCGCAGGGAGCAGCCGCCCAGGTTGGCCATGGTCAGGTTCGAGCGGGCGAGGGTGAACCCGGTGCCCCTCGAGCCGGTGAGCGACGCGCCGATCATCCGGCAGCCGGTGAAGGCGGCGTCGGTGAGCAGCGCGCCGCCGAAGTGCGCCGAGGACAGGTCGACGTCGGTGAAGACGGCGTCGAGCAGGTCGGCGTCGGCGAACCTGGTCCGCAGCCCTCCCCCACCGGTGAACACCGCGCCGTCCAGGTCGGCCTTGCGGAAGTCGGTCTGCTCCAGCACGCACGACTCGAACCTGGCCCCGGCCAGCGACGCGCCCCAGAAGTCGGTCGCGGTGAGGTCGCAGTCACGGAAGACGTGCGGCTCGTCCGCGGGGAGGCGGTCGGTCATCGAGAGGTGGGAGAGGTCCTCGCCGTCGAAGTCCACGACGTCAGAGGGTACCGGTGATCACCTCCGCGGCGGCCTGGCCGCAGACCCTGGCCGAGCCGTACGTCGCGATGTGGACCGCGCCGAGGTCGGCGCGTTCGGGCAGGCCCATCTCCACCACCACCGCGTCGGCACGGGCGGTGAGCAGGTGGCTGATCGCCTCGGCCTGCCACGGGTGGCGGTGGGCGTCGCGGGCGACGATCACCAGCGGGCGGTCCGTGGCGGCCCTGATCAGGTTCTCGAGGACGGCGGCGCGCGACTCCTCGGCGGTGAGCCTGGTGACGGTGGTGCCGGGCAGGAGCTTGCTCAGCGGCTCGCCCACGCCCCACGGCGTGCCCTTGTCGATGGCCAGGTTCATCTCCGGGGAGAACTCGACGACCTGCGGCGCGACGGTCAGCGGCAGGACCCGCGCGGCCGTCCTGCGGGTGACCCTGACGGCGCGGCGGGCGGCGATGAGGCCGATCTCGCCCTCGACCGCGTGCCCTTCCTCGGCCCCACTGCGGGCGCGCTGCGCCGCCCTGGTCGCGGCCGACCACGCGCCGAGGCCCGTGACCCTACGCGCGGCCTCGGCGAGGCGGTCCTCGGGCAGCCTGCCCTCCAGGACGGCGTGGGCGATCGCGTCGCGCACCTCGACGGCCGTCGCCTCGTCCGACCGTTCCCCGCCGACGCAGATGGCGTCGGCGCCCGCGGCGATCGCCATGGCCGACGCGCCGCCGACGCCGTACGCGCCGGAGACGGCCGCCATCTCGATCCCGTCGGTGATGACCACGCCGTCGAAGCCGAGTTCCTCGCGCAGGAGAGCGGTCAGCACGTGGGGGCTGAGCGTGGCGGGCCGCTGGTCGTCGTAGCGGGGGACGAGCAGGTGGCCCGTCATGATCGCCCGCACGCCCTCGTCGATGGCGGCGCGGAAGGGCGACAGGTGCTCCTCGATCTCTCCGGCCACGACCGGCACGCCGTAATGGGAGTCGACGGCGGTGTCGCCGTGGCCGGGGAAGTGCTTGGCGCAGGCGGCCACGCCGGTGGCCTGCAGCCCTCTGACGAAGGCCCGGGTGTGCCTGGCCACCAGCTCGGGGTCAGCGCCGAAGGCGCGCAGGCCGATGACGGGGTTGCCGGGGTTGGAGTTCACGTCGGCCGAGGGGGCGAAATCGATCGTGATCCCCGCCGCGGCGAGGTCACGCCCGAGGTCGCGGGCCAGTTCCTCGGTGAGCGCGACGTCGTCGACCACGCCGAGCGCGTAGCTGCCAGGCCGGCTGCTCCCCTGGGCGACCTCGAGCCTGGTCACCTCGCCGGACTCCTCGTCCACGCCCACCAGCGCCGCGGGGTTCTCGGCGTGCAGCGCCGACGTCAGCGCCGCCACCTGGGCGGGGTCGGCGATGTTGCGGGAGAAGAGCACGACCCCGGCCAGGCCGCCGGACAGCCGGCGGCGGAGCCAGTCGGGGGGCGTCGTCCCCACGAATCCGGGGAGGATGACGGAGTCGGCAAGGCGAAGCAAGTCGCGGCCAGGGTTGGGCATGACTCGAAATCTAATAGGAAAGTTTCCTATTTTCTAGAGTCATTTTCGGACGTCAGCACGCCCGGCCCCACGACCCTCGGTAACGAACCCGGCAAGTGTACGGACCACTTCCGGCCGGCGGGATCCGCCCCTGTCGAACGCGGCAACCCTGCGCGCAGGCCTCACGCCGCGACGGTCTCCTTCCGGCGCTGCCACAGGCCGTCGGCCGCGAGCACTCCCCCGCCGGTGAACGCCAGCGCGAGGCAGGCCGCGCCGAGGACGAGCGGGAGCTCGATGCCGCCCTTGTCGGCGAAGAAGCCGTTGGGCAGGTGGACGAAGACGATCGCGCCGACCATGTCGAGGGCCAGCAGGACCCCCACCACCGGCAGCGCGGCGCCGGCGATGAGCGCGACGCCGCCCGCCACCTCCAGCAGGGCCACGGCCGGGGCGGCCAGGGCCGGCAGCGGGACACCGGCCTGTTCGAACATGGCGCTGACACCCGAGATGCCGATGGAGGTGAACTTCGCCCAGCCGTGCAGCAGGAAGGTGACCCCGATGGCCAGCCTGGCGAGGAGCAGCGTGATCGATCGGGCCATGGTGGATGCCTCCGTCATTGTTGTTCGGATTTGAACAATCCCATCCTAAGCAGTCGTTCAAATCCGAACAACTCATAGACTGGCGAACGTGAGCGAAACACGATGGCTGAAGGCGAAGGAGATGGCCGCCTGGAAGGCCTTCCTGGTCGCCTCGCACCTGCTGGAGAGGCGCATCGAGGAGCAGCTGAAGAGCGCGGCGGGCCTCACGCATCCGCAGTACGAGATCCTCACCCTGCTGGCAGCCACCCCCGAGCGGCGGATGCGGATGACGGAGCTGGCGCGCGGGGTGGTGGTGTCGAAGAGCGGGCTGACCTACCAGATCGCCCAGCTGGAGAAGCGCGGCCTGGTGGAGCGCACCACCTGCCCCGCCGACGAGAGGGGCGTGCTCGCGGTGCTCACCGAGGCGGGCGCGGGGCTGCTCGAGGAGATCGCGCCAGGACACGTCGAGGTGGTGCGCAGGTTCCTCATCGACCTGCTCACCCCCGAGGAGCTGGAGGCGATGACGGCGGCCATGGGCAAGGCCCGCCAGGCGATGCGCGGGCCCTCCCTGCCCTCCTAGAGGCGCTCGACGATGGCGACGTTGGCCTGGCCGCCGCCCTCGCACATGGTCTGCAGGCCGTAGCGTCCGCCGGTGCGCTCCAGCTCGTGCAGCAGCTTCACCGCCAGCACCGCGCCCGTGGCGCCCAGCGGGTGACCGAGGGCGATGGCGCCGCCGTTGGGGTTGACGATCGCGGGGTCGGCGCCGGTCGCCTTCAGCCAGGCCAGCACCACGGAGGCGAACGCCTCGTTGATCTCGACCGCGTCGAAGTCGCCGATGGACATGCCCGCCCTGGCCAGCGCGTGCTCGGTGGCGGGGATGGGCGCGTCGAGCATGACGACGGGGTTGGCGCCGCGTACCGACAGGTGGTGGACGCGGGCGCGTGGCCGCAGCCCGTGCTCGCGTACGGCCCGCTCGGAGGCGACCAGCAGCGCGGCGGCCCCGTCGGAGATCTGCGAGGACAGGGCGGCCGTCAGTGACCCGTCGGGCAGCAGCGGGCGCAGCGCCGCCATCTTCTCGGGCGAGGTGTCCCTGCGCGGGCCCTCGTCCACAGCGACGCCCTCGTACGGGACGATCTGCCCGGCGAACCGTCCGGTGTCGATGGCGCGCAGGGCCCGCTCGTGCGAGGTGAGGGCGAAGGCCTCCATCTCCTGGCGGGTGATGCCCCACGAGGCGGCGATCCGCTCGGCGCCGGCGAACTGGGAGATCTCCTGCGAGCCGTACCGCGCCGCCCAGCCCTTCGAGCCGGAGAACGGCGTGTCGAATCCGGGGAAGGTCATGGCCGATGAGATCGGGACCATGCTCATGTTCTGCACGCCGCCCGCCACCACCAGGTCGGCCGTGCCCGAGAGCACCGCCTGGGCCGCGAAGTGCAGCGCCTGCTGCGAGGAACCGCACTGCCGGTCGACGGTCACCCCCGGCACCTCCTCCGGCAGACCGGCCGCGAGCCAGCAGGTGCGGGCGATGTCGCCGGCCTGGGGGCCGACCGTGTCGACGCAGCCGAAGATCACGTCGTCGACCGCCGCGGGGTCGACGCCGGACAGGACCGCGGTGATGACGTGGGCGCCGAGGTCGGCGGGATGCGCCCCGGCCAGGCCGCCGTTCTTGCGCCCCACGGGGGTCCTGACCGCGCCGACGATGTAGGCCTCGCTCATGGCAGAATCCTAGCAAGCGCTTGGTTCGCATAGGAACCGCCGGTGAGCTGCGGGTGTTCGGTGAACAAGCGATTGCGCAAAGGCCCATAATGGAGGCGTGACAACGCGAAAGAACCCGACCGCCGCGCCGCCGAAGACCAAGCGCGCCGCCGCGTCGGGATCGGCCTCCGAGCGCCGTGACCACCTCGTGAAGCTCGCCGCGGAGATCTTCGCACGCAAGGGCTTCCAGGCGACGACCGTTCGCGAGATCGCCAACGAGGCCGGCATCCTCTCAGGAAGTCTCTACCACCACTTCGACTCCAAGGAGACGATCGTCGACGAGGTGCTGTCCACCTTCCTCGACGACCTGATCGCCCGCTACCGGGCGGCCCAGGAGAGCGGCGGCGACCCGCGCACGGTGCTGTCGGAGATGGTCCGCATCGGGTTCGGCACGCTGGAGCCGCACCGGGCCGCGATCACCGTGATGCAGAACGACTGGAACTACCTGCGCCAGTTCCCCCGCTTCAACTACCTCGTCAAGGCCGAGGACGACGTGGAGCAGATGTGGGTGCGGCAGATCAAGGCGGGGCAGGCGGCCGGGCAGTTCCGCGCCGACGTCGACCCGAAGCTGACCTACCGCATGATCCGCGACACGATCTGGGTGGCGGTGCGCTGGTTCCGGCCTGGGGGCAGGCTCAACACCACGGGCCTGGCCGAGCACTACATCACCGTGCTCTTCGACGGCCTGGCCACCGGCGAGCGGACCACCCAGTCCAAGGCATGAGCCTCGCCAAGGCGGTACGGCTGGCGCTGCGGGAGATCGCCGAGCCGGACAAGGCTCCGGCCATGCAGGCGTACATGAAGTCGGAGATGCCCTTCCTCGGCGTGCAGTCCGTGCCGAGGAAGGCAGCGCTGAAGCGGGTCTTCGCCGAGCACCGCGTCGAGAGCGCGCCCGAGTGGCGGCGCGCGGTGCTGGAGCTGTGGCGGGAGGCGGAGTTCCGCGAGGAGCGCTACGCGGCGATCGAGCTGTCGGGCTCCCGCCACTACCGGGAGTACCAGACCCTCTACACCGTCCCGATGTACGAGGAGATGGTCGTCTCGGGGGCGTGGTGGGACCTGGTCGACGAGATCGCCACCCACCGGGTGGGCGGGCTGCTGGCCGCCTACCCCGGCGCGATGCGGTCGCTACTGCTGGAGTGGGCGCACACGGAGAACCTGTGGAAGCGCCGCACCGCGATCCTGGCCCAGAACAGGTTCAAGGAACGCACCGACACGGCGCTGCTCTACGCCTGCATCGAGCCGAGCCTGTCCGACATCGACTTCTTCGCCCGCAAGGCGATCGGCTGGGCGCTGCGCGAGTACGCCAAGACCAACCCCCGTGAGGTCGTCCGTTACGTCGAGGCCAAGGGCATCAGCGGCCTGAGCCGGCGCGAGGCGTTGAAGAACGTCACCGCGTCCACAACGCCTGCTGCACCGCCTGGACGAGGGCCATCAGCTCCGGCGTGACCGCCTCCCCCGCCCACGCCAGCGTGTAGGTCAGGCGCAGCTCCCCCGCCTCCAGCGGGACGAACCTGATGTCGTCGCGGCGCACGGTCCTGGCGACCAGTTGCGGGATGGGCAGCAGCCCCGCTCCCGCGGCGACCAGGTCGAGCGCCGCGGCGAAGTCGTCGTCGGCCACCTGCCGGTGCCTGCCCGGCAGTCCCGTCCAGCGCCCGCCGGGGATCAGCACGTCACGGCCGCCCAGCTCGGCGGCCGTGACCCTGGACCGCCACGCGTGGTCCACCGGTACGGCCAGCCGGTCGACGCTGACGTGGAACCGGGCGCCCGTGACGAACCTGGGCGGCGCGGGAACGGCCACGATGGCCGCCGACGCCTCGCCCGCGTCCAGCGCCTTCGCCGCCGCGCCGCGCCCGGCCGCCAGGAGCTCGACCGCGATCCCGCGTCCCGCGAGCCTCCGGGCGATGCGCGCCACGAGCGGCCCCGCCAGCGGTGGATAAGCCAGATGGATGACCGGCCTGGCCAGCCGGGCCGCCTCATGGCCGAACGACCGTACGCTGTCGAGCACCTGATGCGCGGGGCCGAGCAGCGCCGTGCCCTCGGGAGTCAGCCGTACCGCCCGGGCCGACCGGTCGAACAGCCGCATGTTCAGCGCCTTCTCCAGGCGGGTGACGGCCTGGCTGACCGCGGGCTGCGACATCCCCAGCTCGGCGCCCGCACGGGAGAAGCTCCGCAGCGCGGCGACGCGCTCGAAACACTGGATCTCCCGAAGCATAAGCAGCATCAATTCATGATGCACCCGGGCCGGCCGCCCGTGTTCGGTGGGCCCATGACTTCTTTTCCTTCGTCCACCGTCCTGGGCTATCCGCGGATCGGGCCGAACCGCGAGCTGAAGCGGGCCCTCGAGGCGTACTGGGACGGGCGCACCGGCCGCGCGGAGCTGGAGCGGGTGGGCGCCGACCTGCGCGAGCGGACGTGGCGGCGGCTGGCCGAGCTCGGGCTGGAAGGGCTGCCCTCCAACACCTTCTCGCTGTACGACCAGGTGCTCGACACGGCGGTGCTGCTCGGCGCGGTGCCCGAGCGCTACAGGGACGCCGAGGACCCCTATTTCGCGATGGCCCGCGGCACCCGGGACCTGGCGCCGCTGCGGATGACCAAGTGGTTCGACACCAACTACCACTACATCGTGCCGGAGATCGGGCCCGGCACCGTCTTCAAGCTGGACGCCGCCAAGCCGCTCGGCGAGGTACGGCAGGCCAGGGCGCTCGGGTTCGAGACGCGGCCCGTGGTGGTCGGCCCGGTGACCTTCCTGCTGCTGGCCGGCGCGCTCGACCGGCTCGACGAGGTGCTGGACTGCTACGAGGAGCTGCTGTCGGCGCTGGCCGCCGAAGGGGTGGCGTGGGCGCAGCTCGACGAGCCGGCGCTGGTCGGCGACCGGACTCCGGCCGAGCTGGCGGCGGTGCGGGCCGCCTACGACCGCCTCGGGTCGACGGCGGCCAGGCCTGGCCTGCTGGTGGCGAGCTACTTCGGCGACCTCGGCGAGGCGCTGCCCGTGCTGGCGGCCACGCCCGTCGAGGCGATCGGGGTGGACCTGGTACGCGGCGGCCGGGTGCCCGCGCTGCCGGGCAAGACGGTCGTGGCCGGCGTGGTGTCGGGGCGTGACGTGTGGCGGACCGCTCCCGCTGGGGCGCTGGAGGCGCTGCGTGCCGTACGGGCGGAGCGGGTGGTGGTGAGCACCTCGTGCTCGCTGCAGCACGTGCCGTACACGGTGGCGGTGGAGGACGAGCTGGCGCCCGAGCTGCGCGAGCGGCTGGCGTTCGCCGAGGAGAAGGTGGCCGAGGTGGTCACGCTGGCGCGGCTGTTCGCCGAGGGCGCCACCCCGGCGGCCGAGGAGAAGGCGGCGCCGCCGCGCCGGGAGAGCGCCCCGCCGCCCGCCCGCAGCCCCTACCCGGTGCGGGCCAGGGCACAGGCCGAGCATCTCGGCCTGCCGCCGCTGCCGGTCACCACGATCGGCTCCTTCCCCCAGACCGGCGAGCTGCGGGCGGCCCGCGCCGACCGGACGCTGCCGGTGGCCGACTACGAGGCACTGGTGGAGAAGGAGATCGAGCGCGCGATCAGGCTCCAGGAACGGCTCGGCCTCGACGTGCTCGTCCACGGCGAGCCCGAGCGCAACGACATGGTGCAGTACTTCGCCGAGCACCTCGACGGGTTCGCCGTCACCAGGCACGGGTGGGTCCAGTCGTACGGCTCGCGCTGCACCAGGCCGCCGTTGCTGCACGGCGACGTGCGCCGGCCCGCCCCCATCACCGTGCGGTGGGCGGGCTACGCGCAGTCGCTGACCGGCAAGCCGGTCAAGGGCATGCTGACCGGGCCGGTCACGATCGTGGCGTGGTCGTTCGTCCGCGACGACCTGCCGCTGCGCGAGGTGACCTGGCAGGTCGCCGACGCCATCGCCGAGGAGGTGCGCGACCTGGAGGCGGCGGGCATCTCCGTCATCCAGGTGGACGAGCCGGCGCTGCGCGAGCTGCTGCCGCTGCGCGCGAGCGGCCAGGCGGACTACCTGGAGTGGGCGGTGGCCGCCTACCGCAGGGCCACCTGTGTGGCCGCCGACCGCACCCAGATCCACACCCACCTGTGCTACTCGGACGCCGACCAGATCCTGGCCGCGATCGACGGCCTGGACGCCGACGTGACCACGATCGAGTCGGCCAGGTCGGGAGCGCGCATCCTGGGCGGCGTGGGTGGCTACTCCCGCGGCCTGGGGCCGGGCGTGTACGACATCCACTCCCCTCGCGTGCCGGCCGAGGACGAGGTGGCCGCGCTGCTCAGGGCCGCGCTCGACGTGCTGCCCGCCGAGCGGCTGTGGGTGAACCCGGACTGCGGCCTGAAGACCCGCACCTACGAGCAGGTCGAGGCGTCGCTGGCCAACGTGGTCAGCGCGGCCCGCGCGCTGCGCCGGACCGGGTGACCGGCAGCGGCCCGACCACGTCGAGCCGCGAGACCGCCCGGGTGAGGGCCACGTAGAGGCGGTTCAGGCCGCGCGGCTCCGCGGCGACGATGGCCTCGGGGCCGACGACCACCACGTGGTCGTACTCCAGCCCCTTGGCCATGCTCGCCGGCACCGCCGTAACCCTCGCGCCGGGCTCGTCGACCGGCGCGAGGTCCACGCCCGCCGCGCGCAGCCGCGTCACCAGGCCGGGCAGGTCTCGGTCGGCCGCGATCACCCCGATCGAGCCCTCGTGCGCCATGGCCGCGGTGACGGCCGCCGCCGCCTGGCCGGCCGGCCGCAGCAGGAGCTGTCCCTCCGTCCGGAAGGAGCGGGTGCGCGGCACGTCGGCGCCCAGGTCGTCGAGCAGCCCGTTGGCCAGCTCGACGACCGCGGCGGGCACCCGGAACCCGGTCGTCAGCGCGATCACCGTGGCGTCCGGCTTGCCCAGGTTCTTCAGCTGGTCGGCCCAGTCGGCCGCGGCCCACGGCGTGGTGCCCTGGGCCAGGTCGCCGAGCACGGTCAGCGAGCCGTACTCGCTCCTGCGGGCGATGGCGCGGCACTGCATCGGCGACAGGTCCTGCGCCTCGTCCACGATCACGTGCCCGTAGCCCTTCGGACGGTCGAGCAATCCGTCGAGCTCGTCGATCAGCACCGCGTCCGCCGCCGTCCAGCGCGTGCGCGCGCGGGTGATGACCTGCTGCTCCCCGGCGGTGAGGATGCCGTCGGCGGGGCCGCTCGGGTCGGCGAGCAGCCCGGCCAGCACCTCCTCGGCCTTCACGTTCGGCCACACGGCGTCGATCGCGGCCGTCACCCCTCTGGTCATCGCGCGCGTCCAGGCCGCGGTCGCGGTGCGGCCGCGCAGCTCGGCCTGGCGTCTGACCAGCGCGACCGTCTGCGACAGCACCCGCTCCCGCCCCGTCCGGTACGGCAGCGCCGCCCGCCGCGCGTCGTCGACGATCCGCCGCAGGTCCTCCTGCTGGACCCGCCACACGAAGGCCCCGTCGCGCACCGCCACCGGCTCGGCCGGCTTGGCGATCCGCCCGTACAGCGCCTTCCTGAGCACCGCCGCCATGCGCTCGTCGTGCTTGACGGTCGCGGCCTCGACGGAGTCCGTGCCCGTCACGCGGACCCGCTGGAGCAGGTCGTCCACCGTCGTCTGCTCGACGTCGACCTCGCCGAGGGCGGGCAGCACCGCGCCGATGTAGCCGAGAAAGGCCCTGTTGGGGCCGAGGACGAGCACGCCGTGCCGGTCGAGCCGCTGCCGGTGGGCGTAGAGCAGGTAGGCGGCCCGGTGCAGGCCGACGGCCGTCTTGCCGGTGCCAGGGGCGCCCTGCACGCAGATCGACCGGTCCAGCTCGGCCCTGACCAGCTCGTCCTGCTCGGGCTGGATGGTGGCGACGATGTCACGCATCGGCCCGACCCTGGGCCGCTCGATCTCGGCGGCGAGGATCGCGCTGGCGGCCTGGGGGCGGCCGTCGAGGTGCTCGTCCTCGAAGCCGGTGAGGGTCAGGTCGGCCCAGCCGTACCTGCGGCGCATGCGGACGCCGCGCCTGTCGCCCGCATGCGCGCGGTAGAAGGCGGTGGAGACCGGCGCCCGCCAGTCGATCACGAGCGGCGGGTGGCCGGTCTCCCCCGAGATGTGGCGGCGGCCGATGTGGTGGCGGCGGCCGTCCTCGAGGTCGAGGCGGCCGAAGAAGGGAGGTCCGTCGGGGGCCTCGCTCAGCTCCTTGGCCAGGCTCTTGAGGTGGCGGCCCAGCCGCTCGGCGCTGTAGCGGTCGCCCGCGACGGTCTCTCCCACGATGACGGTGTCGCGGGCGCCCTCAAGCATCCGCTGGAGCCCTTTCCTGCAGTCGCCGACATAGGCGCGCTCGGTCTCGAGTTCGGTCATCCCATAAGTGTAACTCAGTTACATTTTTAACTCGGTCACGGTAGCCAGGGGCCGCCCTGCGGAAGCGAGAGGAGCGTGAAGGCCTGTGCCGGGGCGAGCCCGAAGGAGCGGAAGAAACGGAGAACCATGCCCTCCAGGCTTCCGCCGAACCGCACAGGGCGTCCAACACCTTTGCCGTCCGGATTAACGCCTTTCTGTGGTTAATCTTGGGCGGTGGACATCAACCCCCGGCTCCTGCGGGTGTTCGTCGCGGTCGCCGAGGAGCTCCATTTCGGCCGTGCCGCGGCCCGGCTCTACCTGGCGCAGCAGGCGCTCAGCCGCGACGTCCGCCGCCTGGAGGAGCACCTGGGCGTGGTGCTGTTCACCCGGTCGACCCGGCAGGTCCAGCTGACCGAGGCGGGCGTCAGGCTGACGCCGCTGGCCAGGCGGCTGCTGGCCGTCCACGACGAGCTGGTCAGCGCGATGCGCGGGGCCGCGGGGCCGCTGCTCGTCGACCTCAACAGCCCCGGCGCGGCGCTGCCTCGCTACCTGGTCAGGGCGCGCGAGCTGGCGCCCGAGGCGGAGATCGTGGCGCGCTTCCACGGCGGGCTGTCCGCCGGGGCGGCGGCGATCCTGGCGGGCGCCGCCGACGTGTCGTTCGGCCGCTTCGCGGGGCTGGCGGCCGAGACGCGGGCGCGCCTGGTCCAGGTGCCCGTCAGGCTGCACCCGATGGCGGTGATCCTGCCCGAGGGGCACCCGCTGGCGCGGCTGGAGCAGGTGCCGCTCGGCGTGCTGGCCGGCTACCCGCTCGACGTCATGGGCGGCAACCCCAACACCACCGAGTGGACCGACCTGGGCAGGCTGCTGGCCGAGGAGTTCGGCCTGACGGTCGCCGATCCGCACGCGCCCCCGATCGGGCTCGAAGAACTGCTGGTCTACATGCGGCGGCACGGCGAGGCGGTGCTGACCAGCATGGGATGGGGCGAGATCGACGGCGTCACGGTCCGGCCGCTGGTCGACCCCGTGCCGCTGTCGCTGGTCAGCCTGGTGCACCGGCCTGGGCTGCGGCATCCGGGGCTGACCGCGCTCTTCCGGGCCGTCGCCGAGGAGGAGGGGTGGATGCACCGCCCGGCGGGCTCCTGGCTGCCCGCCGCCGACGAGGCGCTGCTCGGCGCAGGGCGGTGAGCGGCGCGGGGCGGTGAGCGGCGCGGGGCGGTGAGCGGCGCGGGGCGGTGAGCGGCGCGCTCCTCTGGATCGCGCCGAACGCCTGTCAAGGCGGCGCGAAGGCGATCACACTGGGGAGCGGCTCCCGGCGGGGAGCCTTCCCCTGCCAGGACCGTCAGGAGCGCACATGGACCTCAAGCTCGAACTGATCCCCGTCCCCGTCTCGGACGTCGACCGTGCCAAGGCGTTCTACGTGGAGAAGGCCGGGTTCGTCTGCGACCTCGACTTCTCGCCGAGCGATGAGTTCAGGGTCGTGCAACTCACGCCGCCGGGTTCGGCCTGCTCCATCGCGATCGGGACCGGCCTGGTCGACACCGCGCCCGGCGTGGTGCGCGGGCTGCACCTGGTGGTCTCCGACATCCACGCCGCGCGGGCCGCGCTGGTGTCCAGAGGGCTGGAGATCGGCGAGGTGGAGGACATGACCGCGCCGGGCAAGCCGACGGTCTCCTACGCCTGGTTCAGCGACCCCGACGGCAACACCTGGACGCTGCAGCAACTGCCGTCCTGAATCCGCGTCGGGGTGATGGTGTTTCATCCGGTTGGTGGGTAGCTGCACCGTCATGAGCGAGACACCTGATCCCAGGTACACGGGGGAAGAGGCGGCCGAGCGCGTGGACCGGGCGCTGAACGACGACGACTACCCGGACGAGGTGGACCAGCGCGACGCCCAGGTCGTGGCCGAGGCCGAGGCGGCGCCCGTCCGCCCCGGTCACGGCGAGGGGGCCGCCGAGGGCGACCCCGAGCAGGCCGCGCACCGGGAACGGCTGTGGGACGGATCGACCGCGCAGTCACGCGTGGACGAGCAGATCGAGCCGCCGGACTGAGCGCGGCGCGGCACCGCTACTTGAGCGCGCCCGCGGTCAGGCCGGTCTGGATCTGCCGTTGGAAGACGGTGTAGACGACGAGCATGGGGAGGATGGCGAGGGTCAGCGCGGCGAACAGCGCCGACCAGTCCTGGTCGTAGCCGGCGGCCGTGGAGATGTCGGCGATGCCCTGGGTGAGGACCCACTTGTCGCGCTCCTGCAGCAGGACCAGCGGGAGCTGGTACTGGTTCCACTGGCCGAGCACGTTGAAGATCGTGACGCTCACGATTCCCGGCCTGGCCATCGGCAGCATGATCTGGAAGAAGACCCGCGTGTGCGAGGCGCCGTCCACCAGCGCCGCCTCCGCGACCGCGGTCGGCAGGGTGCGGAAGAAGGCGGCCAGGAAGAACACGGTGAACGGCAGCGAGTAGGCGATGTACACCAGCGCCAGGCCCGCGTGCGTGTTCAGGCCGACGAAGGGGATGACCCGGCCCATGTTCTGCACCACGAAGAACAGCGGGGTCAGCGCCAGGTAGACCGGAAAGGCCAGGCCGGAGACGAACAGCAGGTAGAAGGCGCGGTTGCCGCGGAAGGGGTAGCGGGCCAGCACGTAGGCCGCCATGGACCCCAGCAGCATCGTGCCGAAGGTGCTGAACGACACCACGATGACGCTGTTGAGCATGTACTGGCCGATGTGGGCCTGCTCCCACGCCCTGGCGAAGTTGTCCCACCGGACGGCGGCCGGAAGCGACCACGCGTCACCGAAGATCTCGTCCTCGCTCTTGACCGACGCCAGGAAGGTCCACAGGATCGGCACCACCACCAGGACCGTCCAGACCAGCAGGGCCACGTGCGTGAGCACCGACAGCGGCCCGAGCCTGCGGCGCCGCTCGACCGCGAGACGCTTGCGCGAGAGGTACATCAGTACTCGATTCGTTCCCGACGCGAGAGGCGCAGGGCCAGGATCGCGAAGCCGATGGTGAAGAAGAACATGACGACGCCGAGCGCGGAGGCGTAGCCGAAGCGGAAGTACTGGAAGGCGTTGCGGTAGATCTCGGCGGCCATGACGGTGGTCGAGAAGTCGGGCCCGCCGTGCTGGTCGGTCATCACCCAGACGATGGCGAAGACGTCGAGGGCCAGGATGCCCAGGTACACCCACGCGACCTGGACGGTGTCCCACAGCAGCGGCAGCGTGATGCGGAAGAACAGCGAGAGGCGTCCCGCGCCGTCGATCTGGGCGGCCTCGAACATGTCGCCGGGGATCGAGGCCAGCCCGGCGGAGAACAGCACCACGTAGAAGCCGACCGCCTGCCAGACCATGACGCCCAGCACCGACCAGAACGCGATCGACGGGTCGGACAGGAAGCCCACCGGCGGCAGGCCGAGCGCCATCAGCGGGCCGTTCAGCATGCCGCTGCCGTCCGGCCGGAAGACCTGCTGGAACAGCACCGCGACCACGGCCACGGCCAGCACCTGCGGGAAGAAGAACACCACGCGGTAGACCTTCGACCCGGCCACTCCTGTGATGCCCTTGCCGCCCACGTTCAGCAGGAAGGCGAAGAACAGCGCCACGACGATCGTGATGAGCGGCAGCAGCACCAGCAGCAGCGCGTTGTGCGACACGGCCTTCCAGAAGATCCCGTCGTCGAGCAGCCGCCGGAAGTTGTCGAGGCCGACGAACCGCGGCGCGGCGGACACGCCGCGCCAGTCGGTCATCGCGATGTAGAAGGCCTGCAGGTACGGCGCGATCACGTAGACGAGGTAGAGCGTGACCGGCGCCGCGAGGAAGGAGGCGATGAAGAGGCGACGGCGCAGCATGTCAGCGCGAGTACTTCTTGATCGAGGAGTCCTTCTTGATCTCGTCGGCCTTCTTCTGGATGCGCTCCAGGTACTTGTCGGCGGTCAGCCCGCCGCTCATCAGCTGCCCCGTGGCGGCGATGGCCTCGTCCTTGAGCTGGGCGTACCAGCGCTCCCAGCGCCAGTAGACGGTGTTGGCGCCCGCGGCGGCCACGGCGTCGGAGGCGCTCCTGACGCCCGGCGACAGCGCCCGGCCCTCGCCGGCGCCCTTGACCACCGAGACGGTCCTGACCAGCTCGCTGAAGTCGCCGGCGGCCTTCTTCGACAGCATGGCCCTCAGGTATTCCATGCCGCCCTGCGGGTTGGCCCCCTTGGCGGGCACGATGAAGTTCTCGCCCGGCTGGGAGTGCAGCGTGCCGTACGGCATCTTGTCGGAGCCCTTGACGTCGGGGATGGCGAACATCTGGTAGGCGAAGTCGGCCGGTGTGGTGTCCTTCTGCTCGTTCTCCAGCCAGGAGCCGGAGGGCAGCATGGCGACCTCGTACTTGTTCTGCGCGGTCTGCGTCTGCACGTGGTCGAGGCCCGCGGTGCCCTCCATGAGGTACTTGGCGCCCACCTCGGCCCACCGGGTGGCCGACTGCTTCATGGCGTCGGTGGTCCACGCGCCGTCCTCGAGGTTGTCGATGTTGACCAGGACCTCGTTGCCGCCGATCTTGGCCGCCATGGTCAGCAACGCCTCGTACAGGTACTGGGGGAACTTGCCCGCGTAGGTGAAGGGCGCCATCTTGCCGGACTTCTTGATGGCCTCGCAGAGCGCGACGAACTCCTCCCACGTCTTCGGCGCCTGCCAGCCGTTCTCGTCGAAGGCCTTCTTGGAGTACCAGATGCCGAAGATGTAGTTCACATAGCCGAGCACACTGAACTTGCCGTCATAGGTGCCGATGTCGATCACGGCGGGGTCGATGGCGTCGCGCACCTTGACCGCGGGGTCGTCCCATGTGGGCGCGTCGAGCAGCGGGGTCAGGTCGAGGAGCTGGCCGTCCTGGGCGAGGGCGCCGAAGTCCATGGCGTTCGCGCCCGAGTTGTCGATGACGTCGGGCGGGTTGCCGCCGGCGAAACGGGGCTGGAGGACCTTGGTGATCTCTTTGGTGGTGTTGTGCTTGATCTGCGCCTTGGGGTACTTGGCGGCGAACAGCGGCTGGTGGATGTCCTTGGCGTACGCGCTGCCGAAACCGCCGTCGAAGATCCAGACTTCCAGCGGCTTGTCGGCCGCGACCCCGAACGGGTTGGCGGCGCTGGTGGGCACGGCCGCGGCGGGGGCCGAGGTGGCGGCCGGCGGGGCGGGCGTGGCGCAGGCGGCCAGCGCGCCCGCGGCGGGGACGAGGACGGCACTGCGGAGAAGCTGACGGCGAGTGATCTGGGGGGTGTTCTGGGAGGTGAACTGGGGGGTGTTCGGCATGGGCTACTCCAGTCGATGACTCTCCACGGCCTTGATGGTCAGTTCGAAGGCCTGATTGGTGCGTTCGTAGGTCTGCTGGGCGACCGCCACGTAGACGGCGTCCAGCACGAACAGCTGCGAGTGCACGGCGGCCAGGCCGCCGAGACGGAACGTGGTCTCCCTGCTGGCCGTGGTGAGCACCAGGTCGGCCAGCTCGGCCAGGGGTGAGCGGGCGAAGGAGGTGACCGCGACGCAGATCGCGCCGTGGGTACGGGCCTCGGCCAGGGCCTCCATGACCTCGCGGGTGCGGCCCCGGTGCGAGATGCCGATCGCGACGTCGCCCTGCCCGAGCAGCGCCGCGTCCGACAGGGAGACGTGCGCGTCGCCCGAGCTCCAGCACGGAACGCCGATGCGGCGCAGCCGTCCCTCGAACATCGTGGCCACCGCGCCGCTGGTGGAGACGCCCACGAGCAGCACCCGGCGGGCGGCGACGATCGCGTCGGCGACCTGGCCGACGACGGCCAGGTCGAGCTGGGCGGCGGTGTCCTGGATCAGGCGTGCGTCGGCGGCGGCCATCACCTCGACGGCGGCGTCGAGCGGATCGTCGGGGCCGATGTCCTGGCCGACCCCGGCACCCCAGCCGGCCTGGGCGGCCCTGCCCGTCTCGGTCGCGAGCACGACGCGGAGCTCGGCGTAGCCGGAGAAGCCGAACGCCCGGCAGAACCTGGTCACGGTGGCGGGCGAGCTGCCCGCCCGCTCGGCCAGCTCGACGATCGTGGACCTGGCGGCCTCGGCGGGATCGTCCAGAATCACCTCGCCCACCCTGCGCAGGGCTTCCGGCAGACCGGGCAGTTCCGTCTCGACGCGGCCGAGGGCACCAGATGGCACGAATATTCCTTCCGAATACCGGACCTTGCGGCGAAAATTATTCTTGCAATGAGGTCGCGTCAAGACCCAGGATGTGACACGTGCGTAACGGCTTCCTGTGACGAAGTCCTGACCGGTGCCCGATGGCGGCGAGAGCGAGTAGGTGGGTGGGCCGTGAAACACGGTGACGTGGTGGTCGGTGTCGACGCGGGCGCGACGTCCTCCCGGGTGGCCGTGCACACGCTCGACGGCACCAGGCTGGGCTACGGCAAGGCGGGCGGCGGCAACCCCAGCGCCCACGGCGTCGAGGCCGCGGCGGCCGCGATCGGGGCGGCGCTCGCCGAGGCCCTGGAAGGCGTCGACCCCGCGCGGGTGTCGCGCTCGCTGGCGGGCGTGGCGGGCAACGTCACCGACTTCGGCGCCGCCCTCGGCAAGCTGTGGGCCGGCCACGGGATCACCGCGGGTCCCCGGCTCGTCAACGACGTGCCGATCGCCTACGCGGCCGGCTCGGCGGCGCCGTCCGGCACGCTGCTGCTGTCCGGCACCGGAGCGGTCGCCGCGCGCGTGACCGGGCACGAGCTCGACGCGCTGTCCGACGGGCTCGGCTGGCTGCTCGGTGACGCGGGCTCCGGCTTCTGGATCGGCAGGCAGGCGGCCAAGGCCGTCGTCCACGCGCTCGACCGCGGCGACCGGGGCGGGCTGCTGTCCGAGCTGGTCGTGGCCCGCTTCCTCGGCGACGACCGCGGGCCCACCCCCCGCAGGGAGGCCGAGCGCCTCGTCAGGCTCGCCCAGGCCGACCGCACCTCGCTCGGCCCGCTGTCGGCCCTGGTCAGCCAGGCCGCGAGCGCGGGCGACCCGATGGCCGTCGAGATCGCCGAGCGGGCCGCCGCGCACCTCGCCGAGACCGTGGCCAGGGTCTACGACGGCGGGCCCATCGTGCTGGCGGGCTCGGTGCTGACCAGCGAAGGCCCGGTACGGCACGCGGTACGGGCGGAGCTGGAGCGGCGGTGGGACGCCGAGATCAGCACGGCCCGCGACGGGGCGGGAGCCGCCGCATGGCTGGCCGCCCTGCCGCTGCTGTCGGCCGCCGAGGCCGCCGACCGGCACGCCGCCTTCACCGGCTGATCCGCCCCACGCCCTGTTCCGCCCCGTACCCTGGTACGCCCCCGCCCTGCCTTGGTCCGTGCCCGGTTTCCGGCCCGGACACCCCCTGTCCGTGTCGGGAGACGCCCAGCATTTCAGCCGGCCCGTGCGGGGCCGGTCAGGCGGTGAGGAGGGCGGCGCTGCCGTACGAGCCGCCGAACCCGGTCACCAGCGCGACCTCCGCGCCCGCCCGCACCTCCCGGACGGCCTGGGCCACGTTGTTGAGCCCGTGGACGTACCCCTCCGACAGCAGCCCGCCGTGCGGGTTGACCCACGCGTGCCGCCCGGCCAGCAAGTAGGCGCCGAGGTCGGGCCGTCCCACCAGGCCGAAGTCCTCCAGCTGGCGCGGCACCAGCCACGAGTAGGCGTCGTAGAGCAACGCCGCCTGCACATCGGCGGGCCGCATGCCGGACGCGGCCCAGAGCATGGGGGCCACGTACGCGGAGAAGACGGCCGTGACGTCCGGCGAGCGGTCCATCGCCGAGCAGCCGGGCCCGCCGCCGCGCACCACGGCGTGGACGCGCGGCCCCGGCAGCGCCGCGCTGACGACCAGCGCGCAGGCGCCGTCGGTCTCCTGGCAGCAGTCGACCGTCCGCAGCGGGCTGCAGACGAGCGGCGCGTCCAGGTACGCCTCGAACGTGAGCGGGTCGCGGCGCAGCGCCCGCTCGTTGGCGGCGGCGTTCCCGCGGGACTGGGCGACGACGGCGTGCAGGTGCTCCGCCGCGAGACCCGTGTCGTGCAGGTAGCGGGTGGCGGCCATGGCGAACATGGGGATGGGGCCGGCCATGCCGTAGGGGATGGTGAAGCGCTCCTGCGGGCCGGTCGAGACGGTGTTCATGCGCCTGCCCGAGCGGCCGTTGAGCGCGCGGTAGACCAGCACGTGTCGCGCCAGCCCCGACTCGATGAGCATCGCCGCGTCGCCGAGGACGGAGGCGGCCTGGGTACCGCCGCCGGAGATGTCGTTGTGCCAGCCGAGGCGGTCGATCCTGAGCGCCCTGGCGACCTGCACCACGGGCGCGGAGTCGTTGAGGTGGTAGCTCAGGAGGGCGTCGATCTCGCGGGGGTCGAGTCCCGCGTCGGCGCAGGCCAGCTCGGCCGCCTCGACCGCCAGCGCCAGCTCCGTCCGGCCGGAGGCCCGGCTGAGGGACGTCATCCCGATCCCGGCGATCCTGCCGCGCATGCTCCTCCCGATCTGCCGTGGCCCGTCGCGTGACCCGCCGCCGTGACCCGTCGCCTTGGCCCGCCGCCGCGTCCTCCCGCCGTGCTCCGCGCCCGCCGTGCTCCGCGCCCACCGCGCCCCGCCGCCGGCGCCCCGGTCGGCGGGGAATGCCGCCCGCCGGCGGGGCGCGATCCGGACGGCGGGCGGCGGTCCCGTGGTCCGGTCGCGGGTGGCGTCGCGACGGGAGATCGCCCCGCCCGTCACGCTAGTGCGGCCCACCAAGTTAGGCAAGCGCTTGTTAGGTTCACCGGACAGGAGGTGAGACGCCGCCCCGATCCGGGCATGATGGGAACGGATGTGGCCATGTTGGGTAGTAGTACTATCCAAGTATGCGGATGTCCCAGCTGAGCGCCGAGTCGGGCGTGCCCATCGCCACCATCAAGTACTACCTGCGGGAAGGCCTCCTCCACCCGGGCGAGCAGGTGGCGGCCACCCGCGCCGAGTACGACGAGTCGCACCTGCGCAGGCTGCGGCTGATCAGAGCGCTGCTGGAGGTGGGCCGCCTGCCGATCACCTCGATCAAGAAGGTGATCGACGCGGTCGACGACGAGAGCCTGCCCGTGCACTACATGCTCGGCACCGCGCACTACGCGATCAGCCCCACCGTCGAGGCGGGCGAGGGCGAGGAGTGGAGCGCCGCCCGCGAGCAGGCCGACCGCATGATCGACGACCTCGGCTGGCAGGTGTCCATGACCGCCCCCGGCCGCGACGAGCTGGCCCAGACCCTCGTCAAGCTCCGCCAGCTCGGCCTCAGCACCGACCTGAGCCCCTACGCCCGCGCCGCGCACCAGCTGGTCACCGAGGTCGAGCTCGACACCATCCCGCTGGACGGCCCGCGCGACGCGGCCGTGGAGGCCCTGGTCCTCGGCACCGTGCTGTACGGCAAGGCCTTCGACGTGCTGCGCCGCCTGGCGCAGGAGTCGGAGTCGGCCCGCCGGCTGAAGGTCAGTCCCCCAGCACCAAAGGGCGCTTGAGCAGCCACAGCGCCGCCCGCTTGAGCAGCGTGCGGTGCACCTCGTTGTCGTAGGAGCGGGTGTCGTGGCCGAGGGCGTCGTAGACGACCCGGCCGCGCCGTACCGGGCGGGCCCAGACCATCGGCTGGCCCAGCGCGGAGGCCAGCGGGTGGACGTCGGGCAGCACCTCCAGGTCGCTGTAGACCTCGTCCACCAGGTCGAAGTCGCGCAGCCCCTCGACGATCGGGTGACCGCCGAGGACCCGGACGCTCTGCCAGCCGAGCGGCGGGTGGTGCGAGGCGCCCCAGACCCACCGGGCGCCGAGCACGCGCGGCCAGCCCTGCCAGTCGTCGAAGCAGACGGAGGCGGCGTGCATGCACAGCAGGCCGCCGCCCCGCTCCAGGTGGTCGAGCAGCGTGGTGCGAGCCTCGGCGGGCAGCGTGAAGCCCTTCTGCCGCCAGCGCAGGGCGTTGACCGTGATGAGCTGGTACTCCGACGGCTCGCCCAGCGCCCCCGCGATGTCGTCGGTGATGTCGGACTCCACCCCGACGTCGGCCAGCACTCCGGCGAGCGCGGCCGACGTGGCGTCGAAGTCGTGGAACAGGCCTCCTGAGAGAATCAGATTTCTCGCCACATCACGACTTCATCACGGATCGCCGAGGGAAATCCATGGCCGTTCGCTGGCCGGGGGAAAACTCGATCTTGGGCACCATCCCGGCATGAGATTCGTCAAGATCGCGGCACTCGCCACCGCCGCCCTGATCGCCACCTCCGCGACCGCCTCGGCCGCGCCCGCCTCGTCCTCGCGAGCGCTCTTCATCGTCCAGGTCACCGTCCCCAACGGATGGACCCGCGTGGTGAGCCTGACCTGCGCCCCGGAGGGCGGCGCCCATCCGCAGGCCGCCACCTCCTGCGCCCTGCTGGAGACCGTCGAGGGCGACCTGGCCCACCATCCCGCCGAGCAGGGCATGTGCACCAGGGAGTACGACCCGCGCGTGGCCGAGCTGACCGGGTGGTGGGAGGGCTCGTCGGTCCACTTCGAGCGGACCTTCGGCAACCGCTGCGAGATGCTCCTGGCCACGGGGTCGGTGTTCGACCTGTAGCCGAGGGCCTGCCTTCGCGCGCAGGATCGGCGCCCCCGTCGCCCGCGCCTCCGGGCACCTCCGGGGAGACGATCCGCGTAGGGACGGCCCGTGATGGCCGGACGGCCGCGGAGAGACGACCCGGCATGATTCGAACCGTGGATTTCGCGACATACCGCCCGATGCTGCTGGGGCTCGCCTACCGCCTGCTCGGCAGCATGTGGGACGCCGAGGACATCGTCCAGGAAGCCTGGCTGCGCTGGAGCGGCACCGACCAGAGCAGGGTCGAGGAGCCGCGCGCCTTCCTCGTGACCATCGTGTCCCGGCTGGCGCTCGACCAGCTCAGGTCCGCGCGGGTCAGACGGGAGGCCTACACCGGTCCGTGGCTGCCGGAGCCCGCGCCGACCGCCGAGGTGGGCCCGCTGGACACGGCCGAGCTGCGCGACACCCTCTCGTACGCCACCATGCACCTGATGGAGCGCCTGTCCCCGCCGGAGCGGGCGGTGTTCGTGCTCAGGGAGGCGTTCGACCTGCCCTACGAGGAGATCGCGGAGATCGTCGGCGCCAGCCGGGCCAACTGCCGTCAGATGCACCACCGCGCCTCCGTACGGCTGGCCGAGGGCCGCGGACGCTTCCAGCCGAGCACCGAGGAGCACGCCAGGCTGCTGCGCCGCCTCCTCGACGCCGCGCAGGGCGGCGACCTGTCCGCGCTCACCTCGATGCTCAGCGACGACGTGGCGATCTGGACCGACGGCGGCGGCAGGGTCCGCGCCGCGCTCAGGCCGATCCACGGCCGCGACAAGGTGCTGGCCTTCCTCACCGGGCTCACCGACCGGTACGCCTTCGAGGGCGGGATCGTCGAGGCCAACGGCGCTCCCGCGCTCCGGCTCACGGTCGGGGGACGGGACCAGGTGGCCTTCGTCGACGTCCGCGACGGCCTGGTCCACGGCATCTACACCGTGATGAACCCCGACAAGCTCCGCGGTTTCCCACAGGGCGACCAGGAGGAAAACCGCATTATCGGGGCACCACCTCCTTCCCTACCGTCTTCCACATGATCTCTTTGATGAACCTGCTGATGGCGGCTGTGGTGACCCTCCCTGGTGCGGCGGTGCAGGAGCGGCTGGAGGCGTTGCCGAAGACGGCCGCCCTCGTGCGGCTGAGCGACGAGCGCACCGCGTGGGCGGGCGCCGCCGGAGTGCGCGACCTCAGGTCCGGACGGCCCGCCGCCCCCGAGGGCCACTTCAGGATCGGCAGCGTCACCAAGACCTTCGTGGCCACGGTGATCCTGCAGCTGGTGGACGAGGGGAAGGTCGCGCTGGACGACCCGATCGACCGGTACCTGCCGGGTCAGGTGCCTGACGGCGGGCGGATCACCGTGCGGCAGATCCTCGACCACACCAGCCACCTCCACGACTACATGAGCGAGCCCGGGTACTCCACCAACCGCTGGCGCGGGAAGGACCGCTTCCGCCACTACTCCCCCGCCGCGCTGCTGAAGGTGGCCTTCGCCAGGAAGCTGCCCGACGACGGCAGATGGCACTACTCCAACACCAACTACGTCGTGGCCGGGCTGCTGGTGGAGAAAGTGACCGGCCGGCCGTACGGGGAGGAGGTCGCGCGCAGGATCCTGCGGCCGCTCGGGCTGCGGCAGACCAGCGTGCCAGGCGACCGGCCGGGCCTGCCGGAGCCGCACGCCCGCGGCTACGAGCCGCTGCCGGGCGGCGACCTGGTCGACGCCACGCTCATGAACCCCTCGCTCGACTGGGCGGCCGGCGAGATGATCTCCACGGCGCGTGACCTGGACCGCTTCTTCGACGCGCTGCTCACCGGCAAGCTCACCAGCGCCGCCTCCCTGGCCGCGATGCGCACCGCGGTGCCCACGGGCGCCGGCTTCGACTACGGCCTCGGCCTGCAGGCCTACCGGCTGCCGTGCGGCACGAAAGTCTGGGGGCACAGCGGCGAGCTGATCGGCTACCTCACCTTCGCCTTCCGCTCGGACGACGGCCGCTCGCTCACGCTGTCGATCAATCCAGCGGCCCGCAACCCGTCGACCGAGCAGGTGATGGAGATCGCGGCGACCCAGTTCTGCGATCGGTAGTCTCGCTGTCATGGATCTCGGCATCTCGGGCAAGGTCGCACTGGTCACCGGTGGTAGCGCGGGCATCGGGCTGGCCGCCGCCAAGGCGCTGGCGCGGGAGGGCTGCGACGTGTGCGTCTGCGCGCGCAGCCCCGAACGGCTCGCCGACGCGGTGGTGGCGCTGCAGGAGTTCGGCCACGTGGTGCACGCCGTCCTCGCCGACGTCGAGGACCCCGCCGCGGCCGAGCGGGTGGTGGCCGAGACGCGCGAGGTGCTGGGGCCGATCGACATCCTGGTCGCCAACGCGGGCGGGCCGCCCGCGGGCACCTTCGTCGAGGTGAGCCTGGCCGACTGGGAGGTGGCCGTGCAGCGCAACCTGCTGGGCACGGTGCGCCTGATGCGGGCGGTGCTGCCCGACATGCGCTCGCGCGGCTGGGGCCGCATCGTCGCCGTGACGAGCAGGTCGGTGCGCGAGGTGATCGACGGGCTGGCGCTGTCCAACGCCACCCGCACGGCGGTCGCCGGCGTGGTGCGGTCCCTGGCCAGGGAGGTCGGCGAGGACGGCGTCCTGGTGAACAACGTGTGCCCGGGCCCGATCGACACCGAGCGGCTGCGCTCGCTCGGCCACACCGGCAGCACGCCCCTCGGCCGCATCGGCCGCCCCGAGGAGGTCGGCGACGTGATCGCGTTCCTGGCCAGCGACAGGGCGTCCTTCGTCAACGGCGTGTCCCTGCTGGTCGACGGCGGGGAGAGCAGGGTGGTGGCCTGACGGCAGATCCAGCACCCGCCAACCCATGACATCCTTCGTGTAGAAGCGAAAGGGAAGGACGGGGGCATGGACAAGCCGGTCATCGTGACGGTCGACGACGACCCGGGCGTGTCGAGGGCGGTCGCCCGCGACCTTCGGAAGAAGTACGGCCAGCAGTACCGCATCGTGCGCGCAGAGACGGCCGAGCAGGGCATCGAGGCGGTCCGCGAGATGCGCCTGCGCGGCGACGAAGTGGCCGCGATCCTCGCCGACTACCGGATGCCGCAGATGAACGGCGTGCAGTTCCTCGAGGCGGCGATGGACATGTTCCCGTTCGCGCGCCGGGTGCTGCTGACCGCCTACGCCGACACCGACGCCGCCATCCAGGCGATCAACGTGGTCGACCTCGACCACTACCTGCTCAAGCCGTGGGATCCGCCGGAGGAGAAGTTCTACCCGGTGATCGACGGCCAGCTCGACGCGTGGCAGCGCACCGACCGGCAGGTCAAGGCCGAGCTGCAGGTCGTGGGCGACCGCTGGTCGGCCCACTCCTACCGGGTGCGTGACTTCCTGTCCCGCAACCACGTCCCCTACCAGTGGATGCTCGCCGAAGACCCCGAGGGGCAGCAGCTGGTGGCGGCCGTCGGCGGCGACTGCCACCTGCCGCTGGTGATCACCGCGGAGGGCGAGCAGCTGCAGGCGCCCGACCAGTCGACGCTGGCCTCGGCCGTGGGCCTGTCCACGACGCCGTCCACCGACTTCTACGACCTCATCGTGATCGGCGGCGGGCCCGCGGGCCTCGGCGCCGCCGTCTACGGCGCGTCGGAGGGGTTGCGCACGGTGCTGGTCGAGGCGCACGCCTCGGGCGGCCAGGCGGGGCAGAGCTCGCGCATCGAGAACTACCTGGGCTTCCCCGACGGCGTCTCCGGCGCCCAGCTGGCCGACCGGGCCCGCAGGCAGGCGCTGAAGTTCGGCGCGGAGCTGCTGACCGCGCGCAAGGTCATGAGCCTGGAGGCCAAGGGCCAGGCCAGGGTCGTCGGCTTCAGGGACGGCGGCCAGATCGCGGCGCACGCGGTCATCCTCGCCACCGGCGTCACCTACCGCAGGCTGGAGGCGCCGGGGCTCGACGACTTCGTCGGCAGGGGCGTCTACTACGGCGCCGCGCTCACCGAGGCGCCCTCCTGCCGCGACAGCGAGGTCTTCATCGTCGGCGCGGCCAACTCGGCCGGGCAGGCGGCCGTCTACCTGGCGGGATTCGCCAGCAAGGTCCACTTGTTGGTGAGGGGTGACGGTTTGGAGAAGTCCATGTCCCACTACCTCATCGAGCAGATCGCCGCGATCCCCACCATCGAGGTCCACTACGAGACCGAGGTGACCGCCGGCTCCGGAGACGACCACCTCGAACGGCTGACGCTGACCACCAGGGGCGAGGAGTGGTCGGCCGACGCGCAGTGGCTGTTCGTCTTCATCGGTGCCGAGCCGTACACGACCTGGCTGGGCGACGGCATCGAGCGCGACGCCAAGGGGTTCGTCATCACCGGGCCTGATCTGGTGGCGTCCGGCGAGCGGCCGCGCAACTGGCCGCTGCGGCGCCAGCCGTACTTCCTGGAGACCAACGTCCCCGGCGTGTTCGCCGCGGGTGACGTGCGCGCGGACTCGATCAAGCGGGTCGCCTCCGCCGTGGGCGAGGGCGCGATGGCCGTCGCTCTGGTGCACCGCTACATGGAGAAGCAATGATCGACATAGACGAACTGCGCAAGCTCTTCCTCTTCGAGCGGCTGACCGACGAGCAGCTGACCCTGCTGGCCACCAAGGGCGAGGTCCGCTCCTACGACAGGGACTCCTTCGTCCTGCGGCAGGGCGAGCCGTCCGAGCACTTCTTCGTCCTCATCGAGGGCGAGGTGCAGATGCTGACCGACACCAGCGCGGGGCCGGTCGCCCAGCCGCGCACCTCCCAGCCCGGCGTCTACGCCGGTGCCGTCCAGGCCTACCTGGGCAACCGCGCGCCCGACGTCTACCAGCACTCGCTGCGCGCCACCGCGCCGTCTCGCCTGTTCGTGCTGCCGGCCAAGAAGTTCGGCCACATCGTCACCGAGTGGTTCCCCATGGCCTTCCACCTGCTGGAGGGCATGACGTACGGCGGGCGGGCGGCGCGCGAGATCATCGACAGGCGCCAGCGGCTCACCGCGCTCGGCACGATCACCGCGGGCCTCACGCACGAGCTGAACAACCCCGCGGCGGCCGCCGTGCGCGCCGTGAGCGAGCTGCGGACCAGCATCAGGGCCTCCCGCGTCCAGCTGGCCGAGCTGGCGGCCCACGGGATACCGCCGCAGAAGCTGCTGCACCTGGTCGAGCTGTCCGACGCCTGCGCGCAGGCGGTCGGCACGCTGCCCCCTCGGTCCCCGCTGGAGATCTCCGACGCCGAGGACACCGTGGGTGAGGCGCTGGAGGAGATGGGCGTCGACGACGCGTGGGAGCTGGCTCCCTCGCTGGTGAACGCCGGGTTCACGCTCGACACGCTGGACAAGATCCGCACCAAGGTGGGCGACGAGCACGCCGGCGTGGCGCTGCGCTGGCTGTCGCAGGCCACGGAGATCTCGCAGATGCTGAGCGAGGTGACCGAGGCCACCGAGCGGATCACATCGCTGCTCGACTCCGCCAAGCAGTACTCCCAGATGGACCGCGCGCCGTACAGCGTGCTGAACGTGCACGACCTGCTCGACAGCACGCTGGCGATCTTCAGGGGGAAGATCCCGCCCGGCGTGTCCGTGGTCACCGACTACGACCGGACCCTGCCGGACATCCCCGCCTACGGCGGCGAGCTCAACCAGGTGTGGACGAACCTGATCCACAACGCGCTCGACGCCATGGGCGAGGAGGGCACGCTCACGATCCGCACCGCCCACGACGAGGACGAGGCCATCATCGAGATCGGCGACACCGGTCCCGGCGTGCCCGACGAGATCAAGGAGCGCATCTTCGAGCCGTTCTTCACCACCAAGACGGTGGGCAAGGGCACTGGGCTCGGGCTGGACATCTCCTACCGGATCGTGGCGGGCCGCCACAACGGCGAGCTGAAGGTGCGATCGGTGCCCGGCGACACCTGGTTCGAGGTACGGCTACCGCTCCGCGAGACCCCCGCCTAGCCCTGGCACCGACCGGCGATCATGTCCGTCAGCCGCGGCACCACGCGGTCGGCGGCGACCCTGAAGCCGTCGTGCTCGAACTCGTTGGTCACCCACGCGCGCGTGTTGCCGACCCGGCTTGCCGTCTCCAGCGACAGGCCGGCGTCGACGTACATGTCGTCGTGGTAGACGACGGCGGCGACGGGCACCTGGTTGCCGGCCAGCCGCTCCGGGTCGTAGAGGGCGGGCCAGTCGGTGTAGGACGCGAGCCGCTCGGCCGCCTCCTTGAACGGCCGCAGCGAGCGGATCTCGTCGAACATCCAGGGGTAGATCATCTCGCCGGTGAACATCTCGGGGGCGGCGAAGTCCTCCGGCATCACCCTGGCCGCGGCCCACGAGGTGGCGGCGCCCTGGGCGTAGATCGGCTCGTGCAGGACCGCGTACAGCGGGTTGCCCACGAAGCCCGTCGCGGTCATGACCTCGTACAGGAAGGCGTCGGACAGCCGGCCGCCGGCCCAGGCGTCGTCGAGCAGCCAGTGCAGCGAGGCGGCGCCGTCGCCGGTGCCGAGGCGCAGGCCGAGCGTCCTGAAGCGCCTGGAGGTGAGGCGGTCGCCGTCCGGCAGCAGCACCTCGGACTCGTCGAGGTGGGCGACGATCCGCCGCACCTTCTCGGCGTCCTCGGGGAAGCTCCGGTAGTAGCGGGTGACCTTGTCGCGCACCCGCGCGTAGGTGCGGGTGTAGACCTCGTCGGCGGTCGCCTCCAGCCCCGGCAGGCCCCCGGTGATGTGGCAGGCCCTGAGCGCGGCGGGCGCCTGCGACAGGTAGGTGAGGGTCACGAAGCCGCCGTAGCTCTGCCCCCACGTCTCCCACTGCTCGATGCCGAGCTGGGCGCGGATGTGCTCGCAGTCGGCGACGATGGCGTCGGCGCGGAAGTGCCTGAGATAGGCGGCCAGGTCGTCGGGCTTCTCGGGTGAGGAGGCGTCGGCGGGGGTGCTGCGGCCGGTGCCGCGCTGGTCGAGGAGGAGCACCCGGTGGGTCTTCAGGATGTGCGCGAAGTGCGCGGGCCCGGTGGGCCTGGGCGACCGGCCGCCGGGCCCGCCCTGCAGGAACAGCGCCCACGGCAGGCCCGAGCGGGCCGGATCGGCGATCTCGCGGGCGAAGACCGTGATGGTGGGGCCGTCCGGGTCCGCGTGGTCGAGCGGGACGGTGAACTCGTGATCGGTGGCTCGCAGGCCCGGCAGAGTGACATTCACTCCCCTATGATCACATTTCATGGATGAGGCTCCCCCTGGCATCAACCCTCACATTCCCAGCGTGGCCCGCATGTACGACTACTACCTCGGCGGCAAGGACAACTTCCGGGCCGACCGGGAGGCCGCCGAGAAGGTGCTCGCCGTCGTCCCGGAGACGCGGCAGGCCGCCAGGGAGAACCGCGCGTTCATGCAGCGCGCCGTCCGGTTCCTGGCCGGGCGGGGCATCAGGCAGTTCCTGGACATCGGCACCGGCCTGCCGACCCAGGGCAACGTGCACGAGGTGGCAGGGCCGGACGCTCGCGTGGTCTACGTGGACAACGACCCCATCGTGCTGACCCATGCCAGGGCCATCCTGTCGGGCGCCGAGGGGGTCGACGTCGTGCAGGGCGACCTGCGCCTGCCCGAGGCCGTCCTCGACAGCCCCGAGGCGCGCCGGCTGCTCGACTTCGACGAGCCGGTCGCGATCCTGGTCGTGGCCGTGCTCCATTTCGTGCAGGACACCGACGACCCCGAGCGCATCATCGGCAGGTTGAAGGAGCGGATGGCGCCCGGCAGCTACCTGGTGCTCTCGCATGCCTGCCCCAACCGTCCGGTGGAGTCGGAGGACATCGCCTCGGTCTACGACCTGGCCACCGCGGGCATCAGGCTGCGCGACCGCGCCGAGGTCACGCCGTTCTTCGACGGCCTGGAGCTGGTCGAGCCCGGACTGGTCAACGTGGCCGAATGGCGGCCGGAGGTGGCCGAGCTGGCGCCGCTGCAGGGCGTGGGCGACTACCTGCTCGGCGGGGTGGGCCGCAAGGGCTGACCACCCGCCGGCGAGCGCCGAGGCGCCCGCCGGCGGAGACGTCAGCCGTCCAGGGCCGTCAGGTCGAGCCGCTGGAGCCGCTCGGGGTCGGACAGCACGTCGATGGCCACGATCCGCCCGCCCGTGACGGTGAAGCCCATGACGGACAGCGGCCGGCCGTTGGCGGCGACCACGACGCCGGCCGTCCCGTTGACCAGCGCCGGGCGGGCGAACGGCGACAGCTTCCCGAACGTGACCGCCTGCTCGGCGACGGTCCGCGCGCCGGTGAACACGACGGTGTGGCGGGCCCGCGCGAGGCCGCCGTCGGAGCGCAGCACGACGTCGGGGTGGAGCACGGCGACGAGCGCCTCGAAGTCGCCGTCGCGGGCGGCGGCGAAGAAGGCGTCGACGACGTCACGCTGGCGGCCGAGGTCGGGGTCGGGAGCCGGGGCCTGCCCCTGGACGCGGCGGCGGGCGCGGCTCGCGAGCTGCCGTGCCGCCGCCGGCGACCGTTCGATCATCGGGGCGATCTCCTCGAACGGCACGGCGAACATGTCGTGCAGCACGAACGCCAGCCGCTCGGCCGGTGACAGCGTCTCCAGGACCACCAGCAGCGCCAGCCCGACCGAGTCGGCCAGCATCGCCTGCCGTTCCGGGTCGATCACGGACGCGGAGCCGATGATCGGGTCGGGCATGGACACGTCGAGGGGGTCCTCACGGCGCTGCTCACGCGAGCGCAGCACGTTCAGGCACACGCGCGCCGCCACCGTCGTCAGCCACGCGCCGAGGTTCTCCACATCGCCGGTGTCGGCGCGGCTGAACCGCAGCCAGGTGTCCTGGACGGCGTCGTCGGCCTCGCTCACCGAGCCGAGCATCCGGTAGGCCACCGCTCGCAGCCGAGGCCGGTGCTCCTCGAACCGCTCGCTCAGCCGTTCGCGCTCGTCCACCGTGTCACGTTCCTTCCATGCGGGGTGTCGTAACGGTAGACCCCTGGAACCCGGTGGATGTGACCGGGGCTCGTCGCGCGCCTTCCTATCGGGCGGGGCGGGAAGCTGGTACGCTCCCAAGCGAGCGCTTGGTTTATCAGCCGAAGGGCGGACGCATGAGGTTCTCCACCTTCCATCTCTTCCACCGGTTCGACGGGCAGAGCTTCAAGGACGTCTACGACTACCACCTTGAGCTCATCGAGCTGGCCGAGGAGCTGGGCTTCCACGGAGTACGGCTGGCCGAGCACCACTTCCGCGACTACGGCGTGGTCCCGAACCTGTTCACGCTGCTCGCCCACGCCGCCGCCCGCACCGAGCGGATCCGCCTGGGCACCGGCATCGTCGTGCTGCCGCTGCACAACCCGGTCCACGTCGCCGAGGAGGCGGCCCTCGTCGACGTGCTGTCGGGCGGCAGGCTCGACCTGGGCATCGGCCGCGGCTACCAGAGCTTCGAGTTCGAGGGCTTCGGCATCGACCTGGCCGAGGCGCGCGATCGCTTCAACGAGGCGCTGGAGGTGATCCTGGGCCTGTGGACCCAGGAGTCCTTCCAGCACGAGGGCAAGTTCTACCGGACGGGCGAGGTCTCGCTGACGCCCAGGCCGCTGCAGACGCCGCACCCGCCGATCCACGTCGCCGCCGTCTCCCCCGAGACCGTCACCATGTACGGCGAGCGCGGCCTGCCGATCCTGGCCGACCCCGCCGCGCCGTTCCGCAAGGTCGTGAAGGCGGCCGAGACCTGGCGCGAGTCGGCCGGAACGGCGACGGCCGACCTGGTCGTCGCCCGCAGCGTCTACGTGGCGCCGACCGTCGAGCAGGCGCGCGAGGACCAGGCGAGGTTCGAGGCGGCCTTCGACCGCTCGCGGATCTTCAACGAGCGCAGCGCGCCCATCGACCCGAAGACCGGCAAGGCCGCCCAGGGCTTCGAGTACTACCAGGACCGCTACCTCAAGGGCGGCTCGGTCTCCAACGACTTCCGCTGGGAGCAGCTGGAGGTCATCGGCGATCCCGCGCGGGTGATCGAGCAGATCGGCGTGCTGAAGGCGGCCGGGTTCTCCACCCTGCTGTGCGACTTCGGCAGCACGCGCCCGATGCCGCTGGAGGAGATGAAGAAGGTCATGCGGTTCTTCGCGACCGAGGTGATACCCGCGTTCCAGGAGGCGTGATGATCCACTCGCTGACACTCTCCGACGTCCTGGCCGAGCACGCCCGCAGCCGCCCGCAGGTGACGGCGGTGGTCGACGGCGAGGTCCGGCTCACCTATCCCGAGCTCGACGCGCGGGTCTCCCGCCTGGCCGGCGCGCTGGCGGGCAGGGGTGTGACGGCGGGCGAGCGGGTGCTGTGGCTCGGCCAGAACTCGCACGCCGTCCTGGAACTGCTGCTGGCCTGTTCCCGCCTCGGAGCGGTCTTCTGCCCCGCCAACTGGCGCCAGTCCACCGACGAGCTGCGGTTCGTCGTCGAGGACCTCGCGCCCGCCGTGGTGGTGTGGGAACGATCGGAGGCCGCCGCGCCGCTGGCCACCGAGGCGTGGGTCGAGGACTACGCCGCGCTCGTCGAGGAGGGCGCCGCCCTCGACGGGCTCCCGCCGGTCGACGACACGGTCCCCGCCCTGGCCCTCTACACCGCCGCCTTCGCCGGCCGTCCCAGCGCGGCCCTGCTCAGCAGCGCCGCGCTGCTCGCGCACGGCACTTCCCTGCTGGTGGTCAGGCAGATGGAACCGGGCTTCACCTTCCTCAACAGCGGGCCGCTCTTCCACGTCGGCACGATGATGTTCTGCCTGGCGACGCTGCAGATCGGCGGCACCAACGTCTTCACGCCCTCCTTCGAGGCCGAGGAGGTCTGCCGCCTGGTCGACGCCGAGAAGGTGACGCAGGCGTTCCTGTTCGGCCAGATGATCGACGCGGTGGTGGCGGCGAACGCGGAGCGCAAGTACGACCTGTCGTCGCTGCGGTTCGTCTCGCACTCGGCGGAGTGGGACGAGATGACCACGCCCGACGACTCGCCGTGGTGCAGGTCGAAGATGGGCGGCTACGGGCAGACCGAGGTCGGTGGCATGCTCACCTTCCTGGGCCTCGCACCCGGCGCGGCCGGGTTCGCCGGCCGGCCCTCGCCGCTGGTCCAGGTGCGCATCCTGGCCGCCGACGGGAGCGAGGTGCCCGCCGGCGAGGTGGGCGAGATCTGCGCCCGCGGCAAGACCCTCTTCTCCGGATACTTCGCCCGGCCCGAGCTCAACGCCCAGAAATCCCTGTACGGCTGGCACCACACCGGCGACCTGGGCAGGCGCGAGCCCGACGGCACGATCACGTTCATCGGCCCCAAGCTCCGGATGATCAAGTCGGGCAACGAGAACGTCTATCCGGCGGAGGTGGAGCGGGCGCTCAGATCGCATCCCGCGGTGGCCGACGCCGCGGTCATCGGGGTGCCCGACGCCCGATGGCACCAGGCGGTGAAGGCCGTGGTGGCGTTGAAGGGCGAGGCGTCGGCGGACGAGCTGATCGAGCACGTCAGGGGGCAGCTGGCGGGCTACAAGCGGCCCCGGCACGTCGACTTCGTGGAATCCATCCCGAAGAAGGGCTTCACGCCCGACTACGACGCCCTGGACGCCGCCCACGGAGGGGGCAACTACCCGGGGAGCTGAATCACGCGGCGGGCGGGCCCTCGTGGCCCGCGGCCGAACACCCGGGGTACCGACGCACGCCGCGCGCAGGCGGTCTCGTGATCCTTGGCCGAACACCCGGGGTACCGACTCACGCCGCACGCAGGCCCTCGTGGCCCGCGGCCGAACACCCAGGGTGCCGACGCACGCCGCGCGCAGGCGGTCCTCGTGGTCCGTGGCCGACTCCCGCATGCCCGCCGCGATCACCGCGTGGAACGCGGCCTGCTCGGAGACGTTCCGGTAGCCCGAGCCGAGTCGCGCATCAGCGCGTCATAACCGGCGGCGCCAGCGGCGGCGAGGTCGCCGACCGCCGCCTCGACCCCGGAGGGGGCCTTCGACGGATCGCGCTCGAGGACCCTGCCATCCTGCCTGGTAGGGAGAGGCGAGCGGGGCGGAGAGGAGACGGCACCGGTCGCGCCGGTGATGAGAATCGTCACGCGAAGCGCGATATAGTAAGCATCAGTGACCAAAGGAGCCTCGTTGAGCCGCGCCGAACGCAAGCAGGCCGACCCCGATCTCGGTGTCATGGCAGGTCAGGTGCTGTTCTCCCTCCAGAAAGAGCTGTTCGGCACCCTGGCCGAGCAGGGCCACCCCCGGCTGCGCCCGCGGCACGGCGCCGTCATGGCCTACCTCGACGAGGCCGGTAGCAGGGCCACCGACCTGGCCCAACTGTCCGGCCAGCACAAGCAGGTGATCGGGACGCTGGTGGACGAGCTGGTCGAGCTGGGATACGTGCGGCGGGAACCCGACCCACGCGACCGCAGGGCCAAGCTCGTCGTGCCGACCGAGCTCGGCCTCGACCAGATGGCCAGGTCCGACCGGATCGTGGCCGACATCGAGCGGCGGCACGCCGAGGCCGTCGGCGAGCAGGAGTACGCCGCGTTCAGGCGTGTCTTCCGGCGGGTGGCCGAGGGCCAGCGCAGCGGACTACGTTGATCGGATGTGCCCTCCTTAGCCTGGCGCCCGCTCGCCTTCGTCGCCGCCCTGCTGTCGGCGCTCCTGCTCGTGCTCAGCCCGCTGTACGGCTACCACCGTGACGAGCTGTACTTCCGCCTGCTGGCCGAGCACCCCGCATGGGGCTACGTCGACCAGCCGCCGCTCACCCCGATGCTCGCCAAGGTCTCGATCGCGCTGTTCGGCGACACGCCGACGGGGCTCAGGGTCCCGGCCGCGCTGTCGGCCGCGGCGCTGGTCCTCCTGGTCGGGCTGATCACCAGGGAACTGGGCGGCGACCGCAAGGCCCAGGTGCTGGCCGCCGCGGGGATCGGCACGGGCGCGTTCGCGCTGGTCGCGGGCCACTCACTGCTGACGCTCAGCGCGGACCTGCCGCTGTGGTCGGCGGCGATCCTGTTCGTGCTGCGCGTGCTCCGCACCGGAGACGGCCGCTGGTGGCTCGCGGCCGGCGCGGTCATCGGCGCGGCGACCTACAACAAGCACCTGATCGCGCTCCTGGTCATCGGGCTGGCCGCGGGCGTCCTCGCGGTGGGCCCGCGCAGGATCCTGCGCGACCCGTGGCTGTGGGCGGGCGTCGCGGTGGCGGCGCTGATCGCCGCGCCGAACCTGATCTTCCAGGCCACGAACGGCTGGCCGCAGCTGGCGATGGCGGCCGCGCTCAGCGAGACCAAGGGTGCCGAGATGCGCGCGCTGTTCGTCCCGATGCAGATCGTGCTGTTCGGCCCCGTCGTGGCCTTCGTCGCGGCGCGCGGCTGGCTGCGGCTGTGGCGCGACGAGCGGCTGCGCTGCCTGGCCGTCGCCTACCCCGTGGCGGCGGCGCTGACGCTGCTCAGCGGCGGCCGGTTCGACTACACGGCCGGGCTGGTCATCCTGCTGTTCTGCGCGGGGGTGACCGAGGGCCTCGCGCCCGCGCTGGCGATCAACGGCGCGTTCTGCGCGCTCGTCGCGCTCCCCTTGATCCCCGTCTCGCTGGTGGGGATGACGCCGGTCCCTCGGGTCAACGAGGTCGCCAGGGAGTCGATCGGCTGGCCGGAGTTCACCGCGGCGGTCGGCGCGGCCGTACGGACGCTGACACCCGAGGAGCGGGCCAGGGCGGTGCTGCTGGCGGGCAGCTACGGCGAGGCGGGCGCGCTGCACCTGGCGGGCGGCCTGCCGCCGGTCTACAGCGGCCACAACCAGCTCCACCTGTACGGCCCGCCGCCCGAGGGCGCCGACGTGGCGGTGGCGGTGAAGTACCCGCGCCGGGGGCTGGAGACGGTGTTCCGGTCCTGCGTCGAGCACGGCAGGGTCGACAACGCGGCCGGCGTGGACAACGAGTTCCGCGGCCTGCCCGTGCTCGTGTGCAGGGGGCTCAGGATGCCCTGGAGCGAGGCCTGGCCGCGCTTCCAGGAGTACAGCTGATATTTGACAGACCGTTCCAGAAAGATCTAGCGTCGGGCGCATGGCCAGGACGAAGGAGTTCGATCCCGACGAGGCGCTGCAGAAGGCCATGGAGCTGTTCTGGCGGCGGGGCTACGAGGCCACCTCCATGTCCGACCTGGTCGAGCACCTCGGCATCGGCAGGGCGAGCATCTACGCGACCTTCGGCGGCAAGCGGGAGCTCTACCTGCGCGCCTACGACCGCTATCTCGAGCAGGGCGTCGACTTCGAGGGTCTGCTGTCGGGGCCGGGGCCGGTACTGCCCGCCGTACGGGATCTGGTCCTGAGGTTCGCCGACGAGGCCGCGCACGACGCCGACCACCGCGGCTGCCTGGTCGTCAACACCGCGGTCGAGCTGGCCCCGCACGACGAGGAGCTGGCGCGGCGGGTGGCGGCCAACTGGGACTTCGTCGAGGCCACCCTCGCCGCCGCGCTGACCAGGGCCCGCGAGCGGGGCGAGCTGGACGGCAGCCAGGACCCCCGGGCGCTCGCCCGGTTCCTGCTGACCGTGCTGCAGGGGCTGCGGCTGGTCGGCAAGGGGGCGACCGATCCGGCCCGGCTGCGCGACACCGCGACGCAGGCGCTGCGCGTCCTCGGCCTCACAGGATCGCCAGCGGGTTGACCGGGCTGCTGGTTCCCCCCTCGATCTTCAGCGGCGCGGCCACGAAGACGAACTCGGCGGGCCCGGCCGCGGCCAGCTCCTCCAGCCACAGCATCTCGACCAGGTGGATGCCATGGCGGTGGAGCAGGATCAGGTGCAGGTCGTCGGCCGGGCCCTCGTCGGCGAGCTGGCGGGCGTTCAGTCCCCCGATGGCGGCGTTGTCGCCGGCGACCGCCGCGACGTCGCGCGCGGCCAGCCAGCGGCCCGCCTCCGGCGACAGCCCCGGCTGCCCGGTCCAGTAGGTGTCCGGCCAGGTCAGCGGCCAGCCCGTACGGATCACGGCCACGTCGCCCGGCCGGACGTCCGCGTGGATCTCCTCAAGCAGCGCCGGCTCGATCCTGAAGTGGGCGGGCAGGTGCGGCATGCCGAGGTGGCCGGGGACGTCGAAGAGGATCCCGCGCGCCACGACGCCCCCTGCGTGCTCGATGCCGCAGCGGGTCGCGCCGTAGGAACGGACCCGCGCCGCGGGATGGCCGTTGTAGAGCTCCTCGCCCTCCCACATGTGGCAGAGGGCGTCCATGTGCGTCGTGGTGCCGTGGGGGGTGACGACCAGCGCGTCGTCGGCCACGCGCAGGCCCGCGCCGATCCCCCGGGCGCCGGCCGCGTAGTCGCCGCCGTCGACCGACATGAAGTGCTGGGGCAGCGGTCGGCCGCGCAGGTGGGGGACGGTGGTCGGGGCGGGCGACGACGTGGCGCCCCTGATCGGCATCGACAGGCTGAGCACCCTGCCGGTCGTGGCACTGGCCAGCGCGCGCAGCACGACCTCAGGCGTGAGCAGGTTGAGCGTGCCGCGCTGGTCGTCTGGGCCGAAGCGGCCCCAGTTGTTAGGCTCGGTAACCAAGCAAGCGCTTCCTTTCTTCCGGAGGGTGTCCATGCGGCTTGACGAGGTTTTCTCGCGCCACACCGAGCTCGGCGCGGCGTTCGCCGTCCACGTGGACGGGGAACTGGTGGCCGACCTGTGGGGCGGCGTCGCCGACCGCCGTACCGGGCGCCCGTGGGCCGCGGACACGCCCGTGCTGACCTACTCCTGCACCAAGGCGATCACGGCGACGGTCACCCTGCTGCTGGTCGAACGGGGACAGCTCGCCCTCTCCACGCCGGTGAAGGAGATCTGGCCCGAATTCTCGGCCGCCGGGGTCACCGTCGAGCACCTGCTCACTCACCAGGCGGGACTGCCGGTCATCGAGGAGCAGGTGCCGGTCGAGGAGTACGGCGACCACGCCGCCATCGCCGCCCGGCTGGCCCGCCAGTCGCCGCTGTGGGAGCCGGGCACCGCCCACGGCTACCACGCGCTGACCTACGGGTTCCTGATCGGGGAGGTGGTGCGCAGGGTCACGGGCAAATCGGTGGCCGATCTGGTCGCCGCGGAGATCGCCGGGCCGCTCGGCCTGGACATGTGGCTCGGCGCGCCCGACGAGGTCCTCCCGGCGGTGGCCAGGCTCTCGGCGGGCGACCCTGCCCCCTCTCCATCCGACACGCCACCCGCCCGGCCCTCCGACCCGGCCGCCCCGCGCCCCCGCCCGGCCGTACCGCCCGCAGGTCCGGCCGCCGCGCTGAGTGCCGCCGAGCGGGCGGCGCGCGACCCGTACAGCCTCATGAACAGGGCGCTCGGCAACCCCGGCGTGCACCGGCTCAAGGGCGGCGCCAACCACCCCACCGTCCTGCGTGCGGGCTGGCCCGCCATGGGGCTGGTGAGCACCGCGAGAGCGCTGTCCGGCTTCTACCGCGCCCTGATCGCGGGCGAGATCCTGCGGCCCGACACGCTGGCCGATGCCGTCCGGCCCAGGGTCGCGGGCCCCGACCGGGTGCTCCGCATCGGCACCGCGTTCGGGCTCGGCTTCATGACCTCCTCCGAGAGCTTCGCCCCGTTCGCCCCCACCGCGTTCGGGCACACCGGCCTGGGCGGCTTCCTCGGACTCGGCGACCCCGCGCGCGGGGTGGCCATCGCCTACACCATGAACATGCTCTCCGCCACCTTCGCCGCCACCACACCCGCGTGGGAGCTGGCCGCCGCCGTCTACGACGCGCTCTGAGCCGCCACCGCCGCCCCCACCACCGCTCCCACCGGCACCCTCACCGACACCCTCACTGACAGCCTCACCGGCACCCTCACCGGCACCCGCGGCGCCACCGCCGCGGCCGACGACACGCGCGGCGCTCACTGCATGGTCACCCCGCCGCTGACCGACAGCGTCTGGCCGGTGATGTAGGCCGCCCTGTCGGTGCACAGGTACGCCACCAGGCCCGCCACGTCCCCCGGCGCGCCCAGCCTGCGCAGCGGGATCCCCTTCGCGATCCTGTCGACCAGGCCCGGCTTCTCGGCGTCGACCCTGCGCAGCATCGGGGTGTCCGTCGGGCCCGGGCAGACCACGTTCGAGGTCACCTGCCCCCTCGCCGCCTCCCTCGCCAGCGTCTTGGCCAGCCCGAACAGGCCCGCCTTCGTCGCCGCGTAGGCTCCCTCGCCGCCCGAGCCCGCCCTGGCCCCGTCGGAGGAGACGAACACCAGCCGCCCCCAGCCGCGCTCGACCATGCCGGGCAGCAGCAGCTTCGTCATCAGCATGGGCGCGCGCAGGTTGACCAGCCACATCAGGTCCCAGTGAGCCGGATCGCCCGCGGTGAACGGCTCGACGATGGAGACTCCCGCGTTGTTGACCAGGATGTCCACCGGCCCGGCGGACCCGCAGAACGCCGTGATGGAATCCGGGTCGGCGAGGTCGACGCGGCCGGCCGTACCGGATCCCCCGGGCAGCGACCGCGCCACCTCGGCCGCGCCCTCCTCGTTCACGTCGGCGACCACCACCCGCGCGCCGAGGGCGACCAGATCCGCGCAGATCGCGGCGCCGATCGCGCCCGCTCCCCCTGTCACCACGGCCGTCCTGCCGTCCAGCCGCATGCCCTCCATCACCGGCCGCCCTCCCAGACGCGCGCGGCCGTGACCCTGGTCGCCAGCAGGCCGATGGTGTGGTCGAGGACGGCCTGCGCGTACTCCTCGGGGATGCCTGCCACGGCGTCGGTCACCACCGTGACCCGGTAGCCAAGGGCGGCCGCCTCGATGGCGAGGCCCTGGATGCCGAGGTTCAGGGACACCCCGAGGGCCACGACCCGCGCCACGCCCAGCGAGCGCAGGGTCATGTCCAGGCTGGTGCCGGTGAACGGCGAGAACCCGTGGAAGCGGCGGCTCTCCAGGTCACCGGGGTCCCATAACTCCGGCAGCACCTCGACGGCCGGGGTGCCGTCGAGCATGTGGGCCGGGTCCTTGAGCAGGTGGGCGAGGAAGGGCGTGGTGCGGGCGTGGGAGCCCGCCCGGTCGGCACGGAAGGCGGCCGTGCAGTGGATCACCGGGATGCCGGAGTTCCGCGCGCCCCGCAGGACGTGGGCGGCGTTACGGAAGACGTCGCGTTTCTCGCACGCGGCCACCAGGTCGGGAAATCGCGCGATGTCTCCGACGACGCCCCTCTGCATCTCCATCACCAGGACGGCCGTGCGATCCACCCGCCACCTCCGCTCGATCGAGCGCTTGCTTGGTAGACGGAGGTTAACATTTCCCGGCCCGGGTTATAAAGCATCCTCATGGATCTCCAGCGCAAGGTGAGCGCCGCCTGACCTCAGGGTGGCAGGAGCCCCCGGACCGCCGGGTCCGGGGGCTCCTTCATGTGCGGTGTCTCACTCCAGCGTGGTGATGACCTTGTCGGCGTCCCTGGTCAGGACCTGGCGGACGTCGGCCCTCGGCACCAGCCGCACGTCCGCCACCAGCTTCTTGAAGTCCTGCAGGTGCCGGACGGCCTTGGCGTCCCTGCCGGACGCCTCCGCCTTCCGCGCCTGGGTCAGCTCCCGGGTGAGCGACTGCGCCGCCGGCCCCGACAGCCAGCTCGTCGCCCTGAAGCGGTCGACGAGGTTCTGCATGTCCCGCAGCGACGTGGTCACCGCGTAGCGGACGTTCGTGGTGATCGCGTTGCCCGCGTTGTCGCCGGCCGTGACGGAGACGGTGTGCGCGGCCAGCGTCTGCGGGAACAGCGGCACCACCGAGTCGGGCGTGAGGGCCGAGCCGTCCAGCGTGCCCATGGTGGCCTTGACGCCAGAGGTGGTGTCGACGGCCTGCCAGGTGATGCGCAGGTCCTGGGCGTCGCCGTACACCTCGCCGTCGGAGACGCCCGAGACCATGAGCGTGGGCTTGGTGCCGTCGATCTTCAGGACGGCGGCCTTCTCCTGCTCGGTGGTGCCCGCCGTGTCGGTCGAGCGGTAGCGCAGCTCGTGCGGTCCGTCGCCGCTGACGACCACGGGCCGGCCGGCGTAGGCCGTCCAGGCGCCCTCGTCGAGGGAGTACTCCGTCTTCGACACCCCCGAGGTGGTGTCGGTGGCGGACAGCGTGACGGGGATGTCGCCGTCGTTCCAGCCCTCGGCGTTGGGCGGGGCGAAGGCGGCGGTGGTCACGGGCGCGGTGGCGTCGAGCTTGAGGTCGAGCGCCTTGGGCTCCTCCACGTTGCCCGCGGCGTCACGCGAACGGAACTCCACCTTCCTGGTGCCGTCCCCGCTGACCAGGACGGGCTCGGTGTAGGGCGTCCAGGCGCCGCCGTCGAGACGCCATTCGGTGGCGGCGACCTCCGACGCCTCGTCCGTGGCCGTCAGCGTGACCTCGACGGGCGCGGTGGTGTGCCATCCGGCCGCGTTCGGCTGGGCGGCCTTGGCGGTGGTGACCGGCGGCGTCCGGTCGGCGCCGGCGGCGGAGGTGAAGCGGAAGCGCTGGTTGGGGGCGTTCGCGCAGGTCCACTGGATCACCGCCGCGTTGTCGGCCTGGGAGACGCCGTTGACGTCGACGCACAGGCCGCTGGCCGCGGCCGTGACGATGTGGTCGTCGCCGGCGGAGGTGATGAAGAAGCGCTGGTGGACCTGGTGGGCGGCGCCGTCGGGGTGGCAGGTCCACTGGACGAGCTGGGTGCCCGCGGTGGTCGATCCGCCCGGCACGTCCAGGCACTTGCCGCTCTTGACGTTCTTGAGCTGGTAGCCGCCCGCGGTGGCGGGGATCGCCTCCCACTTCTGCTCGTCGCCCTGGGTGGCGCCCAGTTGCACGATCTTGGCGTCGTCGAGCAGGGACACCGGGGTGACGTTCTTGCCGCTGTGCTGGGCGGTGACGGTGTAGACGCCGGGCTCGAGCCCGCCGCCCGCGTCCTCGCCGGCGAACTGGACGGCGTCCAGGTCGAACCCGTTGTCACGGCTGTTCTTGAACACCGCGTAGACGGTCTTGGTGCGCACGTCGTTCTTCACCGGGACGGCGCTGGTCATCTGGTAGACGTCCCAGTCGCCGGTGTTCTGGACCGGGGCCGTGGCCAGGAGCGTGCCGTTGGGGGCGTCGGCGCGCAGCTCGATCATGCCGCCGCCGTACGGGCTGGAGACCCTGAAGGAGACGGACGTGACGCCGTTGAGGTCGAGCGGGGTGAAGGCGATCCAGTCGTTGTCGCTGATGTCGCCGATGCGCTTGCCGCTCTCGGCGCCCGCCTGGTCGATCACCCTGACGCCCGAGGAGGTCTTGAAGTACTCGGCCTGCTTCCGCCTCGGCTGCAGGACGACCTTGGCGTAACCGGTGAGCGGCTGCTCTCCCTTGTCGGTGTAGTGGGCGTTGATGACGTAGTAGAGGTTGGCGCCCGCGGGGTGCCCGCCGATGTCGCTGGTGGAGATGGTGCCCTCGCAGCCGGGGAGCTCGACGGTCTCGTGCTCGTGGTCGTCGTGGCCGAGCGCGGGGTTGGCGAAGACCTTCGTGCAGTCGACCGTCCCGTCCTCGGGATCGGTCACCTTGATCTTGTACGGCACGTCCTGGCCGAACTCGATCGTGCTGCCGTCGATCGGCGCCTCGAGGGTCACCACCGGCTTGGTGTTGCCGGCCGTGATGACGACGTTGGAGAAGCCCTCCTTGCCGGTGCTGTCCTTGACCTTGAGCTGCGCGGTGTACTGGCCCTTGGCCTCGTAGACGTGCGTGGCCTTGGCCGCGGTGGAGTCGAAGGTGCCGTCGCCGTCGAAGTCCCACGAGAACTCGATCGGGTCGCCGTCGGGGTCGAAGCTGCCCGCGCTGTCGAACTCCACGCTGAGCGGCGCCGGACCGTCGGTGCGCGAAGTGGTGATCTTGGCGATCGGCGCGCGGGCGCCGGCGGAGTAGTCGATCCGGTACAGGCCCGAGTCGTTGTTGCCGCCACCGAAGGAGCTGCCCCATTCCAGCAGGTACAGCGAGCCGTCCCGGCCGAAGGTCATGTCCATGGGCTTGACGAACGTGCCGAGGAAGGGGTCGATCTTGAGGAGCTTGTCCTGGTCGTCGAGGTGGATGGTCTTCACGTAGTGGCGCGACCACTCGTAGAAGAAGTTCGTGCCGTCGAAGTAGGCGGGGAACTTCGTGGTGGAGGTGGAGGCCGCGTCGTAGCGGTAGACCGGGCCGCTCATCGGGGCCGAGCCGCCGGAGCCGAGCTCGGGGAAGGAGGGCGAGGTGCCGTAGCCGTACCACATGATGGGCGGCTCGATCGGGGGCAGCTCGGTCAGGCCCGTGTTGTTCGGCGAGTCGTTGACCGGGTTCGCGCAGTCGAACTTGGGCCCGACGACCTTGGTGTCGGGGTTGTACGGGGCGTAGGCCTGGTTGTCACCGTGGCAGAACGGCCAGCCGTAGTTGCCCGCCTTCTTGATGACGTTGTACTCGACCAGCCCTTCGGGGCCGCGGTCGGTGGTCGGGCCGCCCCGGTCCGGCCCGTAGTCCGAGACGTGGACGTAGCCGGTCTTCTGGTCGACGGTGAAGCGGAACGGGTTGCGGAAGCCCATCGCGTAGACCTCCGGCCTGGTCTTGGCCGTGCCGGGCGCGAACAGGTTCCCCGAGGGGATGTCGTAGCCGCCGTCGGCCTTCGGCTTGATCCGCAGGATCTTGCCGCGCAGGTCGTTGGTGTTGCCCGCGGTGCGGGCCGCGTCCAGCATGTGCTGGCCTGGCCGCCAGTCGATGGGTGCGTAGCCCTGCCAGTCCGGCGACAGGTTGGGCGGCACGTCGTCGCCGGTGCTGAGGTAGAGGGTGCCGTCGGGGCCGAACTCCACGGCGCCGCCGGTGTGGCCGGGCTCGGGGTAGGTGCGCTGCCGGTAGGCGGGCACGTCGATGATCTTCTTCTCGGACGCGAGGTCGATGCTGTCGCCCGTCACGGTGAAGCGGGAGAGCCTGTTGACGTCCTCGGCGCTGGAGGCGGGCGAGTAGTAGAGGTAGATCCAGCCGTTCTCCGCGAAGGCCGGGTCGAGTTCCATGCCGACCAGGCCGTCCTCGCCTCCGGTGTAGACGTCGAGGGTGGCCGCGGTGACCGTGGTGTGCGTGTCGGGCTTGAAGATCTTGATCTCGCCCTTGCGCTGCACGTAGAAGACGCGGCCGTCGGCGGCCACGTCCAGTTCCATGGGGTCGGCGGTGTTGTCGTCGAGAGTGATCTTCTCGAAGCTGCTGTTCACCGTTCCGCCGCAGTCACCCGCCGCGGCGCCCGCGGCCCAGTTGATCCCGCCGAGGACGTGCGTGCGGAAGGCGGGCTCGGTGTAGGAGGCGGTGTCGTGTCCCATGGCGGTCGCCCACACCTTGCCGCCTTCGGCGTTGCGGCACCAGGAGATGGGGTGGTCCGGTCCCATGGCCGAGGGGCCCGGGTTGTAGGTCTTCTCGTCGGCCGACACCAGCACGTGCACGTTGCCGCGCGGGTTGGGCGCGAAGTTGTACCACTCCTCGGGCCGCTCCCAGCGCAGGGGCAGTTCCTTGGTCGACGGGTGGACCCGGTCGGTGACCTTGGCCGTGCCCTGCAGCACGCCAGGGGAGTGGGCGGGCATGTGCGCGCCGCCGTTGACCAGGTCGTCCCACCAGGGGAAGTCGTTCTCGATGCCCATGTCGAGCGCGTTGTGGACGGCGACGACGCCCTTGCCCGAGCGGACGTACTTCTGCAGGGCCTGGCGCTGGGCGTCGTTCTCCCAGACCATGCCGGAGTTCTGCAGCATGATCAGCACGTCGTAGCCGGCCAGGTCGGTGTCGTTGAACACCGAGGAGTCGTCGGTCTGCACGACCGCGAAGTGGTTGGCCGCGCCCAGGTCCTTGACCATCTGGATGCCGGCCGGGATGGAGCCGTGGACGTAGCCGACGGCCTTGGTGAAGAGAAGCGCGCGGAAGGTCTCGTGGGCGGTGGCGTTCGCCGTGCCCGGTAACAACAGCAGGAAGGGGAGAATCAGGGCAGCGCAAAGACGACGCATGGCGGTGACTCCGGTGACAGAGGGGAAGAGTCAGAGGGTGCGGAGGAAGGCCAGCCCGTCGACGGCGAGAGCGTCCTGGCTGGATGCGAGCGGCCGCCAGATGGAGGCCGCGGTGGCGATCGTCCGGTTGTGGGCGGTGAAGGACTCGATGACGAGCGGCCCCTGGTAGGAGGCCGCGCGCAGGGCCGTCGTGAAGCCCGGCCAGTCGAAGCGGTCCTGCCCGGGGGTCCCCCGGTCGGTGCCGCACACCTGGACATGCGCGATCCTGCCGGCGGCCGCGCGGACGGCGGCGGCGGGATCCTTCTCCTCGATGTTCAGGTGGTAGACGTCGAGCGCCAGGTCGGCGCCCTCCGGCAGGGCTTCGAGCGCCTGCTCCACAGTGTTGAGCAGGCTGGTCTCGTAGCGGTTGAGCGGTTCGACGGCCAGCCGTACCGGGCTGTGGTCGATGACGGGCCTGAGGTTCTCGCGCAGCTCGGCGTAGGCGGCCGCGCGCTCCTCCCCCGACATCCGCCACGTACGGCCGACCGCGCTGTAGGCGGGTCCGGCGATGACGGGAGACCCGACGATCTCGGCCACGTCCATGCAGTGCATGAGGTAGTCCTGGGTCTCCTTGACCGTGCCGGAGGCGACCAGGTCCCGGCCCGGCGGCATGACCAGCACCACCGTGGCGGCCAGGCCGAGCTCGGCGAGCAGGTCGGCCGCCCTGGCGGGGTCCCAGTCGCCGGGCTGCTCCACGGGCAGTTCGATGACGTCGAACCCCCACCCCGCGACCTTGGGCGCGAGCGCCGCCAGGTCGCGGTCGGTGAGCGGCGAGGTCCACACCCAGGTGTTGACCCCGAGGTTCACTTCTTGCCGCCCCAGGTCTCGGGGAAGCCGGGCAGGGTCTCGCACCCGCACAGCGCGTAGTGCAGCGGCGGCATGTTCGGCTGCAGGTAGGTGTCCAGCGTGTCAGCGGTGATCTTCGGCTGGGGCAGCTTCCAGGTCTTCGGCACCTCCTCACCCTTGAGGATCTTGAGAGCGGCGATGACGGGCGTGCGCCACTGGTAGGTGGGGTAGGTGGGCGCGACGGCGGTCAGGTTGTTCTGCTTCCACTTCTGCAGGAAGTCCTGCTGGTCCTCGCCGACCATGGCGGGGACGGGCACGCCCGCGTCCTCGAAGGCCTCGACGGCGGCGACGGCCGTCGCGCCGGCGTCCATCCAGACCCCGTCGAGCTTGCCGTGGCGGGCCAGGTAGTCGCTGACGATGCTCTTGGTCTTGGCCGCGTCGCCGTCGGTGAACTCCACGCCGACGACCTGCAGCGCGCTCTTGTCGAAGGTCACCTTGGCGGCGGACCAGCGGGTCTCGAGCACGTCGACGCCGGGCAGGATGCGCAGGGCGAGGATCTTCCCGCCCGCGGGGACCTTCTCGACGAGGAACTCGGCGCCGTCGGCGCCGAAGGCGTAGCCGCCGATCGGGTTGATCATGGTGACGGGGCAGTCGGTCTCCACGCCCCGGTCGAAGACGATCACCGGCAGCTTCCCGCAGGCCGCCTTGACCGCGGGGGTGAGGGTGGCGGTGGTGTTCGGCGAGACGATCAGCGCGTCACAGCCCTTGCCGGTCAGCTCGGCGATGTCGGAGATCTGCTTGTCGTCCTTGCCCTCGGCGTCGAGAGCGGTGAACGTGGTGATCTCCTTGTGCAGCGCCACCTCGGCCTGCATGCTCTTCCAGCCGACCTGCCGCCACGGGTTGTTGACCGCCGCGTTGGAGAAGCACAGGTGGTACCCGCCGGCCTTCTTGTACTGGGTGGTGCTCACCATCTGCGGGTCGATGGCCTGCTCCCACGGTTTGTCCGCCGGGCCCTGCGCGGTCTTGGCGCGCATGGCGAGCTGTGCGTCGTAGTCGGCCTGGACGAAGAACGCCGACTGCCGGCCGGTGCCCGCGGCCGTGGTCCCGGAGGCTGTGGTCTCGGCGGCCGGGGCGGAGGAGGCGGGGCCCGACGACCGCGCGGCGGTGGCCGTGTCCGTCGGCTTGTCGCTGGTGCAGCCCGCGACGAGCAGCGCGACCGCCGTCACCGCGAGCATGAGGGGTTTACGACGCGACATGGGCGTCTCCTTTGAACTTCCGGGGGGTGTTTCGGGGGGTGTTTCGGAAGGTGAGGGAGAAAGGCAGTCGTACGGCTCCCGCCGCCACGGCGGCGATGATGATGACGCCCTGCACGGTGAACTCCAGGGCCCCCGAGATCCCGTACAGGTTGAGCAGGGTGAACAGCGCCTCCAGGGTGAACGCCCCGGCCATGGCGGCCACGACCGACCCCCTGCCGCCGCCGAGCGCCACGCCGCCGAGGACGACCGCGGTGATGGCGGAGAACTCCAGGCCCTGCCCGACCTGCGCCGACACGCCCGCGAACCCGCCGAGCAGGACGCCCGCGACCGCGGCGGCCAGGCCCGAGACGGCGAAGGCGAAGATCTTGACCCTGGTGACCCTGACACCCGACAGCGCGGCCGTCCGGGCGTTGTCGCCCGTCGCGATGAGCGTGCGGCCGACGTCGGCGCGCATGAGCAGGACCGCCGCGGCCCCGACGGCGGCGAGGATCAGCACCGACCAGAGGGTGTCGCGCCCGAACACCCTGAAGGCCTGCGAGAGCGCGCCGCGCGGCGCGCCGCCCGTCCAGAGGAACACCGCGCCCGACAGCACGAGCATCATGCCGAGCGTGGTGATGAACGACGGCACCCGCAGCAGCGTCGTCACCGCCCCGTTGACCAGGCCGACCAGCAGGCCGATGACGACCACCAGGGCGAGGACGGGCCAGGTGGCCGCCTCGTTCCCGTCGATCAGCCGGGCGGCGACGACCACCTCGACGGTGACCAGCGAGCCGACCGAGAGGTCGAACTCGCCCGAGACGATCACGAAGTACTGCCCCGCCGCCAGGATCACCAGCGGCGCGGCCCGCTTGACGAAGGCGAGGAAGCCGGCGGGTTCGAGGAAGAACGGGTTGGCCAGCGCGATCGCCGCCAGCAGGACGGCCAGGACCGCGAAGATCGGGAGCGCGCGCTTCACGAGGTGCTCCTCTTCCTGGCGTAGACGGCCACGGCCACCACGATGACCACGCCCCGCACGACGTCCTTGACGAAGGAGTTGACCTCGAGCTGGTTGAAGACGCTGTCGAGCACGGCCAGCAGCAGCACGCCGCCGACGGTGCCGGCGACGCCGCCCCTGCCGCCGGCCAGCGCCGTGCCGCCGAGGACGACCGCGGCGATCGACTCCAGGTCGTAACCGCCGTCGGTGCCCACGGTGGGGACTCCGGCGCCGAGCCGGCTGGCCAGCAGCAGGCCCGCGATGCCGGCGCACAGCGAGCACAGGACGTGCGTCACGATGATCACCCGGTCGGTGCGGACGCCGGACAGGCGGGCCACGTCGGGGTCGCCGCCGACGGCGTGGACGCGGTAGCCGTACCTGGTCCTGGCGAGCAGGAACCAGGCGGTCAGGGCCACGGCCGCCCACAGCATCGCGGAGACGGGGACGGGGCCGACGCGGTCGTAGCCGAGGTGCTGGAACGACTCGGGGACGCGCCCGGCGGGGCCGTCGTAGAGGTGGTCCAGGACGCCCTTGATGATCAGGGCGACGCCGAGGGTGGCGATGAAGGCGTGGACCTTCAGCTTGGTGATCACCACACCGTTGACCAGGCCCACGAGGGCGCTGACGGCGATGACGGCGGCGACGCCCCCCGGGACGCTGCCCGCCTGCATGATCTCGGCGGCGACCAGCGAGGACAGGCTGATGAGGTAGGCGACCGACAGGTCGAGCGAGCCCGCCAGGATGGCCAGGGTCTGGCCGACGGCCACGATGCCGAGGGCGGCGCTGCGCTGCTGGACGCCGACGACGCTCTCCATGGTCAGCAGGTTCCCGCCGTCGGCGGCCACGAGGATCGAGCCGATCACGATCGTGGCCGCGAGCGCGACGAACACCGCCCTGGTCGGGCCCAGGTTCGCCCATCGGCGCCGCGCCGCGCCCGCCCCGCGCCTGCGGGGGACGGCCGCCTCCCGTGGGGCCTCGAGCCGGGAAGGGGGCGCGTCGTTCATGCCGCCTCCTCGCCGGCCGCCAGCCGCATGACGGCCTCCTCCGACGCGCCCGCCGGCAGGGTGCCCGCGATGCGCCCGTCGCGCAGGACGACGACGCGGTCGCTCATGCCGATCAGCTCCGGCAGCTCGGAGGAGATCATCATGATCGCCGTCCCGTCCTCGGCCAGCTCCCGCATGAGGTCGTGGATCGCGGCCTTGGCCCCGACGTCGACCCCGCGGGTCGGCTCGTCGAAGAGCAGGACGTCGGGGGCGAGCGTCATCCACTTGGCGAGGACGACCTTCTGCTGGTTGCCGCCCGACAGGTAGCGCACCTCCTGCGAGGGGCGGGGCGGCGAGAGCCGTACGCGGTCGAGGAGGTCGCGCACGGAGCCGCCGCGGCGGCCGACCGCGCGCGCGACCAGCAGCGCGTTGTCCCGAACGGACTGGCGCAGGGCCAGTCCTTCGGCCTTGCGGTCCTCGGTGACCAGCCCGATGCCGGCGGCGACGGCCTCGCGGACCGAGCGGGGCCGGATCGGGGTCATCGTGCCCGTGGTGAAGGGGGCGGCGCCGAACAGCGCCTTGGCCAGGGAGGAGCGGCCGGAGCCCTGCAGGCCCGCGATGCCGACGATCTCGCCCGCCCGCAGCTCCAGCGAGATGTCCGACAGGCGGGCGTTGCCGCCGCCGGTGACGCGCAGCCGCACCTCTCCGGTCGACGCGGCGCGCGGCGGGTAGTAGGTGCCCAGGTCGCGGCCCACCATCAGGCGGACCAGGTCGTCGGCGGTGACCTCGGCGGCGGCGACGGTGGTGACGAGGCGGCCGTCCTTCAGCACCGTGACCCGGGAGGCGAGGTCGAAGACCTCGCGCAGGCGGTGCGAGATGTACAGCACCGCGATCCCGCGTTGCTGTAATCGCCTGACCAGCCGGTACAGCAGCTCCACCTCGTGGTCGGCGAGCGCGGCCGTCGGCTCGTCCATCACCACGATGCGCGCGTCGAGCGAGAGCGCCTTGACGATCTCCACGACCTGCTGCTGCGCGACCGAGAGCCGCTTGACCGGGTCGCGGGGTCCGAAGGAGTCCTCGCCGAGCTCGGTGAGAAGCGCGGCGGTCGCGGCGTCCATCGCGGCCCGGTCCACCAGGCCGCGGCGCAGCGGCTCCCTGCCGAGGAAGACGTTCTCGGCGACGCTGCGCTCGGGCAGCAGCGTGAACTCCTGGTAGATGATCGCCACCCCGGCCCGCTGGGCGTCGAGCGGGTGGCTGAAGGAGACCGGCCGCCCGTCGATGGTGATCGTCCCCGCGTCGGGCGCGTGCACCCCGGCCAGGATCTTCATGAGCGTGGACTTGCCCGCGCCGTTCTCGCCGACGACGGCGTGCACCTGGCCGGCCTCGACCGCCAGGTCCACCTCCGACAGCACCCGCACGCCGAGGAAGCTCTTGCCGATCCCGGTCATGCTCAGCACTCGACCCACCCCCCTGACGCCGCCGAGGCGAGCACCGCGTCGCAGACGCGCGCGGCTCGGGCGCCGTCGTCGAAGGTGGGCAGGCCGTCGCGGCGCTCGCCGCGCAGCGCGGCGTAGCTGTCGGCGACGAAGGCCTCGAAGCACTCGTGGTAGCCCTGCGCGTGCCCGGAGGGCAGCGGCGAGTACGGCAGGGCGGCGGCGGTCAGCGTCTGGGGGTCGCGCACCAGCGCCATCGACCCCTCGCGCCTGCCCAGCCACAGCTTCTCGGGTTGCTCCTGGTCGAAGGCCAGGCTCTGCTCGGTGCCCGTCACCTCGAGGAAGAGCCGGTTCTTGCGCCCCGGTGAGACCTGGCTGGTGGTGAGGGAACCGAGCGCGCCGCCTGCCGTACGGAACTGGACGGTGACGACGTCCTCGGTCAGCACGGGGGCGTGGCCGGCGCGTTCCCGCTGGACGACGCCTGTCTGCGCGGACACCGCGCTGATGCGCTCGCCCGTGACGAACTCGGCCAGGTCGCACCAGTGCGAGCCGATGTCGGCGAACGTCCGGCTGGGCCCGCCGATCTCGGGGTCGACCCGCCAGTTGTCGTCCTCGGGGCGTAACAGCCAGTCCTGTAAGTAGCTGCCGTGGATCAGGGTGACCCTGCCGACGTCCCCGCGCGCCACGCGCTGCCTGGCCTCGCGGGCCATCGCGTGGAAGCGGTAGACGAACGGGACCGTGGCCACCAGGCCCGCCTCGTCGGCGCGGGCGGCCATGAGCGCCGCGGTCTCCGCGTCGGTGGCCAGCGGCTTCTCGCAGATGACCGCCACCCCGGCGGCGATGGCCTTGAGGGCGAGCGGCGCGTGCAGGTGGTTGGGGGTGCAGATGTGGACGAGGTCGATCGCGCCCGACTCGATCAGCTCGTCCGCCGAGGCGTAGGGGCCCTGCGACCTGTCGGGTCTGGACCCTGCGACGCCGACGATCGTGGCGCCTGCGAGGCGGGCGGAGCGGGCGTGTACACGGCCCATGAAGCCGGTCCCGATGATGCCCACTCGGGGATTATCAGCCGATTCCCGGCTTATGTCCTCCATGTTTCGTGATCGTAGATTCGACTTATGATGACGGTCAAGCAAAAGTCAGGCCTTTACTTCACAAGTCCCCCGGCTTATATACCGATCTATGGCTATTGGTGTTTGGCTCATCGGCGCCAGGGGCTCGGTCGCCACGACCGTCATGGTCGGGGCGGCGGCCATCAAGGCTGGACTGCTGCCCGCCGCGGGCTGCGTGGCGGAACGGCTGCCCCCGTGTGGCTTACCCGGTATCGCCGACCTCGTGTTCGGCGGTCATGACATCGCCTCCATCTCTCTGAGGAAGCGGGCCGAGCGGCTGGCCGAGGCAGGGGTGATCCCCGCCGCGCTCCCCGCCCTGCTGTCCGGCGACCTGGACGAGGCCGAGGCGGAGATCAGGCCAGGCCACGCGCACGAAGGCGACCAGGCCGACGCCGCCGCCCGGCTGGCCCGCGACATCACCGCCTTCCGCGAGCGCAAGGGTCTGGCGCGCGTCGTGGTGGTGGACCTGTCCTCCACCGAGCCGCCCGTGCCGTGGCGGCCCGAGTTCGCCGATCTCGAGGCGCTGGAGGCGGCGCTGGCCACCGGGGCGTCGGTCCTGCCGGCCAGCTCGCTGTACGCCTACGCGGCCTTCCACGCCGGGTGCGGCTACGTGGCGTTCACCCCGTCGACGGGGCCCACGCTTCCCGCGCTGGCGCAGCTGGCGGCGGCCGAGGGCCTGCCGTACGCGGGACGCGACGGCAAGACGGGCGAGACGCTGGTGAAGAGCGCGCTCGCGCCGATGTTCGAGGGGCGGGGGCTGGCCGTGCGCTCCTGGTCGGGCCTGAACCTGCTCGGCGGCGGCGACGGCGCCACCCTGGCCGACCCCGCGGCGAGGGCGAGCAAGCAGACCTCGAAGGACAGGGCGGTCGAGGGCATCCTCGGCGGCAGGGTCGAGGGGCACACGCACATCGACTACGTGGCCGACCTCGGCGAGTGGAAGACCGCGTGGGACCACGTCACCTTCGAGGGGTTCATGGGCGTGCGGATGACCATGCAGTTCACCTGGCAGGGGTGCGACTCGGCGCTGGCCGCGCCCCTGGTGCTGGATCTGGCCAGGCTGGTGGCCCGCGCCCACGAGCGGGGCCGGCGGGGCGGGCTCGCCGAGCTCGGCTACTTCTTCAAGGACCCCCTCGGCGCCGCCGAGCACGCCCTGCCCGCCCAGGACGCCATGCTGCGGGCCTTCGCGGAGTCGCTCGCATGAGAGCGCTGCTCGAACTGGTCAGGGCACCCGCCGCGCTGTCGGTGCCGGGCGACACGATGGCCGGCGCCGCCGCCGCGGGCTCGCCCGCCCGCCCGGGGACGGCGGTGGCCTCCACGTTGCTGTACTGGGCCGGCATGGCGCTCAACGACTGGTCGGACCGTCACCAGGACGCCGTCGACCGGCCCGAACGCCCCGTCCCGTCCGGCCGGATCAGCCCCGCCACGGCGCTCGCCACGGCGGTGGGCTGCACGGGCGCGGGCCTGCTCACCGCCTTCGTCGCGGGCGGCAGGCGAGGGCTCGGGCTCGCCGGCCTGCTCGCGGGCGCGGTGTGGGCCTACGACCTGGCGCTCAAGCGCACGCCGGCCGGTCCCGCCGCCATGGCCGCGTGCCGGGCGCTCGACGTCATGCTCGGCGCGGGCGGCGCGGCGCGGGCCGTTCCCACCGCGCTGGCCATCGGCGCGCACACCTACGGCATCAGCGTCCTCGGCCGCGCCGAGACCACGGGCGCCACCGGCGCGACCGTCGGGGGCGCGGTGGCCGCCTGCGCCACCGCCGCCGCGCTCGTCGCCTGGACCTGCCCCGGCGCGCCGCTGGCCGGCTACGTCACCACCGCCGGGCGAGCCCTGGCCGGCCTGCGCGCCGACCCCGATCCCGCCCGGGTACGGCAGGCCGTCCGGCTGAGCATCGTGGCGCTCATCCCCCTGCAGGCCGCCGCCGTCGCCGGCCACGGCCGTCCCGTCCAGTCCGCGGCGCTGCTGGCCGCCGCGCCCTTCGGCGGCCGGCTGTCGAGGCTGGTGGCCACCTCGTGAACTGGTCCTACTGCACCAACGGCTTCCGCGACCACCGGCTGCCCGAGGCGCTGGCCGTCCTGGCCGACCTCGGCTACACCGGGGCCGCGATCACCCTCGACCACGGCCACCTCGACCCCTACGCCCCCGGCCTCGCCCGTGACGTGGCGGCGACCGCCAAGCTGCTCGGCGAGCTCGGCATGACCGCGGTCGTGGAGACGGGTGGCCGCTACACCCTCGACCCGTGGCGCAAGCACCACCCGACGCTGCTCGGCGAGGGAGACTGGCGCAGGGCCGACTACCTGCGCAGGGCCATGCGGATCGCCGTGGACCTCGGCGCGCCCGTGGTGCACCTGTGGAGCGGGGCCCTGCCGGACGGCGTCGGCGAGCAGGAGGCGTGGGCCAGGCTGGCCGGATGGTGCGAGCGGCTGCTCGGCGACGCCGACGAGCTGGGCGTCACGCTCGCCTTCGAGCCGGAACCCGGGATGCTGGTCGCCGACCTGGCGGGCTACGAACGGCTGCGGGACCTGCTCGGCGGCCATCCCCGTTTCGGGCTCACGCTGGACATCGGGCACTGCAGGTGCCTGGAACCGCAGGACGTGCCGGACTGCGTCCGGCGGGCGCTGCCGTACCTGGCGCACGTGCAGATCGAGGACATGCGCAGGGGCGTCCACGAGCACCTGGAGTTCGGGGCGGGCGAGATCGGTTTCCCGCCCGTCATCGCCGCGCTCGCGGGTTACCGCGGCCAGGTGGCGGTCGAGCTGGCCAGGCACGGCCACGCCGCCCCCGAGGTCGCCCGCCGGTCGATCGACTTCCTGAGGAGGGCACATGGACGACTGGACGGCTGAGGCCGTGGCACAGGTGAAGGCCGACCAGCAGGCCGCGCACCGCCTGTTCCCGGTGGCGGCGCGCAGGGGCGGCCCCTCCGCCAGAGCCGCCCTGCTCGGCCACGTCGACGCCGCGACGGTCGCCGCCCTGTACCGCGACGGCGACGCCGGCGAGCGCCTGGCCGTGCTGGACGCGCTGGACCGGCTCGACCTCGGCGACGCGGCGCTGCCGCTGGTGGAGGACGCGCTGCGCACCAACGACGCCAGGCTCGTCGCCGCGGCCCTCGGCCCGTACGGCGCGCGGGTCCTCGACGACCACGCCTACCGCCAGGGCGTGCTGAAGTGCGTGTTCATGGCGATCCCGCTCGAGCGGGTCGCCGGCCTCGACGAACGCTTCGACCCCGAGCTGGCCAGGATGCTGGCCGCCTACGCCGACGAACGGAGGGCGGCCGGCAGGACCGTGCCCCCCGACGTGCTGGAGAGGATCTGATGCGCATCTTCGACCCCCACGTCCACATGATCTCCAGGACCACCGACGACTACGAGCGGATGCACGGGGCGGGAGTGCGCGCCGTCGTCGAACCGGCCTTCTGGCTGGGGCAGCCGCGCACCAACGTGGGCAGCTTCCTCGACTACTTCGACGCGCTGCTGGGCTGGGAGCCGTACCGGGCGGCGCAGCACGGCATCCGCCACCTGTGCGCGCTGGCGCTCAACCCCAAGGAGGCCAACGACCCGCGCTGCGCGGGCGTGCTCGGCGAGCTGCCCCGCTACCTGCTGAAGGAGGCGGTCGTGGCGGTCGGCGAGATCGGCTACGACTCGATGACACCGGCGGAGGACAGGGCGTTCGAGGCGCAGCTCGCCATGGCCGCCGAGCACGACCTGCCCGTCCTGGTGCACACCCCGCACCGGGACAAGGCCGCCGGCACCCGGCGCACGCTGGACGTCGTCAAGGGCCTGCCGCCCGAGCGCGTGCTGGTCGACCACCTCAACGAGGTGACGGTGGGCATGGTCGCCGACTCCGGCTGCTGGATGGGCTTCTCGATCTACCCCGACACCAAGATGGACCCTGGCCGGATGGTGGCGATCCTCCAGGAGTACGGCACCGAGCGGATGCTGGTGAACTCGGCCGCCGACTGGGGCCGCAGCGATCCGTTGCGCACCAGGGCCGTCGGCGAGGCGATGCTCGCCGCCGGTTTCACCGAGGACGACGTCGACAGGGTGCTGTGGCGCAACCCGTCCGCCTTCTACGGCGTCGATCCCGCCGCGCCCGCGCCGGGCGACGACTACGCGGGCAACACGATCAGGCGGGGTGGCTGATGCGCCTGCTGCACCCCGGCGGTCCGGTCGTGCACCTGGCCTACTGCACCAACGTCCACCCCGCCGAGGACCTGCCGGGCATCCACGCCCAGCTGTCCGGCTCCTGCGCCCGCGTCCGCGCGCTGCTCGGCGTGCCGCGCCTCGGCGTGGGGCTGTGGCTGCCCGCCGGAGCCGCCCGCGCGCTGCTGGCCGACCGCCGGGAGCTGGTACGGCTGCGCGCCGCGCTCGACGACAACGGCCTGGAAGTCGTCACGCTGAACGGCTTCCCCTACGGCGGCTTCCAGCGGGAGGTGGTGAAACACCGCGTCTACTCCCCCGACTGGTCCTCGCCCGCGCGGCTGTCCTACACCCTCGACCTGGCCGCGATCCTCGCCGCCCTGCTCCCGGACGACGTGGCCGAGGGCTCGATCTCGACGCTGCCGCTGGCCTGGCGCACCAGGGGCGCGCCGACCGCCCTGCTGGGCAGCCTGGTCGAGGGGCTGCGCGAGGTCGGCGAGCGGACCGGCAAGACCATCAGGGTCGGCTTCGAGCCCGAACCCGGCTGCGTCATCGAGACCACCGCCCAGGCCGCGAAGCTGCTGCCGCGCGACGACCTCCTCGGCGTCTGCCTGGACGCCTGCCACCTCGCCGTCGGCTTCGAGGGGCTCGACTTCGGCGACCTGCCGATCGTGAAGCTGCAGGCGTCGTGCGCGCTGGAGACGCCGCCGGGGGCGCAGCGGGCGCTCGAGAGGTTCCACGAGGCGCGCTTCCTGCACCAGACCAGGTGCGCCTCCGGCTACGCCGACGACCTGGACGAGGCGCTGGCGCGCCTGCCGTACGGGGAGAGGTGGCGGACCCATTTCCACATGCCCCTGCACGCCGCCCCTCCGCCGCCGCTGACCACCACCGCCGGGTACCTCGGCGAGCTGCTGCGCGCCGTGCTGGCCGCGCCGCTCACCAGGCACATCGAGGTCGAGACCTACACCTGGACGGTGCTGCCCGACCAGGACGTGCTCGGCGGCATCGCCGCCGAGCTCACCTGGATGCGGCGCGAGCTGGCCGCCCTCGGACTGAAGGAGCTGTGATGCCGCCGATCGTGGTGATCAACGTGGTGGGGCTGACCCCGCGCCTGCTCGCGCACATGCCCGGAGTGTCCAAGGTCGGCGCGGCGGCGGCGCTGCGCCCGATCCTGCCTGCCGTGACCTGCTCGATGCAGGCCACCCTGCTGACCGGCGCGCCACCGCGCCGGCACGGGATCGTCGGCAACGGCTGGTACTTCAGGGACCTGGGCGAGGTCTTCCTGTGGCGGCAGCACAACGCGCTCATCCAGGGCGGCCAGCTGTGGGACTCGGTCCCCGGCCTGCGCACCGCCAACGTCTGCTGGTGGTACGCCATGGGGGCGGCCGCCGACCTGCTCGTCACCCCGCGCCCGATCTACCACGCCGACGGCCGCAAGTCGCCGGACTGCTACACGCGACCGCCCTCCCTGCACGACGAGCTGCCGCCGTTCCCCCTCTTCAGCTACTGGGGGCCGGGCGCGGGCATCGCCTCGACCGAGTGGATCGTCGGCGCGTCCGTCCACATCCTGCGCGCCCACCGGCCCGACCTGATGCTCGTCTACGTCCCGCACCTCGACTACGACCTGCAACGGTACGGCCCCGACGGTCCGCAGGCGGTCGCCGCGGCCCAGGCCGTCGAGACCGCCCTCGCGCCCCTGCTGGCCGAGGACGCCACGTTCGTCGTGCTGTCGGAGTACGGCATCACGCCCGCCTCCAGGCCCGTCGACGTCAACAGGGCGCTGCGCGCGGCCGGGCTGCTGGAGGTGTACACGCAGGCCGGCATGGAGTACCTCGACCCGTGGACCTCGCGGGCCTTCGCCGTCGCCGACCACCAGCTGGCCCACGTCTACGTCCGCGACCCCGCCGACCTGCCGAGGGTGCGGTCGGTGGTGTCCGAGCTGCCCGGCGTGGACGAGGTGCTGGACGAGACGGGCAAGGCCGTCCACGGTCTCGACCACGAGCGCTCGGGCGAGCTCGTCGCGGTCGCCGAGCCCGACGCGTGGTTCACCTACTACTACTGGCTGGACGACGCCCGCGCCCCCGACTTCGCCCGGCTGGTCGAGATCCACCGCAAGCCCGGCTACGACCCGGCCGAGCTGTTCATGGATCCCGCCGATCCGTTCGTCAAGGTGCGCGCGGGCCTGGCGCTGGCCCGCAAGAGGCTCGGCCTGCGCTACACGATGCCGGTGGTGCCGCTGGACCCGTCGCCCGTGCGGGGCAGCCACGGCCGGCTGCCCGACAGCGCCGACGACGGTCCCGTCCTGCTCGGCCCCTTCGACGGGGACGCCTACCCGGCCACGGCGGTCAAGGGCCTGCTCGAAGGGCTCATCTCCAGGCGCGCAGGCTGAGGTCGTCGCAGTAGCCCTGGCCCGCTTCCTTCCGCCAGCAGAAGATCGTCGCCTTGGTCATGCCCTTGCCGGTGGTGAAGGTCATCGAGTAGTAGGCGTACTTCTTTCCGCGGTGCACCCTCCACCCGCCCCGGTGCGGGTCGGCGGTCTTGACGCCCAGCATGGTCCGCCTGCCGTCGGAGCGCACCCATCCGCTCAGGGTGTACCTGGTGTTGGGGCGCAGGTCGGTCAGCACCTGCTCGGCGGCGGCGTCCATGCCGGGGGTGGCGGCCAGCCAGACCGCGCCCCAGCCGCTGTGCTGGTCGCTGGTGACCTGCTTGACGGTGCCCCTGGGGTACCAGGGCGCCAGGTCGGCGTCGTTGAACCCGGCGTTCGCCAGGAGGTTGCGGTTGGTGAGGCGGAGCTTCCTGACCGGGCTCGGGACGGCGGTCGGGCTCGGGGAGGGGCTGGGCGTCTTCTTCCTCTTGGTCTTCGGCGTACGGCTGGGCAGCGGCGTGGACCAGGTGCCGGTGGAGGGGACGGCCACGGGCAGCGTGCTCGGCTGGGGATCGCGGGCCTGCGCTCGGGCCGTGCCCTGCGCCGTGGCGCCGTCCCTGGTGAGCAGGACGGCGGTCGTCGCGCCACCGAGCACGACGACGGCGGCGGCCGCCAGCACGGCGATCAGCCGCCGCCTGCCCGCCGGCCGCGAGCTTTCCCGCCCCGCGGCGCCGGGAGGGGGCGGCTGAACCATGGCCCCCGGCAATCCGGTGATGGTCGCCTGCGGCGGGATGGTCGCCCCCACGGGCCCGGCGGCCGGAACCGTGGGCCCGAGGGGCGGAACCGCAGGCCCGGCGGGCGGAACCGCAGGCCCGGCGGGCGGGACCGTCGTCCCCGTGAGCGCGGCGGGCGGCGGCTGCGGCGGGATCGTCGTCCCGGGAAGTCCCGCGAGCGGCGGCTGCGGGGGGAGCGTCGTCCCGTGCAGTCCGTGGAGGGGCGGCTGCTGGGCTGCCGGGGCGGCGGGCGGGGTGCCCGGGTGAGTCGGCTGTGGCCCCGGCGGCGCGACCTGCCCCGGATGGGGAGGCGCGACCGGCACCGGATGGTGGGACGCGGCCGGCGCCGGATGGTGCGGCGCGACGGGCGCGGGATGGTGGGGCGGCGGCGCGGCGAAGGGCGGGACGGGCTGCGGCGCGCCGACGGGCTGGGCGGGCCGAGCGGGCTGGGGCGGCACCGGAGAGACGGGCTGGGGCGGCACCGGGGTGCGGGCCCCGCTCAGGTGGGCCACGAGCTGTTCGGCGGTCGGCCGCCGCACCGGGTCCTTGACCAGGCAGAGCGACACCAGATCCCGCAACGCTCCGGCGAGCACCCCGAGGTCGGGCTCCTCGTACATGATCGAGTGCAGCAGCCCCGGCAGGGTCTCGGTGACGAACGCCGGCCGCCCGTTGGCCGCGAACACCATCGTCATCGCCCACGCGAACACGTCCGCGGCCGGGCCGACCGGCGTCTCGGCGAACTGCTCGGGCGCCATGTACCTGGGCGTGCCGAAGACCTGCCCCTGGTGCGTCATCCCGGACAGCTCGCTGTCCAGCGCCCTGGCGATGCCGAAGTCGATCACCACGGGACCGTCGGGCCCCAGCAGGATGTTGGCGGGCTTGAAGTCGCGGTGCAGCACGCCCGCCCGGTGGATGGCCGCCAGCGCCATCGCGGTGTTGAGCGCCAGCCGTTCGAGCGCGGCTCCCGTGCGGGCACCCGTCTCCCGTACGGACTCCTCGAGCGAGGGGCCGGAGACGTACTCGCTGACGATGTAGGGGCTGTCGCCGACCAGGCCGGTCTCCAGGATCTGGGCGGTGCAGAACCTGGCCACGCTGGTGGCGATCCGTACCTCGCGGACGAAACGCTCGCGCGCCTCCGCGTTGGCGATCAGGTGGGCCTGCAGGACCTTCACGGCGACGCGCTGCCCGTCCGGCGCCTCGCCGAGATAGACGATGCCTTGTCCGCCCTCGCCTAACCTGCCGAGGATGCGGTGTCCCCCGACAGCCGCAGGATCCCCGGGAATGAGCGGTCTCAACTCGACCACGGTGCCCCTTTTCCCCCGTTAACTCCCCTAGAGAGGGCACCTGTATATCACCGAACCGGAACCCCGGTTCGGCGACTGCGCATACCCGTGCGTCCGCGCACGTCAGAGCCCGCGACCGAGGTCGGCGACGAACCTGGCCAGCCCCGCCCGCCGCCGGAACAGCTCGTGCACCTCGGGTGTCGGCTCGTCGGCCAGGCGATCGAGCGGCAGGGTCGTCCACGCGGCGACCAGCACGAGCGTGGCGGCGTAGCCGTAGGCGACCTCGTCGGCGGAGAAGCCGGACCCCTCGACGTAGGCCGCCTCGATCGCCTCGTGGACGGCGGGCAGCTCGGCCGGCGTCAGCTCGCCCGAGTGTGCCCGGCCGACCAGGAGCTGGCACAGGTCGAAACCCGCGCAGGTGGCATACGGCCAGCTCCAGTCGATGGCCACGAAGCGCGCCGAGCCGTCGGCGGGCACGAGCAGGTTGCCCGGGGAGGCGTCCCCGTGCGAGAGCGTGTGCGGCAGCTCGGCGACCGCCGCGACCAGCGGCTCGATCCTGGCGGCGAGCGCCAGCAGGTCGGAGCGCAGCAGCGGGTCGGCGTAGGCGGCGACGAGCGGGTGCCGCCACAGGTCCGGATCGCGCAGCGCGGGCAGGAACACGTGCTCGACCGGCCCGCCGAGGTAGTGGCGCAGCCCCTCGTTGGGCCCGGCGGCCGGATGCATGGCGGCCAGCTCGCCCAGGAGCCGGGCGGCGGACCGGTACCTGTCGAGGTCCCAGGGCGCGTCGGCGGTCCTGATGTCCTCCAGCCACATCACGTAGCGGTCGCCGCCCAGGTCCTCCACGTGGTGCAGGCGGGGCAGGCGCAGGCCGTCCGGCAGCGCGAAGCCCGCCAGGTAGGTGTCGAGGTCGACCCGCCACGGGAAGTGCGCCGCCAGCTCCTCCATGCCCGGACGGCGCCGCGGCGACTCGATCGACTTGACGACGAACGACCAGGGCAGGCCCGCCGTCGTGGTGCCGTGGAGCCTGCGCAGCGAGATGGTGGACAGCGCGCCCGACCCGTGCGCGGGCACGTCCTCGCTGCGCTGCTCGGCGATCTCGGCCGACGGGTCGCCGAGGCTGCGCCGTACCAGGTCCCTCAAGTCCATGGCCACAGCCTGCTCTCCCGGGAATGCCCTCGCATGAGTACGGGCTACTCAAATAGCCTTCCAGGGTGGCACGCGGGTGGCCCTTCGCGGGCCGGACGGCTGAGCTGGAGGAGATCAGGTCCGCCGCGGGCGGCCTGGTCGTCGTGGGCGCGCCCGGGGTGGGCAAGAGCAGTCTGGTGGCGCACGCCGTACGCGATCTCGACGGCGTGGCCTGGGTGCGGGCCACGGCCGCCGCCGCGGAGCTGCCGCTGGGCGCCTTCGGCCCGCTGCTGCCCTCCACGCCGCCCGCGGGCAACCCGCTGGGCTGGGCGGCCGACGCCGTGCGGGCGCCCGTCCTGGTGGTGGACGACGCGCACGTGCTCGACGCGGCCTCCGCCGCGCTCGTCCACCACCTGGTGGTGCGCGGCCGTACCCGGGTGATCGCGACCTTACGCACGCAGACGCCGGCGCCCGACGCCGTGCGGGCGTTGTGGAAGGACGGCCTGCTGCCGCGCATGGAGCTGGCGCCGCTGACGGTGGAGGAGACCAGGCGGCTGCTCGAACAGGCGCTGGGCGGCCGGGTGGAGCCGGGCACGGTGACGCGGCTGTGGGAGGCCAGCCGCGGCAACGCCCTGTATCTGCGGGAGCTGGTGCTGGCCGGGATGCTGGCCGAGCGCGCGGGCGTGTGGCGGTGGCGCGGGCCGCTGGCGATCACCCCGTCGTTGCGCGAGACGATCGCGGGCCGCATCGGCGAGCTGACGCCCGACGAGCGCGAGGTCCTGGAGCTCCTGGCGTACGGCGAGCCGCTCGGCGCCGACCTGCTGGGCGCGCTGGCCACCGCCGCCGCGGTCGAGCGCCTGGAGGACCGCCGGCTGGTCACCGTCGACGTGGAGGGCCGCCGCCTGCAGGTACGGCTCGGCCACCCGCTCTACGGCGAGGTCATCAGGCGCGGCTGCGGCACCCTGCGGGCCCGCAAGCTCCAGCGCAAGCTGGCCGACGCCGTGGCGGAGGCGGGCCTGCGCCGCCGCGAGGACGCGCTGCGGGTGGCCGTCTGGCGGCTGGACAGCGGCGCCGACAGCGATCCCGAGCTGCTGCTCGCCGCCTGCGACCTGGCCCGGACGGTGCGCGACCTCGTGCTGGCCGAGCGCCTGGCCCGCGCGGCCGGCGACGGTGTCCCGGCCAGGCTCGCGCTGGGCAGCATCCTGTTCTACGTCGACCGCTACGCGGAGTCGGAGGAGGTGTTCGCCGCCGCCGGCCGGCTGCCGATGGACGGGCACACGCGCGTGGAGTGGGCGTCCTACCGGGCCTTCAACCTGTTCTGGGGGCTGGGCAGGCTCGAGGAGGCGCTGGAGCTGATGACGGTGGCCGAGGAATCGGCCACCGATCTCGACTCGCGGCAGGGGGCGCGAGTCACCAGGGCCTCGGTGGAGGTCTTCGCCGGCGATCTGGAGGGCGCGAGGGCGTCGCTGCGTGCGGCTTCCGACATGGGCCCGACCACGCATCCGCGCAGCGTACGGGCGTCCGGCACGACCGAGGCCGGCATCCTGGCCGCGGAGGGCAGGGCGGCGGAGTCCCTGCGGCTGGTCGCCCGCACGCTCGACCTGGTGCCGGACACGTTGCCGAGTCTCATGGCCGCGCTGCTGGAGGCCGCCACGGACGCCGCGCTCTATCTGGGCGATCTGGCGGCGGCCGAACGTCATGCCGAGCGGGGGCGCGGCCTGGACGGCGAGCTCGGCATGTGGGCCAGGACCACCATCGTCTTCGGCAGCCGCACGGCGCGGGCGCTCAGGCTGCGCGGCAGGGTGGCCGACGCGCTGGCCTGGTGCAGGGAGACGGTCGCCCATCTGCCCGAGCGCAGCGTGTGGGCGGGCCTGTGCCTGGGCGAGCTGGCCCACGCCCACGCGCTGCTCGGCGAGGTCGGCGCGGCGGAGGAGGCGATCGCGCGCGCCGAGCGGACCTGGCTGCCGGTCGGCCCGCCTGTCGTGGTCCCGCTCCAGCAGGCGAAGGTGTGGACGCGGGCGGCGCGCGGCGACGTGCCGGGCGCCGTCGCGACCGCGCTGGCCGCGGCCGAGCGGGCGCTGCCCGTCCAGGTGCCGTTCGTCCTGCACGACGTCGTACGGCTCGGCCACCCCGCGCTGGTCGCCGACCGCCTGACCGGTGAGGGCCCGTTGGTCGCGCTCTTCGCCCGGCACGCCGCCGCCCGCACGGGCCCGGAGTTCGACGCCGTCTCGGTCGGTTTCGAGGGTCTCGGCCTGACCGTGCACGCCGCGGAGGCGGCGGCTCACGCGGCCCGCCGCTACCGCGATGACGGGCTGACCCGTGCGGCCAGGGCCGCGGAGACCAGGGCGTGGGCGCTGTCGCGCCGCTGCCAGGGCGTCCGCACTCCCGCGCTGCTCGACCTGGACGTGCCCGCGCTCACCCCTCGCCAGCGTGAGATCGCCCTGCTGGCCGCCCAGGGCCTGACCAACAGGGAGATCGCGACCAGGCTCGTGGTCTCCATCAGGACCGTCGCCAACACCCTCTACGCCGTCTACGAGAAGACCGGTGTGAGCGACCGCGCCGACCTGGCCGACCTGCTCGGCTGAACCGATCCCGGGGAGTTGACGCGTTTCCGCACGGCTTCTATGGTTCATTACAAGAGTAATGAACCACAGAAGCGAGTAACCATGTTCGACGACCGGAGCCCCATCTACCGGCAGATCGCGGACCGCATCAAGGCCGAGGTCATGAGCGGGGCACTGAAGGGAGACGAGCAGGTCATGTCGACCAACCAGTACGCCGCCTTCTACCGCATCAACCCCGCGACGGCGCAGAAGGCGTTCCAGCAACTGGTCGACGAAGGCGTCCTCTACAAGAAACGAGGTATCGGCATGTTCGTCAGCCCTGCCGCCCGGGACACGCTCCGCGCGGAGCGCAGGGAGGGCTTCTTCACCGAGGTGGTCGACCCGATGGTGGCCGAGGCCAAGGCCATCGGCATCCCGCTCGACGACGTGATCGACCGCATCAGGAACAGCCGATGAGGATCGACATCGACGACCTGCGCGTGAGCTACGGGGACGTCCACGCCGTCGAGGGCCTGTCGCTCACGCTCGAGCCGGGCAAGATCTACGGCCTGCTCGGCCGCAATGGCGCGGGCAAGACGAGCCTGCTGTCGGTCCTGGCAGGCTTCCGCAGGCCGAGCGGCGGCAGCGCGCTGGCCGACGGCCGCCCGATCTTCGAGAACACGGCGATCACCAGGGACATCTCGCTGATCCGCGACGCCGGCGAGACGATCGACCTGGGCACCGTGGAGGACGCGTTCTACTTCGCCGAGCACCTGCGCCCCCGATGGGACGCCGCCTACGCGAAGGAGCTCATCGACCTGTTCGAGCTCGACCCCAAGAAGAACGTCAAAACCATGTCCAAGGGCCAGCGCTCGGCCGTCGGCGTGGTCATGGGCCTGGCCTCGCGGGCCCCGCTGACCATGTTCGACGAGTCATATCTCGGCATGGACGCCCCCAGCCGGCAGGCCTTCTACGACGCGCTGCTGGCCGACTTCATGGCCCACCCCCGCACGCTGATCCTCTCCACCCACCTCATCGAGGAGGTCAGCGCCCTGTTCGAGGAGGTCGTCATCATCGACAAGGGCCGCCTCGTCGTCCACTCCCCCGCCGACGACCTGCTGTCCATGGGCACCTCCGTCACCGGCCCGACGGCCCAGGTCGAGGAGTTCACCAAGGAGCTGACCGTGCTCGGCGTCAAGCGGCTCGGCCCCACCAGCTCCGCCATGGTGTACGGCAGGCTCGACCACGCCGAGGCCCGCCGCGCCGGCCTGGAGACCGGCCCCATCGCGATGCAGGAGCTGTTCATCCACCTGACCGGAGGCCCGGCCTCATGAGATTCCCCAGCCGCCTCCTCGGCGCCAACATCTGGCTCGCCTCCTTCGCGTGGCTGGCCTATCTCGTGCTCATCACGCTGGTCACCGTCGGCATCGCCATCTGGGGCAACCTGGACGAGAGCGTGTGGGAGAAGGCCGTCCAGCTGACCCGCTGGTACGCGCTCTTCGCCGGGATCGCCCTGGTCAACGAGTTCCTGCCGCTCTACATCGCCCACGGGCAGAGCCGCCGCCAGTTCGGCTTCCAGGCGGCGGTCACCATCGCGCTGTTCGCGCCGTTCCTGGCGGCCCTGCTGGTGATCAGCTTCCTGCTGGAGTCGCTGCTGTACGGCGTGACGGGATGGACGTGGGCGCTCGGCCAGGCCCACCTGTTCACCGCGCCCACGCAGGTCCCGCTGATCTTCCTCGAGTACACGGTGATGTTCCTGGCCTGGCTGGTGACCGGCGCGTTCGGCGCGGCCGCCTTCTACCGGTGGCAGGGCGGCGGGCTGCTGGCCGTACCGGTCGGCGTCCTCATGGTCCTGGTGGCGCAGAGCGCGATCGGCGACAGGATGCCGCTGCCGTTCATCACCGACCGGCTCGGCTTCGACCTCCCGCAGTCGGTGCCGCTGGCGCTGGCCGCGGGGCTGGGCACGTTCGCCGTCGGCCTCGGCCTCAGCTGGCTGATCATCCGCGACGTCCCGCTGCGGAACCAGCGGTGAGCGGGTGCGGCCATGCCGCTCGGGGCGTCGTCCGGCACCGCCGGGCCGCCGAGGTCGCATGGCGCCCCCGGTGAGGCGGACGCCGTGACGCCGCCGGTCATGGACGCCGTTCGTCAGCTGGGCGGCGCCGGGGCGAGCAGGCGGTCGAGCTCGGCGGCCACCGCGGCGGGGCGCTCCAGGTGGAGGTCGTGTCCCGCGCCGGGCACGGTGACGAACCGGGCGTCGGGCCGCAGCCGCCGCATCTCGGCCACCTCCTCCGCCGGCAGGACGCCCCGCTCGCCGAGGACGACGGTCGTCGGGCAGGCGATGCCCGCCCAGTCGTCCCAGTTCGAGCGGCGGGCGTGCGCGGCGATGACGTCGACGACGACCTCGCGCTCGAACGTCGGGCGCAGGCCGTCGGCCGCGGCGACCAGCCCGGAGGCCCAGCCCTCGCCGACCGGCCCGCCGCCGAAGAACCGCACCGCGTCCTCATGGGCGGCGAAGGGAACCGGCCAGGAGCCCAGCCAGCCGTCGATCTCCGCGGGCGTCTCGTCGTCACCCGCCGCCGCGCCCGCCTCGACCAGCAGCAGCGCCCGCACCAGGTCGGGACGCGCGGCGGCGGCCTGGATCGCGGTGACGCCGCCCAGCGACTGCCCGGCCAGGATCACCGGCCCGGCGGCGAGCTCCGCGATGACGGCGACCGCGTCGGCGGCGAAGGCGGCCCTGGAGGTGTCGCCCGGGCGGGGTTCGCTGCCCCCGTGGCCGCGCTGGTCGAGCGCCAGCAGCCGGTAACGGCCGCCGAGGTGCGCGCCGAGCGCCTCCCACTCGCGGGACTGTCCGGCCAGGCCGTGCAGGAGCAGGACGGCGGGCCCCGGGCCGCCGCTGTCGCGGCAGACCAGTCGCACGCCGTCACGTCGCACGGTCGTCGTTCTCATGTCGTCTTCCCCATCGCCGGGACACTCTACGCAGCCGCCGGCATGCGCAGGTGCGCGCGTGCTGGGTAGAGGACGCGTATGTCGAGCCTCATGGACAAGGTGCGCGCGTATCTGCGCAGCCCGGAAGGCAAGCAAACGATCGACAAGGCCAAGCGCATGGCCAGCGACCCGCACAACCAGGCGAAGGCGAGGAGGTTCCTGGACAGACTGCGCCCGAAGCGCCACTGAGCCGCCCGGTGCGGACGGCCGAGGGCGCGCGGGTGCCGTCCGAGCCCGTGGCTCCGGCGGCACCCGCGCGCGCCGCGTTCAGGGGGCTGGCGGCCGGCGGAAGTGTCGGTCGCGCCTCCTAGAGTGGGCGCGTGCTTCCAGATCTACGTGAGCCCGTCATCAGGCAGCTCGCCGAGTCCGACCTGGCCCGCCACCACTGGCGGGCCGACGACGGCGACGGCGGCGTGTGGCTGTTCGAGAGCGTCGAGGGCGACGGCGAGCACTGGGCGATCAGGCAGATCGAGATCCGCGCCGACCGCTCCGTCCACCGCTACTGGTGGCGCCACCTGCAGGACGAACACGGCTTCCTCACCGACCAGCCGCTGGAGATCTGGGAGCTGGCCGAGATCAGCCAGGAGGCGTTCGCGTCGGTGTGGGAGCTGGCGGGCTGATCAGCTCTCGCCGGGCGGCACCGCGACGGAGATCTCGCCGCCCAGCTTGTGCCCCAGCAGCAGGTCGAGGTCGTCGCCGCTCCAGAACCGTCCGGGGTCGTACCAGTTGGGCCTGCGGCCGACCGGCAGCAGGCCCATCTCCTCGTAGGTGACGGCGACGACCTCGGCGCAGTAGGCGCGCTCCAGCGTCCGCTCCCCCACCTCGCGCCGCAGCCGGGGGATCCTGCCGCGCAGCCATCGCCCCGCCAGGCGCGCGGTAGAGGGGAACGGCGTGCCGTCGAGCCTGGCGACCGTGCGCAGCGCCGCGTCCTCCATCTCGGCGGTGGCCTGCGGTTCGAGCTGGCGCAACCAGCCGCGCTGGCCGTACCGCCGGCCCCAGACGGTGACCGCCTCGCGCAGGTCGTGCAGCTGCACCCCGCGCTGGTGGGTGCCCGACCACAGGTCGAGCAGCGACTTGCCGAGCTCGGCGTGCCACATCATGGGTGGCATGTCCTCGATGACGATCGACATGCCCACGTGGTTGACCGGGCTGTTGGTCACTGTCTGGATCGCCCGGTCCGGCACCGAGCGTCCCCTGAACACCCAGAGGTCCCCGGTACGGGTGAGATCTACGGCCTCGTCGAGAGTCAGCACGCCACTACCCTAGGCACATGCGGACGAAATGGTGGAAGATTCTCGGCCTGGCGGGCGTGGCAGGAGTCGCCGCGACCGGCGTGGTCATGGCCCGCGCCGAACGGCGGCGCCGCGCCTACACGCCGGAGGAGATCAGGTCGCGGCTCCGCGAGCGCGTCGAGGCCGAGGTCGAGCAGGGCTGACCTCAGCCGACCGGCCGCAGTTCGTGGACGAAGACCACGTCCGGATAGGCCGGGTTGTCGTTGTAGCCCTGGATACCGCTCAGGTAGGCCCGCTGGTAGTTGACCACCCACGGCACCGCGGCCGCCGCCTGGACGTCGAGCAGCCTCCTGTCGAGCTTGGCGTAGGCCTCCTGCGCCGCCGCCCGGTTGGTGACGGTGAGCTCGGGCAGCGTGTCGATCAGCGCGTCGGCCTCGCGGTCCTTGAGGTAGGTCAGGTTGAACTGAACGCCTTCCGCGCTCCTGAAGACGTTGGTGAACCACGAGTAGGCGTCGGCGTAGTCGGGCCACCAGTACATGAGGAAGATGTCCTGACCGCGCCGCTTGCCGCGGGCCCACTGCTCCTCCCACGGCAGCGCCTTGGCCACCAGCGTGATGTTGAGCGGTTCGAGGGTGGCGGCCAGGCGCCGGACGAAGACCCGCTGGTCCTCGTCGCCCTGGGCGTAGGTGAGGGTGAGGCGCAGCGGCAGGCGGCCGGGGCCGTAGCCCGCCCTGGCCAGCAGGTCCGCCGCGCCCTGGAGGTCCTGCCTGGGCGTACGGCCGGCCGAGTGGCCGAACAGCCCTTCGGGGATCACGCCCGTCGAGGGAGAGGCGGCGCCCCGCAACACGCGCAGCGTGCCCGAGTAGTCGATCGTCTTGCGCAGCGCCCTGCGGATCCGCACGTCCGCCAGCGGTCCGGCGGAGGTGTTGAAGAGCAGCATCGCGGTCTGGAACGACGGCATGGCGGCGGTCCGCACGCCCGCCGTCCTGCTCGCCCTGCGGTAGAGGGACGGGTTGAGCCGGTGCACGAAGCTGACCTCGCCGCGCATCAGGCGCCGCCAGGCCTCCTCGATGTCGGGCTCGACCACGTACTTGACCGTGGTGTAGTGGGGCCGGTCCCAGCCGCCCCAGTAGGCCTGGTAGGCCTTGAGCGTGAGCTCGTCGCTCTTGCCCTTCCGCCAGCCGGCGACGGTGTACGGGCCGGTGCCGGCGTCCCGGCCGGCGGCGAACCACGCCTTGAGGTCGGGTGCGGCCGCCGTGTCGTAGATGTAGGCGGCGTACCCGGAGGAGGCGACGAGGTCGAGCGGCACGGCGTACTTCAGCGTGAACGTCACCGTGAGCGGGTCGTCGGCCCTGATGGACTCGACCGCGCCCCAGATGTAGGAGGGCCCGCTCTTGGAGCGCATGGTGCGCTCGATCGACGCCTTGACCGCGGCGGCGTCCATGGGCCTGCCGGTGTGGAAGGTGACGCCGGAGCGCAGGGTGAAGGTCCAGGTCCGGCCGTCCGCGGAGGCGCGCCAGGAGGTGGCCAGGCGCGGGCTCGCCTTCTTGGTGACCGGGTTGTAGATCGTCAGCGACTCGTAGATGTTCTGCATCGCGATGATCTCGTTGGAGTAGGAGCTGGCCGGGTCCCAGTCGGTGACCACGCCGAGGTTCTCCACGTAGACGAACGTGGAGTCCTTCGCGGGTGGCCGCTGCTCCTGCCGTGCCTGCGGGGCGGTCGAGCAGCCCGCGAGGAGGAGCGCGAGCGCGGCCGCGATCAGCCGACGGCGCATCTGCCTCCCTCTACTCCCCGATCGTCCTGGGAAACCTACTGCAAGATCACGAAATGATGCTCAAAATCCCGAAAAATCGGGAAATTGCGAGGTGCAGTTGCTAGGCTCTCACCTGTCCCAAATCCGGGGTTCCGATGCTAGGGACCGACCGGAGTGAGGTGCCATGGGCCGAAGCCGCACGATCAGAGTGAAGATCGTCGGCCTGCTGCTAGTTCCGCTGGTGTCGATGATGACCCTGTGGGGTGTCATCGTCGCGGTGACCGCGGGCGAGAGCCTGGAGCTGCGCTCCTACAAGGAGCGCTGGACCAATCTACGCCAGCCCGCGAGCAAACTGATCGGCGAGCTGCAGCGCGAGCGCCTGTCCTCGGCCCGGCTGGTGGTCCACCGGCACGCTCCGGCCGACCAGAGCGCCGCCTACGAGCAGCGGGCCAGGACCGACGCGGCCAGGGAGCTCTTCCGCCAGCTGTCGGACCGCTCGCGCGGCTCGACCACCGAGGCGGTGCGCCGCCAGATCGACGCGGTCCTCACCCAGCTGGTGCACCTCGAGGCGATCAGGGGCGAGGTCGACGCCGGCCTGTCGCCCCGGCTGCCCACCATCGAGGCCTACAACGCGATCTCCGACGCGCTGTTCGGCCTGCAGCGCAGCGTCGCGCTGATCGACGACATCCCGATCTACGAGCAGTCGCGCCTGGTCATCAACCTCGGCTACGCCAAGGAGTTGCTGACCAGGGAGCAGGCCATCGCCGTCGGCAACCCGGGTGACGAGGAGCGCAAGCTCTTCACCCAGCTCGTCGGCAACCGCCGCTTCCTCATCGACCAGGCGCTCGCCGAGCTGGACGCGCCGCTGCGCGAGATCCAGGTCGGCATCATCACCACCCCGGCCTACCAGCGGCTGCGGATCATGGAGGAGCAGATCATCGCGGGCCGTGCGCCCGCCGACTGGCCCTCCACCTCCACGGCGCTGGCCAACGCCATCCAGAACGCGCAGAACGAGGCGGGCGTCATGCTCACCGAGCGCGCCGAGCCCGTGGCCGACGCGGTGCTCGTGCGCGCCCTCGTGCTGGCGGGCACCGGCCTGCTCGTCGTGGTCGTCTCCCTCATGATCTCCCTGCGGATGGGCAACCGGCTGTCCAAGGAGCTGGCCACGCTGCGCGAGGCCGCGCTCGAGGTGGCCGAGACCCGCCTGCCGCAGGTCGTCCGCAAGCTGCGCCAGGGCGAGGAGGTCGAGGTGCCCGAGCTGTCCGTGCCGGGCAGGACGACCGAGATCGCCGATGTCGGCAAGGCCTTCGCCACCGTCCAGCAGACCGCCGTCGAGGCGGCCGTCGGCGAGGCGAAGCTGCGCGCGGGCGTCGGCCAGGTCTTCCGCAACCTGGCCCGGCGCAGCCAGACGCTGCTGCACCGCCAGCGCATCCAGCTGGACGGCATGCAGCGCACCGCCACCGACCCGCAGGCCCTGGACGACCTGTTCCGCCTCGACCACCTGACCACCCGCATGCGCCGCCACGCCGAGGGCCTGATCATCCTGTCGGGCGCCACTCCCGGACGTGGCTGGCGCAAGCCGGTGCCGCTGCACGACGTGGTGCGCGGCGCCGCGGCCGAGGTGGAGGACTACACCAGGGTGACCGTCTCGCCCATGCCCGCCCACTCGCTGGCCGGGCCCGTGGTCGGCGACGTCATCCACCTGATCGCCGAACTGATCGAGAACGCCACCGTCTTCTCCCCTCCGCACACCACGGTGACCGTGCGGGGCGAGCTCGCCGCGCACGGTTTCGTCGTGGAGGTGGAGGACAGGGGACTCGGACTCAGCGAAGAGGAGCTGGCCGAGCTCAACGAACGGCTGGCCAACCCGCCCGAGTTCGATCTCGCCGACAGCGACAGGCTCGGCCTGTTCGTCGTCGCCCGCCTGGCCGCCAGGCATGACATCCGCGTGACGTTGCGCGGTTCGCCATATGGAGGGACCACCGCCATCGTGCTGATCCCCGCAGAGCTCGTCGTCGCACCCGAGGAGCAGGAGCAGGAACCCGTGAGGAAGATGCGGGTGGTGACCAGTGAGTGAGGAGCGCTGGCTGGACGAGGACGCAGGTCCGATCGTTCCCGCCTACCTGCTGACCCGCGGTCGCACCGTGCCCGCCAGCGAGGCCATCGACCTCATCGCCGTGATCATCACGGCGGGCGGTCTCGCCATGCCCGTGGGCCTCGGCCCCGAACACCTGATCATCCTTCAGCAGTGCACCAAACCCACCCGTCTGGTGGACGTGGCCGCCGAGCTGAACCTGCCGATCGGCGTGGTGCGCGTGCTGGTCGGTGACCTGCACGCGCAGAAGCTGGTGGAGGTCGAGAAGCCACCGCCCGCGCCCGACGCCAAGGTGATGCTCGAGGTGATCAACGGGCTGCGCGCCCTGTGATCACCGCGCGGCCAGCCCTGTGAGCACCAGCTCGGCCCGGTGGCAGGCGACCGTCCTGCCCGCCACCTCGCGCGGCTGCGGGGCGGTCTCGCACTCCGGTACGGCCAGCGGGCACCGCAGCCGGAACGGGCATCCGGTGTCCGCGGGCGCCGACTCGGTTCCGCCCCTGGCCACCGGCGGCCGGCCGCCCAGCTTGGGCACGGCGTCACGCAGCGCCAGCGTGTAGGGGTGGGCGGGCCGCCGCAGCAGGTCCTCCGTCGGCCCCGACTCGACGATCCGCCCGGCGAACAGCACGTGAGAGGTACGGCACAGCCGCCCCACGACCGCCAGGTTGTGGGTGATGAGCAGCCGCTCGGTCCCCAGGCCCGCCAGCAGGTCGAGGATCCTGGCCTGCACGGTCACGTCGAGCGCGCTCGTCGGCTCGTCGAGGACGAGCAGCCTGGGACGCACGGCCAGGGCCCTGGCGATGACCACCCGCTGGCGCTGCCCGCCGGAGAGCTGGTGCGGCTTGCGTCCGGCCAGCGCCGGGTCCAGGCCGACCTGCTCCATCAGCGCGGGCACCGCCGCCCTGTCACGGCTGCCCTCGGCGATCGAGCGGCCGACCGACATCCTGGGGTCGAGCGACTCGGCCTGGAACACCGGCTGGACGGCCTTCCTGAAGACCTTCCTGTCGACCTTGGACAGGTCCTGCCCGCCGTAGGTGACGCGGCCCTTGACGGGTCGGAGCAGGCCGAGGAAGGCGCGGGCGAGCGTGGTCTTGCCCGAGCCCGACTCGCCGATGAGGCCGACGCCGCCTTCGGTGATGTCGAGGGTGACGTCGTGGACGACGGGCGTCCTGCCGTAGGCGAGGGTGACGCCGTCGGCGCGCATGATCATGGGAGCGCCTCCAGCAGCTCGCGGGTGTAGGGGTGGCCGGGACTGGACAGCACCTGGTGGGCCGGGCCTGACTCCACGACCTCGCCGTCCTTCATGACCAGCACGCGGTCGGCGATCGTGGAGACCAGGGGGAGGTCGTGGGAGACGATCAGCAGGGCGAGCCCCCGCTCCTCGCGCAGCCTGCGCAGCACGCCGACCACCTCGGCCTGGACGGTGACGTCGAGGGCGCTGGTGGGCTCGTCGGCGAGGATCACCTCGGCGCCGAGCGCGATGGCCAGGGCGATGGCGAACCGCTGGGCCTGGCCGCCGGAGATCTCGTGCGGGTAGCGGCGCAGGATGGCCGGGTCGAGCATCACGGCCTCGCACGCCCGCGCCATCACCGCCTCGATCCCGCCCCGCCGCTGAGCGTCCGCGCGCCCGGCGCCGCCCGCGGGTTCCCCGTCGGGGAGCACCCCGGCGTTCCCGTCGGGCAGGGCGGCGGACGGCCCGGAGGAGGGGGTGCCGGTGATGCCGTGGCGCTTGAGTGCCCTGCGCATGAGCACGCCGAGCCGCGTCGTCGGCGACAGCGCCGCCTGCGGCGACTGGATGACCAGCGCCGCCTTCGCCCCCCTGATCGCGCGCAGCGCGCGGGGCCTGGCCCGCAGCACGTCCACCCCGCACACGCTCACCTCCCCCGACACCGTGGCCCCCTCGGCGAGCCCCAGCGCGGCCAGCAGCGTCGTGGACTTGCCCGAGCCGCTCTCCCCGACGACGGCCACGCACTCCCCCGCCGCCACGTCGAGGACGGGCACGTGCGCCACCACCCTGGACCCGTAGGCGACCCGCAGGTCCCTGATGCTGATCACCGGACCGTCCTCCGCGGGTCGAGCGCGCCGCGCAGTCCCTCGCCGAGCACGTTGAACGCGAACGCCGTCAGCAGGATCGCCAGCCCGGGGAAGGTGACCACCCACCAGTTCGTGGTGAAGAGCGTCTGCCCCTGGTACACCATCAACCCCCATTCGGCGGTCGGCTCCTGCGCGCCGAGCCCCAGGTAGGACAGGGCCGCCGCGGTCAGGATGACGCCGCCCGCGTCCAGCGAGAGCTGCACCAGGACGGGCGTGAGCGAGTTCGGCAGCACGTGCCGCAGCACGATCAGCGGGGCCGGCACGCCCAGGCAGCGGGCCGCGTCCACGTAGCTCCTGGTGGAGACGGAGGCGGCCACCGAGGCCGACAGGCGGGCGTACCAGGGCCACCAGGTCACCGCGATCGACAGGATCACCGTGGTCACGCTCGGCCGCAGCACCACGGCGAGCGCCAGGGCGAGCAGCAGGGCGGGGAAGGCGAGGAAGACGTCGGTGACCCGCATGATCACGTCGCGGGCCCAGCCGCCCGCGTAGCCCGCGACGAGGCCGAGCGTGACCCCGGCCGTCGCCGACACCGCCAGCACGGCGACGGCGATCGCCAGCGAGGTGCGCCCGCCGTACAGGACCTGGGTGAGGATGTCGCGGCCGACCTGGTCGGTGCCGAACCAGTGCGCGGCACCGGGCGGCAGCAGCGCGCGCAGCGGCTGCGTGTCGTTCTCCGGGTACGGCGCCAGCCACGGCGCGCAGATCGCCGACAGCACGATGAGCACGAGCAGCACCGCGCCGAAGGCCGCGAAGCGGTCAGGGACGCGGGGCAATCGCCGGCGCGGCTCGACGGCGGTCATCGCGCCCTCGCTCTCGGGTCGACGACACCCTGGAGCAGGTCGACGACCAGGTTGGCCAGCACGTAGACCACGGCGACCAGCACGGTGACGCCCGCGATGCCCGGCGTGTCCGCCGAGGTGATCGCGTTGAACGCGTAACGGCCGAGGCCGGGCCAGTTGAAGACCGCCTCGACCAGGAAGCCGTTGACCAGGGAGTAGGCGAAGACGAGCGCGATCAGCGACAGCACGGGGTTGAGCGCGGGCCGCAGCGCGAAGCGCGTCAGGATGGCGGTCTCGCCGAAGCCCATGGCCCGTTCGAACCGCACGTGGTCCTGCCCCGACTCCTCGATGAGCGCGGCGCGGGTGAGCTGGGCGATCACGCCCGCGGGGTAGGCGGCCACGACGAGCGCGGGCAGCACGAGGTGCTCGGCCGTGCTGGTGAAGATCGGCCAGTTGCCCGTGATGAGCGCGTCCACGATCGTGATGTTGGTCCACAGGGTGAGCGGGCTGGTGGTGTCGAGCGTGGTGTCGTACTCGCCCGCCACGGGGAACCAGCCGAGATGGGTGGCGAAGACCAGCTGGAGGGTGAGCGCCAGCCAGAACACCGGCACCGAGACGGCAAGCATGGAGCCCAGCCGTACCGAGAGGTCCGGCAGTCTCCTCTTGTGGCGGGCGGCGAGCACGCCGACCGGCACCCCCACCAGGATCGCGACGACCAGGGCCGCGCCCACCAGTTCCAGCGTCGCGGGGAAGGCGTTGAGCAGATCCTCCATGACCGGTCTGCGGGTGCGCAGGCTGACGCCCCAGTCGCCGGTGACCAGATCCCTGGCGTAGTTCCAGAGCTGGACGTGGAGCGGCCGCTCCAGCCCGAACTGCTCGCGCGCCGCCGCGAGCTGCTCGGGCGTCGCCTTCGGCCCCGCGTACGCCACGGCGGGATCGCCAGGCACCAGCCGCATGATGACGAACGTGAGCGTGACCACGCCGGCCACGACCAGGAGAGCCTGGCCGAGCCGGCGAGCCAGGTAACGCGTCACCCGGTGGGCTTCAGGTCGTAGAAGGAGACCACGTTCGGGTAGGCGGGGTTGTCGACGTAGCCCTCCACGCCAGCCGACAGCGCCCGCTGGTAGGTCTGCACGTACGGCACCGCCACCGCGGCCTTCTCCTCGATGATCTTCCGCTGCAGCTCCGCGTAGGACCGCTCGGCGGCCGTCCTGTCGGTCGCGGTCAGCTCGGGCAGCGCGTCGATCTCCTTGTCGATGGCCTCGTCCTTCAGGTACGACAGGTTGAAGGAGACGGGGTCGGCGCTGCGGAAGACGTTGACGAACCACGAGTACGGGTCGGCGTAGTCCGGGAACCAGTACATGACGAAGATGTCCTGGCCCTTCTTCTTGCCGAGGTCCCACTGCGGGTTCCACTGCATCGGCTTGGCCTGCAGGGAGACGTTGAGCTTCTTCAGCTCCGCCGTCAGCAGCGTGACCAGCAGCTGCTGGTCGGCGTCGCCCTGGGCGTAGGTCAGGCTGAGCTTCAGCTCGTTGAGGTCGGGCCCGTAGTCGGCGGCGGCCAGCAGCTCGGCGGCCTCGGCGAGGTCCTGCTTGGGCTCCAGGCCGGGCGTGAAGCCGAGCAGGCCCTGCGGCACCAGACCCGAGCCCTTCTGCCCCGCGCCCTTCAGCGCGGCGACCAGGCCGTCGTAGTCGAGGACCTTCTGCAGCGCCTGCCGTACGCGGACGTCCTTGAGCGGGCCGCTGTCGGTGTTGAACAGCAGCATCAGGTTCTGGAAGGACGCCGTCTGCGACGCCTGCACGCCGGCGGTGCCGCCGGCCTGCGCGAACAGCTGCGGGTTCAGCCGCTGGACGAAGTTGACCTCACCCTTCTGCAGCAGTTGCCACGCCGTGTTCAGCTCGGGCGTGACGCGGAAGGCGACCTTCTTGTACTGCTCGGGCCTCCAGCCGCCCCAGTAGCCGTCGAAGGCCTTGAGCGTGAGCTCGGTCTCCTTGCCCTTCTCCCACGTGTCGACCGTGTACGGGCCGGTGCCCGCGTCGGCCTTGCCGTCCTTGACCTGCTCGACCACGCTGGTGTCGTAGATGTAGGAGGCGTAGCCCGAGGAGGCCACCAGGTCGAGCGGGCTGGCGTAGGACAGGGTGAACTTCAGCGTGTGCTCGTCGGGGGTCTCGATCTTCTTGACCGCGTCCCAGACGTAGGCGGCGCCGCCCTTCAGCTTCATCGTGCGCTCGATCGCCTTCTTGGCGGCCTCGGCGGTCACGGGGTTGCCGCTGTGGAACTTCACGTTCTCCCGGAGCTTGAACGTCCACTCCTTGCCGCCGGCCGCCGAGCTCCACTCGGTGGCCAGGCGCGGCTCCGGCTTCTGGGTCGCGACGTTGTAGCGGGTCAGCGACTCGTAGATGTTCTGCATCGCGATGTTCTCGTTGGAGTACGAGGTCGCGGGGTCCCAGTCGGTCACCACGTCGAGGTTGGGCGCGTAGACGAACGTCTTGTCGTTCTCCGTCGCCGCGTTCGCCGTCGGGGAGGCGGTGGATCCGGTGGCGGGCGCTGAGGGGGGCTGGCTGGCACCGCGCACCTGTCCGCCCGCGCACGCGGATGCGGTCATGGTCACGGCCCCGACGACCCCTGCGGCGAGCAGACGCTTGTGCCAGCGCATGGGGAGTTCCTTTCGTAAGCCACTCTGACGGGATCCGCGCCTTTCGCCCGGCTTTCGCCCCGCCGGGCAAGATCGTAGCGACTTACGCCTCTCCCTTCCCCGGCATCACCACAACAACAGGCCCACCCCCGCGATGGCGAGAGACGCGAAGCTCACCAGCCCCCTCAGCGTGTTCCACCGCCGCCAGCGGGCGGAGTAGGCGGCCCACAGCCGCTCCGGCTCCCCCCGGCCCGCCTCCAGCGCGTTGTTCATCGGTACGTTGACCGCCGCGGTCACCGCGAACGCGCCGAGGACGTACAGGCCGCCCGCGACGAGGAAGGCGGTCCCCGCGGCCGGCACGTCCTGGACGAGGAGCAGCACGCCGGCCGCGACCGGGGCGACAGGCGCCGCCAGGTACATCAGCAGGAAGACCGGGTTCAGGATCTTCCTGTTCGCGCTGCGCATCGCCGCCACCGCCTGGTCGGGCCTGATCGCGTCGAGCCCGGGCATGACCGAGATCGTGAACCCGTAGAACAGGCCGGCCATCGCGCCCAGCAGAACCAGGCTGAGCACCGCGATCACCTGGGTCAGCGTCGTCATCGTCCGCCACCTCGCACCCCGGCGCACCGGGCCTTGACGAAGGGCCGGCCGCCCTCGCCCGCCGACGGGCCGCCGTCCCCCGAGGACAGCACGCCCGCACCCCTGGACTCCCGCACGGGAAGGCCGACCTCGCGCGCCGGCCCGCTCATGTTCACCGCCACCCAGGCCGCGTTCTCCGAGACCGAGGCCGCGTCGCCCGCGACACGGGCCACGTTGCGGCCGGTCCTCCCCGTGCCGCCCAGAACCAGGTTCGTCATGCCCTCAGCCTGGCCGCGACCCCCGGACGGCGGCCATCGTCGAGAAGCTCGCCCGCATCATCCAGCGTCTAGGCTTCGTCGCATGGACGCTCTCGCAGGACTCCTCGACGGGCCGCGAGCTCGTGGCGCCTTCCTGCTCCGCTCGATCATGACGCCCCCGTGGTCGGTGCGCATCCTCGACCGGGCCCCGCTGACGCTCGTCTCGATGCTGTGCGGTGAGGCGTGGGTGATCCCCGACGGCGGCGCCCCCGTACGGCTGACGCCCGGCGACGTGGCGATCATGCGCGGCCCCGAGGCGTACAACGTGGCCGACGACCCCGCCACCGAGCCCACCATCCTCATCCACCCGGGCGAGCGCAGCACCACCGTCGACGGCGTTGAGCTGTGCGCGTCGATGGACCTGGGCGTGCGCACCTGGGGCGACAGCCTGGACGGCCCCGCCGTCATGCTCAGCGGCACCTACCAGCTGCGCGGCGAGATCAGCAGGCGGCTGCTGAACGCCCTGCCGTCCGCGCTGGTGGTTCCCTCACTCGACACGCCCCTGCTCGCCCTGCTCGGCGACGAGATCGCCAAGGACCAGCCGGGTCAGGAGGTCTTCCTCGACCGGCTGCTCGACCTGCTGCTCATCGCCACGCTGCGCGCCTGGTTCTCCCGGCCCGAAGCCGGGGCGCCCGCCTGGTACCAGGCGCACAGCGACCCCGTCGTCGGCCGCGCGCTACGCGTCCTGCACAACGAGCCCGCCAGCCCGTGGACGGTCTCCGCGCTGGCCGACCGCGTGGGAGTCTCCCGCGCCGCCCTGGCGCGCCGCTTCACCGAACTGGTGGGCGAGCCGCCCATGTCCTACCTGACCAGCTGGCGGCTCACCATGGCCGCCGACCTGCTGCGCGAACCCGAGGCGACCGTGGCCTCCGTGGCACACAAGGTGGGGTACGGCAGCGCGTTCGCGTTGAGCACGGCGTTCAAGCGGGAGCGCGGGCTCAGCCCCCAGGAACACCGCATGGCCCCCGCCTGACCCGTTCCCTGGCTTGCCCCGAAGCGCCGACCAGACCCTCCACAACCCGGACACCCCCACCCGTCGACCTTCCGCCAGGAGAACGTCCACCCCGCGAGGCCCCGCCCGACGACGTCCAGCCCGCAGAACATCCACCCGCCCAGACCAGTCATGGTCGCGGCGAGGCCGCGTCCAGGAGAGCACGTCCAGCTTTGGTGAGCTCGTGCGTGGCCGTGCGACCGGCCCGGCTGCTGTCGATCAACCCGGCGTCTCGCAGGATCGTCAGGTGTTCGCTGGCCGTCGGGACGGTGACGCTCACCAGCCTGGCCACGATGGACGTCTGCAGCGGAGTGGTGAGCGCGGCCAGGATCCTCGACCGAGTCGTCCCCAGAAGCCGGTCAAGGGATCTCGGAGTGGGAGGTGCCGCCCAGAGGTACCGCCCGGATGCCGGGTAGTAGATCGCCGGAGTCCAGTGGTCTGAGGTGGTGCACTGCACCCGGTCGGTGATGAACAGCGACGGAATGAGAATGAGTCCCTCGGGGCAGTCGACGTCGAGGGCGGCGGACGACTTGACGGTGATGGTGTCGCCTTCGCACGCCGCGGAGTGGTGCAGGCGCGGAAGGACGGTGCGCAGCCCCTCGCGGTTGACCTGGATGGCCCGGTCCAGCATCTCGGCACGCAGCGCCTGCCGCATGGACGGCCACTCCGGTTCCATGGCCGCCGTCCAGAGGCGGCGCACCGCTTCGGCGGCCTCCGACCTGGCTCGGTCGGGGTCATCGAGCAGTCGGCGGCCTATTTCTGCCCCCCGCCCGATGCCGGCGTCGGCCAACTCGGCGTAGACCTGGTCCGCCGGGGTGGAGAGGAGGGCCTCCATGCCTTCTTCGAAGGTCGGCTCACTGGACATCGGCGATGGGTCGAGGAAGTCGGGCCGATACGCGCCATCGGCCATGAAGACCGTGAGCGCGCTCAGGTCCAGGCCGGAAAGGCGGTGGTGGCGACGGCGAAGCCACGGGTGGAACATCGGGTGACGCTGCGGTTCTGTCAACAGCCGGGCGAGACTGACCACTTCGTGGATCGGCGACATGGCCCATCGCACGCTCGCAGCGCCGGCACCCAATCGGAAGCGGATCACTCTCCCTATTGTTAGGCCACCGCCGAAGTGAGCGCGAGCGCGGCGGCGAAGCCCCGAGACTCGGGCCATGACCGAGACGAAGCCGACGGACTGGTTCCGCGGGCGACCCGAGCGCGCCGGAAAGACGCGAACGATCCAGCTAGGTGCCGGCGGATCGACCATCGAAGTCCTCGCCGCCCCGGCGGAGACCGGCGGGATCGTCAGCATCTACCGGTGGCGCATGTCGCCCTCCAGCCGGGGACCTGTCCCGCACTTTCACACGACCTTCAGCGAGACCTTCATCGTTGAAGAAGGCGAAGTCGACTACTTCGACGGGCGGGCGTGGCGAACACTGCTGCCCGGCGACACCGCGCATGCCGCGATGGGTGACGTCCACGCGCTTCGGAAGGAGCGCGCCGACCCTGCCACCCTCCTCATGGCACTCTCGCCAGGCGTACCCCGGGAGGAGTATTTCGCGCAGCTCGCCACCGTGACCGATCGGGACCTGAGCCGGCTTCACGAAGCCCACGACAACCACTTCGTCGACGACCACGAACGGTGATAGCGCCCCGCTGTCTGGAATGCGCTCGTACAACTGCTCCCGAAAGGGCGAGACACACCCATGCTCACCACCATCGCCACCGTGCTCGCCGGACTCATCGGCGCGGGCGTCATCGTCATGGGCACCAGCTTCTTCTGGGCGCCGCAGGCCGCGGTCGGCTTCGGGATCCCCGACACGCCGACCGAGGGCCGGAGCTTCCATGCCTGGCTGTCCGTCAAGGGCGTGCGCGACATCGCCTCAGGACTTTTCATCCTCATCGTGCTGGCCGGCGGGACAACCCACCTGCTGGGCTGGTTCATGCTGGCCGCCGGCGCCATCCCCGTCGGCGACGCGGTGATCGTGCTGCGCAGCAACGGGCCCAAGGCGGCCGCCTACGGCATTCACGGCGCCACCGCCGTGGTGATGCTGGCGATCAGCGCGCTCCTGCTCATCGCGTAAGCCACGTGGTCCGGCGGCCGGAGCTCTTCGACGCGTCCCGCCATCGCCTCACCAGCGATCCAGCAGCCGGTCGACGTCGGGCCAGAACAGCGCGGTCAGGCCGCGCCGTACCTCGGCTCGGCGAGAACCCGCTGAAGCAGCAGCGTGTTGACGTGCACCAGCGCGGACCGCCGCAGGTGCAGGCATCGAGGTTTCGGCGTGGTCCTTGTCCGGGCGGTCAGGGCGCCGTCCTTCCCGTAGTGCAGCACGGTATTCCTTCGCATTTTCTGAGAACTCGAAAAAGGGAGACGACGATGACGATCAACGATCTGCGCGGTGTCCTCAAGGGGCGCGTGCTCCTGGCCGATGACGACGGCTTCGAACAGGCGGCCACCGCGTGGAATCTGACCGTCAGGCAGCCGGTGGCGGCCGTGGCGGAGGCCGCGGACGCCGATGACGTGGCGGCGCTCGTGCGTTACGCGCGGCGGGCGGGTTTGACGGTGGCCGCTCAGCCGAGCGGGCATGGCGCCTCGGGTGATGTGGAAGGCCTGATCCTGCTGCGTACCGGCCTGCTGAACGAGGTGGAGGTACGCGCGGAGGAGCGCGTGGTCCGGGTGGGCGCGGGCGTGAAGTGGGGGCAGGTGCTGGCGGCGGCCGGTCCGCTGGGTCTGACCGGCCTGGCCGGCAGCGCGCCGGGGGTCAGCGTGACCGGCTACACCCTGGGCGGTGGGGTCGGCTGGTTCAGCCGCAAGTACGGCTTCGCCTCCGACAGCGTGCGGGCCATCGACATCGTGGACGCCGAGGGCGAGCCGGGCCGGGTGACCGCCGAGTCCGATCCCGAGCTGTTCTGGGCGCTGCGCGGCGGTGGCGGGGACTTCGCGGTGGTGACCGCCCTCGAACTCGAGCTGTATCCCGCGCCAGTCCTGTACGGCGGGCGCGTGATCTGGCCGGAGCACCGGACCAGGGAGGTGTACGACGCGTTCCTGGAGATCACCGCCGAGGCGCCGCGTGAACTCAGTGTCTGGATCAACCGGCTCCAGCCACCCGGCGCGCCGCCGATGGTGACGCTGGATCTGGCCTACCTAGGGGAGGCGGCTCAGGGGCAGGACCTGCTGGCGCGCATCGACAAGATCGAGGGCGCGATCTCCGACAGCCGCGGCGTCGTCCCGGTCACCGACCTGGGTCACATCGCCGCCGAGCCCACTGATCCGGCCCCATCCATCGCTCGTGCGGAGCTGCTCACCGGCCTGGACGCGGACGCGGTGGAGCTCCTGCTGGCCAAGCCGGTCGAACCGCTCATCAACCTGCAGATCAGGCACCTGGGCGGGGCGCTCGCCGAGCCGGGCGGCGGGGCCGGTGCGAGCGGCGCGGTGGCCGAGCCGTACCTGCTCGGCCTGGTGGGTCTCGGCCTGCCGCACGCGGCCGATGCGACGCGCGCCAAGCAGGCCGAGGTCGTGGCCGACCTGGAGGCCTACATCAGCGGCCGCAAGCCGTACACCGTGCTGTCTCCCGGCGACACGGCGGCGAAGTCCTTCTCCGGCAGCACGCTCGCGCGGCTGCGGGAGATCAAGCGGGCCCGTGACCCGCACAACGTGTTCCGCGCGAACTACCCGGTGCTCGGATAGATCGGTTCCCAGCAGGTCACGGCCCCGCTGGTCGCGGTCTGCCGTCGTGGTCGCGCAGCATGCGCAGGACACTCGCGGCCGAGGGGTGACGGCCCCTTTTTCGCGCCGCTGGTGATGACGAGGCGGGCGGCGATGTCGCGCAGGCTGAGGTCTTGCTCGCGCAGGTGCAGGGCCATGGGGACTGCAGAGAATGCGCCGGGCGCAGTCAGATGGCCTCACCCAACTGCTCGGCCAGCCGCTCCAGACCCCCTTGATGAGCCGCCCGTACTCGTCGTCGCCCAGCGCGCCGATCCCGGCCCGCGCCTGCTGGAGGTGCTCACGGGCGCGGCCGAGATCGCCCAGCTTGCGATGGCACTCACTCAAGTTCAGGTGCAACGACGGATACAGGCCGGCCACCGAAAGCGCCACCCCGGCTTGGGCCACCCGCTCATCGGTGACCAGATCGGCGGCGGCGAGCGCTCGCAGATCCCACATCAGCTCCTGCTGCACGTCGTCCTGCACGTCGGCCATCGCGTGGGCAAGGACGCAAACATGCAGCGGGTCGCCTTGCTCGCCGCCGATGTCGTCCCAGATCTGCGCGAACAAGTCGCGAGCGGCTTCACGCTGACCTCGGTGGTGATGCAACTCCACCTCCTGCCCGATCCGGGTCATCGTCGGGTCGGTGGTCATCAGCGGCTCCTTCGCCGTCGCGCGCTGCCGCCGTCAGCCTACTTGCCCGACGTGGCTCAGCGATCTTCAAACGGCCGATCAGCGAGTGCGGTCAGTTCTCGCGAACAAGACCACCCGCTCGATGAAGAACGTTTTCGCCTCGCTGTAACCAGCTCGATCGTTTCGGAACCGTGTGGCCAGGTCTTTCTTCAGCTCGCCGTAGGCGTTCGCGGTCTGCGGGTGTTCGCGAAGGAAGTCCCGGAAGGCGAGGTGGCGTGCGAGTTCCGGGTTGTCGACCGCGCAGACGTAGAGATGGTGCGAAGGCGTATCCGCAGGGCTGGTGAACGCCTCTCGCCCCGGTATGTTCCCGTTTCCTTCGTGGTGGTAGCCGAGGAGACGCAGGTTCTTGATGACCGCGGGCAGGTCGTCACGGGTGCTGATGACCACGTCGATGTCGATGATGGGCTTGGCCGGCAGGCCTGGGACTGCGGTGCTGCCGACATGTTCGATTCGCTGGGCGAGCGAGCCGAGTCTGCGGGCGATCGGGTCGCGGATTGCCGCGAACATCTCGGGCCAGCGCGGGTCGTAGGGGACGATCTCGATGGGCGTGCTCAATCAGGGTGCTCCTCGTCCGGTCGTGTGCTGGCGGCGGCTTGGTTGTGATCGCCGGTCGATTCGGTTCCATTCGGCCGTCTGATCGCCTATCTTGCTCCGCTCGTCTCTTTTCGTCCGGGACGGAAAGACCCGTGCCTCCGCCTTGCCGTGGGTGGGCGGTGCTTTGGGCCGGGCGGCTCGGATCAGGCGGCTGGGGAACCGGCTGCGGCAGGAGGTGTGCCGCGTATCGCTGTTGCGGTTGTTGCGGTTGTTGCCACTTCGATTCCGCAGCTCTCAGGGGGTGCGGGAGCGAACCGTGCGGGGGCAGCATCGGTCCAAGACGATCACCGATTCGTGATCGTCGTCATCTCGTTCGACCCCCTGGAAAGGACCCCTATGTCCACACGATCCGCTCTCGCACGCCTGGTGCCGGCGGTGGTCTTCACCACCGGACTCGTGGCCGCCTCTCTCGCCCCGGCCGCAACCGCCCACGCAGCGTCCCAGGGCGCCACCTGCAGCGGTGAGCGCATCGGCCGCGTCCCGATCACAGCCACGACCGAAGACAGAAGCGCTTCGATGAAGGGCGCCTTCCTGCACATCTACCGCAACGGCGGCCAGGTGTGTGCTTTCACCAACACCAGCCTCGCAGCCGAGCGCTATCGCAAGGCCTTGATGGTCGAGCTCTATGCCTGCGGGCGCACCGCCGGCCAGTGCCGGCAGGACCCGGATCTCGTCCTGCTGTCCGACTCCTCGAACAACGACCCGGAAGAAAGGGGAAGCACCCTCAACCGGACCGGCGCGGCCACCGTCAACGCCGGCGGACTGTGCATCTGGGCCTGGGGTGCCGTGCTTTTCAACGACTCGCGCGGCAGGCGGTTCGAGGGGAAGGCTAGGAGCGCGATCTCCTGCCCGGGGTGAACCCATCCGAGGCCAGGCGAGAAGTGCGCCGCCTGGCGTGCGTGACGTAGGTGCTGCCGATCCGGTCGACGAGATCCATGCCGTCCTCGCCAGGCGGCGCTGGTGCCTGTCCCCAGCAGCGTCGGGCGGAGAGACCTTCACCGTCTGATCAAGCGGTGCAGGTTTCCAGCCTGCACACGCGAAAGGGGCCCTGGCCACCATGACCGGTGAAGCCGGGCCCCTTAGGCGCTGCAGCAGGTGGGTGTCGGCCCCTCAGGGATCAGGAGCAGACGCGCTTCAGGCTGGCGTACTTGCCCCAGCCGAGCGTGTATCCCTTCGGCCCCCTGTCCCAGAACTTGACGGAGGTGACGCGGTCGCCGGTGTAGATGGTGTGCCAGCCCTCCTTGTCGATCTCGTTGATCCCCGCGTTGGTGCCCCAGGTTCCGTGTCCCTCGTTGGTGATCCCCTCCACCCAGAAGTCGATGTAGCCCGTGGCCTGCCTGTCGGGCACGTAGAACTGGTAGGCGCAGTGCGCGGCGGTGAACGCCACCTTGTACTGGACCTCGATGCAGGCGTGGTCGCCGTTGGTGTAGGTCCACTCGATGGGCCGCTGCGTGTCCCAGCCGCTGAAGTACTGGTCGTTGCCGGGGCATGCGGTGGTGTTGCGCTCCAGCGTGGTGACGTAGGGGGTGAACGTCTCCTCGGCGGGATCGGCGACGGCGGGCGAGCCGGTCAAGGCGAGCGCGGGCAGGACGAGGGCCGCTGCTGCGACGGCCCGGGCGGCGATGCGCTGAACAGATCTCACTGCGTGACTCCTGTCGGGTCGAGATGGTGTGCCGTGATGGCACAAGATCACTTTCGGAAAACCGGTGGCGCGTCCACGCCTGTGGACAGCGCATGCCGGCGACGAGCGGACACCTGCCAGGTCTGGACGGCGGCTGACCAAGCGAGGAGATGATCCGATCGCCGAGGAAGAACGTGGACACCGGCGAGGCCTGGGGAGGACCCGGTGGCCGCGTTCATCGCCCGGTTACGGGCGCTGCATCAGTGGCAAGGGGGGCTCGTCACTGTCCGGACCTTGCGCACTTTCTGACCTGCTTGCGGATGTCATCGCCGGTGTTGACCCACGCGTCGGTCAGCACCGTCTGCGTGCCGTAACCGCTGGAGCTGTAGCCGCCGCCCAGGGAGATCCAGGCGGTGGTCGAACCGTACGGGCCGGTGACCTTCGGGCCCTCCATCCAGCACACCGGATGGACCGTTTCGCCGTAGGCGTACCACCGCACGGGGCGCTTGTTGAAGTCGATCCGGTACACCTCCTCATCGGCGGTCCCGCCGATGAGGGTCGCCTCGAACGTGGCGAGCCCCGCCGTGTTGACCACCTTTCCGGTGAGTGCCTGCCCGGTCGCTGCCGCGCCCGGCAGGGCCGTCATCCCTACCGCCAGGAGCCCGCCCGCGACCAGCGCGCCGATCTTCTTCATCGTCTGTTCCCTTCGTCGTCTCGAGCACTGCGAGATCACTTTCGGAGGGCCGGCACGGTGTCCACCACCCGTGGACAGCACCTGCGGACGACGACCGGACACCCGCCCGGTCTGGACAGCGGCTGACCAGCGAGGACACGAGACCGAAGGCGCGTGCCCGTTCGTGATGACCCGGTGTCCGAGCGTGGATGAGGACACCAACCGGGGAGCAGACGCGCGGCGAGACGACGCCGGCGGATGGACGGCTTCCGCCGGGCATGAGGCCGGCCCCCGCGTCGAGGCGATGCGAGGGTCAGCGTGATGGCCGTTGCTTCCCGGAGCCCCGGACTTCCGGCCGGGCACGCATTCGCAAAGCGCCTTTGCAAACACCCTTTGCGAACGGTACGGTGCTCTCGTGGATCTCGTCCCGCAGGAGATAACCGATGTCGAAGCGCTGAAGCTCCTGGCGCACCCCATGCGACAGCGGATCGAGCGGCAGTTGCGCAACGGTCCTGCCAACTCCGCGACTCTCGCCCGAGCCCTGGGCCAGAGCACTGGCCTGACCAGCTATCACCTGCGCCAGATGGCCAAGCACGGGTTCATCGAAGAGGTGCCCGAGCTGTCGAAGGGACGAGAACGCTGGTGGCGCCAGGTGCCTGCTGATCGCAGGATCCCGCCCTACAGCCGCCAGACCCCCGAGATGCGGGCGGCGGTCGAGGAGATGAACCGGCTCGACTTCGCCGACGAGCTCGAGCAACTCACCCGCTTCCAACTCGAACGCGACGACCTCGGTGAATGGGCCGACGCCCTGGTCTGGTCGCGCTCGGCGATGCGCCTCACCCTCGACGAGCTCAAAGAGTTCCTCGAGGAGTACGTGAAACTGCTCTACCGCTACAAAAGGCCGGACGAGGCGACGCCACCCGGAGCGCGCACTGTGCTCGCCCGGATGCTCGCGTTCCCCGCCCCCACATCCGCCGACGACGGCGAATGAAGTGGGCCGCCGGGTGCCAGCCCGACGGCCCAGAGACGAAATCCGCATCACCACGCCCCGCCAAGGGCGTGTCTTCACGTGCACGGATTCCCATAGAAAGGAGAGCACCTCATGCTGCTCTCACGCAAACGCTGGACGGGGTCGCTGCTGCCCGTCATACTCGCGATCGCCTTGTGCGCCCTACCCGTACCCGCACACGCCGACGCGCTGGTCACCAGCGACGTCACCTTCACCGGCGACGGCGGCGTGACCTTGCACGGAACGGTCGTGGCGCCAAAATCGGCGAAAGGCCGCAGGCCCGGCATCGTCATGGTGCACGGCGCCGGGCCCGTCACCCGGGAGGAATTCCGGGACGAGGCCGAGGCCTACGCCAAGCGCGGCATCGTGACCCTGATATACGACAAGCGCACCATCGGCTACTCCACCCTGCGGCGGAACTACGAGACGCTCGCCGGTGACGCGCTCGCGGCGGTACGCACACTGCGGGCCCGCGCCGAGGTGAACCCGGCGATGATCGGCATCTGGGGACTGTCGGAGGGAGCGTGGGTGGCGCCGATCGCGGCCGCCCGATCCTCGGACGTGGCCTTCCTCGTCGTCGCCGGTGCGGTCGGAACGACGCCCGCCAGGCAACAGGCATGGGCGTACGGCGAGCGGCTCCGGCACGCGGGCGTGCACGGGTCGCTGACCCACATGCTGCAGCAGCGCGCCATCAGGTTCGGGATCGGGAGCGGCCTGTTCGGCGAAGAGGACCGCGACCCCATGCGCAGCTGGGAACACGTCCGCCAGCCGGTCCTCGCGCTGTGGGGAACCCTCGACCGGGAGGCGATGCCCGCCGAGAGCTCCCAGATCATCCGGCAAGGCCTGGAACGCGGCGGCAACACCCACTCCACCATCCACTTCATCACCGGCGTCCGCCATAACCTCAACCGCACGTTCGACGACGGCTTCGACCGTCCCGACAGTCTCCCTGCCGACTTCGCCGAGTTCGAGGCCGCCTGGATCACCAGCCTGAGCGATGGCCCGCCGAAGGCCGGCGCGGACCAGCCGCCGTCCCAGGATCTGCTGAGCCGCCCGGTGGACGGACCGTTCGCCTGGTACGAGTCACCCTGGCTGCAACTCGCGGCTTTCACGATCTTCCTGGCCGCCTCCCTCGGCTACGCGCTGGCCGCGATCGTCAGGCGGCTGCGGCGACGCCGCGGCGCACCCCCAGCCTCACGACCGGCTCGCTGGCTCGTCATCGCCCTCATGGCCTCCACACTCGGCTTCCTCGGCTACTTCTGCGTCCTGGTGCTCACCGGCGCCTACCTGATCGGGCCCGTGGTCCTCGGCCGCCCCTTGCCATGGCTGACGCTTCAGCTTCTCGCCGTGGCCACGGTCGTCGCCGCGGTCGCCACGGCCACCGCTACCTGGCGCCACCGCCGCGACCTATCCCCCGGAAACCGGATACGGCTGGGAATGACCCTGGCAGCAGCCGCGGTGTTCGTGCCGTGGGCGGCCTACTGGGGCGTGCTCATTCCCTGAAACCGATGAGCTGGAACGCCCGGCTGCCCGGCGCGAGCGCGCCGGGCCAGCTCGGGCCCTTCGGCCCGTACGGAGACGATGCCGAGCACGATGTCGAGTCCGACTTTGCAACGTCACTCACAGCTACTCGGTGGGCTGGAGCGGGGCGGGGCTGGACGGGGTGGTGGGTGGTTCGTCGTTCTCCAGCGCTCGATACCGGGTGGAGCGGCCGACGCCGAGGTGCTTGGCGATGGCGGTGATGGATTCGCCACGGGCCTGCCGGGCGCGGGCGGCGGCCAGCTTGTCCTCATCCAGCGCCGGGGGCGGCCTCCGGCGCGGGCGGCGGCCAGGCCGTCCAGGGTGCGCTCGCTGATCAGCTCGCGTTCCATCTCGGCGGCCAGGCCGGCGAGCATGAACAGCATCCGGTCGGCGATCGTCTGCCCGCTGGGCCGTGCAGGCCGGCGCAGATGCCGGACAGGATCTGAAGGTTGATGCCGCGCGGGGCGAGGGTGTCTTCGAGGAAGATCAGCAGTTCCTTGACCGAGCGGGCGATGCGGTCGGGCTTGTAGATGACCGTCGGAGCCCGACATGAAGGATTTGTACGTCGTTCTGGAGACATGGACCCATCACTGCCCGCAATGCCGTAAGGAGTGGCGCTACACCTACGAGGCGTGGCACGGCGACAACGGGTGCGGGAGATGCGCCGTCACGTGGCGCCACCGCGGCCAACTCGTGCCCACGCCGTGGTCGGGGCCCGCGTGCCCCGACTGCTCGACACCGGCGAGAGCGACCGTGCCTCACTGAGCCCGCGTGCCGCCGTCGTTCTGCCCGAACGGCGGCGGCACCCCGCCCCCGACCCGCGCACGAGCACCTGACCGTCCCTTCCGATCGACGCCGCGACCCGCGCACGAGCGCCTGACCGTCCCTTCCAACTGCCGCCGCGACCCGCGCATGAGCACCTGACCGTCCCTCCGATCACCACCGTGACGCGCGCACGAGCACCTCACCATCCCCTCCGATCACCACCATGACCCCGCGCACGAGCTTCCCCCTTCCCCTCCGATCACCACCGCGCGCGACCCCCAGATCTCCCCCCAACCACCACTGCGCGCGTGACCGCCTGCCCTCTCCTCGAACCGGCGCGGCGCGTCCCACCGTCGGCGGCCGGGCGAGCGGAAAATGTCGGTGCGGGGGTCTAGGGTTTCGGGTTCAGGCTCGCCGTGACGGCGGGGACCGAAGTCCTGCTGGGCGCGCGCCCTCGGCGGACGGGACCATGCGGGGACGGAGGTGCCAGGCCGGCTTGCCGTACGGGAGAAACCCCTCCTGAGCGGGAAAGACGCAGCCGGCGAGCGCACCCGCCCCGCGGGTCCGGCACAATTGGGCGGCGGACCATCGAAAGGCGAATCAGTGCTCTCTATTCACCAGCGCATCGCGGAAGAGCTGGGCGTACGCGAGGGGCAGGTGCAAGCGGCGGTCGACTTGCTCGACGGCGGCGCCACCGTGCCGTTCATCGCGCGTTACCGCAAGGAGGTCACCGGCGCGCTCGACGACGCGCAGCTGCGCACGCTGGAGGAGCGGCTGCGCTACCTGCGTGAGCTCGAGGAGCGGCGCGCGGCGATCCTGGAGTCGATCGAGACGCAGGGCAAGCTCACCGACGAGCTGAGGGAGCAGATCCTCGCGGCCGACACCAAGGCCCGTCTCGAGGACATCTACCTCCCCTACAAGCCGAAGCGCCGCACCAAGGCCATGATCGCCCGAGAGCTCGGGCTGGAGCCGCTGGCCGACGCGCTGCTGGGCGACCCGACGCTCGACCCGCTCGCCACCGCCGAGCCGTACGTCGTGGAGGGGCTGGCCGACTCGGCCGCCGCCCTGGAGGGCGCCCGCGCCATCCTGATCGAGCGTTTCGCCGAGGACGCCGACCTGATCGGCACGCTGCGCGAGCGCATGTGGTCGCACGGCAGGGCGGTCTCGACCGTGCGCGAGGGCAAGGAGGAGGCGGGGGCCAAGTTCTCCGACTACTTCGGCTTCAGCGAGCCGTTCACCAAGCTGCCCTCCCACCGGATCCTCGCGATGTTCCGCGGCGAGAAGGAGGAGATCCTCTCGGTGACGCTCGAGCCCGAGGAGGGGCCCGAGTACGAGATGCGCATCGCCGCCCGCTTCGGCGTCTCCGACCAGGGCAGGCCGGCCGACAAGTGGCTCGCCGACACGGTTCGCTGGGCGTGGCGCACGCGCATCCTCGTCCATCTCGGCCTCGACCTGCGCATGCGGTTGTGGCAGGCGGCCGAGGACGAGGCGGTGCGGGTGTTCGCCGCCAACCTGCGCGACCTGCTGCTGGCCGCGCCCGCCGGCACGCGCGCCACGATGGGTCTCGACCCGGGCCTGCGCACCGGCGTCAAGGTCGCCGTGGTCGACGCGACGGGCAAGGTCGTCGAAACCGCCACCATCTACCCGCACGAGCCCAAGCGCCAGTGGGACCAGTCGCTCGCCGTGCTCGGCGCGCTCGCCCAGAAGCACGGCGTCGAGCTGATCGCGATCGGCAACGGCACCGCCTCCCGCGAGACCGACAAGCTCGCCGGCGAACTGGTCAAGCACATGCCGGGGCTGACCAAGATCGTGGTGTCGGAGGCCGGCGCGTCGGTCTACTCCGCCTCCGCCTACGCCTCGCAGGAGCTTCCCGGCCTCGATGTCTCGCTGCGCGGCGCGGTCTCCATCGCCCGCCGCCTGCAGGATCCGCTGGCCGAGCTGGTCAAGATCGACCCGAAGTCCATCGGCGTCGGCCAGTACCAGCACGACCTGGCCGAGACCAAGCTGTCGCGCTCGCTCGACGCGGTGGTCGAAGACTGCGTCAACGCGGTCGGCGTCGACGTCAACACCGCCTCCGCGCCGCTGCTGACCCGCGTGTCCGGCATCGGGGCGACGCTGGCCGACAACATCGTCCAGCACCGCGACACCCACGGGCCGTTCAGGTCGCGCAGCGCGCTGAAGGAGGTGGCGCGCCTCGGGCCCAAGGCGTTCGAGCAGTGCGCGGGCTTCCTGCGCATCCCCGGCGGCGACGACCCGCTCGACGCCTCCAGCGTGCACCCCGAGGCCTACCCCGTGGTGCGGCGCATCCTGAGCGCGGTCGGCGCCGACCTCAAGTCGCTCATCGGCAACACCGCGACGCTGCGCTCCCTCAAGCCCGCCGAGTTCGTCGACGACACCTTCGGCCTGCCGACGGTCACCGACATCCTGGGCGAGCTGGAGAAGCCGGGTCGTGACCCGCGTCCGGCGTTCAAGACGGCGACGTTCAAGGAGGGCGTGGAGAAGCTCTCCGACCTCGCGTCCGGGATGATCCTCGAAGGGGTCGTCACGAACGTCGCGGCGTTCGGGGCGTTCGTCGACATCGGCGTGCACCAGGACGGGCTGGTCCACGTGTCGGCGATGTCGCGCACGTTCGTCAAGGATCCGCGCGACGTGGTGAAGCCCGGCGACATCGTCAAGGTGAAGGTGCTCGAGGTCGACATCCCGCGCAAACGCATCTCGCTCACGCTCCGGTTGGAGGACGAGACCGCGGCGGGCGCCAGGCAGGGGCGTGGACGCTCGGCCGAGGGCCGTGGCGCAGACGGCCAGCCGGGCGGCGGACGCTCCGGAGAAGGGCGCGGCGGCGGCCGTTCGGGTGGCCGCGGGGAAGGCCGCGCCGACGGCGGCCGCGGTGGCAACACGCGTGACGGCGGCCGGGGGAATGGCGGCGGCAACGGGCGTGACGGTGGCCGTGGCCGTGACGGCGGCAACGGGCGTGAGGGTGGCAACGGGCGTGAGGGTGGCAACGGGCGTGAGGGTGGCCGCCAGGGCGGGCAGCGCCGTCCCGCGCCGACCGGCGCCCTCGCCGAGGCCCTGCGCAAGGCCGGCCTGGCGGGCGACGACTACTGATCGCTCGCGGGGTGCGGGGTCCCGGTGGCCCCGCACCCCGCGCGGTTCAGCGCCGAGCGGACGGGCGCCTGCCGCACCCCTCCGACTGGGTACGGTCATGGGGTGGGTGCCATGGACGAGACCAGTGACCTCTATCGCGACGCCGTACGGCAGGCTCGCGACCTGCTCCGGTGGCGGTCGCCGTTGCGAGCCGAACTGTGGGCGAGCAGGCTGGCCGCCAGCTGGCGGGACGACGAGCAGGCGGCCCGATCGTTCCTGGCGCGCGTCGCCCGGGACGACACCCCCGAGGCGCGCCTCATCCTGACCGCCCTCGCCTCCCTCTCCCAACTCCCGGAGGCCGACGAGCCGCCCACCGCCCACGGCGCGGACACCGGCGAGCCCACCGTCCCCGGAGAGGACGCCGGCCAGCCCACCACCCACCGTGGAGACGCCGGTGTAACTCCCACCGCCCACGGCGAACCCACCGTCCCCGGAGAGGACGCCGGCCAGCCCACCACCCACCGTGGAGATGCCGGTGTAACTCCCACCGCCCACGGCGCGGACACCGGCGAACCCGCTGTCCACCGTGGGGACGCCGATGCGACGCCCGGCGCCTACGCGTCGACGCGCGATGTCGCCGCGGCCGGGGTTCCGCGCTGGATGGAGCTCATGGGGCGGGCCCGACCCGAATCCGCGTGGTACGGCACCGCCGACCCCTACGGCGAGCAGGCCCTGGCGGTCATCTCCTTCGTCTATCCCAACGAGAAGGAGCCCCACCTGGCCGTCGTCGCCATCGACCAGGCCAACGGCGGCTTCGCGGTCGACGCGGTCATCGAGGAGCCGAAGTTCCTGGAGGACCTCGACGTCCGCCCCGCCGATCCGGTGCGGGTGGCGGGCCGGATCATCGACGCGTTCGACCTCACCGACGCGGTGCTGGGCGCCCCGGTCGCCGAGACGCTCCCGCCGGCCCGCGCGATCGTCCTGGCCCGCGCCCACGCCACCGAGAACCCCGTCCTCGGCACGAAGAGCCCCGCGGACAGCGTGGAGAGCCCAGCACCCGCCCACGCCGCCGAGGTCCCTGCAGTCAGCGCGGAGCGCGCCTCGGAGGGTGTCAGGGGTGGGCGGCGGTCGCCGGATGACACCGTGGACCGCTTCGACGATCTCCCGGACGTGCCGGGCGCGAATGAGGCGTTCGCCACTCTTGTGGAGTTCTTGGGTGATCGTCCGTCCTGGTGGAGCCCGGCGCGCGTCACTCAGTTCCTGGCCTCGTGGCTGCCGAGGGAAGCGATCATGAGCGAGGCCGCCGTCGCCGCGATGCCCCAGGTTCTACGGGCTTGGACACGTCACCTGGGAGATCATCCCGAGGTGGTCGAGCGGGTCGAGACCGACTCCCGCGACCTGCCGTTGCTCATGGCCGACGGGTTGCGCTTCAGTCTCGGCAAGCGGTTGAGGCTCGCCGAGAGGGAGCACCGGGGGACGGACCGCTGACCACTGCGGCTATGCTGCGCAGTGACCTTTTCTGCGGCCCATTGAGGGAGAGCAACAGCATGTACAAGGAGTTCGCGGCCGAGGCTGTCGTCTGGGTGGTCCCGATCGTGGTCCTCATCGGCCTCGCCCTCATGATCACCGCCTGATCTCCGGGCGTTCATGATCTCAGCCCGCGAGACGGCCCTTCCCGCAGGAGCCGTCCGTGGGCTTTCGCGCGTTCCCCCACTGCCGAGCACGCGAGGGTTCCTGCCCGGTCAGCGGCAGGAGAAGTGACGGACGGAGGTGCGCGCCGAGACGTACCAGCGCCCGACCGCGCCATAAGATCAGCACACCGCGGCCGCCGCTGTCGATACCTGATCAGGAAGCCCAGGCCGGCAACGGCCCGCCCTCGCGCAGCCTCCGCAACGCCTGCCGCTCCAGCTGCCTGATCCGTTCCCTGGTGAGTCCGAGCCGGTCGGCGATCTCCTGGTAGGTGAGCACCTTGCCGCCCGCCAGGCCGTACCGGCGTCTGATGATGAACGCCTCGCGCACCGGCAGTTCCCGCACCTGCCCGCGGATCTCGGCCGCCAGCGCGCGCAGTTCCATCAGCTCGGCCACCTGCGGGGCGTCGTCATCGGCGATCAGGTCGCCGAGGCTGGCCTCGCCGTTCTCGCCGACGGGCGTGTCGAGGCTGATCGTCTCCCGCGCGATCCTGCGCAGGCCATTGATCTGCTCGACGGTACGGCCGGCCGCCGTGGCCAGTTCGGCCTCGCCGGGTTCCCTGCCCAGGTCGGCGGCCAGCCGCAGGGTGATGCGTGACAGGCGGGTGACCTCCTCGGCCATGTGGGCGGGCAGCCGCACGGTTCTGCTCTTGTCGTTGATGCCGCGCTCGATCGCCTGCCTGATCCACCACATGCCGTAGGTGGAGAACTTGTATCCGCGCTTGTAGTCGAACTTCTCCACCGCTCGGATCAACCCCAGGTTGCCTTCCTGGATGACGTCGAGCAGGGGGAGCCCGCGGTGGGCGTAGCGTCTGGCGGCGGCGACGACCAGGCGCAGGTTGGCCCTGATCAGCCGGTCTCTGGCCTGTCCGCCGTCCCGCACGAGCGCCGGCAGTTCGGGCCGGTCGTCGCCGTGGGCCAGGAGGTGCGCGGCGTAGAGTCCCGCCTCCACCCGACGGGCGAGGTCGACCTCGTCCTCGGCGGTGAGCAGCGGGATCCCGCCGATCTCCTTGAGGTAGTCGCCTAACAGGTCCGCCATGCCGCCCGACTACCCGGCGAACGGCGGAGAATGCCCGGATTCGGAGAGTTCGGCGATGGCGAGTTCGGCGGTGGGCCTGATGTCGAAGAACTTGTCGAGCGCGGTGATCGCGAACAGGTGCTTGCAGCGCCCGTTGAGCCCGGACAGGAGCAGCCGCCCGCCGGAGGCGGTGACCGCCTTGTGGAGGTAGACCAGCACGGACAGCCCCGAGGAGTCGCAGACCTCGACGGCCTGCATGTCGATGACGATCATCGGAGGCTGGCTGAGATCGAGTGCCTTGGTGACCCGATCACGGACCTCCGCCGCCGATCCGAAGTCGAAGTCGCCTGTCAGCCTCGCGATGACACACGGACCTTGTAGTCCGAGGCTGATTGACAAGGCCTGCTCCGCAGTCACCCAGCTCCACCTACCCGTGTAGCACGCTTCGATCCCGCTACCATACCGAAGATCGTGGGCAACGCCTCGCCCACCCGGCGGGGGGCGAGTGGGGCGAGCCGCGGAGAGCGGGTCAGGAGAAGTAGCGCGCGGGGGTGCCGACCAGCATCTGGTCGATCTGCTCCTGGGTCACGCCGCGCGAGCGCAGCGCGGGCAGCACGTCGTCGTGGATGTGGTCGTAGCGCCAGTTCGGCGCCACCAGCGGCACGCCTTCGTCCCAGTCGCCGGCGAAGTAGTCCATGAAGCAGGCGGCGTCGTGACTGAGCACCATGCGGTCGGCGTAACCCTGCTCGCACAGCGCGGCGATGGTGGCCACGCGCTGCTCGGTCGGGTTGTAGATGTCGAGCCCGAACCTGTCCATGCCCAGGATGGCCCCCGTGTCGGCGAGCCTGCGCAGGTAGTCGAGGTCGTTGCTGTCCCCCGCGTGCCCGACGACCACCTTGCGAAGGTCGACGCCCTCCTTGGCGAACAGGTCGAGCGCGAGCAATCCCGACCGGGTGGCCGCGTCGGTGTGGACGGTGATGGGCGCGCCGGTGCGCACGTGTGCCTGGGCGGCGGCGCGGCACATGCGCTCGACCCCCTCGGTCAGGCCCCGCCTGTCGACCACGCACTTGACGAACGCGGCCTGGACCCCGGTGTCGGCGATGCCCTCGGTGAGGTCGCGGACCATGTCGTCGATCATCGGGTCCGGCATGTCCATGAGCAGCCCCGGCCCGCGGTGCTCGTAGGGGTGCGGCGGCAGGTCGTGGAAGTAGAGGCCGGTGGCGACGATGATGGTGAGCTCGGGCACCTCCGCGGCGATGCGCTGGATGCGGGGGATGTAGCGGCCGAGCCCCCACACGGTCGGGTCGACGATCGTCCGGACGCCCTTGGCCGCCACCGCCTTCAGCTTGCCGATCGCGTCGGCAACCCTGAACTCCTCGTCCCACCAGCCGCCCGCGCCGTAGTTGTCCTTGTGCTCGGTCGACAGGGCGAAGATGTGCTCGTGCATCAGGGTCTGGCCGAGCTCGGCGACGTCGACCTGGCCGCGGACGGTGGGAACGGTGGGCATGCGGAGCCTCCCATACCGACTGGTGCGTCCGCGCCAACGTACGTCAAAGGATCCGGGGGAACAACGCCGGCATCATGTCAGCCCGGCCAGCTTGTACAGCACCAGCGAACCGGCCACGGCCACGTTGAGGCTGGTGCCCCTGCCGACCATGGGGATCTCGACCACGGCGTCCATGAGGTCGAGCGCCTCCTCGGGGACTCCGTCCGACTCGTGGCCGAGGACCACAACCGTGGGCCGCCGCGCGGCCGGCAGGTCGGCCAGGCGGATCGCCCGGTCCGCCGGCTCGACGGCGATCACGTCGTCTCCGTCGCTCTTCCTTTCCGTCAGCCAGCGCATCGGCCGTACCCAGTGGACGCAGGTACGGCTGCGCAGCGTGTTGCCTTTGGCGAGGGCGTCGGGCACCCACGGCAGCCGCGGTACGGCCATGCACGCGCCGACGGCGTCGCAGGTGCGCAGGAGGGTTCCGAGGTTGACACCGTGCAGGGGCCACAGCGGCGCGACGGTGAGATGGCCGAAACAGCGGGGACGCTTGTTCATGCGAAGGCGCTTCAGCGGTGCGCCCGGACCATCGACGGGGATTCCACCCCTATCGTGCCCTGCGGTCCCGGCAGCGCGCCAGGTGACCCCGGCAGCGCACCAGATCGTCCCGGCAGCGCGCCAGGTGGCCCCGGCAGCGCGCCAGGAGGTGCCGGCTCACGGGCGGCGGCGCAGCACCCACCACAGGCCGCCCGCCGCGAACACCGCCAGCCCGGCCGCCACCGACGCGGCCGGCAGGGTGACCGCCAGCACCACGCACAGCGCCAGCCCCACCACCGGCACCGCCCGCGGCGGCGCGCCCTCGTCGCGGGTCAGGGTGAGCGCCGCCGCGTTGGCCACCGCGTAGTAGACGAGCACCCCGAACGACGAGAACCCGATGGCTCCCCGCAGGTCGACCGCCAGCACCAGCACGATCACCGCCGCGGCCACCGCGAGCTCCGCCCGGTACGGCACCTGCCGCACGGGATGCACGGCGTCGAGGAATCCGGGCAGGTCACGCTCCCTCGCCATCGCGAAGGTGGTCCGCGACACCCCGAGGATCAGCGCGAGCAACGCGCCGAGGGCCGCCACCGCCGCGCCGGCCCTGACCACCGGCGCGAGCCATCCGGCGCCCGCCCCGATCACGGTGTCGACCAGCGGGGCGTGGGACGTACCGAGCCTGGCAGGACCGAGCACGCGCAACGTGGCCAGCGCGACAAGCGTGTAGACGACGAGGGTGATGCCGAGGGCGATCGGGACGGCCCTGGGAATGGTCCGCTCGGGATCGCGCACCTCCTCGCCCAGCGTGGCGATGCGGGCGTAGCCGGCGAAGGCGAAGAACAGCAGCCCGGCGGCCTGCAGCACCTCCCAGGGGGCCACGGGGGCCTGCGGGACGGCAGGCAACGCGGTCGACGGCGCCTTGCCGCCGGTCAGGCCGGCGACCACCACGGCCGCCAGCACGGCGAGGACCAGCGCCACCATGATCCGTGCCGCCATGGCCGAGCGCTGGACGCCGAGGAGGTTGAGCACCGTCAACGCCACCACCGCGCCGACCGCCAGCGGGACGGGCAGGCCGGGCGCGACGTACGCGCCGAAGGTCAGCGCCATCGCCGCGCACGACGCCGTCTTGCCGACCACGAAGCCCCACCCGGCCAGGTATCCCCAGAACGGGCCGAGCCGCCGCCTGCCGTACACGTAGGTGCCGCCGGACTCGGGGTGGCGGGCGGCGAGCCTGGCCGAGGAGGTCGCGTTGCAGTAGGCGACGACGGCGGCGAGCGCGAGCGCGAGCAGCAGCAGGGGGCCCGCGGCGGAGGCGGCGGGCGCGAAGGCGGCGAAGACCCCCGCGCCGATCATGGCGCTGAGCCCCACGACGACCGCGTCGCCGGTGCCCAGCCGCCGCGCCAGTCCTGACGTCATCCGCCGTCCCTTCCGCAGAGCCCGCGACAGCACCCGAGGTCCGGGCGGGAACCACTGTGCCTCATCGCGTCTCACCGCCCCGGAGGCGGGGCGGGGTCAGGCCGTGGTCCCCGGGGGCTCCGCCGACGACACGCCGGACTTCGGGGACTCCGCCGACGGCACGCCGCTCTCCCGGGACTCCGCCGACGGCACGCCGCTCTCCGCGCCCTCCGGGGACGGAACGATCAGCACGGGCCGTCCGGCGTGGTGCAGCACCCGGTCGGAGGTGCTGCCCAGCAGCAGCGACCGCACCCCGCCCAGCCCCCTGGTCCCGGTCACGATCAACGTGGCGTCCAGTTCCTGCGCCACGTCCACGATCGTCGACCACACCGCCGGCGAGTCGGGCTCGCAGCGCGCGGTGGCCTCCAGCCCCGCCTGTCTGGCCAGCTGCGCCCCCTGCTCGGCCAGTTCCCTGGTGGCCTCCTGGATCGCCGCGTCCTCGGCCGTGGTGTCGATCGGCACCATCATCCCCGCCGAACCCCTCATCGAGGCGAGCGCCAGCCGTTCCCACACGCTGAGCACGACGGCCCGCTGCCCCTTCAGCAGGCTGCCCGCGTAGGCGATGGCCGCCTTGGCGTCGTCCGAACCGTCGTAGGCCACCAGAATGGTCATGTCCGTCTCCTCCCCATGTGGATCTCCACTCCTCCTATCCCGCGCTCCCCCTTTCACGCGCACGGCGGGCGTTCGTTTCAGGCGTGGTCGGGGGGTAGGCGACCTCCATGACCGTGACACAGTTCCGCGACCTCCCCCTCGCCGACCGCGACAGGGAATGGGACGCCGACGAGGCCGACAAGCGCGTCCGCGCCTGGGCGAAGGCCGAGGACGAGCCGAACGCGCAGTACCGCCAGGCCTTCGTCTGGTACGACGGGGACAACGCCGACGAGTTCGGCGCCTACAAGCTGCCCGTCGCCGACGTCATCGGTGGCTCGCTGAAGGCCGTCCCCAGGGCGGTCATGGCGGCCGGCGCCGTCGTCCAGGGTGCCAGGGGCGGGGTGAAGATACCGAAGGGCGAGGTGGACCGGGTCAAGTCACACCTCGCCAAGTACTACGCCTCGATGGGGGAGACGCCCCCGTGGGAGCGCTGACCACCTACGCGGCCAGCGACCGCGACGTCTGGACGGGAGCCGGCGCCGCCGGAGCGGCGTGCTGGACGGACACCAGCCGGTGAGCGCGGTGGCCGGTCGCGTGCGGCAGCCGTACCAGGTGGAGGCTCAGGAGCAGCAGCAGGCCGACCTCGGAGACCACCACGAGCCGCTGGGTGAGCCCGGCGGGGATCTCGGCGTTGCTCAGCGGGATCCCGAGCGTCCTGACCACGTAGGGGATGACGACCAGCACCAGCGCGGCCAGCGCGACGCCGCTGAGCGCCTTCATCGCCCGCGGGTAGCACACCTTGGCCCTGGCCAGCAGCAGGCCCGCCGCCGGCATCACGAGGAAGGCGACGAATCCCGCGTAGCGGTGGATCCCGCCGGACAGGGACAGCGGCAGTCCCGGCCGGTCGGTCGGGAAGACACCGATGAGGAACATGCACACGCCCCATGCCGCCACCAGGGCCACGACCCTGCGGTCGGCGCCCGACCTGCGCAGCGCGGCGGCGACGAAGGCCGCCCCCACGGCGAACAGCGTCAGCGACGCGGGGAGCAGCCACCCGATCGGGTGGAAGGCGTACTCGCTGATCAAGGTGTGCATCGGGTCGAGCCCGGCCTCGGTCTGCAGCGTGAGCATCGCGCCGGCGCCCGTGCCGAGCGCCGCGAATCCACCGATGAGCAATCCCTTCATGCCCTTTACGCTCGCGGAACACGGCTCCGCCGAGTATCGGAGATCGGCCCCACGCGGCCCCTGAACCGACCCTTACGACCGAGGGAGGATCATCCCCCGCATCACCCCGATGACCTGGTGCGAGGCGACCCTGGGTAGGGTCCGCCCCCTCAGGGTGGGTACAGCCGGCCACCGGCGGTTTGACTTCGAGCGCACTCGAAGGGCGACCCTGGAGTCATGACGGCGCCGCCTCCCGGATCGCCGAGCTGACCCAGGACCTCGAGGTCCTGGACTACAAGATCAACCTCTACCAGGAGATGTCATGACCTCCAGGATCGGGCTCGGCTGCATGGGCATGTCCGAGTTCTACGGCACGGCCGACGACGACGAGTCGATCGCCGTCATCCACCGCGCCCTCGACCTTGACGTGAACTTTCTCGACACCGCCGACATGTACGGCATGGGGCACAACGAGGAGCTCGTCGGCCGAGCCATCAAGGGCCGCCGCGACGAGGTGTTCCTCGGCACCAAGTTCGGCGTCAGGCGCGAGGGCGGCACGCGCAGCATCGACAACACCCCCGCCTACATCCGCCAGGCCTGCGACGCGTCGCTGCGGCGTCTCGGAGTCGACCACATCGACCTCTACTACATGCACCGCCGTCACCCGGACGTCCCGATCGAGGAGTCGGTCGGCGCCATGGCGGAGCTGGTCGAGCAGGGCAAGGTGCGCCGTCTGGGCCTGTCGGAGGTGACGGCCGACACCCTGCGCAGGGCGCACGCCACGCACCCGATCCACGCCCTGCAGAGCGAGTACTCCCTGTTCACCAGGGGCATCGAGGCGGAGATCCTGCCCACCGCGCGCGAGCTGGGCGTCAAGCTGGTGGCCTACTCCCCCATCAGCCGCGGCCTGCTGAGCGGCGCGCTGCCGCCCGCCGACCAGCTCGCCGCCGACGACTTCCGCAGGGTCAACCCCCGGACCTCGGGCGAGGCCGCCGCGCACAACGCGCGGCTGGTCGAGCGCGTCGCCGCGGTCGCCGCCGAGGTGGGCTGCACGCCCGCGCAGCTCTCGCTCGCCTGGCTGCTGGCCCAGGGCGAGGACGTCATCCCCATCCCCGGCACCAAGCGGCTGAGGTATCTGGAGGAGAACGCCGCGGCGGCGGCCGTCACGCTCACCGCCGGCCAGATCGACGCGCTGTCGGGTCTGGCGGAGGCCGTCGAGGGCGCCCGTTATGCCGATATGTCATCGGTAGAGAACTAATGTCCGTCTAGCGGGTGATGTCGGCCCCTGGAGCAGCGCCTTACAGTCGGGACCCATGAGGCTCGACTGGGCGATCGCCGCCATTGTGGCCGTGTTCTCGCTGGCCGAGGAGATCGGCGGCCGTACCGGCGAGCCCGACCGCACCCACCCGGCGCTGTGGATCGGGCTCGCCCTCGCGAGCGCGGTCCTGGTGGGCGTACGGCGCCGCATCCCGTTCACCGCGCTGGCCGTCTATAGCGTGGCCGGCGGCCTGGCCATCCCGCTGTCACAGGAGATGCTCGGCGCCTGGCAGTTCTACGTGGAGCTGGTGCTGCTCTTCACCGTGATGGCGGAGGTCCCGCGCGCGAACTGGCGCGCGCCCGCGGCGCTCGCGCTGGCGCTCGGCTTCCTCAGCCTCATGGTCTTCGCCGACACCGCGCCCGTCGGTCCAGGCGATGTGGCCATCGCCCTGGTGATGACCGGCGTGGCGGCGGGAGCGGGCGTGGCCGTCCAGCGTTACCGGGAGGTCGCCGCCCAGGCACAGGAGCGCGGGGCCCTGCTGGCCAGGGAGGCGGTCAACGAGGAGCGCAACAGGATCGCCCGCGAGCTGCACGACATCGTCGCCCACAGCGTCAGCGTCATGGTGATGCAGTCGGGTGCGGTACGCCGCCGCCTGCTCGAGGAGCAGGCGCGCGAGCGGGAGGCGCTGACGGCCGTCGAGGAGGCCGGTCGCGAGGCCGTCCACGAACTGCGACGCATGCTGGACGTGCTGCGGTCGGGCCCCGAGAGCGCGGTCAACGTCCCGCAGCCCAGCCTCGCCCGGCTGGAGGAGCTGGTGGAGCAGGTTCGCGTGGCGGGCCTCGACGTGAAGCTCGACGTGCGCGGCGCGCCGGTGCCGCTGTCGGCGGGGCTCGAGCTGTCGGCCTACCGGATCATCCAGGAGGCGCTGACCAACACGCTCAAGCACGCCGGACCGACCAGGGTGCTGGTCGCGGTCGCGCACCGGCGCGGGGAGCTGGCCCTCGAGGTCACCGACGAGGGGCCGGCGCCGGGCCACGAGCCGCCCGAGCGGCGCGGGCTCGGTCAGGGGCTCATCGGCATGCGGGAGCGGGTGGCGCTGTTCGACGGGCGGCTGGAGGCTCGTCCGGTGCCCGGCGGCGGGTTCACCGTCCGGGCCACGCTGCCCGCCTGATCAGGCTCGTCGCCGCCACCAGCCCGGCTGTGACGGCCGCGATCAGCGGCACGGCGACGGGGGTGGCCGCGGCCAGGAGCACCAGGACCGCGGCCAGGAGGAAGGCGGCGCTGTCGGCGCGGCCGTAGCGGTGCGGGCGGATGTGCAGCGCCCACACCGCGATCAGGAAGATCGCGACGGGGACGGCCATCGCCAGGCCGGCCTGCGTGCGGGTCAGCGCGCTCTCGCCGGTGACGAAGGCGACCATCACCTCGATGCCCCCGCCGACGGCCCCCACCGAGGCGAAGATCACGTAGTGGCCGTAGCCCCAGCGGAGCGCCGCCTTGCTGGAGGTGAGGATCTCGTGGGTCTCGGGCTCGAAGTAGATCCACCACAGCGAGAAGACGATCACCAGCGCGGCGGCGGCCACCACGATCAGCGACGGCTTGGCGCCCTCGTGGGACAGCGCGTTCTGCACCGAGACGGTGGCACCCAGGACGTTCTCGCCCATCATGATGATCGTGAACAGGCCGTAGCGCTCGGCGATGTGGTGCGGGTGCCAGGAGGTGCGGGTCCCCCGCTCGCCCCACACCGGTACGGCCAGCTCGATCACCACACCGAGCGCGAACACCGGCAGCACCAGCGTCGCGGGCGTCACGAACAGGACGGCCCAGTAGACCATCGCCAGGCAGATGCCGAGCGCGTAGCGCCGCGCCGCCCGCCGGTGCGGAAGGTCGCCGGCGGCCGCGCGCAGCCACTGGCAGGCCATGGCCGCCCGCATGATCAGATAGCCGAACCAGACGATCCGGTAGTCGTGCCGCTCGAAGGCCGCCGGTACACCGGCCGCCAGCACCAGCACGCCCGACATCTGCACCAGCGTCATGACGCGGTAGACCCAGTCGTCGGTGTCGTAGGCGGAGGCGAACCAGGTGAAGTTCATCCACGCCCACCAGATGGCGAAGAACGCCGTCAGGTAGCCGGTGAGCGCCTCGCCCAGGTGCCCGGCCGACAGCGCGTGCGCCAGCTCGCTGACCGCGAAGGAGACCGCGACGACGAAGAACAGGTCGAAGAACAGCTCCAGCGGGGTGGCGACGCGGTGCGGCTCGTCGGTCGCGCGTCCTCGCATGGAGCGCAGCAGGATCATGCCGCCGCCCTACCAGGTCACCCCGGCCGGTCGAAATAGGCGCGTACCACGGTCGCGCCCTCGCGCGTGTGGATGCGGACCAGGTCGCTGAGCAGGTTGACGATCAGCAGGCCGCGCGAGCCGGGGGTGCTGGGATCCACGGGCCGCCGGCCGGCGAGCGGGTCGGTGATGTGCCCCGCGTCGCTGACCTCGCAGACCATGCGGCCCTCTTCGTGCCACAGCCGCAGCACGCCCGCGCCGCCCCCGTGGTCGAGACTGTTGGCGCCCAGCTCGGAGACCGTCAGCTGGACGTCGTCGAGGCGGGTGCCGGTCAGGCCGGCCGCCGTCGCCCACTCGTTGGCCAGGTGCCGTACCTGGCCCAGGTTGGTGCTGTCGAAGCTGAGCGCGACGGCGGCGGGCGGCTCGTAGAGCGGCACGTTGTAGCCCTCGATCACGCGCATGGGGGCGTAGGCGGTGCTCGCCCGCTCCCCTTCGGCGTCCTGGAGCAGGGGGTGGGTGAGCGCGGCGTCGTCGAGGATCTCGGGCTCGAGCCGCTTGGCGTCGTAGGGGCAGACGATGGTGGCGCGGCGCCCCTGGAAGGCCAGGTTGATCAGCGCCTCGTGCTGGGCGCAGGCGGGGTACTCGGTGCCGGTGCGGCCCGCCCAGATGGGCTCGCCGACGATCCGTACGTGCCGGTCCGGATAGTGGTCGGCGAACTCGCGCAGCACCCCGGGAATGATCCGGCCCGGATTGCGCCCCACGACGGTCATGTCCAGCATGCGCACCCGCTGCGCCTCGTCGCCCAGCTCGTCCCTGATCAGCTCGAGGTTGGGGCCAGGTACGGAGACCGCGACCGGCTCACCGGCCGCCAGCCCAGCGCGGATGAACGGTACGGTGCCCGAGAGGTACTCCCGGTCGTCCTCGTAGAAGAACGCCGGGTGCACGAACGCCATACCTGTGACGTTACCGCGAGAGGGTGAGTTACACCTGATCATCGGGTAATACAGTGGTACGTCCCACTGGAAGGATTCCACTAGGTGAAGAAGCTCCAGCTGGTCCCCCGGCCGCGGCCCCCACGCCGCCCCCTCCCCCTCGACCTGCGCACTCCCTCCGGCAGGCCCCTCCCCTTCTGACCCCCGAGCGATCCGATGACCGATCGACGGATACGCGCGCCCGACGCCGGTCGCGAGCGGGTCGCGCGTGGCGGTCGCGGTCAGCGCGGCCGGCACGAGCGCGAGGGGGAATGACCGCCATGTCACGGCGTCCAGCCGTGGCGTAAGTCGGTGTGACGGGTGATGTAAGCGCGATGTAAGTGAATATCAAGTCTGCCCCCATAATGTCCCTTCTGCTGGTCATCCAACGAAGGGCACAGAATGCGTTTCCTCAAGCGGGCCATCACCGTTTCCGCGGCCACGCTGACCCTCGCGGGGCTCACCGCCTGCGGCGCCGTGGGCACCGCCGTGGACTGCACCACGGCGTCGAACGAGGCCACCAAGATCATGAACGAGTGGTCCGGCAGCCTCGCCAAGGCCGTCACCGACCCGGCCGCCATGGAGAAGGCGTCCACCGAGGCCGCCGACAAGACCAAGGCGCTCGCGGCCAAGTACGACGGCGAACTCGCGTCGGCCCTCAACGACCTGGCCTCCAGCTTCGACAGCATCAAGGGGCTCCAGGACGCCTCGAAGCTCACCGAGTTCACCACCAAGATCAACGGCTTCAGCACCAAGATCCAGAGCGCCTGCTCCTGATGAAGCTCCCGGCCGCCGCACCGCCTGCGGGGGGCAGTGCGGCGCGGCGGCCGCGGTCCGGCGCCCTGCTTGTCTACCCTTGTCCGCTGTGCTGTCCCTTGTGCGCCTGACGACCCCTCCCCGCCTGTGGCTGTCCCTGCTCTGCGCGGCCGCGGCCGCCGCCTACTCCCTGCTCGGACTGGTCAGGCTCGCCACCTTCCACGCCACCACGTTCGACCTGGTCATCGTGGACCAGGCGGTGCGCGGCTACTCCCGTCTCGGCCCGCCGTACATCCCCGCGGTGGGCAGCTTCCACGGCCGCGGCCTCGACTACCTGCAGCTCGCCGACCACTTCTCGCCGATCTACGCGCTGCTGGCGCCGCTGTACTGGATCCATGACGGCCCGGCCACGCTGATCATCGCCCAGGCCGTCCTGTTCGCCGCCGCCATCCCCTTCCTGTGGATGTTCACCCGCAGGGTCCTCGGGACGGTTCCCGCCTACCTCGTCGCCTTCGCCTACGCCGTGTCGTGGCCGATCGCCCAGGCCGCCGCGTTCGACGCGCACGAGGTGATGTTCGTCCCGCTGCTGACCGCGATCATGATCGAGCGCTACCACGCGGGCCGGCCGCTGCCCGCGTTCCTGGCGCTGCTGGCCCTCCTGCTGGTCAAGGAGGACATGGGCCTGGTGGCCATCGGCGCCGGCCTGTGCCTGGTGGTGCTCGGCGACCGGCTGCGCGGCCTGCTGTGCGTCACGGTCGGCCTGGCCTGGACCGTGCTGGTGCGCGGCGTGCTGATCCGGCTGGTCGGCGGCGACACCGGCGACTTCTGGGCCTACGGGCACCTGGGGCCCGACGTGCCGAGCGCCCTGCTGCACATGCTGGGCGACCCGCTCGGCACGCTGGCGCTGCCGTTCAGCGAGGAGGCCAAGGTCGACACGCTCCTCCTGCTGGCCTGGCCGACGCTCATGCTGTGCCTGCTGTCGCCGATCTCGCTCATGGCGCTGCCGCACATCCTCGAACGCATGCTGTCCGACAGGTCGCCGTGGTGGCAGGCCGACTTCCAGTACAGCGCCTTCACCGTGATCATCCTCTTCTGCGCCGGCGTCGACGGGCTCTCCCGGCTGCTGCGCTGGATCAAGGGCCCGGACGCGCTGAAACTCGCGTGGTCGGTCGGCGTCGCCGCCGTCGCCCTCACCCTGGTCCCCCGCTTCGCCCTGGACCAGCTCGCCCGCCCGGCCTTCTACCGCGCCGACCCCGAACACGTGCGGGCCGCCGCCGAGGCCGTCTCCCGGGTGCCGTCGGGCGTGGTCGTCGAGGCCGCCAACTCGCTCGGCCCCGCCCTGACCTCGCGGGCCACCGTCCTGCTGTGGGACCACCAGCCCCGCTGGGCGCCGTGGGTGGTGGCCGACGTGGCCCGCTGGGAGTATCCCCACGGCTCCCCCGCCGCCCAGGCCGAGCGCGTCGCGCTGCTGCTGTCGTCGGGCTACGAGAAGGTCTTCGAGCGCAACGGCTTCGTCGTGCTGCGCAAGACGGACGGCACTCAGCCGATGGCCGACGAGTAGCAGCGCTCGAAGCCCTCCAGGATCAGCGGCCACGATCCGGCCGTGGGCGGCGTGGAGCGGTTGTGCTCGGCGATGGACTCGCGCAGTGCGGTGTCGGTCGACAGGCGGACCACGGCCGACACCAGGTCGTCGAAGGAGCGGCCGAGCAGCCCTTCCTTGCCGTGCTTGACGAAGTCGGCCACGCCGCTCTGGCTGCGCGCCACCACGGGCAGGCCCGCCGCCCGCGCCTCCAGGGCGGCGATCCCGAACGACTCGCGGGGCGCGGGGGCGATGAACAGGTCGGCCGAGGCGAGTACCTTGGCGATCTGCGCGCGGGTGTGACGGCCGGGCAGCGAGACCCAGGTGTTCATGCGGTTCGCGGCGAGGAAACGCTCCATGGAGCCGCGCGCCGGGCCCTCGCCGATGACCGTGGCCCGCATCGGGACGTGGGCGGGCACCCTGGCGCGCGCCTCCCGCAGCAGCCTCAGCAGGCGGACGGGCTGCTTGCGGGGCGCGAACCTGCCGACCGCCACGATGTGCACCTCGCCGTCCTGCGGCGGGCCGCCGCCCACGGGGCGCCAGCCCGAGACGTCGAGCCCGTTGGAGACGACGTGGACGGGCGTGCCCCGCCCCGCCACCGCGCGGATCGGGGCGGCCGCCGCGTTGCTGACGGTGGTGGCGACCAGCCCCCACCGATGCCACTCGAAGACGAACCTGAGCGCGGTGTAGAGGGCGCGGGTGGCCGGGTCCCACATGCTGTGCACCGTCACCACGACGGGCAGGCCCGCCCTGACGGCCGCGCGCACCCCCATCCACGCGAACGGCGAGACGGCGCCGGCGTGCACGTGCACCACGTCCGGCCGGCTCGCCGTCATGAGCCTGGTGAGCTTGCCCACACCTCGAGGGTGCACGGGCAGGTCGAACGGCATCCTCGCGACGATCCTGTGGACGCCGGGAAGCGCCTCCCCCCTGGTCGCGGTGGCCACCTCGACGGTGTCGCCGGCCTCGCGCTGCATCCTGACGAGGTCCGCGACCTGCACCTCGATGCCCCCGAGCCGTGGAAGGTAACAGTCGCTGACGTGAAGGATCCGCACCCGTCCCACACTAATCTGACCTTGTGCCACCACGTACCGCTGTGTTCTTCCACGCACACCCCGACGACGAGGCCCTGCTGACAGCAGGCACGATGGCGATGCTCGCGGCCGAGGGCCACCGGGTGGTGCTGGTCGTGGCCACCGCCGGAGAGCGCGGCCTGGCCGACACCGAGAAGGGCGAAGCGCTCGGCGAGAGGCGGATCAAGGAGCTGTACGAGTCCGCCGCGGTGCTCGGCTGCGCCCGCGTGGTGTGCCTCGGCTACGGCGACTCGGGGCTGAGCCCCACGGGCGGCATCGCCGAGGAACGCCCCGACAACGCCTTCATCGACGCCGACTCCGAGGCGGCCGCCGAGGCACTGGCCGCCGTGCTGGAGGAGGAGAAGGCCGACCTGCTGTCGATCTACGACCCGGCGGGCGGCTACGGCCATCCCGACCACGTGCAGGTGCACCGAGTGGGCAGGCGGGCCGCGCAGATCGCGGGCACGCCCATCGTGCTGGAGGCCACCGTCAACAGGGACCCGCTCCTTCGGGCGCTGCGGCTGGCCGGCAAGGTCTACACCTTCCCTCCCGAGTTCGACCTCAGGACCTTCGAGAGCGCCTACACCGCGGGCGACCAGATCACCCACCGGGTCAACGTCAGGAAGTTCGCCCGGCAGAAGAGGGCCAGCATGACCGCCCACGCCTCGCAGGCCAGCGGCGGCGACGGCGACAGGACGCTGGCCGTCCTGCTGAAGATCCCCGGGCCGCTCTACCGGCTGGTCTTCGGCACCGAGTGGTTCGTCCGCCGCGACCTGCCTCCGGGCACCCGGCTCAAGCACCCCTTCGACGAGGCACCGTGAGAGACGAAGCATCGTGAGAATCGCCCGTTTCCTCCTTCAGGACGACGCTCAGCACCCGCGAGCCGGGGCAGGGTGGTATCGATGAAGAACTCATGGCTCCGGATCACCCTGTCGGTCGTCTCGCTGGGGCTGGCGGCGACGCTCGTCGTCTACCTGCCGCAGATCGTCCAGACGCTCACCGGCAAGAAGGTCTCGTGGGCGGAGATCGGCGCGATCTTCGCGGCGATGCACCCCGGTGTGATCGCGCTGATGGCCGCGGTGTGGCTGGCGAGCCTGTTCGCCTACACCTTCGTGCTGACGAACTCGCTGCCCGGCCTGAACAACCTGCAGGGCCTCACGCTCAACGCCGCGGGCAGCGCGGTCAGCAACCTGCTGCCCTTCGGCGGGGCCGCGGGGGTGGCGCTGACCTTCGCCATGGCCAGGAGCTGGGGTTTCGGCAACCGGGCCATCGTGGTGATGACGCTGGTCAGCGGCATCTGGAACACCATGTTCAGGTTCGTGCTGCCCGCCGTCGGCATCATCGCGCTGCTGATCGCGGGCGAGGCGCCCAACCCGACCGTGGCCAACGCCGGGTGGATCGGCGCTCTGTCGATCCTCTCCCTCGTCGCGGTCGTGGCGGCCGCGCTGTACTGGGATCGCGCCGCCGCGCGGCTCGGCCGCGCCCTCGACGCGCTGGTACGGCCGACTCACCTCAAGTTCTCGGCGTCCGCCGCGCTGGAGCGGCTCCGCAGGGACACCGCGGGCGTCGTCAGGACCCGGTGGGCGCGCCTGTCAGCCGGCATGACCGCCTTCCTGGTGCTGCAGTGGCTGATCATGATCTGCTGTATGCAGGCCACCGGCGCGTATCCTGGTCTTGCACAATCGATCGCAGTCTTCGCGCTGTCCCGGGTTCTCACCGCGGTCCTGGTCACACCCAGTGGCGCGGGGCTCATGGAGGGGGGTGTCGTGTTGCTGCTGACGACCGCCTTCGGCGTGGACGTCGCCGCCGCCACGGCCACCGCGCTGCTGTTCGGTTTCTGGACGTACACTGTCGAAATCCCTTTCGGCGGGCTGGCTCTCGGCGCATGGGCACTGCTGGGCAGGAACCGCAGGACTCGTCAGGAGAGCCGACACACGAACATGGAAACGCAGCCGTGACCATCGCGAACATGACAAAGACCTTGTGCGTGATTCGGAAGCACACATAGCGTGGCGGCTGACATGGTGGCGTTCCGGGTTCTGGGGCCAGTCGAGGCGTACGAAAGCACCAGCGACGACGAACTCGACCTCGGCGGGTTGCGGCAGCGGGCCGTACTCGCCCGCCTTCTCGTGGCCAGAGGGCAGGTCGTGCCTGTTGACACCCTGCTCTACGACCTGTGGGACGACGACGCGGCCAAGGGCGCGCAGTCGGGCCTGCAGGTCTACATCTCCCGCCTGCGCAGGGTGCTCGAGCCGGGCAGGCCGCGCGGCGGGCCCAACAGGCTGCTGGTGACCGTCGCCTCGGGCTACGCGCTGCGGGTGGCGCCCGAGCAGGTCGACGCGCTGCGCTTCGAGCAGCTGGTCAGGGCGGCGGGCGAGTATCTCGACACCGACGACCCGCAGTCGGCCAGGGCCAGCCTCGGCAAGGCGCTCGGGCTGTGGCGCGGCACGCCGTACTCCGACTTCGCCGACCAGCCGTGGGCGGAGGCCGAGGTCAACAGGCTGACCGAGCTGCGGCTGGTGGCGCGCGAGCGCTACGCCGACACGGGCCTGCGCCTGGGCATGCACGCCGAGACGGTGCCGGACCTGGAGGCGATGACCGGCGAGAACCCGCTGCGCGAGGAGGGCTGGCGGCTGCTCGCCCTCGGCCTCTACCGGTGCGGCCGGCAGGGTGACGCGCTGGCGGCGCTGCGCAGGGCGCGTGGCATCCTCGCCGACGAGCTGGGCATCGACCCGGGTCCCGCGCTGCGCAAGCTGGAGTCCGACATCCTGGCCCAGGCGCCCGACCTCGAACTGGCCGCCGTGCCGCGGCCCGCCAGGCAACCGGCGCCGGTCGCCGACACGTGGCCGCCGCGGGCGACCACGGCGGTCGAGCCGCCCCCGCTGGAGCCCGAGCCGTTCATCGGCCGTGACGCCGAGCTGTCCAGGCTGACCGGCGCGGCCGCCAGGACCGGGCGCTTCGAGGTGGCGATCGTCGCCGGCGACGCGGGCGCGGGCAAGACGACGCTGCTGCGCCAGCTGGAGAGCAAGCTCAAGGGCGACGGCTGGACCACCGCGTCGGGCGCCTGTCCCGACTCCAGCGCGACCCCGCCCGGCTGGGCGTGGGTGGAGATCCTGCGCAGCCTGGTCGAGGAGAACGGCGCCGGCGAGTACGGCCAGCTCCTCGCGCCGCTGCTCGACGACAGCGAGAGCGACCCCGACGAGGACGAGGCGTCGGGCGGGTTCCGGCTGCACCGCGCGGTCGGCGGCTACATCGCGGGCGTGGCTCGCCGCTCGCCCGTGCTGCTCACGGTGGAGGACCTCCACTGGGCCGACGACCAGACGCTCGCGCTGCTCAGGGCGCTGCCGAGCCTGCTGGCCACCAGCAGGGTGCTGCTGGTGGTGACCTGCCGCGACAGCGAACTCGACGACCGGCAGTCCGACGTGCTGGCCGCGCTGGCCCGGCTGGGGCCGGTCAGGGTGAGCCTGTCGGGTCTCGACCCGAAGGCGGTGGCCGAGCTGGTGCGGGCCACCTGCATACGCGAGGTCGACGAGGACGCCGTCGAGTCGATCGTCGAGCGCACCAGGGGCAACCCGTTCTTCGTGCGTGAGACCGTGCGGCTGCTCGACGCCGAGGCGGTCGGCGAGCGCGCGACCGCCGCCGAGGTGGCCTCCCAGGTTCCCTCGGGCGTGCGCGACGTGCTGCGGCGGCGCATCTCGCGGCTGCCGGAGCGGGCTCAGCAGATCCTGCTGCAGGCCGCGGTGATCGGCCGCGACGTGGACGTCGACGTGCTCGTGGAGGTGTCGGGCGACGAGGACGCGGTCGTCGACGCCGTCGAGGCGGCGCTGCTGGCCGGCCTGGTCACCGAGCCGGGCCCCGGGATGCTGCGCTTCGACCACGACCTGGTGCGCGACACCGTCTACTCCGACGCCTCCCGGCTGCGCCGCACCAGGCTGCACGCCGCCGTCGCCAACGTCATCGAGCAGCGCAGGCCCGCCGAGGTGGCGGCGCTGGCGCACCACTTCTTCGTCGCCGACGTCGCCGACAAGGCCGTCCACTACGCGGGGCTGGCCGCCGAGCAGGCGGAGCGGCGCTACGCCCACCGCGAGGCCGCGACGCTGTGGGAGCAGGCCATCGCCGCCTTCGACCGCACCGGCAGTCGCGACACGGCCGAGCGGCTCAAGCTGATGCTCGCCCAGATCAAGGCGCTGGCGCTGTGCGGCGACATGACGGCGGCCAGGCTGAAGCGGCGCGAGGCGATGGACCTGGCGCTGCCGCTGAACAACCCGGTGCTGACGGCCAAGGTGGCCGCGGCGCTGGCCGTACCGCACAAGGGCATGGCCCGCGACTTCACCCGGACGGCGTGGGAGATCGTCGACGTCACCGAGCGGGCGCTGATCGAGCTGCCGGAGGGCGAGCAGACGCTGCGCGCCAGCCTGCTGACCACCCTCGCGCTGGAGCTCGAGGGATCGTCGGCGCCCGAGCGCGGCCGGCAGGCGTCGCTGGAGGCCCTGGAGCTGGCCAGGCAGAGCGGCGACCCGACGCTGCTGGCCGCGGCGCTGAGCGGCCGGCTGCGCCAGTCCTACGACATCCCCGCGGTCGACACCCGCGAGAGCATCGGCCGCGAGCTGCTGGAGGTCGCCCAGCGCTCGGGGCAGATGGCGGTGCAGGCGCTGGCCCACCTGGTGCTGCTGGAGTGCGCCGCGGCGCGCGGCGAGTTCTCGGTCTCCGACGAGCACGCGCGGGCCGCCGAACGGCTGGCCAAGCAGTACGACCTGTCCGCTCCGGCCGCGGTCGTGGCCTGGTACGAAGGGCAGCGGCTGATGATCGCCGGCGACTACGCCGGCGCCGAGCGGGCCTACCGCGAGGCGGCCAGGATGACGGCGCGGGCCGGCATGCTGGAGGGCCGCCAGGACCTGCCGCTGATCACCACGTTCTGCCTGCACCTGGTCGACGGCAGGGCCGCGGAGACGGTCGACCTCCTCGGCGAGGCCCACCAGCGCGGCGCCAAGTGGACCCTCGACGCCTACGCGCTGGCCCTGGCTTCGGCGGGCCATCTCAAGGACGCCAAGGCGGTGGCCGCGACCAAGCCGCCGGTGCGGCCCGACTTCCTGTACGAGCTGGCCATGACCTGGCGGGCGCTGGCGGGCATGCTGCTCGACGACCGCGAGCGGATGGTCGACTGCTACGACAAGCTGAAGCCGTTCGCCGACCGCATCGCGGGCGCCGGCACGGGCGTGGTGGCCCTGTGGCCGGTGGCGCTGACCCTCGGCGACCTGGCGGTCAGGCTCGACCATCCCGCCGCGGCCCGCGACCACTACCACAAGGCCCTGGAGGTGGCCAGGAGGGTCGGGGTGCAGCGGTGGGTGGAGGCGGCGCAGCGGGCCGTCAGCAACTCACCAGGATCCGATCCGACCTGATCGGCCGTTCCGTGCCGGCGACGCGCAGCTCGATGCGGTACCAGCCCGGGTTGTCCTGGACGCTGAGCTGCCACTTGACGGTCCTGCGCGCGCCGGCGAAGCCGGCGTGCTCGGCCTGGTAGGTCCTCCACGACCTGGTGGCCGCGCTCCATCTGGTCAGCCGCCAGTGGTACATGAGGGTGCGGCCCGCCTCGGGGTTGATCACCACGGAGCGGGCCAGGAAGTCCCTGTCGCAGGCGGCGCCCCTGCCGCTGAGCGGGCTGACGGTGATGGTGCCCGCCTCGGGATCGGCCTGCTCGACGATCGGCAGGACGGTGGCCGAGAGGGCCACGGTGGTCGTGGGTCGCGGCGTGGAGTTCGCGATGCCGTAGGCCGATGCGCCGGCGTAGGCGGCGGTGAAGGCGAGCGCGCCCACCAGGAGCCTGGCCGCCGTGGAGGATCCGGTTCCCAGGACCGCCTTGCTTCGCGTCCCCATGATCGCACCTCTTCTCGTTCAACCCTTTTGTACGGGAGAAGGGTTGAGATCGACTTGATGGCGGCTTGCAGGTGTCAGGGCGCTCCCCCTCGGCAGGTCCAGGGCGCGAGCCCGGGTAGCGTGGGAGGCGGGTGGCGCGGGTCGGCCAGATGACCTAAGGTTAGGCTGGCCTAAGAAATCTTTCGGGTGGTGGTGTCTGGTTATGCGGCAGATTGCGATCGCCATCCCCGACCCGACCCGCGCCTCGCTGTTCGGCCTGCCGTACTGGCTGATCGTGGTGGTCGGGGCGGTCGCGCTGTTCGGCGCGTTCCAGGCCTACTACTGGATCGGATTCAAGCTCGGCGACAAGCTGTACGAGTCGAGGTTCGGCGCGAAGCTTCCCCGCGAGCGCATCCGCGCCGTCGAGAGGGTCGTCGAGAAGTGGGGGGCGCTCGCCGTCTACGCATGCTTCTGGGTCCCCGTCCTGCGCCACACCCTGCCCTGGGTGGCGGGGGTGTTGCGCATTTCCTATCCCTGGTACGTCGTGGCCAGCGCGCTGGGCTGCCTGACCTGGGTGCCGGTGACCTCGTTCGCGCTCTACTCGGTGATCTGGGGCTGGCTGGAACTGGCCACGCACTCTCCCCTCGCCGCCGCCGTCGCCGCGGTGATCGTGGTGAGCGCCGTCACGGCCTTCGTCATGTGGCGCAGGCGCCGCAGGAGCGAGAAGGCCCTCGCCGCCTGACGAGGGCCGGGCGCTCAGACCGCGGCGAGCGTCGTGTCGTCCACCGTCGCGTCGGGGGCGTTCTTGCGGACCGACTCGATGCCGTTGATGCAGGCCGCCTTGGTGGTGTAGCCCTCGCTGACCGCGATGGTCTGGCCGTTGCCCGCGACCAGCTTGAAGCGGAACTCCCCGCGCCCGTCCTTGGTGATGACGAACTTGCCTGCCATGGCGATCTCCCCCGATATGACGGTTCTAGGGGTCAATTACCCGCGTCTCCGACCGCGTTTTCCCGCCATAGGGTCAAGTTCCGCATATCAACCGGTGATCACCTGTCACGATGTCTGTCATGCGTATAGGGGGTATTCGACTACTGACCGCCGCCGCGGCGCTCACCCTGCTCGTGGGGTTCTCCCCGCCGACTCAGGCGGCGACACGTGCGGCCGGCGCGCCGCAGGTGAAGGCACGGATCGGCTACGTCGTGGACTCGGCGGGGACCGTCCACGTCGCCAAGCGGGAGACCCGCAGGGTGCCCGTCGCCAGCCTGGTCAAGGTCATGACCGCCTACGTCGTCCTGCGCGAGGGCGACCTGGGCGACGTGGTCACCATCACCAAGGCCGACGTACGGCACGCCGCCGACAACGGCGCCACCAGCGCGAGGCTGCGCACCGGCGAGAAGGTGACGGTCAGGGACCTGCTCTACGGGTTGATGCTGCCCTCGGGGGCCGACGCCGCCAACGCGCTCGCCCGCACCTACGGCCCCGGCACGGCCGCCTTCGTCGCCAAGATGAACGCCGCCGCCCGCGGCCTGGGCCTGGCCGACACCCTCTACACCAACGCCGACGGCCTGCCGGCGCCCAGGAACGGCGGCTACTCCACCGCCGTCGACCAGGCCAGGCTCGCGAAGGTCGCGCTGGAAAACGCGACGTTCAGGACCGTCGTGTCCCAGAAGACCTACAAGCTCGCCAAGACCGCCGTCCATCGCGCCCACACCTGGACGAACACCAACAAGCTGCTGGGTGAGAGCGAGGCTGTGATCGGCGTGAAGACCGGCTACACCGCCAAGGCCGGCTTCTGCCTGCTGTTCGCCGCCGAACGCCAGGGCCGGCGCGTCATCGGCGTGCTCCTGGGCGACCAGGACTCCCGCCGCTTCGCCACGGCGGCCTCGCTGCTCGACTACGCGAGCGAGCAGATCGCCACCACCAGCCCCTGACGGATGACGGCGCGGCGGCGGCACGGAGCGGGTCGCCGCCGCGCCGGGACCTCCACGGGCGATCGTCATGCCGAGCGACCGCCGCGACGGCACCCGGCGCCATAATCTGGAGACAGCTCAAGCGCACGCCATCGGGATCCTGGAGACGCGGCCGGAGGAAGACGTGCCATGTTGGGACCGCGGAAGCAGTCGCCGAGGAGCTCGGGATGGAGCGCTCCCCGCAGGCAGTGGCCGGACCGGGTGGCCGCTGTCGTGATCTCACCCTTCAGCGTCATCTGGATCTCACGGGGCCCGTCACGGCGGGTGCGGCTGGGGCGCTTCCTCGTCGTCCTCTACATCACCAACGTGATGTGGAAGGTCTGGGAGATCTACCAGAGCAACCCGGCGGGGTTCATGCCGTACGTGCGGGGAGAGAGGGACGTGCTGCCGCTCCTCTATCTCCCGCCGCCGCTGGTCACGAAGTCAAACTTATCGCCCTGGATCGACCGGCCGCTGCTGGCGATCATGCTCGTGGTCCTCTTCTGGGCGGTCGGTCCGCACAACGTGCTGAAGGTGGCCCTCTATCTGCTGATCGTGCTCGGCATCGCGATGGCCGCGCCGATCAGCCGCGTGTCGGTCAACGCCGCCGTCGAGTCGGCGATGGCGTGGTGGCTCCAGACCGCGTGGCCGTGGCTCGCGCAGGCCGCCGTGAGTTCCTGGACGGCGCTCGCCCTCGGCCTGCTGCTGGCGGCCGCCTGCCTGGTGGGCTTCACCGCCACCTGCCTCGCGGTCGTCCACCTGGCCAGGGAGCTGATCGCGGACGAGATGCACCCGCGGGACGTGGCGCGGTGTTTCGGCGTCGTCGTCGCGGGCGCGATCGCCGCCGGTGTCATCGTCGAGCTGGCCGCCTGGTCGGTGCACCTCATGCGGCACGTCTACGCCTTTCCCGACTGGCTGCCCTTCCTCTGGACCGTCTTCCTGGCGGGCCTGGCCGCCACCACCGCCGTGACCGCGGACATGGTCGCCGGCCAGGGGCCCGGCGACGGCGACCGTTCCGCCGGCGCCGCGACCCCCGCCCGGCGTCGCCGCGCATGAGCCCGTGGCGGGGTGTCCGCCTTCCTGATCTCTTTCGACCGCGCTAGCCGGAAACGCCGGCCCGGCCGTTCTCGAGGTGACCCATCAGCCGGCGGTGAAAGGACGGGTCCTCGGCGACGGTCAGCCGCAGGTCGTACCAGCCTGACGTGGTGTCCCAGGAGATGACCGTCCGCTCTCCCGGCGCGACCGCCGCGTCCCGCCGACCGGCGTCGTAGGCGAGCGCTTCGAGGGTGAACGTCAGCGGGGCAGGGCCCGGGTTGCGGATCGTCATCGTGAGCCGGTGCCCGTCACCGCGGGAGGACACCGCCACGTCGGCGGCCGGGCCCGCGCCCGACCCGGCGAACTCGCGCCGGAACCCGTTCGGGCCGGTGAGAAGCAGCCGGTAGGCGCCGCTCTCGACGGGGACGGTGAGGGACAGCGTGCCGAGCACGTCGCAGTGGCGCGGGAACCGGAACTCCCCGGCGTACGGGTAGAGGGCGAAATGGCTGCCCCGCTCGCCGGCGTCGGTCATGGTGACGATCAGCTCGTCCCCCGCCAGGACGGCGGACGCCTCCGGCCGGTAGGGCAGCGGCCGGGCAGGCCGGGTGCCGGGCTCCTGCGTGGCGAGCCGTGCCACGGTGGGCGGCGTGGCAGGCCAGCGCACCCGGAACGGTGGCACGACGACTCCCGCACCCGCCTGCGGCGCTTCCCCGGCCGCGCCGGCTTCCGGCAGGACGGCCTGCGGCACCCCCGCGCCGGTGCCCGCGTCCGGTGTGGCGGGCGCGGGCGCGTCGAAGTCGAAGGCCGAGGTGAGGTCGCCGGCGACGCGGCGTCGCCACGAGGTGATGTTGGGCTCCGCGACGCCGAGCCAGCGTTCCACGAAACGGATCGTGGACGTGTGGTCGAACACCTCCGAGCAGACGTGCCCGCCGATCGTCCACGGTGACACGACCGTCATCGGCACCCGGTAGCCGAGCCCGATCGGAAGCCCGTCGACGAACTCGTCCTCGGTGCCCTCAGGGGGCAACGGTGGCGGCACGTGGTCGAAGAAGCCGTCGTTCTCGTCGAAGGTGAGGAAGAGCGCGGTCCGCTCCCACACCGAGGGATGCGAGGCGAGCGCGTCCAGGATGTCGTAGACGAGGTCGGCGCTGTGGGCCGGGCTGGACGGGTCCGGGTGCTCGGAGTACGCCTCCGGCGCGACGATGTAGGAGACCTGCGGGAGCCGTCCCTCGGCCACGTCCGCGCGGAAGGAGGCGGCGAGCCGCCCGGGCTCGACCCTGGACAGCCCCCGCTCGTAGGCGTCGAGGTCGGCAGGGGACAGCTCCGCGACCCCCTTCCGCAACGCCCCGAGCATCTCCTCCCGATCGGTCGCGGGGAGCCGGAGCAGGGAGGTGTAGAAGGAGTGCAGGCTCCGGTGGGGTGTGTGCGCCAGGGCCCTGCGCGCGACCTCCTTGAAGGAGACGAAGTAGTCCAGCGAGTTGCACTGGTAGTTGTCCCACTCCTGGTAGACCCGCCAGGTACGGCCCGCCGCCGTCAGCCTCTCCGGGTAGGACGTGTGCGTGTAGCCGGGATGGGTGTCCTCCTCGCAGGCGTCGTTGCCGGTGGTGCGCCGCCCTGACGGCTCGATCCCCGCGGTGCCTGACCAGTGGTAGAGCCGGTTGGGGTTCGTCGGCCCGAACATCGAGCAGTGGTAGGCGTCGCACAGGGTGAAGGCGTCGGCCAACTCGAACTGGAACGGCAGATCGCCGCGGTCGAAGTGGACCATCGCGCCGGGCCCCTTGCCCGCGATCCAGCCGTCCTGCCAGCCGCCGCCCCGCGTCCGCTGCCCCGTGTCCCACTCGTGGTCGACGCCCTGCACGTACTGGAGGTCGCCCTCGGTCAGGTCCCGGCCGCCGGTCCCGGCGCGCACCGGGAAGGGCAGCACGCCGGACTGGTCGAACACCGGTCGGCCGTCCGGCAGCGTGATGGCGTTACGGTCACCGAACCCGCGCACTCCACGCAGTGTGCCGAAATAGTGGTCGAAGGAGCGGTTCTCCTGCATGAAGAACACGACGTGCTGGAGGGAGCCGAGCCCGCCGGGCGGCACCGGCCGGGCCAGCGCCGCCCGCAGGGAGGGGGGAAGAGCGGACAAGGGACAGCGGCCTTTCAGAGTTTGCGGCAGTACAGGGCGTCCGGCGTGCCGTAGCGTCCGACGCTGTAGGAGAATGCGATCCCGGCGGCGTACTCGTCGGAGGCGCACTGCGCCTTGCGGTAGCCGTAAGCGTAGTCGCCGCCCTCACCGGAGGCGGGACGGCTGTCGCCCCGGTCGTCCCACAGCGTCCGTCCTGCCCCGGCGAGCGGGACCCGCCCGGGAGCGCAGAGGACAGCCGAGACCCGGTCGCCGCGCAGGCTGTAGCCGTTCATGAACTGGCCCGCGGGGCACTGGTACTTGGTGAACCCCGACGCCCAGTCGGTCGTGACGTTCTCACTGGTCACCACGGTCGCCGGGCCGGAGGCCCACAGGTCCGCCGCTCCGGCGTCGGTGCACAGGCCGCCCTGGCCCTTCTGGCTGACGCCGATCAGGCGCTGGTCGTCAGGGCATGACAGCTTGCGCGCGCCCGTGTCCCAGTCCCCCTGGGCCCGCATCCGCGCCGACTGGTTCGCGTCGTCGTGGATGGCCCGCAGCATGGACCAGGTGCGGACAGGGGCGACCGGCCCAGTGCGCCCTGCGGCGGCGATCAGGCGACGCCAGTGCGCGCCCCGCCAGTCGCCGGTGTCGAGCACGCTGCGCAGCCCGCCGTCGGCCGAGTAGCGGACGAGGCCCCAGGTGTTGCCCTGGTCGTTCTCCTGGAAGCCGACCATCGGCCAGTACGCGAACTCCACGTCGGTGTCGATGAGGAAGTCGACCATGGCGGCGAACCAGGCCTTGTCCTTGTCGGTGGCGGACTTGCCGACGCCGAACTCGCTGATCCACACGGGGGCGGTGAAATGCCGGTCCGGCGTGGTCGCCACGTAGGTGGCGGTGTCGCGCATGACGGCGAACAGGTCGGAGCGGCTCAGATCGCGGTAGCGGGGGTCGTGGGTCTCCCCGAGGCCTTCGGCGCCGGTGTGCTGCGGGCCGGTGTAGCCGTAGAAGTGCGCGGCGTAGACCAGTTTGTGCGAGCGGACGAGGGTCTGCGAGAGCGTGCTGACCGGCTTGAGGAGCGGTCTGTCGTGCCAGACCCCGTCGAGCGGGATCCCCGACCAGTTGATCCCTTCGATCATGATGAGCAGATCCGGGTTGGCCTCGGCGAGGATGCGATCACCGGCCCGCTGGGCGGCGGCGGCCCAGTCGTGGTCGTCGCCCGAGCCCCAGTTGGGATTGTCCCAGGTGTCCCGGCGCACCTCGTTGCGCAGGTCGGCGCCGACGACCCGGTTGTTGGCACGGTACCGCCTGGCCATGAACACCCAGTCGTCCAGCCACTTCTGGGTGCTCTGGCTGCTGTTCCACCGCTCGTTGCCGTCGACGCCGCAGCACCAGCGGGTGGTGGTCGTGTGGTTGTTGAGGATGACGGCGAGCCCGTCGGCGGTGAGCGCCTCGACGACCTTGTCGTAGACCTGGAGCGGGGTGAGGCCGCGCAGGTCCGGGTTGGCCGCCACGCCGGCGTCGGTGACGGGTCGCGCGTCGTTGATCATCGCGTTGGAGAACGGCAGGCGGACGCTGTTGACGCCGAGCGCGCGGAAGTCCGCGATCAGCCTGCTCATCGGGACGCGGTCCAGGCCGAGCGGGACCCGGTGGGAGGTCTCGGAGGCGTAGTTGTTGGCGGGGTCCTCGTCGTCGCCGCTGCCGGTCCAGGTGCCGCTGGCGCCGTGCCAGTTGCCGGACCGCAGCTTGAACCGCTTGCCCGTGGCGTCCACGATGTAGCGGCCCCGGGTGCTGAGCGGTCCCTCCCAGGACGCCGCGAGGGGAACCGGCTCGGCGGCGGACGCGGAGGAGGGGATCACGGCCAGGCCGCTGACAGCGGTGGCGAGGACGGCTAACAGTGCTCTGATTCTCATGAGGCACCTCGGAGGGGAGAGTGACGCGCGAGGACCGCGGCGTCGCGGGGGGTGGAGGGGGCTCGCTAGTCCTTCATGCCGGTGGCGGCGATGCCCTGGACGATGTGACGTTGCGCGATGAGGAAGACCACGATCAGCGGGAGGATCGTGACGACGGCCCCGGCGAACAGCGCCGGCAGGTTGATCGTCTGCGAGGTGAGGAAGGTGGACAGCGCGATCTGGGCGGTCCACGACTCGGGGTCCTGGCCGATGACGAGGGGCCAGAGGAAGGCGTTCCAGCTCTCCAGGAACGACAGCGCGCCCAGCGAGGCGAGCATGGCGCCCGAGTTGGGCAGCGCGACCCGCCAGTACACGCCCAGATGGCCCAGGCCGTCCAGGCGGCCCGCCTCCTCGATCTCCTGGGGGAACTTCAGGTAGAAGTTGCGGAACAGCAGCACCGAGAACGCGTTGAACAGGCCCGGCGCGATGACGCCCCACTGCGTGTCGACCCCGCCCATCGCGCTGACCAGCACGAAGGTCGGCACGAACGTGGCCGAGGTGGGGATCATCAGCGTGACGACGATGAAGGTCATGACCACGCCGCGGCCGGGCACGGGAATGCGGGCCAGGGCGTAGCCGGCCATGGAGCCGAGCATGGTCGAGACCGGCGCGGTGACGATCGCGATGAGGAAGGAGTTCCAGAGCGCGTTGCCCATCGGCACCGACGGGTCGTCGAACACGTCCTTGAAGCCCTGCAGGCTGAAGGGGTCGGGCAGCCAGTGCCAGTCCAGGTCGGTGATCTGCGTGCCGGACATCAGGGCGGCGCGCAGCATGAAGTAGAACGGGGCGAGGAACAGCGCGGCTGCGACGCCCAGGGCCAGGTACGCCAGGGCCGTCCCGAGGTTCTTGCGCATGTCAGTCCCTCCGGCCGAACCCGACGAGGCGGCCCTGCAGCAGGGTCACCAGGACGATCAGCAGGGTCAGCAGGAACGCCCCCGCCGAGCCCACGCCGTAGTTCTGGTCCTTGAGCGCGGAGTCGTACAGGAAGACCAGCGGCGGCCGCACCGGGGCGGCGGAGCTTCCGGCGGCGGTGACGAAGATGTTGTAGAACTCGTCGAAGGCCTGGAACGCGGCGATGAGGATGAGCATGAGTATCGCCACCGAGGTGTTGCGCAGCATCGGCAGGGTGACGTGCCGGAACTGGCGCCACCGGGACGCGCCGTCCAGCGCGGCCGCTTCGTACAGGTGGCCCGGGATGGCCTGCAGGCCCGCCAGGAAGAGGATCATGTAGAGCCCCACCTGGAGCCAGAGCCGCAGGGTGACGATCACGATCCAGTACAGGGGCGGGTCGCTGCTGGCGATCCAGGGTCGGACGTCCCAGCCGAAGAGCCCGCCGATGGTGTTGGCGACGCCGGACGGCAGGCCGTTGAACAGGCTCATCTTCCAGATCAGGGCGGCGACGACGTAGGAGACGGCGGCCGGGAGGAGGAAGGTCGTGCGGAAGAAGGCCCGGCCACGGCGCAGCCCGTTCAGCAGGACGGCGAGCCCGAGCGAGATGCCGAAGGTCACCGGCACGATGAAGATCGTGAACAGCACGATCCCGGCCATCGAGGACCGGAACGCCTCGTCCTCCAGCAGGAACGCGTAGTTGTCCAGGCCGACCCACGAGCCCAGGTCGACGGAGCCGCGCGCGTCGCTGAAGCTCAGCAGGAAGCTCCAGCCGATGGCGATGTACTTGAACAGGCCGAGGCCGACCAGCATGGGCGCGGTCAGCAGGGCGAACGCCCCGAAGGCCGACCAGTCGGTCCGCCGCGCGCGGCGGACCGGCCGGGCCTCAGCCGGCCGCGAGGCGGTGGCCGCGCGCCCGGTCGTGACGGTGTCGGGCATCGTCAGGCCAGCTGCTTGTCGAGTTCGGCCTGGCACTTGGCGGCGGCCTGGTCGAGCAGCGTCTTGGCGTCGCCGCCGTTCTTGGCGACCTCACGTACGGCCTGCGCGAACGCCGAGTCCATCGCGGTGTTCCACAGGTTCGGGTACGCCCTGCCGGTGTTCGCCAGGATGTCGGCGGCGTCCTTGGCCGGGCCCGAACCGAACTCGGTGGTCTGCGCGGCGACGCTCTTCCGCGCCGGGACGTGGAACCCGTAGCTGACGCACCAGTCCTTCTGCAGGTCCGCCTGCTTGATCCAGAGCCATTCGATGAACTTCTTGGCCTCGTCGACGTGCTTGCCCCTGGCGCCGGCGACGGCGAACCAGCCGCCCACGCGGGAGACGGCCTGGCCGGTGTCGCCGAACTTCGGCCACGCGACGACGCCGAAGTCGTCGCCGAGCGCCTTCTTGATGGCGGGCATGGCCCACAGGCCGCACCACTGCATGGCGGTGGCGCCCTGGATGAACGCGCCCGGGTCGTACCAGTCGGTGGTGAAGTCCTGCAGCAGCGACTTGTCGTCGTGCAGTTGCTTGAGGCCGGCGATCGCGGCGACGCCTTCGGCCGAGTTGAAGGCGACCTTCCTGCCTTCGGGGTCGAGCAGGTCGCCGCCGTTCGACCACAGCAGCAGGTAGGGGGCGTTGCCGAGGCCGTCGGAGCCGACGAACAGACCCTTGCGCTCGCGGCTGGTGAGCTTCTTGGCCGCGGCGGCCAGCTCGGTGAACGTGGTGGGCGGCGTGACCCCGGCCTGCTGCAGGACGCTCTTGCGGTAGTACAGGACCATCGCGTCGTCCATCATCTTCAGGCCGTAGAGCTTGCCGTCGGAGGAGGCGGAGTCCAGCGCCACCTTGGTGTACTCACCCTGCTGGCCCTTGACGATGTCGTCGAGCGGCGCGAACAGGCCGTTCTTCACATCGATGTACTGGAAGTCGCCGATCTCGAACAGGTCGGGCGCCTGCGGGGTGAGCAGCGTCGAGTGCAGCTTCGCCGAGTAGTCACCCGCGATCCAGGTGACCTTGATGGCGACGTCCGGGTTGGCCTTGGTGTACTCCTTGGCGTATCGGATCGCGGCCTGCTGGGTGCCGGCCTCGCCGTAGGCGTGGTACCACTGCTCCAGCATGATCTTGGCTCCGGCCTTGGCGGCGTCGTCCTTGCCGCAGGCCGCCAGCGCCATGCCGCCGACGAAGAGGAGCGACCCGCCCAGGAAGGCGCGGCGGGAGGTGGTGAAGGTGTTCATCGGGGGGGTGGTTCCTTTCTGCAGGGCTGCAGGGGCGGAGGCGCCCTGTCGGCCACGGGGTGGGCCTTCTCTTGGCGGCCGCGGGGTGGGCCCTTCTCCGGGGACCGCGGTGTGGGCCTTTTCTGGGGTACGGCTTCTGGGGTACGGCGCTAGCCGGCGGGGGTGACGAGGGACTGGACGGCGACGGCCGCCGCGCCGCGCGCCCACTCCTCGAACGGCAGCGGGCGGATGATCAGGCTGCACCGCCCCGCGCTGCCGTAGGCCTGGGCCGCGAACGCCTCGCGGATCGACTCCTCGAGCAGGTCGTAGGCGTCGAGCCCTTCGCCTGAGACCACGAGACGTTCGGGGCCGAAGAGGTTGGCCACCACGGCCAGCCCGAGCCCGATGGCCTGGCCGACGGTGCCGAAGACCTTGCGGAGCACCTGGTCGCCGGAGCGGGCCCGCTCGACCGCCTGGCTGATCGTGAGATCCTCGACGCCGGTGGCCCGGCGGGCTTCGGTGATCAGGGCCTGGGTGGAGGCCAGCGCCTCCAGGCAGCCCATCGCGCCGCAGTGGCACTGCGGCCCCTCGATCCCGATCGGCACGTGACCGATCTCGCCGGACACGCCGAACGCGCCGGAGATGAGACCGCCGTTGGCGACGAACGCGCTGCCGATTCCGGTGCCGACGGTGACCAGGGCGAAGGAGGAGGCGCCGATGCCCTCGCCGAACCACTGCTCGGCGACCGCGAGGGCCTTGACGTCGTTCTCCAGGGTCGTGGTGAGCCCGGTGGCCTCCTCGAGGAGGGCGGCGAGCGGGACGTCCCGCCAGCCGAGGAACGGTGAGTAGCGGACGGTGCCGGTGTCGCGGTCGGCGTCGCCGGGGATGGCGACGCCGAGCCTGTGGGCCCGCTGCCGGAAGTCGGGGTGCTGGTCCAGCAGCTCCGTGACGAGCGCGGCGATGGCCGCGACGACGTCGGCGGGTTCCATGGGGGCGCCCGGGGCGTCGGTCCGCACGTCGAAGCCGGGGACGGGGTGGTGACGGGCGGCCACGACCCGGGCGCCGAGGTCGGTGACCACGCCGATGAGATCGTCACCGGTGATCTTGATGCCGACGAAGTACTCGCGTTCCGGCACGATCGCCAGAGGGCTGGCGGGCCTGCCCGCTCCGGGGGCGGTCCGCTCGACGGGCGCCAGTTCCTTCAGATAGCCCGCGTCGATCAGCGGCCGCGCGGTCTTGGTCACCGCGGCCGGTGACAGACCGGCCAGCCGGGCGAGGTCCACCCTGCTCACCGGGCCGAGGGTGAGGACCATGGTGAAGATCGCTGCGGCGGTGGGGCCGGTGATGGGCGTCCCGGGGTCCTGGCTTCTCGGCATGCCGGTCACCGTAGAGTCAACTAATTAATGTCGTCAAGAATTTAATTCCGAGCGTTCACGCCCTACACTTCCCGCATCGTCGCCGATCGTGCGAGGAACGCCCCGTCATGCCCGAGTACGCCGCCCGGGTTACGGTTGTTGCCCACCTGGACGGATGGAGGTGCCGCGCATGAGCCCGTGGCAGGCGATCGCCGCGGCGGCCACCACGTTCAGCGAGTCCACCCCCGCCTCCATCGCGGCCGGGCTCATCGGGATGCACACCTGCTCGTCGGCCTCCCGCAGCCAGCGCGAGGACAGCCCGTCCCCCTCCGACCCGAGCAGCAGCGCCACCCGATCACGCATCTCGACAGCATCTATAGGTGTGACCTTCTGATCAGGAGTCAACGCCAGCGTCTGGTAGCCCGCCGCGCGGATCTCCTCCAGCCCTTCGTACCAGTTGTCCATGCGGGCGTAGGGGATGGCGAAGACGGCGCCCATCGACACCTTGACCGACCTTCTATAGAGAGGGTCAGCACAGCGCGGCGAGAGGATGATCGCGTCAACCCCGAGAGCGGCCGCGCACCGGAAGATCGCCCCGACGTTTCCGTGGTCGACCAGATCCTCCAGGACCACGATCCGCGACGCGCCCGTGAGCGTCTCGGCCACCGGCGCCACGGGCAGCCGCTCCATCGAGGCCAGCGCTCCCCTGTGCACCTGGAAGCCGGCCACACCCTGCATGACCTCCTCGGAGACCACGTAGACGGTCGCGCCGCCGAGCACGTCGGCCAGCGACTCGAGCCAGCGTTCGGTGGTGAGGACGGAGCGCACGGGATAGCCCGCGCCGATCGCCCTCCTGATCACCTTCTCCCCTTCGGCGACGAACAGGCCCTGCTCGGCCTCCAGGCTCTTGCGCAGTTCCACGTCGCGCAGGCCGGTGAAGTCGGACAGGCGGGGGTCGTGGGCGTCGGATACGTACTCAGGCACCGTCGAATACTGCCATGAGCCGCCTGAGCTGCCAGATCCCGGCATAGACGATGAGCACCAGGCACGACCCGACGAGCGTTCCCGCGCCGAGTCTGGTGACCAGGGAGGCCAGCCCGCCGTCCGGCGGGTTCAGCAGGGGCCAGCAGACCGCGCCCGCCACGGACCCGGCCACGCCCGCCCACAGCACCGCCCGCCGTACCCGCTCGGGCAGGACCAGCCCCTCGGGCGGGGGCACGTCGGCCATCCGCGACAGGCCGCGCCACGCCCACCAGGTCACGAAGGCCAGGCCGACGGCCGAGGAGATGTACTGCAGCAGCCGGAAGACGGTGACCACGCCCAGCACCTCGTGGTCGAGCCACGTCCACCCCCAGATCGCCGAGCTGTAGGAGTGGGTGAAGGAGTCCCAGAACACGTGGGTCGCCGCCCCGGCCGCCGCGCCCGCCACGAGGGGCAGGATCCGCGGGGCGGGGCGCAGCGAGGCGGCCCTGCCCACCAGGTCCGGCGGCAGCAGCGCGACGAGCGGCAGCCGGAACAGGCCCGCGAAGGCGGCCACCAGCACGCACACCACGAGCGGGTCGACCGTGACGACCCAGGCCGGGGAGTGCCAGAGCGAGTAGTCGGGAAGGAAGGGCAGGAAGATCGGCAGGTCGGGCACCATCGCGCCGAGCGCGAGCGCCCACGGATCGAGCCACCGCACCCTGAACAGCGGGACGACGGCGGCGACATGGCTCGGTGTGAACGGCACGGACACTCCCCTGTGATGTTTGACCGAGCTTTGCACAGAAACTCCACCATAACGGAGGGTAGTGAGTAGTGTACGGAGCGCTGTCATTGACCGCGTGATAGGGAGATCATGGTGCCTGACTGTCTGGTTTCCGCACCGGCCCCGTCAGCCGCCTGGCTCCGCGACGCGGCGCGGGCCCGCGCCCTGTCGGTCGTCACGCTGGTGTGGCTCGGCCTGGAGAGCACGCTCGGCCTGGCGGCCGGGCTGTCCGCGCACTCCGTCGCGCTGATCGGATGGGGGCTGTCCTCCCTCGTCGAGGCGCTGGCCAGCCTGATCGTGGTGTGGCGTTTCACCGGCTCGCGGACGCTGTCGCCCCATGCGGAGGAGCGGGCCAGGCGCGCGGTGGCGGTGAGCTTCTGGCTGCTGGCGCCGTACCTGGTCGCGCACGTGCTGTACGACCTCGACGCGGGCCACCGCGCGGCGCCGACGGTGCTCGGCGTCGTGGTCACGTCGGTGAGCCTGGTGAGCATGCCCGTGCTGGGGCTGGCCAAGCGACGGCTGGGCGCCCGGCTGCGTTCGCCGGCCACCCGCGGGGAGGGCGCCCAGAACCTCATCTGCGCGGCGATGGCCGCCGGTGTCCTGGCGGGTCTGTGGCTCAACACCTTCGGCGTCTGGTGGGCCGATCCCGCGGTGGCGACGGCTCTCGCGGTGGTCGCGGTGCGCGAGGGAACGCGCGCGTGGCGTGGTCACGACTGCTGCCACTGACCGGCACGCTGGGTAATCGATGCACCACATCACTGGTTTTGCCACACCAAGCGCACCGAGTATCGTTCGGTCAGCGCCGCGGAGTTTCTCCCGGTATGGTGACCCGAACTTATCGACACCAAAGAGGGCAACGTGGGGCGACACCGTACAGACGAGCTCGATGACGGCTACACCTCCCCGCGCCGGCGCCCCAGCAGAGGGCGCGGCAGAGTACTGGTCCCCCTGGCGGGTGCCGTGGCACTCGCCGTCCTGCTGGGTGTCGCCGCCTTCGTCCTGTTCACCAGGGAGCGTGGCTGTTCGGGCGATCCGCTCGCGCTGCGCGTCGTGGCCACCCCTGACATCGCGCCCGCACTGAACAAGATCGCCGGTTCGTTCAACGAGACGGGCAAGGCCGTGGACGGCAAGTGCGTCGGCGTGACCGTCGTCAAGGAGTCGGCCGCCAAGTCGGCCAACAGCTTCGCCAACGGCAAGCTCGACGCCGACATGTGGATCGCCGACTCCAGCCTGCTGGTCGACATGCTGCGCGAGGCAGAGTCGGGCGTCACGTTGCCCGCGCCCACCGGATCGGTCGCCAGTTCCCCCATCGTGCTGGTCGCCGCCAAGAGCGCCGCCGCCAACCTGACCAAGAGCCTGAAGCCGAGCTGGCAGAGCCTCATCAGCGTGACGAACGTGGCCAACGCCGACGGCGTCGCCAAGAAGATCCGTGTCCTGGCGCTCGATCCGGCCAAGAACTCGGCCGGGCTGGGCGCGCTCGTGGCCGCCGCGGGCGCGGCGAAGAAGGCGGGGCTGGGCGACGAGCAGCTCGTCGGCGCGCTGAAGAAGCTGTCGGAGCAGATCGCCGCCGACCCGAGCGCGCTGCTGGCCAGCCTGACCGTCAAGTCGGGCAGCAGGGTGCCGATCGGCGTCGCCTCCGAGCAGAGCATCTGGGCGCACAACAACAAGAAGTCCGCCTCACCCGTCGTCCCGCTCTATCCCGAGGACGGCACGCTGAGCCTCGACTACCCCGTCGTCGTCACCGCGAAGGACGCCGCCACGCAGAAGGCCGCCGCCGCCTTCACCCAGCAGCTCGCCACGGACCCCGCCAAGAAGACCCTGCGCGACCACGGCTTCCGCACGCCCGACGGCAAGGGCGGCGGCGCGCTGGCCGCCGACAAGGGCTTCGAGCAGGCCGCTCCCCAGGCGCTGCCCTCGCCCGACACCAGGAACGTGGCGAGCATGCGGCAGACCTGGTCGCGCCTCAACCTGGGCACCAGGATGCTGGCGCTGCTCGACGTCTCCGGCACCATGGCGCTGCCCGTCCCGGGCGCGGGCATGACCCGCATGCAGGCGATCACCAAGATCGCCGGCGAGGGTCTCGCGCTGTTCCCCGCCGACAGCGAGATCGGCGTCTGGAGCTTCTCGACACTGCTCGACGGCCAGAAGGACTACAAGGAGCTGGTGTCGGTCGGACCGCTGAGCGAGATGGTCGACGGCGTGCCCCGCAAGCAGATCCTCGGCCAGCAGCTGGCCACGGTGCAGGCCAAGGCCACCGGCGACACCGGCCTCAACGACACGCTGATGGCCGCCTACCAGGAGATGAAGGACACCTACGAGCGCGACAAGATCAACACGATCCTGATCCTGACCGACGGCGCCGGCAACGACGACCCGACGGGCAAGGTCACCAACGCGCAGATGGTGGAGTTCCTGGAGAAGGAGTACGACCCCAAGCGCCCGGTCAACCTGCTGATCATCGCCTTCGGGCCGGACGCGCCCAAGGGCAGGAAGCAGATGGACGCGCTGGCCGCGGCCAGCGGCGGCGAGGCCTACATCGCGGAGAACATCCTCGATGTCCGCAAGTTCTTCGTGCAGGGCATGAAGCGGCGCCTGTGCGCGCCCGACTGCCGCTGACACAGGCACCGATACCCGGTCGTTATGCCAGGGCAACCCCCCTTCAGGAGGGGACGTCCTACCCGCGTGGGGCTGTGAGAAGGAGCTCGCCCGCGGGGAGGAAGATCCGTGCCCGGATGGCCTACTGTCGACCGCGCCGACGATCACCGGCTGGTGATGGCGCTGCGCCGGGCCGACCCCGACGCTCCCGCCCACCTCTACGACGCCTACGCCGAGCGGCTCCACGACTACGCCTGCTCGCTGACCGGCGACCGCACCGCCGCCGCCGACGCCGTGCACGACGCGCTGGTGACCGCGCAGGGCCGTACCGACCAGCTGAAGGAGAGCGGCAGGCTGCGGGCATGGCTGTACGCCCTGACCCGCTTCCAGAGCGTGGCCAAGACCCCCCGGACGCCTGGCACCCCGCCCCCAGTGCTCGACGACCCGGAGGACCCCGAGCTGACCGAGCTGGTGCACGAGGCGCTCGGCGAGCTGAGCAGGGGCGAGCGTGAGGTCCTCGAGCTCTCGTCGCGGCACGGGCTGACCCCATCGGAGGTGGGGGCGGTGCTCGGGCTGACCTCCAGGCAGGCCGCGACCAGGCTGGGCAGGGCGCGCGACCATCTGGAGAACGCGGCCGCGGCGGTCGTGCTGGCCAGGACGGGACGCGCCCACTGCCCCGACCTGTCGGCGATGGTCGACTCGTGGGAGGGGCCGCTCACGCCGATCCTGCGCCGCCGCCTGTCGGGGCACATCGGCGGCTGCGAGGTCTGCACCGAGGGCAGGCACCGGCACGTCTCGGCGGGCAGGCTCCTCGACATGGTGCCCGTCGCCTTCCCGCCGATCTCGCTGCGCCGCAGGGTGATCGAGACCTGCACCAGCCCGGAGCGCGACCAGACCCGCACGTTGATCACCGAGCGCGGCGACAGCTTCGACAGGACGGGTTTCCCCGTGATGGCCGAGCGCCGCTCCCGCCGCAGGCCGCGCCGCCTGGCGCCGGTCCTGACCGTCGGGGCGTGCGTGCTGGCCGCCACCGGGGCGATGATCGTGATGAACGGCCAGGCCGAGCCCGCCGCCCTGCGCATCGCGCCCACCACCGCCCTTTCCGCCGATCCCTCCGCCGCTCCCTCCGCCGACGAGCCGGCGCCTGCCGACCCCTCGGCTGAGCCGCTGGCCGAACCCGAAGCGCTGGGCGACGGCGAGGAGACGGTCGAGCCGACGCCCTCGGCGGGCCGTACGGAGGAGCGGGCGCCCCGGTCGCGGACGGCGGCCAGGCCGGTGCGAACCCCCGCCGCCCTGCCGTCGGCCCGGCGCCCGGCTCCGTCGGTCACCCGCACCAGGCCGCCCGCGCCCGCGGCCAGGCTGTCGGTCACCTGCCTGGGAACGGTCGCGGGAGCGGGCACGGTACGGCTGGCCGCGCGCGACGCCGCCGTCACCTGGACCGCGGGCGCGTCGGACGGGCTCGACGTCTTCCCCTCCGGCGGGTCGATCAAGGCGGGCCGGTCGGTGTCGATCTGGGTGACGGTCAACGATCCCGGCTCCGGCGGCGCGGGAACCGTCACGATCAGGTCCAACGGCGGCGGTGGTTCCTGCGCCGTCTCCTGGAGCGGGCAGGACGGTCATGTCCCCGAGCCGACCGACGATCCGCCCTCTTCTGTACCGTCCGAAACACCGGACCCAGGTGTGGCGCACAGCACGGCGACGCATGAGGCGCAAGGTGATTAAGAGCTCAATTTGGCGACAATGACCAACAAACCCGACTTCGCGCGCGGATGATCTCCCGCGATAGGGCAAGCTAGTGGGCCTGGGGGCCACGCAGTGTGGGACGCTCTTGACAGTGTGTTGAACAACACATTGGAATCTTGGCATGTCCGGTAAACCTGGAGCTGCCGTCAGACGTCGGCATTGACGAGCCCGAGACATGGTTGATCCCATGAACTATGTGATCAGTCACGTCTACGCCAGCTAGCAACCGGGAGTGGGGAGATGATCAGCAAGTGGAGGGCGCTCACGTGGGTGCTCGCGGCCGCGTGCATCGCGGGGGCGGTGATCGCGCTCGCCGATATCCAGACGCCATTGCGTCCACTTCTGATCTCTTTGTTCCTCTTGGTCGTTCCTGGTGCTGCGGTAGTCGGACTGTTGCGTGATCGTGACCCTCTTGCCGCACTATCAGTAGGAGCCGCGGCGAGTCTCGTCCTTAACGTTCTCCTTGCCCAAGCCATGCTTCTGTTCGACGCATGGTCCCCACGGGCCGGCGTTGCGACAGTCGCCGTGCTCGCTGGGTTCATGTACGTACTGCGCGTGTTGTATCGGGGGAAGAACATGCAAAGCGATCTGGGGGCGAGGTCACGGTGAGAATCTCGATCGTTCGCCCCGGCGAACTCGGCGACCCCGAGCGGGTTCGATGGCGGGAGCTGCAGAAGGCGGACCCCTCGCTGGACAACCCCTTCCTGTCGATCGAGTTCGCGCTCGCCATGGATCGCCTGCGTGACTACGTGAGAGTGGCCGTCATCCACGACGGCGACTCGATCGCCGGTTTCTTCCCCTACGAACGGCACAGCTTCGGCATCGGCAAGCCGCTCGGCGGCTTCCTCACCACGTGTCATGGCCTGATCTCGGCCCCCGGGCTGAAGATGGACACGAAGGCCCTCCTACGGGCCGCCAAGCTGAGCGTCTTCGACTTCGACCACATGGTCGCCGGTCAGCCGACGTTCGCGCCGTACGAGACCGACGTCCGGCCCGCTCCGATCATGGACTTCTCCGGCGGCTTCGACGCCTGGATCGAGCAGGTCAAGAGCAACTCGCCGAAGAACCTGAAGACCGTGCGCTACAAGGAGCGCAAGCTCGGCAGGGAGCAGGGCGAACTGCGCTTCGAGTACGGCACGGCCGATCCCGAGGTGCTGCGCGTGCTTCTGAACTGGAAGTCCGACCAGTACCGCAGGACCGGCAGGGTCGACAGGTTCGCCCAGCCGTGGATCGTGGAGCTCATCGACCTGATGCACGCCGAGCGTTCCGCCGACTTCTCCGGTGTCCTCACCATGCTCTACGCCGGTGACACTCCGGTGGCAGGTCATTTCGGACTGCGCACGGCGACCACCCTGGTCGGCTGGTTCCCCGCCTACGACACCGAGTTCGCCCGCTACTCCCCCGGCATCGTGCACCACCTGCAGATGGCCGAGCACGCGGCGCGAGCCGGACTGCTCGCCGTGGACATGGGCAAGGGCGGCAAGGAGTACAAGGACTGGCTGAAGAGCGGAGTCCTCTACGTCTCCGAGGGACGGGTGTCCCGCCCGTCCGCCGCCGCCGCCGTCCACTGGATCGGCAGGACTCCCGTGAACAAGGCGCGAACAATCGTGCTGGACCGACCGTCTCTCTATAAGGTGGCCGATCGCGTACTGAAGGGATTCGGGCGGGTGCGCACGACTCTGCAGTCCGATTCGTCATCGGAACGAGTGGCCAAGGAACCCACGGGAGCGCGCTGAGCGCTCTCGTCCCTCGGCAGCACAGCACCACCAGCACGAGCACCAGCACCATTTGCACCATCAGCACCACTGGCACCACCAGCAGCACCATTGGCACCCTCACTCCACTTGGACCCTTCATGCACCGTTCGTCACTTCTGCCATTCCTGACGATCCGTGTGATCGCGGATGGCCCCGGGTCCGTACGGCAGCGACAGGTCCCGGAAGGAACTAGCGCACCATGAGTCCCGACATCATCAAGACCAACGGCCACAAGGTCCAGGGCGCGGCCCTGCGATCGATGCCGCCGATCGAGCGGTTCACACCGCTCACGCCTCACCTGGCCATCTCCCCGACCGTCAGCGTGGTGGTGCCCGCGATGAACGAGGCGGAGAACCTGCCGCACGTCTTCGCCACCATCCCGCAGTGGATCGACGAGATCGTGCTCGTCGACGGCAACTCCGTCGACGACACCGTGGCCGTGGCCCGCAGGCTCAGGCCGAACGTCAAGATCGTCACCCAGACCGGCAAGGGCAAGGGCGACGCCCTGGCGGCCGGGTTCGCCGCGTGCACCAGCGACATCATCGTGATGATCGACGCCGACGGCTCCACCGACGGCCACGAGATCATCTCGTTCGTGGGCGCGCTCGTCACCGGGGCCGACTTCGTCAAGGGCTCGCGCTACATCTCCGGCGGCGGCAGCGACGACCTGACCTTCAGCCGCTACTTCGGCAACAAGGTGCTGACCACGCTGGTCAACGTCTTCTACCGGACCAAGTACACCGACCTGTGCTACGGCTACAACGCCTTCTGGACCCGTCACCTGCCGGTGCTCGACCTCGACTGCGACGGCTTCGAGGTGGAGACGCTGATGAACGTGCGCGCCGCCAAGGCGGGCCTGCGCGTGCACGAGGTGCCCAGTCACGAGCGCTGCCGGATCCACGGTGAGAGCAACCTGCACGCCGTCCGCGACGGCATCAGGGTGCTGAAGACCATCCTGCGCGAGCGGCGCCGCCGTCCCGCGCGGCCCGTGCCCGAGCCCGCCACTCGCCCGGCGGCTGATCGGGGCGTCGCGTAAAGGTCCGTCATGAAAAGTTCGGTCGTCATCTGCGTCTACACCGAGGACCGCTGGGAGGACATCAGGGAAGCGGTGGAGTCCGTCGAACGCCAGCGGCGTCCCGCGCATGAGCTGATCCTGGTCGTCGACTACAACCCGGATCTGCTGCTCAAGCTGAAGCGGGCCTATCCACGCGCCATCGTGGTGGAGAACGCCCACGACAAGGGGTTGTCGGGCGGCAAGAACACCGGGGCCGACGTGGCGACCGGCGACATCGTCGCCTATCTCGACGACGACGCCGTGGCCGACGCGGGGTGGTTGGAGGCTTTGGAGGAGGGCTTCCAGGACCCCGCGGTGGTCGGCGTGGGAGGCAGGACCGACCCGCTCTGGCAGACCGGCAGGCGCCCCGGCTGGTTCCCCCACGAGTTCGACTGGACCGTGGGGTGCAGCTACCGGGGCATGCCCGCCGTACGGTCGCCCATCCGCAACGTCATGGGCGGCAACGCCGCGTTCAGGCGTCAGGCCGTCGGCGAGGTCGGCGGCTTCCACAGCGGCATCGGCCGCAGCGTGCAGGGCCGCAAGAGCCGCCCGCTGGGCTGCGAGGAGACCGAGTTCTGCATCAGGCTCGCCCAGCGCAGACCCGGTTCCGTCATGCTGTACGAGCCCGCCGCGGTGATCGGCCACAAGGTGCCGGCCCAGCGGGCCACCTTCGCCTACTTCCGTTCCCGCTGCTACGCCGAGGGCCTGTCCAAGGCCCTGGTCACGCAGAGCGTCGGCACGCAGGACGGGCTGAAGAGCGAGCGCGCGCACGCGCTGAAGGCGCTGCCGCTTGGCGCGCTGCGCGGCCTGGGCGACGCGGTGCGCGGTGACGCGTCCGGGCTCGGCAGGGCCTTCGCGATCGTGATCGGGCTGGCCTGGACGACCTGGGGTTACGTGGTCGGCTCGGCCCGGCTGAAGGCGGTGCGCGCATGATCAGGGTGCCGATCCTGATGTACCACTCGATCACCGAGCGGCCCAACCAGGACACCAGGCCGCACGCGGTGCGCACCTCCGACTTCGCCGAGCAGGTCGACTACCTGTCGACGCGGGGCTTCACCCCGCTGACGGTGGCCGACCTGGTCGCCGCCGTCCACAAGAACAACGGCCGGTCGCTGCCCGACAAGCCGGTCGTGCTCACCTTCGACGACGGCTACGCCGACTTCCACGCCAACGCACTGCCGATCCTCGAGCAGTACGACTTCCCCGCCACGGTCTTCCTGACCAGCGGCTGGGTCGCCGACGCGGGCAAGGACGCCGCGGGCCGCCCGCTCGACGACATGCTCACCTGGGGCCAGGCGCGCGAGATCGCGCAGTCCGGCATCGAGATCGGCGGCCACAGCCACAGCCACCCCCAGCTCGACCAGCTGCCCGACGCCGAGCTGCGGCAGGAGCTGCGCAGGAACAAGGGGCTGCTCGAAGACAGGATCGGCGCGCCGGTCGCCACGATGGCCTACCCCTACGGCTACTCCAGCGCCAGGGTGCGCCGCGAGGTGCGCAGGGCGGGCTACTGGGCGGCCTGCGCGGTCAACAACGCGCTGGCCGCCGACCGCCACGACCTGCTGGCCATCCCGCGGCTCACCGTGGGCAGGCAGACGTCGATGAGCATGTTCAGGCGCGCCGTCGAGGGCTCCGCGGTGCCGTTGATCTACCTGCGGGAAAGGGTGCTCACCAAGGGCTACGCCGTGGTGCGGCGGACCAGATACGGGCTGCAGCGGGTACGCGGGAATGTCTGAGCGAACGGTCCTGCACAAGCTCCTGCAGGACCTGCGCAACCCGCTGTTCCGCAACGGCTACGCGCTCATGGCCAACACGGCGATCACCGCCACCCTCGGCATGGGCTACTGGCTGCTGGCCACCCGCTTCTACACCCCCGAGGAGTTCGGCAGGGGCCAGGCGCTCATCACCGCGATGCGGCTGTTCGCCTCGCTGACCGCGCTCGGCTTCGTGGGCGCGCTGGCCAGGTACATCCCCGTCGCGGGCCGCGGCACCGGCGCCGTCATCCTGCGCGGGTACGGCATGGCGGCCGCCACGGGCGGCGCCGCCGCCGTCGGCTTCCTGCTGACGCTGCCGGTGTGGGGCGACATCTACGCGGTGCTCGGCACTCCCGCCATGAGCCTGTTCTTCCTCGGCTCGGTGCTGGTGTGGTCGGTGTTCACCCTGCAGGACGTGGCGCTCACCGGGCTGCGCCAGGCCACCTGGGTGCCGGTGAACAACCTGGTCTTCGGCGTGGTCAAGATGGCCCTGCTGGCGGTTCTGGCGAGCCGGCTGCCCGACGGCGGCATCTTCGTCTCCTGGATGATCCCGACGGCGATCGCGCTCGTCCCGATCAACTTCCTGATCTTCGGCATCCAGGTGCCGCGGCACATCCGCGCGACGGCCGAGCAGAACGCCGATCCGCCGCGGCTGCGCGAGATGGGCAGGTTCCTGGCCGGCGACTTCCCCGGCACGCTGTCGATGCTGGCGATCGTCTACCTGGTGCCCGTGCTGGTCGCGGCCAGGCTGGGCGAGGCCGCCTTCGGGCGCTTCTCCATGGCGCACACGCTGGGCTGCATGATCGAGCTGCTGGCGATGAACATGGCGGTCTCGCTGACGGTGGAGGGCTCGTTCGACCGTTCGAGCCTGGCGGCCAACGCCAGGAGGTCGCTGAAGCGCGCCCTGATGATCATCGGACCGATCATCGGCGTGGCGCTGGTCGCCGCCCCGCTCATCCTGACCATCTTCGGCTCGGAGTTCGCCGTCGAGGGCACCACGCTGCTGCGGCTGATGGCGCTGGCGGTCCTGCCGAGGGTGCTCATCGAGGTCTACCTGAGCTCGTTGCGCGCGCTCGGGCGGGCGCGGAAGCTGGCGGTGGTGCAGATCGGGTTGGCGGTGCTCGTGCTCGCCTCGATCATGGCGCTCTTCCCGGTCGCAGGCGTGAACGCCGTGGGATACGGTCTTCTCTTCAGCGAGATTTTGGTAGCGTTGTTGATCTTCAGAAGTCTCCGTAAAATTCTCAGACATGGCGATACCGGGCAACCACGCGTCACGCAAGCGTCGCCTGAGGTCGCATGATGGTCAACGTGAGGCAACCGGCGGGCGAGGCGATGGCAAGGGACACGACCGGCACGTCCGCGGCTTCTGACGCCGCGGAGGTGGAGGAGAGCGACGTGTCGGAGGAGCCCGGCTTCGACCCCGACGCCACCGGCGTGATCCCCCGGATCACGATCCCCCTGGACGACCCCGCCACTCCCGAGGCCGGTGCCCGTGAGCCGGGCGCCCAGGACGAGGACGCCGCCCCGCCACCCGGCGACCCGGAGGCCGACGACCCGGAGATCGCCGAGGACGAGGCCACCCAGGAGAGCGCCCTCCCGCAGGCGGCGCAGGCCTCCGACGACGAGACCACCGGGGAGAGCGCCCTGCCGCAGGCGGCGCAGGACGACGACGAGGACGACGTCACCCTGGAGACCGCCCTGCCCGGGCGGGACGAGGGCGGCGGCGACGAGACCAATCCCGTCATCCGGCCGCCCGAGCCGGAGCCGGAGCTCGACGACGTCACCGAGGTCACCCAGGTCGTACGCCTGCCCTCGCCTGCGCCCCGGACCGGCGCGCAGCCCGAGGAGGCCGCTGACGAGCAGGAGGACGGCACCGAGGCCACGACCGTCGCCAAGCGCGTCCCCGTCGCCGAGTTCGCGCACGTCGGCCGCGCCCCCGAAGCCCCCGAAGCCCTAGAAGCCCCCGAAGCCCCTGAAGCCCCTGAAGCCCCCGGAGTCCCCGAAGCTCCAGACGCGCCCAGGACGCCTGCCGTACCGCAGCGGAAGCCCGCCGCCCCGGGGTGGGGCGCGCGGCTGGCGGCGCTGGCGCAGAGCGCGCCCCGCTGGCTGCCGGTCGTGCTGGTCATCGAGGGCCTGCTCATGTACGTCCTGGCGCTGCGGGTCTCGCCGGGGCCGCTGCGGGGCGTCGACCCCGCCGACATCAGCGGACTCGGGCTGATCTCCGCGATGCCGTTGAGCGCGTTCTTCGCGATCATCCTCATGATCGTCTCGTTCTTCATGACGGTCACGCAGAGCACCGACCGCAAGTTCCTGCTGCTGTTCCAGATCGCCGCGATCACGTTCGCCCTGCACGGAGCGGGGGCGATCGTGGCCGAGGCGCCACGCTTCCCCACCGCGTACGTGCACGCCGGCTTCGTCGACTTCATCTCCAGGACCGGCGAGACGGCCATCTCCCTCGACGCCCGGATGGCCTGGCCCGGCTTCTTCGCGCTCTTCGCGTTCGTCGGCAAGGCGGCGGGCATCACCGACTTCACGACGATCCTCAACTGGACGCCGCTGCTGTCGAACCTGCTCTACCTGCTGCCCTTCGTGCTGATCCTGCGCCAGGTGGTGGCGACCACGCGGGCCAGGTGGTTCGCGGCGCTGCTGTTCATCCTCGTGCAGTGGATCGGCCAGGACTACTTCTCGCCCCAGGGCTTCACCTTCGCCCTCTATCTGGCCTTCGTGGCGATCCTGCTGCGCTGGTTCGGCAAGGTGGAGACGCGCGCCAGGCCGCTGCCGGCCAAGGGCCGCATCCGCAGGCTGCTGGCCAAGCTCGACACGATGCTGCCCGGCGAGCTGGCCTACACCGGCACCTTCAGGGCCGACAAGCTGCTGATGCTGCTCATGCTGATCGCGCTGTTCTTCGCCGCGACGGCCTCGCACCAGATCACCCCGTTCATGATGCTGGGCGTGCTGACCGCCTTCCTGCTGGTCAAGCGGACCTCGCTGACGTGGGCGCTGCCGTTCTTCTTCGGCCTGGTGGTGCTGGCGTGGATCAGCTACCAGACGGTCGGGTTCTGGCAGGGCAACATGGACGCCATCTTCGGCGGCATCGGCCGGCTGCTGGAGAACCTGCAGCGCGGCACCGGTGACCGGATCGCGGGTAGCGACCCCATCCACGCCTTGGTCCTCAAGACGCGTCTCGGCATCTGCGCGGTCGTGCTGCTGCTGGCGGCGGCGGGTCTGTTCAGGCGGCTGCGCCGGGGCGTGTTCGACAGGGCGGCGCTCGTCCTGCTGTGCGTGCCGGTGCTGGCCATGGGCCTGCAGAGCTACGGCGGCGAGATGGGCCTGCGGGTCTACATGTTCATGCTGCCCGGCGCCTGCCTGCTGGCCGCCTACGCCTTCTTCCCCAACCTGCCCGCCGACGGCGAGGACGCCTCCGACGAGACGGTGCCCTTCCGCAAGCGCAACGTCAGGTTCCACCCGCGGACCACCAGGATCGTCTCGATCGTGCTGGCCGCGTGCGTGGCGGTCGCCCTGTCGATGGCCTTCCTCATCGCCCGCTACGGCAACGAGAAGTTCGAGCGGGTGACCGCGGGCGAGGTCGCCGCGATGCGCTACGTCTACGAGCACGACCAGCCGAGCGCCAGGGTGCTCTACCTGACGCCCAAGCTCGGCCCCGAGGTCACGCCGATCCTGCCGTGGGGCGAGAAGGACTTCGAGAAGGTCGACTTCACCCAGCAGGCGCTGGTCCACAAGGACCCGACCGACATCAAGGGCGTGGTCGACAAGCTCAAGAGCAGCGAGCGCAACACCTTCCTGGCCGTCACCCGGGGGCAGGCCGCCTACCTGCAGCTGAACGAGGGCTACCCGGACGACTGGTACCAGCGGTTCGTGGCCGCGCTCGACGGCTCCAAGGAGATCAAGAAGGTTTACTCCAACGAGAGCGCCGCGCTCTACACGTGGAAGAAGTTCGTCAAGGGCACCGAGATCCCGTCGCCCCGTTACGCCAGCGGCCGTCCCGGCGATCCTGGCTCTCCTTGGAGCGTCGTCGGCGTGCTGGCCCTGGCCGTCACCTGGCTGGCCCTGTTCTCCTACGAGGTGATCCGCCTGCACGGCAGGGACAAGGCGCCGCGAGCCCGCCGCAGGCTGCTGTGGGTGGCGGTGCCGGCGTTCGTGATCGCGCTCGCCGTGATCGTGGAGCGATTCCTCTACATCGGTCTAAATATGTTCCACTAAATTCTGAAAAGTCACAGCAAACCCTTAGGTTGCGAGATGATGTCCCCTTGATGTGGACATCATCTCGCGCGTCCGGAGACCGGATCGCCGCCGTCGACGCGCTGCGTGGCTTCGCGCTGCTCGGCATCCTTGCCGTCAACATCGCCTTCCTCGGCTCCGGCTACCGGATGGCGGGCCTGCCGGAACCAGGGTTCGACGGCCCCCTCGACTGGGGGGTGCGCTGGTTCGTCACCATGTTCCTGGAGAACAAGTTCTACCTGCTGTTCTCCTTCCTGTTCGGCTACAGCCTCACCCTGCAACTCGACTCGGCCGCCAGGCGCGGCGCGGCGTTCTCGCCGATGTTCCTGCGCCGGCTGGCCGGGCTGTTCCTGTTAGGCCTCGCGCACGGCGTGCTGCTGTTCCCCGGTGACATCCTGGCCACCTACGCCGTGGTCGGGCTCGCGCTGCTGGCGTTACGGACGCTCCCGGCGCGGACCGCGCTGATCGCGGCCGTCACGCTGACGTCGTTGCTCGCCGTCGCCTTCGTCCTCGCCGCCGTGGCGGCCGGCCTCGGCTTCCACGTGCCGGGCACGGGTTCGGGCGGAGTGGCCGAGGCGCTCAGGACCGACATGCTGCTGCGCGGAGGACCCGGAATGATCATCGCCGAGCACCTGCACGAGCTGTCGATGATCGCCGTACTGCGCGTGCTGTTCCAGGGGCCCGCCGTCCTGGCCGCGTGCCTGGTCGGGCTCGCCCTCGGCAAGCAGGGCGCGTTGCGCGCGCCGAACCCGGCGACGCTGCGCACGCTCCAGCGCTACGGCTTCACGGTGGGGATCGCCGGCCAGGCCATCCACGCCTACTCGACCTGGGGCGGCTCGAGCGGGGTGCTGCGCCTGCTCGGCCAGGCGGTCGACCTCGTCACCGCGCCCCTGCTGGCCGCCGCCTACGCGGCCACGCTGCTGCGCCTGCTGCCGCACCTGCCGCGCCTGGGCCGGCTGCTGGCCGCTCCCGGCCGGATGGCGCTGACCAACTACCTCGGGCAGTCGGCCATCTGCTCGCTGATCTTCACCGGGTACGGCCTGGCGCTCGTCGACCGGGTCAGCCCGCCCGCCGAGATGCTCGTCGCGCTCGCCGTCTTCGCCTTCCAGGCGGCCGCCAGCCACTGGTGGCTGCACCGCCATCGCTACGGCCCCGTGGAGTGGCTCCTGCGCGCGCTCACCTACTGGAAGATTCCCGCGAAAAAAGTGCAACCGACCTGAGGGGGCCGGTGTTTCAGGGGATGTATCGACATTCACTGAAAGGTTCACTCATGGATCTGCAGCTCTCCGGCCGCGTGGCCGTCGTCACCGGGGCCTCCAAGGGCATCGGCCTCGCCACCGTCGCCACCCTCCTGCAGGAGGGGGCGAAGGTCGTGGCCGTCTCCCGCAAGAGCAACCCCGAGCTCGACGCGCTGGCCGGACCCAACCTGACGCACGCCGCCATCGACCTGATGGACCCCGACGGGCCCGCCGCCGCGGTGCAGCGTGCCGTCGAGGTCTACGGCGGGCTCGACATCCTGGTGAACAACGCCGGCGGCCCGCCGCCCGGCGTGAAGCTCCCCCGTTTCAGCTTCCTGGCGCCGACGGACGCCGACTGGCGGGAGATGTTCGAGTTCAACCTGTTCGCGGTCGTGCGGGCCGTACGGGCGGCGATCCCGCACCTGCTGGAGCGCGGCGGCGGCGCGATCGTGAACGTCACCACCGGCGCGGTGCGGCAGCCCGGCGCGATGAACGTCGACTACCAGGCGGCCAAGGCGGGCCTGCTGAACGTGTCGAAGGCGCTGTCGGAGGAGTACGCGCCGCAGGGCATCAGGGTCAACACCGTGGCCCCCGGCCCGGTCAGGACCGCGTGGTGGACGGAGGAGGGCGGCGCCGCCGACATCCTCGCCGGAGTCACGGGCGCCGACCGTGACAGCGTGATGGACACGGTGGCGCCGCAGATGATGAACCTGGCGACGGGCCGGCTCGTCGAGCCGCAGGAGGTCGCCGACGTGATCGCCCTGCTGGCCTCACCCCGCTCGGCCAGCACGACGGGCGCGGAGTTCGTCGTCGACGGCGGGTTCCTCAAGGCCGTCTAGCCGGTGCTGCCGCGCTGGCTCCACTTGATCTCGTAGGGCCCGAAGGTGAACTGCTGCCCGTCCACCGTCGCCGTCAGCTGCGCATCGGTGGTGTTGACCATCACCATCTGCTGCGGCTGGGCGAGCACGCGCACCTTCGGGTCGCTCGAGGTCACCTGCTCGAGCCGCACGTCCGCGGGGAACCACTTGACGAACCCGCTCAGCAGGCCCGCCATCGGCATCTCCTCGCCGGTGCCGGGCACCCACAGGCAGGCGTGGCACGCGCCGGCGTCCTTCTTGTGCGGGTTCCAGTAGAGCGCGGTGGTCACGCCGCTCTTGGCGAACTCCATCATCGCGGTGGCCTGCACCGCGGCGGTCCGCTCCTCGGTCCAGCCGGTGTTCTCCGGCTCCATGTAGTACTCGGCCCACCAGACGGGCAGGTCGGGGGCCTGCTGCCGCAACCACGCGGTGATCGCGGTGAACTTGGCCGTCGCGCTGAACTCGTCGGGGGTGGGCGGCTGGTCCCTGGTCATGGTGGCGCCGTCGATGACGACGAAGTCGGCGCCCTTCTTGTTCTTGATCCAGTACTCGATGGCGCCGAGCACCCGCCGGTCGACGGTGCCCCACGGGCCGGTGACGGGCGATTCGCCCGCCGTCGGCGCGTGATGGTCGATCGGCACGTACGGCCCGCCGACCTTGATCTCGGGGTTGACCTGCTTCAGCGCGTCGTAGACCTTGTTGTAGAGGTCGGTGTAGGACTCGGCGTCCCAGGTGTTGGTGGTCTGGTTCCAGAAGCCCTTGAACTCGTTCCAGACCATGAAGTGCTTGACGGTCGGGTAGCGCTTGGCGACGGTCGCGGCCAGCTTGGCGTAGTCGTCGAAGTGCTCGCGCCGGGGGGCGGTGGTGGCGTTCTTCGTCCAGTCGGTACGGCCCGGCGTGCCGCCCCTCATCCAGTCGGGGGCGCAGCACAGCGTGATGATCGGGATGCCCCGCGTCTCGGAGATCAGCTTCATCCGCCGGTCGAGGTCACGGAAGTCGTACCGGCCGGGGCTCGGTTCCGGGTTGCCCGCTCCCCAGCCCATGACGTGCTGGTTCTGCAGCATCGGCTCGCGGCCGAGCACGTTGGCCGCGCCGTTCTTGCCCTCGTCGGTGTCCTGGTCGGCGCTGTACTGGGTGTGGGTGACGCCCCAGCGCGGCCAGCCCTCCGTGACGGGCGGCGCCGCCAGGGTGGGCGCCGCCTGCGACGGCGGGATGGTGGCCGGTTCGCCCGAGGCGCCCCTGGTCCTGGTTCCCGCGTAGATCATGATGCCGGCGACGAGGATCACCGCGACGACTCCGGCGGCCAGGGCGATCGGCCACGGGGAGCGCCGTTGCGCGTGACGGCCGTTCGTCGGTATCACCGGGGTCCTCCTGAAGCGTTCCAACATGACGGAGCCGGGTCGATGTGCCCGGCTTTCCACCAAAGGTAACCGGCTCGGTTACAGAACGCTTGAATGTTGCTCTACCGATTAGCTGGGAGTCGGCGGCCGCTGCCCTCCGGCGGGCCCCGGCACGCCAGCATATCGGTAGGGCACCGGCGGCCTGCCTGGCTGGACGATCAGCAGGGTACCGGGGTCATTGGTGTAGAAGGCCGCTTCCACGGCGCCCGCGACGTCCTCCGCCGTGAGCAGCGGGAAGCCCGCGCCGACGAACATGTCGCGCTGCCCGGCGACGAGCGGGGTGTCGGTGAAGCCGGGACACACCGCGCTGATCCTGATCCCCGTCCTGGCCAGCCGTTCGGCCAGCGCCCTGACCAGGCCGACGACGGCGTGCTTGGTCATCGTGTAGACGGGGTCGCCGTCGTAGCCGACCAGGCCGGCCAGCGAGGCGGTGACGACGATCGCGCCGCCGCCCGAGCCCGCCAGCACGGGCACGGCGGCGTTGACGCCGAAGACGACACCGTCGACGTTGACGCCCATGGCGCGGCGGTAGCGCTCCAGGTCGAAGGCGGCCAGGTCGACGCCGCCGGCGATGCCCGCGTTGAGGTGGACGAGGTCGAGCCTGCCGTACCTCTCGACGGCCAGGTCCACCGCGCGCCGCGAGGTCTCGGGGTCGCTGACGTCGCCGGCCAGCCACGCCCCGCCGACCTCCTTGGCGACGCGTTCGACGCCCGCCTCGTCGAGGTCGACGAGGAGGCATCGCGCCCCTCCCGCCGCCATCCTGCGCGCCACCGCGGCGCCGATGCCGCTGGCGGCTCCGGTGATGAGGACAACGCTGCTCATCGGATCTCCTTCGCTGTCGCTGGTGCGCCCTGCCCGGGCCGGATCACGAGATGCCGTGGTCGAGCGTGCGGTGGTCGAGCGTGCGGTGGGCGCGGGCGAGCAGGAGGGGCACGGCGTCGCCGATGCGGTCGAACCCCTCCCCCACGGTCTTACCCTGCCGGAACCTGGCGTGGATACCCTGCACGATGACCGCGAGCTTGAAGTTGCCGAACGCCACGTAGAAGTCCAGGTCGGCGAGGTCCCTGCCGGACACCTTGGCGTAGTGGGCGGCGAACTCGGCGGCGCCGAGGAAGCCGGGGGCGAGCGTGACGTCGCCCGCCACCGGGATCGAGGCGCGCTCGTCGTCCCCGTGGTCGTGCCAGTATGTGAGTGTGAGACCCAGGTCGGCCAGCGGGTCGCCGAGCGTCGACATCTCCCAGTCGACGACCGCGCGGATCTCCGGTGGGGCGAGCCGTACCAGCGTGTTGTCGAGGCGGTAGTCGCCGTGCACGAGCGTGGCGGCCGAGGTGGCGGGCATGCGCTCGCGCAGGCGGGCCACGAGGCGGTCGTAGACGGGGTCCTCGCGGTCCGCGGAACGGGCCCACTGCTGGCACCAGCGATCGAGCTGCCTGGCCAGGTAGCCGTCGGGGCGGCCGAAGTCGCCGAGGCCCACGGCCGTGTAGTCGACCGCGTGGATCTCGGCCAGCACCTCGGCCAGCCGCTGCGACAGCCGCCTGGTCTCCTCCACCCCCGGGGCGCCCAGCTCGTCCCTGTCGCGGACGGCCGCGCCGTCGACGTGGCCCATGAGGTAGAACGGCGCCCCGATCACGTCCTCGTCGGGGCAGAAGGCGAGCGGCGGGGGGACCGGTACCGGCGTGCCGTCCAGGGCGGAGATGACCCGCCACTCGCGGCGCATGTCGTGCGCGGTCGGCAGGACGTGGCCGAGCGGAGGGCGGCGCAGCACCACCCGCTGTTCGGTCGCCTCGACCAGATAGGTCAGGTTGGACCTGCCGCCGGAGATCAGCGACACCGAGACGGGCGCGCCCGCCGCCGGCACGTGCTCGCCCATCCACGCGGCCAGACGCGGCCAGTCAATGCCAGGTACCGTCATGGAACCACATTAGAACCTGGTTCTGTTCACGCCACCAACATGAGAACTCCCTAAATTTGCCAGCAGTGGCGGCCCACCACTCCCCCATATCCCTTAACGTTTGCTGTGAACCGCCATGCATGGTCTGCTCAGGAAGTACCCCCGACACCCGACCATGCCGCACGGCGGGCGGGGACCGCACACCCCAGTAGGAGCCCATGCGCATCACTCTTGTTCACCCCCGTGACCTGGGGCGCCCGGAAGTGGACCGATGGAGGGCCTTGCAGGAGGCCGACCCGTCCTTCGACAATCCCTTCCTCTCGCCGGAGTTCACGATCGCGGTAGGCGAGTCGCGCGACCAGACACGCGTCGCCGTCCTCGAGGACGGAACCGACGTGGTCGGATTCTTCCCCTTCGAGCGGCATCCGCTCGGCATCGGCAGGCCGGTGGCCGCCGGCCTGACCGACGCCCAGGGCATGGTCATGCACACCAAGGCGGAGATCGACGCGCAGAAGCTGATCAAGAGCTGCGGGCTGGGCGTCTTCGAGTTCGACCATCTGGTGGCCGGGCAGCCGATGCTGGCCGAACGACACGAGCTGCACCCCTCGCCGGTCATCGACCTGAGCGACGGCTGGGCGCCGTACACCGACTACCTCATGGCCAACTCCGGCAAGACGTACAAGAGCACGCTGGCCAAGTCGCGCAAGCTCCAGCGCGACGTCGGGCCGCTGCGCCACGACTACGCCGTCACCGATCCGGCGCCCCTCCACACGCTGCTGGCCTGGAAGACCGACCAGTACCGCCGCACGGGCCGCACCGACAGGTTCGCCACCCGCTGGATCGTCGAGCTGGTCGAGCGGCTGCTCGCCACACAGACCGAGGCGTTCGCCGGCGTGCTCGACATGGTCTACGTCGACGGCGTCCCGATGGCGGGCCATTTCGGCCTGCGCACCAGGCACACGCTCGTGGGCTGGTTCCCCGCCTACGACACCGCCTACGCCAAGTCGTCGCCCGGTCTGATCCACCACCTGGCCATGGCCGAGGCCGCGGCGGCCGCCGGGATCAGGCTCATCGACATGGGCCGGGGGCCCAAGGAGTACAAGGAGAAGCTCAAGACCGGCGACCTCCACGTCGCCGAGGGCAGGGTCGCGCGCGCCAGCGCGGGGGCCGGCGTCCACTGGATGATCAGGGTTCCGGTGCGCAAGGCGCGCGGCGCGGTCATGGCCAACCCGCTCCTGCTCAAGACCGCCGACCGCGCGCTGAAGACCTACGGCCGCCTGCGCACGGCCCTGCAGGCGTGAGCGCCGTCCGGGCGCTCGAGGAGCGCACCGGCCGACACTGTCTCGCGCTGCCGTCCAACCGGCTGGGCCTCTACCTCGCGCTGCGCCACTTCTGCGCGCCGGGGCAGCGGCTGCTGATGTCGCCGATCTCCGCCGACGAGATCCTCTTCCTCGTCCTCGCGGCGGGGCTGGTGCCGGTGATCGCGCCGCTGTCGCGCCGTACCGGCAACATCGACCCGGCCCGCGCGGACCTGTCCGGCGTCGACGCCGTGCTCACCACCAACCTGTACGGCCTGCCCGACGATCTGCCCGCCTTCGACGGCAAGCTCCTCATCGAGGACGTCGCCCACGCGATGGAGACCACGGTCGGCGGCCGGCCGCTCGGGACGTTCGGCGCGGCGGGGGTCTACAGCCTCTCCAAGCACGCGGGCGCGGGCTCGGGCGGCGTGCTGGCCGTCGCGGACGCCGCCGACGCCAAGGCGCTGGCGCAGGCGCGCGACCTGCTGCTGCAGCCCGGATCCTGGCGTGCCGAGCTGCTGAGCGTGGCCAGCTCGATGGCCCGCCAGGCGGCCCTCACCTTCGACCTGGTCCGTCCCGCGCTGAGGCTGATGCGCGCCCTCGGCATGGAGGAGGAGCGCGAAGGCTATCGCATCGCGCTGCGCGCCCCCGAGCTGCGGGCGGCCATGGCGGGCGGCCCCGCGCTGCCGCCCTTCGACCCGTGGGTGCGCGCCGACCTCCACTCCTACCGCACCAGGCGCGGCGGGCCGGCCCGGTGGTACCAGGGCCGCAAGGTGGCCAAGGTGGCGCGCGTGCGGCCACGGCGGCTGGCCGGGGTGCGGCGGCTGGCCGAGCTGCCGAGCGTGGCCGAGGGCGTCCTCGACCACCTGGACCAGCCCCTGTTCAGGGTGCCGCTGCTGGTGGAGGAGCGGGATCGGGCCATCGCCGCGCTCGAACGCCGCGGCGTGGCCACCGGCTACCTCTACGCGCCGCCCTACGACGACTACGCCCCCGGGTTCACGACCCCCTCGCCCGCTCCCGCCGACGCCCGCTGGTGGGCCGAGCACGTGCTGCCCGTCGATCCGGTCTACGCCGACCGCGCCCTGCCCGTGCTGAGGGAGCTCACTCCAGCCCGCGGATGAGGTCGGCCAGGATCTGGCAGCCGCGCCGCACGTCGGCGAGCGAGGCGGAGCCGTACCCGATGACCAGGCCGTGCACCCGTGGCGCCCCGTGGTGGTGGCGGGCGGTGGTGTCGAGCAGGACGCCCGCCGCGGCCGCCGCCGTCACGACACCGGCCACCGCCGAGGGTCGCAGCTCGGCCAGGACGTGCAGGCCCGCCGTGTCGCCGTGCAGGCGGCAGACCGGGCCGAGGAGCTCCACCACGGCCGCGCGGCGGCGGGCGTACTCCAGGCGCATCCTGCGCAGGTGCCGGTCGAGGTCGCCGCGCTCCAGCAGGGTGGCGACGGCCTGCTGGACCGGGCCGCTGGTGCGATCGGACAGGTCGTTCCTGATGGCGGCGATCCGCCGCAGCAGCTCCGGTTCGCCGACCAGCCAGCCCACCCCCACGTCGGGGGCCAGCGACTTCGACAGCGTGCCGAGCAGCACCACGCGGGCCGGGTCGAGGCCGTACAGGGCGGGCAGCGGGGCCACGTCGTAGCGGAACTCCGCGTCGTAGTCGTCCTCCACGACCGTCGCCCCGGTGCGCCGCGCCCAGGCCAGCAGCCGTTCCCTGCGCGGGATCGGCAGGCGCCCGCCCATCGGGTACTGGTGGGCGGGAGTGGTGTAGAGGACGCGCAGATCGCCGGGCAGGTCGTCGACGATCACGCCGTCCTCGTCCACGGGGCACGGCACGATCGCCGCGCCCCTGGCGGCGAAGACGGCGCGGGCCACCCGGTAGCCGGGCTCCTCGACGCCCGCCCGCGCCCCGTGGCCGAGCAGGGCCATGGCGACCAGGTCGAGGCCGTTGCCGGTGCCCCTGGTGACCAGGACGTTCTCCGGGCCCACCGCGATCGCCCGCGTCCTGCGCAGGTGCTCGGCCAGCAGCTCCCGCAGGAACGGCAGGCCGTAGGGGTCGGGGTCGGCGCCCGGTGGCAGGTCGGCGGCCCTGCGCCAGGCCCGCTTCCACGCCGCCGCGTCGTAGTCCTTGACCCACGGCTCGCCGGGGGTGAGGTCGATCAGCGGGGCGGCCCGCCGTACCGGGGGGACCACGGCGGGGGCGGGCGCGGGTGCGGGGCGGGGCGTCTCCTGCGACAGGTCGGCCACGTAGGTGCCCGAGCCGTGGCGGCCGTCGAGCCAGCCCTCGGCGTAGAGCTGCTGGTAGGCCTCCGTGACCACGGTACGGCTGACGCCGAGCTGCGCGGCCAGCCCCCGCGAGGACGGCAGGCGGATCCCGGCGGTGAGGGCGCCCGCGCGCATGGCGTCGCGCAGCCAGTCGCCGAGCTGCACGGACAGCGGCACCGCCGAATCCCTGGTCAGGACGACGGGCAGGTCGACGAGGGTGCGCACGGAAGTGGTCTCCAAGAAGCGGTTATTAGTGGACATTAACGACAGGTCCACTATCTCAATAGCGTGACGGCATGCTCTCCACCACACCCCGCACGACGCTCGGACGCGAGAAGCACCGCGGCAGCACCGACAGGAACGACCTCTACGAGGTGCTCGACTCCGGCCTCATCTGCCATCTGGGCGTGGTGGTGAACGGTCACCCCATGGTCGTGCCCACCGGCTACGGCCGCATCGGCGACACCCTCTACCTGCACGGCTCCACCGGCGCCCGCTCGCTGCGGGCGGGGTCGGGCGAGCAGGTCTGCGTCACCGTCACCCACCTCGACGGCCTGGTGCTGGCCCGCTCGGTCTTCAACCACTCCGTCAACTACCGATCGGCGATCATCTACGGCGCGGCCAGGCTGGTCACCGACGAGGAGGAGCGCATGGCCGGCCTGCGGGCGCTGACCGAGCAGCTCGCCCCCGGCCAGTGGGACTACGCCAGGCAGCCGACCCGCAAGGAACTGGCTGCCACGGCGGTGCTCGCGCTGTCGCTGGAGGAGGCGTCGGTCAAGGTGCGCGGCGGTGCGCCCGTCGACGAGGACGAGGACTACGCGCTGCCGGTCTGGGCCGGGGTGCTCCCGCTGGTCACCTCGTGGGGGGCGCCCGTGCCGGACCCGGTGCTGCCCGAGGGGATCGACACACCGGGCCATATCAAGGAGCGTTGACCGCCAACCAGAACGGCGGATCGTACGTCTCATCAGGTGGGCCAGACTCCTGATGGGAGAGCGCCATGGTTTGGAGCGCCCCCGGCTACACCGAGATACGGCAACTCGGGGCGGGCGGAAGCGGCAGGGTCGTGCTCGCCGTGCACGACGACACGGGCGTCAGCGTCGCCGTCAAGTACCTGTCGGAGCGGGTGCGCCACGAGCCCGGGGCGCTGGCCGCCTTCAGGGCCGAGGCCGAGGTGCTGACCACGCTGGTGGATCCGCACATCGCCAGGATGTGGGAGTACATCCAGGAGCCCGACGGCGCCGCCATCGTCATGGAGCTGGTCAACGGCGTGTCGCTGCGGGCGCTGCTGCGCGAGCACGGCACGACCGGGCCCGAGGCGGCGCTGGTGGTGCTCAAGGGTTCCCTCCTCGGCCTGGAGCGGGCGCACGCGGCCCACCTGGTCCACCGTGACTACAAGCCGGAGAACGTCATCGTCAGGGACGACGGCGTCAGCAAGCTGGTCGACTTCGGCATCGCCGTACGGCACGGCACCGCCACGCGGGCGACAGGCACCCCGCCGTACATGGCCCCCGAGCTGTGGTCGGGCCGGCCCGCCTCTCCCGCGACCGACGTCTACGCGGCCACCGTGGTGTTCTACGAATGCCTGACCGGGCACCGGCCGTACCGCTCGACGGAGTCGCACGTCCTCGGCTACCAGCACCTGCACGCGCCCGTCCCCCTCCACGACGCGCCAGAGGGCGTGCGGGAGCTGATGGCGCGCGGCCTGGCCAAGGACCCCGCCGACCGCCCGCCGAGCGCGGCCGCGTTCGTGGGCGAGGTGGAGCGGGCGGCGCTGGCCGCCTACGGCGAGGAATGGGAGGAGGACGGCAGGCGCCGGCTGGCCGCCCTGGTGGGGCTGCTGGCGCTGCTGCTGCCACAGCCGGCGACCCCGCCGCCCGCCACGAGCTCGTCCTTCTTCCGGACCGTCTTCAGGAACACCGCACGTACGGCCCGGCGGCACGGCAAGCGGCTGCTGATCGGCACCACGGCGGTCGCGGTGGCCGCGGGCGTGACCGGCTACGTGCTGGCCGGCAGGGACCGGCCGCCCGCGGCGACGATCGACGTGGTGGCGTCCGAACCCTCGACCGCGGCCGTGCCGCCGAGCCCGGCGACGCTGGCGACCGGCACGCCGGAGGCCGGCGGCGAGCCGACCGGCGAGCCGGACGTCGGCGCCGGATCGAACACCGGCCAGGAGACGCAGGCCCCGCCCTCTCCCACCGGTTCACCGGCGGGGCCGCCCTCCGCCTCACCGTCGCCGAAGCCGCCCACAACGACTCCCACGCCGCGGCCGTCCACCCCGACCCCGACACCGACACCGACGCCGACCCGCACTCCGACACCCACGCCCTCCCCCACTCCCACACCGACGCCGACGCCCGGCACCCCGACGCCGCGGCCGGTGACGAACGTGTCGGCGCTGAACGTCGGCGCCCTGTCGGTCGACGCGGCCGGGCGGGCCGCCGCCACCGTCTCCCTGCGCACCACGGGCACCGGGCCCGTCACGCTCACCACCCGCCTGGCCGTCGACGGCCAGGTCGTGCGCACCGCACGCAACCGGGTCAGCGGCGCGACCACCTACACCCACCCCGTCGGCCACGACCTCGGCGAGCGGCGCTGCGGCAGGATCGTCACGCTCACGGTCACCACCTCACCCGCCGCGCCAGGCGGCGCGAAGACCGTCAGCGCGCCGCTGCCCGCGTGCCCGACGACCGTCACCGGGCTGCGGGTCTCCCTCGCCGTGGCGCAGGCGCCCGGACGGGCCGCGCGCGCCAGGATCGCCGTCGAGACCAGCGGCACGGGCGAGGTGCCCGTCACCGCCACGATGGCGCTCGACGGCGACCAGGTCGCCGCCAAGACGCTCTCGCTGTCGGGGGACACCTCCTACACCGGCGCGTTCGACCACACCTTCGGCGAGCGGCCCTGCGGCGGGACGGTCACGGTGACCGTACGGGCGGGCGACAGGCAGGACAGCGCCAGCGCCGGCGTGCCGTGCCCCGCCGCGGTGCGGCAGGTCTCGATCGCCAGGGCCGCGCTGAACGCGCGCGGCCGTGCCACCGCGATCGTCACCGTCGCCGCCGCGAACACCCAGCCGGTACGGCTGAGCGTCGCCTTCGGCGTCGCCGGCCAGGTCCGGCACACCGAGTCGGTCGAGCTGTCCGGCCAGACCGCCTACACCGCGACGGTCGGCTTCACCGTCCCCGACCTGCCCTGCGGATCGTCCTGGACGGTGACGGCGGGCACCAGCCCGGCCGCCGCGAACGGCACCGCCTCCGCCGGCGGCAAGACGCCCACGTGCGAACCGCCGGCCGAGACGCCCACTCCACAGCCGGGCGAGAGTGATGATCACTCCTCATGAGAATCGTGGCCACTGGTCCGCCGATACGGCGCTGAGCTGCGAAAAGAAATGGCCGGAAGTCCGATAGCCACGTTTCTCCTGAGTAAGCTACGATCCGTTCTGATGTGGGTGGGGGCCCAGAGGATTCAGAGGTGATCTGATGGACCGGTGGGGGGTCCCCGGCTACACCGAGGTGCGCGAGCTCGGCTCCGGCGCCTCGGGACGGGTGATGCTGGCCAGGCGTGACCACGACGGTGTCGAGGTCGCGATCAAGTACCTGTCCGACCGGCTGCGTGACGACGTCGGGTTCGTGGCCAGGTTCCGGCACGAGGCCCGGATGCTCGGCAGCATGCGCAGCCCGTACAACGTCCGCCTGCTCGGCTACGTCGAGGACGGCCAGGGCGCGGCGATCATCATGGAGCTCGTCGACGGCGTCTCGCTTCGGGCGCTGCTCGACTCCGAGGGGCCGACGGGGCCTGAGGCGGCCCTGGCCGTGCTCAAGGGGGCGCTGAAGGGTCTGGCCGCGGCGCACGCGATCGGCGTCGTGCACCGCGACTTCAAGCCCGAGAACGTGATGGTGCAGGGCGACGGCAGCAGCAAGCTGGTCGACTTCGGCATCGCCGTCCGGCAGGGCGAGGGCGCCAACTCCGCGGGGACCCCCGCCTACATGGCCCCCGAGCAGTGGTCGGGCGGGCCCGCCACCGCCGCGAGCGACGTCTACGCGGCCACGATCGTCTTCTTCGAGTGCCTGACCGGCATGCGGCCCTTCCGCGCCGCCACGGTCGCCGCGCTGGCCCGGCAGCACCACGCCACCCCGCCACCGGTCGACGAGGTGCCCGAGGCGCTCCAGCCGCTGGTGGAGCGCGGGCTGTCCAAGCACCCGGTCGAGCGTCCGGCCTCGGCCGACGACTTCCTCGACGAGCTGGAGGTCGTGGCCGCCCGCGCCTACGGCCCCGACTGGGAGGAGCGGGGCAGGCGCCGCCTGGCCAGGCTCGCGGGCCTGCTGCTGGTGCTCTTCCCCGGCACCGGCGAGGAGACGCTGGAGACCAGCACGACGCTGGCCGAGAGCGAGTTCGCCGAGCCGCGCGGGATCGTCTCGAGGCTGGGCGTGAAGACGCTGGTGTGCGTCGGCGTCGTCGTCGTGATCGGCACGGTCACCACCATGCTGCTCACCTCGGGCGACGACGACCCGGCGCTGAGGGCGCAGACCTCGCCCGCGACGCCGACGATGTCGCTGATCGAGGCGCCGTCGCCGACGGGGTCCGCCACGGAGGAGCCCACGACCGAGGAACCGTCCGCCGAGGAGACGGTCGCGCCGGCCACCACCTCGACGGCGACGCCCTCGCCGACCGTCGCCGCGCCCAAGAAGACCACCGCGACGCCGAAGCCGCCGAAGCCGTCGAAGCAGCCGGTGCGCCGGTCCACGCCGCCGCCCCCGCCGCCCACCGCGAGCAAGAAGCCGACGCCCACTCCTGAGCTAGACGTGACACTGCGCGGCAGGTCCGACAACGACCCCGCGCCGTCGCGGACGCCCTCGCAGTCGGCGACCACGTCCGCGCCGCCGCCTCCGCAGAACACCCCGTCGGAGACACCCAGGGAGACGACCTCCTCCGAGCCGTCCCCGTCCAACTCCGACGACGGCGGGGAGACGCCCAGGGTCACCGAGACCCCGTCGGCGACGGCGGTCCCGGGGCTGCTGGCGATCGGCCTGATGACGTCCGGCGCGGTACCGGTCACACTTGCGGTGAAGCGCCGTGTCGCTGGACGGCACAGGAAGCAGAGGTAGCGGGGGCGAGGCACCGGGGGAACTGATGAGCATGATCGCCGGCTTCCTGCTCACGGACCGGAAACGGATCACCGAGCTCGGTACGTGGATCGAGGCGACGGGCCCCGGCGGCAGCCGCGGCGGGGCCCTGCGGTTCGACTCCCGGCTCGTGTCCGTGCCCGGCGCCCGCGAGCGCCTGGTCGAGGCCGTGCTGGCCGACCGCGGGCTGGCCGCAGGCGGGATGACGGGGCTCGTCCCGGTCGCCGACCTGGTCACCGCCGGGCCCGAGGTGTGGCTGCTGACCGGCCACGGGATCTCGCCCGTCCTGTCGGACCTGCTGACCACGCCCGCGATGGACGCGGCCGGCGCCGCCGCCGTCCTCGTCGAGACGGCGCAGACCCTCGCCGCGCTCCACGCGGCGGGACTGGCCCACGGCTCGCTCCATCCCGGCACCGTGGTGATCGCGGAGGACGGGGCGGCGCTGCTGTCCGAGCGCGGGCTCTCCGACGCCGTCCGGGGCCTGCCGCCCGCCCCCGACCGGGACGTCGCGGCCTGGGCCGCGCTGGCCCGCGGCCTGGCCGCCACGTGGGCCGCGGCCTCCCCCGGCGCGGCGGACCTGCTGGAGAGGGTCGCGACCACCGCCACCACGCACGGGCTGGCCGCGGCCAGAGACACCCTGCTCGCCGGACGGGACGCCCTGCCCGGCGGGCTGATCAGCCGCGACGTGCTCGCCGAGACCGCACGCCGCTGGGCGACCCCGGCGACACCGGGCACGTCCCCGGTCAGGGACGAAGGCGAGATCGTCACCATGCTGCGGGTCCCCGGGCCGACTCACGAGCCGGCCCGTTTCGGCCCCGGTGTCACCTCCTCCGGCACCCACGGCCAGACCACCGCGGAGAAGATCTGGCGGGACGGCAACCGCCCCGGCCCTCCCACGTACGGCGAGCGGGCGCGCAAGGCCGCCCGGGCACGCCGCCGCAGGACAGTGGTGTCGGCGGCGGTGCTCGCGCTGGTCATCGCGGGCGCCGTGCTGGCGTGGTTCTCCGTGCGCTCCCCCGCCGACCTGGTCGTGCAGTCCGCGACGGTGAGCGCGCCCAAGACGCTGGGCTGCCGCAAGACCGCCACCATCACAGGAAACCTGGTCACCAACGGCTCGGGCGGCAGCGTCAGGTTCCAGTGGCTGCGCAGCGACAGGAAGGAGCCGATCGAGCAGACCGAGACCGTCCCGTCGGGCAAGACGACCCACACGGTGTTGCTGAAGTGGACGGTCAAGGGAGAGGCGACGGCCAAGCTGACGGCCCGGCTGCGGGTCCTGTCTCCCGTGCCCCAGGGACAGAAGATCGAGGATAAGGCGACATTCACCTACAAGTGCTGATCTACCCACTGCCAAGCGGTTGTCATTAGTCTGGCGGCCATGACCACGCAGACCCCCGCAGGCTGGTATCCCGACCCCTACGGCTCGCCGCAGCTGCGGTGGTGGGACGGCACCCAGTGGACCGACGCCACACACCCGACCGAGCCCGGCGCGCGTCCTCAGGCGCACGGCGGCGGCCCTACCCAGACGGCCGGGCCGGGTCCCATCGTGGGAAGCACGCCGTACCACGGGGCGGACGGGCCGGGTGCCGGGCAGCCCGACAGCGGCCCCGGACCGGCGTACCAGGCGCCCTCCGGGGGGCATGAGGCGGGGCAGGGAGCGTGGGATACGCCCGGCGGTGGTCCTGCTGCCGGCGTGGACCAGGGTTCCGGTCCGTGGGCGCCGCCTCAGGGGCCGGGCGCGGGTCCCGCGGCGCAGCCGTACCAGGGGCCGGGAGCGGGCCCTGACGCGGGGCCTGAGCACGGGCAGGGCTTCGGCCCGCAGTACCAGCCGCCAGGACCGGGCCCGCAGTTCCAGCCGCCGGGATCCGGCCCTCAGTACCAGGCGCCCGGCCCCGGTCCGGGCCCGCAGTACCAGCCGCCGGGATCGGGCCCGCAGTACCAGCCGCCAGGACCGGGCGCGCAGTTCCAGGCGCCCGGATCAGGTCCGGGCCCGCAGTTCCAGGGGCCGGGACCGGGCGCGCAGTACCAGCAGCCGCCGGGTCACGGTGCGCAGTACCAGGGGCCGGGACCGGGTGGGCAGTACCAGGGGCCGGGGCAGCAGTACGGGCAGCAGCCCTACGGCGGCGCCACGATGCGGCTGCCCGCGCCCGACTTCGGGCCGCCGCCGAAGTCGGGCGGCGCGATGCCGTGGATCCTCGGCGGCATCGGCGCGGTGCTGGTGATCGCGCTGATCGCGACGGCGGCGATCTTCATCGCCAACCGGGGCGGCCAGACGACGACCATGCCGAGCCCCACCCCCACGAGCGAGCCGCCGACCGCCGAGACACCCACCGAGTCCCCCACTGAGTCCCCTACTGAGTCGCCTACCGGGTCACCCACGGACTCGCCCACCCAGGGGGCCGGCGCCGACCTGCCCACCCCGGCCGACGGGCGCATCACCGACCCCACGACCGGGCTGTCCTACCCGGCGCCGGGCGAGCCGTGGAGCGTGCCCTCGTCCGCCGAGATCAACCCCAACCCGAACGCCCAGCAGTGGTCGGCCGGGATGAGCGCCGTCTCGCAGGAGAAGTACGACGGCGAGAGCGACTGGACGGGCAGCCTCTACTCCGGCGAGCTCGACGAGAGCTACCCCTACCAGGGTGAGGCCGACCTGCGCTCGGCCATGGGCACGGTCTTCATCGACTTCGCCCGCTTCTACCCGATCAAGCACGAGCGGAAGATCCTCCAGGACAAGGCGATCACCGTCGACGGCCACGCGGGCCGCGTTCTGGAGTTCGAGATGGACTTCAGCGCCGAGTCGGCCAAGAAGAGCTACCAGTGGAAGAAGGAACGCGCGGCCATCGTCCTCGTCGACAGGGGCGAGGGCAAGCGCCCCGCGCTGCTCTACGTCTCGGTGCCGGACAATCTGGATACCGGTCTCGTCACTCAGACACTGAACTCTCTCAAGCTCTCCTGACCTGGGCACTACGCTGGAGTCAATGAGCAAGCGGGCGGGTAGCTCCGAGCCGCTGGGCGAGGAGATTGATCGTATGAGTGAGTTGCTGGTCTGGATCGACTGTGAGATGACGGGGCTCGACCTCGGGCGCGATGCGCTCATCGAGGTGGCCTGTGTCGTCACCGACAGCGAGCTCCGGCAGCTGGACGAAGGCGTCGACGTGGTCATCAAGCCGCCGTCCGAAGCGTTGGAGCAGATGTCGGAAGTGGTCCGCGAGATGCACACCGCCTCGGGTCTGCTGCCGGAGCTGGCCGAGGGGGTCACGCTCGCGGAGGCCGAGTCGCTCGTGCTCGACTACATCCGCGGCCACATCCCCGAGCCGAAGAAGGCGCCGTTGTGCGGCAACTCCATCGGCACGGACCGCACGTTCATCTCCCGTGACATGCCGGCCGTGGACGCCTACCTGCACTACCGGATGATCGACGTGTCCTCGATCAAGGAGCTGGTCCGCCGCTGGTACCCGCGTGTCTACTTCGCGGCGCCCGAGAAGCAGGGCGGGCACCGGGCGCTGGCCGACATCACCGAGAGCGTCAGGGAGCTCCGCTACTACCGCGCGGCGGTGTTCGTGGGCCAGCCCGGACCCGACTCGGCGACCGCGAGGACCCTCGCGGACAGTGTGTCACTCGGCTGAGTGGCGCAAAGGGTCCCGAAGACCGCTACACTTTTCCATGTGCTGCCGCGGCAGTGCGCATGGTGGGTGTAGCTCAGTTGGCAGAGCGCCAGGTTGTGGTCCTGGATGTCGGGGGTTCAAGTCCCCTCACTCACCCCACATCAGAAAGGCCGGTCCCGTACGGGATCGGCCTTCTGCTTTTCTCCGATGACTTTGGCCCCAAATCAGGACAATGCGAGTTATGCTCGCTGTCAACCGCTGACGCCGGGAGCACGGGGGCCAATCGGCGATCTGACCGACTTCGCTGTTCCGGAGGCCGGATGAGAGTCGACCACGTCGCACGCTTGAGCAAGCGTGAGGCTGAGGTGATGGACCTGATCGCGACCGGTCAGTCCAACGGGGAGATCGCGCAACGACTGTTTCTCAGTGAGAAGACGGTCAAGAACCACGTCAACAGGATCTACGCCAAGCTCGGCGCCGACTGCCGGGTCACCGCCATAGGTTTATGGCTCAACAGGGACACGTAGGGGCTCGGCCTGTTGCGGGACCGGCGTTTCCCGCTGCCGGGAAGCGCCGGTGATCACGCGGCTCGCCGTACGGTGACGAACATCACAGCAAGCCGCCGGGCCGGATGTCGCCGTGCCGTTCCACACCGCATTCGCAAGGCGTGCCGCCCGTTCCCGGCCTCGCGATGTCGTGCAGGGGCCCGCCGAAGGGCGGGGGTTACTCCGCGGCGATCCGCGCCAGGATCTCGTCCTGATAGGCGAACGCCGCGAAATGCCCGCCGGGCACGAATCGCGCGGTCCCGCCGGGCAGCCGGTCGGCCAGCCGGCGCGCCAGCGTGACCGGCACCTTCGGGTCCTCCAGCCCGTGCCACAGGTGCACGGGCCCCCGCACGCCGGCCGGGTCGAACCCCCACGGCCGCAGGTAGTCCAGCAGGTCGCCGGCCATGGCCGCCCCACCCTGCCCGCAGCTCTCCTTGACGTCCGCGACGAAGGCCGCCTTGGCGGCGTCTCCCCCGTCGGCGAGCAGCCGGCGGAAGACGCGCAGGTCCGCCGGGATCAGCGACCGCTCGACCCGCCCGACGAGCCGGTCGGCGTCGCCGCGGGCGCCTGCCGACATCGTCGTGGCCGCCAGCGAGCACAGCCGGCGCAGCAGCCGCGGAGCCCGCCGTGCCAGCCGCCAGTAGAAGGCGTCGGCCCGGCTGTCGGGGGCCCAGCGGCCCACGCCGTCCACGGGGGCCATCCCGCCCAGGATCGTCGTGCTGGTAACGAGGTCGGGTCGCTTGGCCGCCAGCGCCAGGACGGGCCCCGCCCCCATCGACACGCCGATCGTCGCGACCCGGTCGAGCCCCAGGTGGCCGGCGAGCGCCGCGGCGTCGTCGGCCCACCCGGGGAAGCCCGCCCCCGGAGCGGCCGTGGACCTGCCGTACCCGGGCCGGTCCACGGAGACGACCCGCAGGCCGTGGCGGCGCAGCACGGTGTCGGACAGCGCCCACCCGGCCACCCACCTGGACGAGCCGTATCCGTGGACGAGCAGGCACGACCGCCCCGCCGGGTCGCCGAAGACGGCGTAGCCGATCCGCCTGCCGTCCGCGAGGGTGAGGCTCTCCTCCGCGGTCGTGCCCATCGCCGCCCTCAGCTCCTCGGTCATGAAGCCGCCGCCTCGCCGGTGGCGGGCCAGGTCCCCACGACGTCGATCGCCCATGCGGCCCAGGAGATCATCGCCTCCAGCCGCCGCACGCCCGCCTCGAGGCCGAGCAGCGACGCCCGGTCGGCGGGCCGGCTGAGGTCGAGCCCCTTCATCAGGGCCCGCATGCCCCGCAGCCGCGCCCGGTGATACTCCATCTCCTCCCGGAGGAAGGCCTGGGCCTCCTCCGGTTCGACCAGCCACAGCGCGAAGGACCTGAGCACCGTCTCGTTGCGCTGGCTGTGGTCGGCCGACGTGCTCGTCAGCCACTCCCGCAGCAGCCGCTCACCCTCCTCGGTGATCTCGTACGGCCGGCGACCGCGCGCCCCTTCGCCTTGCTCCCTGATGAGCCCCTCGGACGCCAGCCGCTTGAGCTCGGGATAGACCTGGGTGGGTTTGGCGTGCCAGACGAACTTCAGGACGCCGTCGAACTCCTGCCCGATGTCGTAACCGCTGCGCGGCGCCCCCGCGATCAGGGTGAGCAGCGCCATGCGAAGCGACATGCCGATCTCCCTCCTTCACCAGACGAAGGTTACAGTAGCACACTAAAAAATTTTAGTGTCACAAGCCAGGTGAAAGGAGGACACGACGGGCGGTCGGCCGGAGGAGGGTGTCAGAGCGGGCGGGAGAGCGCGTGGCCGATGGCGGCCAGGCCGTGTTCGAGATCCTCGTCGGGGATGTTGAGCGCGGGCCTGAGCCGTACCGACCGCTCGCCGCACGGCAGCACCACGACGCCCTCCTCCTCGCGCAGCCGGGTGATCAGCGCGCTCCTGCGCGCGCCGTCGGGCAGGTCGAAGGCGCACATGAAGCCGCGCCCGCGCACGTTCGACACCAGCGCCGGATGCTCGGCCTGGAGCTTGCCCAGCCCTTCGACCAGCCGGGCGCCGGCCTCGGCGGTGCGTGGGATGAGCCCGTCGCGCTCGATGATCTCCAGCATGGCGCGCGAGCGGACCATGTCGACGAGCCCGCCGCCCCAGGTGGAGTTGATGCGCCCGCTGACGGTGAAGACGTTGTCGGGGACGAGGTCCACCCGCCGGCCCGCCATGATGCCGCCGACCTGCACCTTCTTGGCGAAGGCGACGATGTCGGGGGCCAGGCCGAGCTGCTGGTAGGCCCAGGGGGTGCCGGTGGTGCCGCCGCCGGTCTGCACCTCGTCGAGGACGAACAGGGCGTCGTGCTCGTGGCAGAGGTCCTGCATGGCCTGGAGGAACTCGGCGCGCATGTGGTTGTCGCCGCCCTCGCCCTGGATGGGCTCGGCGATGAAGCAGGCGATGTCGTGGGGATGGCGTTCGAAGGCGGCGACGGCCTGGGCGAGCGCCCTGGCCTCGAGGTCCTCGACGTCGCCCAGGTGGGTGGCCGGCACCTCGATGCGTGGCCAGTCGAACAGGGGGAAGCGCTCCGTCTTGAGCGGCTCGGTGTTGGTGAGGGACAGGGTGTAGCCGGAGCGGCCGTGGAAAGCCCTGGTCAGGTGCATGACGCGGCTGCCGAGCTCGCGGGGGCGCCCCTCCGCCTCGTTGCGGCGGCTCTTCCAGTCGAAGGCGGTCTTGAGCGCGTTCTCGACGGCGAGGGCGCCGCCTTCGACGAAGAACAGCCGCGGCAGGTCGGGGTCGCCGAGGACGCGGGTGAAGGTCTCGACGAAGTCGGCCAGGTGCTCGCTGTACATGTCGGGGTTGGCCGGCTTGTTGAGCGCGATCCTGCCGAGGAGTTCCTGGTCGAGCGGCGGGTTCACGCCGAGCGGCGCGGAGGCGAAGAAGGTGTAGAAGTCCAGGTAGCGGCGGCCGGTGCGGGCGTCGACGAGCCAGGATCCCTGGCTTCTGTCGAGATCCAGAACCAGCCGGTAGCCGTCGACGAGTAGGTGGCGGGCGAGCCGGTCATGGACGTCCATGTGCCCTCCTCTGTGAGCTGGATCACGACATACATTCCCCATATTTATGTGCCTATGTAAAGACTTTCCGCCCACGAGGCTTGATCACACAAGGTTCTCCGGATCCGCGGCCGAATAGGACGGCGGCCTCACGCGAGGCTCTTCACCTTGACCGACAGGATGATGATCGCGATCCCGTAGATGATCGCGAAGGCGCCGATCAGCCAGGTCAACGCCACCGCGCCGGAGGCCGGCCAGATCAGCAGCAGCACACCGAACACCACCGACAGCAGACCGCCGATGATCAGCATCCACTCGTTGTCGATGAGCTTGCGCAGCCGGATCCCCGCGATCACCTCCGCGATGCCCGTGAAGATGGCCCAGAACGCGATGATGTACAGCAGGGCGAGCGTCGTGACCCCCGGCCAGACGAAGGTGACGATTCCGGCCAGGATCCCGAGCACGCCGGACAGAATGAGCCATGCCCGGGACTCGACGTTGTGCCGGAAGGCGGAGATCAGCGAGAAGATGCCGTTGACGAGCGCGTAGGCACCGAAGAAGATCACAAGCACGAGGACCGTCATCCCCGGCCAGATGATCGCCAGGATGCCGAAGATCACCGCACAGATGCCCCGAATGAGGATGAGCCACCAGGTGCTTGCCAATTGCTCCATACCTGGTCTGCTATCCCAAAGCCTGGCGAATACAGACCAGGCCGGAGTCAAATATCGGTGATCCGGACACCGACCGTGCCGGTGCGGCCCCTGCGCAGCAGGCTGCCGAGGATCACCAGCCTGCCCTGCAGGCCGTACTTGGCCCGCAGCAATCCCCTGACGCGCTCGGTCTGCCCGGCGGAGAGGATCTCGGCGCGGCCCCGCACCGGCTCGCCGCGCAGCCGGCCGCGCACGTCGCAGGGGGTGACGGTCACCGCCGGGTTGGCCCGCATGCGTTTGACCTTGCCGGAGTCGGCGACGGTCCAGATCACGACGGCGTCGCCGTCCTGCGCCGCCCAGACGGGGGTGGGCACGGGGGTGCCGTCCTTGCGATAGGTCGTCACGGAGACGTACTGCTCATGGCCGAGGTTCACGTCTGCGAGTAGACCACGATCGAGACGGCGATGTACTGCACCAGGTAGGCGGCGATCGTGAAGGCGTGGAAGACCTCGTGGAAGCCGAACCACCGAGGGGACGGGTCGGGCCTGCGCAGGCCGTACACGACGGCCCCGGCGCTGTAGAGGACGCCGCCGACGGCCACGAGCGCGACGGCCACCGGGCCGGCGCCCCGCAGGAGCTGGGGCATCACGAAGATCGCGGTCCAGCCCAGCGCCAGGTACAGGACGGTGTAGAGCCAGCGGGGCGCCGACATCCACAGCACCCGGAACAGCACGCCCGCCAGCGCGCCGCCCCAGGTGACGGCCAGCACGAGGATCCTGGGCAGCCCGTCGAGGGCCAGCAGCGCGAAGGGGGTGTAGGTGCCCGCGATGATCAGGTAGATGTTCGCGTGGTCGAACCGGCGCAGGACCTCGGCCACACGCGGGCCGAGCGTGCTGCGGTGGTAGGTGGCCGAGATGCCGAACAGCAGGCCCGAGGTGATCGCGTAGACGGCCGAGGCGAGCCTGGCCTGGACGGTCGGACCGAGGGCGACCAGGACGAAACCGGCGATCAGCGCCACGGGCAGGGCGCCGGTGTGCAGCCAGCCGCGGAGCCGAGGCTTGGGGAAGGTGGCGACACTCGTCATGAAACCTACGGTAGCGTAGGTTAGAGCGCCCCGAGGAAGCGGGCGGCTATGGGAACGGCCGCTTTCGCCCCGGATCCGCCGTTCCTGACGAAGACGCAGAAGGCCAGATCGCCCTGGTAGCCGACGAACCAGGCGTGCGGCCTGCCCCTGGGCACTTCGGCCGTGCCGGTCTTGCCCGCGACGTCGGCGGCGAGCCCGGCGTCCTTGGCGGTGCCCTCGCTGACCACCTGCCGCATCATCGAGCGCAGGTCCTGGACGATCCGCTGGTCCAGGGTGACCTCGGCGGGCGGCGTCTCGTCGAGGCTCCTGGCGGCCTTGGCGGTCACCAGGCGCGGCGTCCGCCAGGTGCCGCTGTCGACGGCGGCGGCCAGCGCCGCCATGCACAGCGGCGAGGCCTCGACCGTGCCCTGGCCGATGGAGTTGAGCGCCAGCACGCTCCGGTCGGCCCCCGGCTCCAGCCGTCCGCAACGCCCGCCCACGCCGGTCGCGAGGTTCCTGCCGTCGAACCCCCAGTCGCGCGCCGCCTGCTCCAGCCGCGTGGCGCCCAGCCTGTCCAGCGCCTGCTGGACGAAGGTGGTGTTGCAGGAGACCGCGAACGCGCCGGCGAGGGTGGTGGCCGTCTGGTCGCCCGAGTTGACGATGCCCGCGTGGCTCGGCGGGCAGCTGATCGGGCTGGAGGCCGTCATCCCCGCCTTGAGCAGTCCCGCCGCCGTCACCACCTTGAACGTCGAGCCCGGCGGGAACAGCCGCTCGAAGGCGCCCGCCGCGTCCAGCCGGTCGGCCACGGCCAGGATCTCCCCGGTGCTCGCCTTGACCGCGATGATCGCGGCCTGCTCGGGCACCCCGTCCAGCGCCCTGGCCGCCGCCGCCTGCACCGGGCGCGAGAGCGTGACGTGCACCTGCCGCGCGGGCGGCGGCTGGAAGACGACCAACGGCCTGGGTGCCGCGCCCCGCGCGGTCGCCTTGATCGTCCAGCCGGTGTTCGTCTCGTCGAGCCGTTCCTTGAGCCGGTCGAGGTACGGCTCGGCGGCGCTGTCGCGCGGTAACGCCGCCCCCGACCTGGTGACCAGCTCGACGCCGGACACCTCGGTCTCCTCCAGCGACAGCACGCCGCCGTCGCGCAGCGCGGGGTGCAGGGTCTCGGGCCCCCAGAGCACCTTCCACGCGCCGTTCCGCACGGCCAGCCGCAGCGTCCCGGTGAACGCCCACGGCCCCATCCCCGTCAGCTCCCTGGTGCCGCTGAACGGCAGTTCGGCCGTCTCCTCGCCGGTGACCCTGAGACCGCCGGGCCGGAGGGTGAGCGCGTTGACCTTGAACTGCTCGCTGAAGGCGAGGTGCCGGTCGGCGAAGTCGGCGGGCGGGTCGGCCACCAGTCCTTCCATGGAGGTGACGTCGCTGCGCTGCCAGGCGGCCAGGTAGGCGTCGGCGGTGGCCATGGCGCTGCCGTGCACCCCTGAGGAGGCCACGAACGCGAAGGCGCCCGCGCCCCCCACCGCGCCCAGTGCGACGAGCAGCCCGACCAGCCTTCGCCTACGCATACGGTTCTCCCAGGGACAACTTCCACCTCGATATACCAGACAGGGAGCCGAACGTGACACGTGGACCGCGGGAGCCGATGCCCGGCCGCTATCCGGTGACCTTCGGCGAAGTCGAACTGTTGAAAGATCTGGACCGGCCGAACGGATGGATACTGTCCAAGGATGGCGTACCGCAGTCGTATGTGGATCTAGAAGATCCGACATATTTGGATTTTGAGTATGTACGGCTCATGGCGGATGTCATCGACGTCCTGCCGGAAGGGCCGCTGAACTGCGTGCACGTCGGAGGCGGGGCCTGTACGGTCCCCCGCTACGTCAGCGCCACCCGCCCCGGCTCCCGGCACATCGTCATCGAGCCCGACGCGGCGCTGGTCGAGCTCGTGCGTTCCCAGCTCGACCTGCGCTCGGTGCCCAAGCTGAAGGTGCGACCGCAGGGCGGCCGCGAGGGGACGGCGGACATCTGGGACGGTTCCACCGACCTGTTCGTGCTCGACGCCTTCTCCGGCGCCGCGATGCCCGTCGAACTGGCGACGGCCGAGTACATCGCCGACGTCGCCCGCGTGCTGCGCGCGACGGGCACGCTGCTGGTCAACCTGGCCGACGGCAAGGGTCTGGCCTTCGCCAGGCGGGTGGTGGCGACCGTCCGCGACGCGTTCGGGCACGTCGCGCTGCTGGCCGACCCCGGTGTCATGCGCGGCCGCAGGTTCGGCAACCTGATCATCGCCGCCTCTCCCGTCGAGCTGCCCCTCGACCTGCTGACCAGGCGCGCGGCGGGCGGCCTCACCCAGGCACGCTGCGTGTACGGCGAGGCGCTGACCAACTTCGTCGCCGGCGCCTCCCCCATCCACGACGGCGACGCGGTTCTCGCCCCGGCCCCTCCCCCTGCGGTCTTCGGGCTGGAATAGTTGAATCCTAAACTTGGTTAGGGCAGTCGAACACCGCAGGAAAGGAGCGCGACATGCCCGCCGTCACCGTAGAGAACCTGCTCACACTGCCCCGCCTGCCCCAGCCCGACGTGACCGTGCCCGAGCGCAAGGTCCTGACGGTCGCCACCGCGCCCAGCGGGTTCGAGGGCGAGGGCTTCCCGGTGCGCAAGGCCCTGGCGACGATCAAGCCGGCCTACCTCGACCCGTTCGTGATGATGGATCAGATGGGCGAGGTGGACTACGCCCCTGGCGAGCCGAAGGGCACGCCGTGGCACCCGCACCGCGGCTTCGAGACCGTCACATACATGATCGACGGGGTCATGGACCACACCGACTCCCACGGCGGCGGCGGCACCATCACCGACGGCGACACCCAGTGGATGACGGCGGGCAGCGGCATCCTGCACAAGGAGGCCCCGCCCGAGTGGCTGGTCCAGAAGGGCGGCCTGTTCCACGGCATCCAGCTGTGGGTCAACCTGCCCGGCAAGGACAAGATGATGGCGCCGAAGTACCAGGACATCGGACGCTCCAACGTGGTCCTGCTGAGCAGCCACGACGGCGGCGCGCTGGTCCGCCTCATCGCCGGCGACGTGGCGGGGAACGTCGGTCCCGGCAGCACGCACACCCCGATCACGCTCCTGCACGCGACCGTCAGCCCCGGTGCGCAGCTCACGCTGCCGTGGCGCAAGGACTTCAACGCCCTCGCCTACGTCCTGTCCGGACGCGGCACGGCAGGCGCCGACCGGCAGCCGATCACCAGCGGCCAGCTGGCTGTGTTCGACGGCTTCGGCGCCAGGCCGGGGCTGACCACCGACGGCGAGTGGCTGCGGATCGCCGCGCGGCCGAAGGACACGCTGGAGGTCATCGTGCTGGGCGGGCAGCCGATCGGCGAGCCGGTGGCGCACTACGGCCCGTTCGTGATGAACACCCGCGCCGAACTGGTCCAGGCCTTCGAGGACTACCAGTCCGGCAGGTTCGGCAGCATCCCCGCCGGTCACTGACCGCCCCGCCGCACGCGGCCCCCGGGTCGCGTCCGGCGAGCACGGCCCCGCGCCACGCGAAAGCGCGGGGCCGCGGCTTCCGCGGCTCTGCCGATCCTGCGGCTTGCGCCGATTCTGCGGCTACGGCGTGGAACCGTGCCGTCAGTCGGGGAAGTGGCAGGCCACCTCCCTGTCCCGGTGGATCCGCAGCAGCGGGCGTTCGGCCGAGCACACCTCCTGGGCCTTCGGGCAGCGCGGGTGGAACGAGCAGCCCGGGGGCGGCGCGGCCGGGGACGGCGGGTCGCCCCTGAGCACGATCCGCTCCCGCTTGCGCTCCACCCGGGGGTCCGGCACCGGCACGGCCGACAGCAACGCCTGGGTGTAGGGGTGGGCCGGGCTCTCGTAGAGGTGCCGCCGGTCGCCGATCTCCACGATCCTGCCGAGGTACATCACCGCGACGCGGTCGCTGACCCTGCGCACCACCGACAGGTCGTGGGCGATGAAGACGTAGGTCAGGCCGAGCTCGCGCTGGAGCTCCTCCAGCAGGTTGACGATCTGCGCCTGCACGGAGACGTCGAGCGCGGACACCGGCTCGTCGGCGATGACCAGCTTGGGCCGGGTGGCCAGGGCGCGGGCGATGCCGATCCGCTGGGCCTGCCCGCCGGAGAACTCGTGCGGGTAGCGGTCGGCGTGCTCGGGGATCAGGCCGACCATGTCGAGCAGCTCGCCCACCTTCGCCTTGACCCCGTCGACGCCCTGGACGACCAGCGGGTTGGCGATGATCTGCCCCACGGTCTGGCGCGGGTTCAGCGACGAGTAGGGGTCCTGGAAGATCATCTGAAGGTCGCGGCGCAGCGGGCGCATCTCACTCTGGCTGATGTGGGTGATGTCCCGGCCGTCGAACGTCATCGATCCCGCGGTCGGTTCGAGCAACCGGACGATCATGCGCCCCGTGGTCGACTTCCCGCAGCCGGACTCGCCCACCAGGCCGAGCGTCTCGCCGCTGCCGACGGTGAACGACACCCCGTCCACGGCACGCACGGCCACGCCGCGCCGTACCTTGAACCGCATCTCCAGATCGGACACCGTCAGCATCAGGAACCTCCCAGGTGGCAGGCGGCGAGGTGGCCGGGAAGCGGCTCGGTCAGGGGCGGCAGGGTCGTCTCGCAGACGTCCATCCGGTGCGGGCACCTCGGGTGGAAGGGGCAGCCGGGCGGCGGCGCGAGCAGCGAGGGCGGCGAACCCGGGATCGTCCACATGGGGGCGTCGTCCGCCTCGTCCAGCCGGGGCAGCGAGTCGAGCAGGCCGCGGGTGTAGGGGTGGCGGGAGGCGTCGAAGAGCGCGTCGGCGCCGGCCCGCTCGGCCACCCGCCCGCCGTACATGACCAGCACCTCGTCGGCCACGCGGGCGATCACGCCCAGGTCGTGCGTGACCATGATCACCGCCAGGCCGCGGTCCGCCTGAAGCCGGCTGATCAGCTCGAGGATCTGGGCCTGGACGGTCACGTCGAGCGCGGTCGTCGGCTCGTCGGCGATGAGCAGGTCGGGCTCGCAGGCCAGGGCCATGGCGATCATGACGCGCTGGCGCATGCCGCCGGAGAACCGGTGCGGGTGGTCCCCGGCCCGCTCGCGCGGGGAGGGGATGCCGACCTCGGCCAGCGTCTCGACCGCGCGCGCCGCCGCCACCCTCCTGGAGGCCCCGAAGTGCAGCCGGTACGCCTCGGCGATCTGCTCGCCCACCGTGTAGTACGGGTGCAGCGACGACAGCGGGTCCTGGAAGATCATCGCCATCCGGCGGCCGCGCAGCCGCCGCAGCGTCTCCTCCTGCGCTCCCACCAGTTCCTGCCCGTCGAAGACGACGGACCCGGTCACCTCGGCGCCCAGGTGCAGGCCCATCAGGGCGAGGCTGGTGACCGACTTGCCGGAGCCGGACTCGCCCACGATGCCGAGGGTCCGGCCCCGGTCCAGGCTGAAGCCGACATCCTGGACGGCGCGCAGGCCCCCGAAGGACACGCCGAGTCCTCTGACGTCAAGAAGCATGGCGCACCCTCGGGTCCACGACGCCGTAGAGCAGGTCCACGACCAGGTTGGCGATGACGATGAAGAACGCGGCCAGCAGCGTGGTGCCGAGGATCACCGGGTAGTCCTGGCCCGTGATGCTGGACGCGGTGATCTTGCCGATGCCGGGGAGGCTGAAGATGCTCTCGGTGATGATCGCGCCACCGAGCAGCGCGCCCAGGTCCATCCCGAAGATGGTGACGATCGGCGTCAGCGCGGCGCGCAGGCCGTGCTTGACCACGACGGTACGGCGGCGCAGCCCCTTGGCCCTGGCGGTGCGGATGTACGGCTCCGCCATCGTCTCGATCATCGAGGAACGGCTCTGCCTGGCGTACATGGCGGCCGACAGCATGGCCAGCGCGATCCAGGCGAGCAGCAGGTTCTGCGCCCACAGCAGCGGGTCCTCGCTGAAGGCCACGTAGGTCGGGTAGGGGATGAGCTCGAGCCAGCGCACCGTGACGAACAGCAGCATGGGCCCGACGAAGTAGATCGGCAGGGCGGCGGTGATCACGGTCGAGCCGACCAGCAGCCGGTCCGCGACGGTGTCCTTGCGCAGCGCCGAGATCACGCCGACGGCCAGCCCGCCGACGAGCCAGAGCGCGGCGGCGCCGATCGCCAGCGAGAAGGTGATGGGCAGGCCCTCCAGCAGGATGTCCCAGACGAGCTGGCCGGTCTGCCAGGAGTAGCCCAGGCAGGGGAAGCCGCACTCGATCGCGTACTGCCCGCTGCCCATCGACCGTCCGGCGAAGATGCCGGTGACGTAGTCGGTGAACTGCGCCAGGACCGGCTGGTTCAGGCCCATCTGGTTGCTGATCTCGGCCAGCCGTTCGGCCGTGCAGCTCTTGCCGCAGGCGATGAGCGCCGGGTTGCTGGGCAGCAGGGTGAAGATGACGAAGGTCACCATGCAGATCACCAGCAGGACGGCCGCCGCCGCGGCCAGCCGCCGCAGGATGTAGAGGATCATGTCCGCGCGCCCTTGGGGTCGATGGCGTCCCGCAGCCCGTCACCCAGCAGGCTGAAGCCGAGGATGACGAGGAACAGGCAGAGGCTGGGGATGGCGAAGTAGGTCGGGACGATGTCGTAGTAGAGGACCGCGTCGGACAGGATCTGCCCCCACGACGGGGTGGGCGGGCGGATGCCCACCCCGAGGAACGACAGCGCGGCCTCGGCGCTGATCAGCCCGGGGATCAGCAGCGCGCCGAAGGCGATGATCGGCCCCGACACGTTCGGCAGGATCTCCCGCAGCAGGATGCGGCCGGGACGGGCACCGCTGGTGCGGGCCGCGTCGACGAACTCCCGGTGCCTGACCGACAGGGTCTCACCCCGGACGATGCGGGCGATGCCCGGCCAGCCGAAGAACCCGATGACCGAGATCAGCATGACGACCCGGTTGACGTCCGGGGTCACCGACATGATCGCGATCATGAAGATCAGGCCGGGGAACGACATCAGCAGGTCCATGAACCGGCTGATCAGCACGTCCACCCAGCCGCCGAAGTAGCCGGCGGCGATCCCGAACAGCACGCCGAGCGTCAGCACCACCGTGGCGCCGGCGAAGGCGATGAACATCGAGACCTGGGTGCCCATCACGACCCGGGAGAACAGGTCCCGGCCGCTGACCGGCTCGACGCCGAACCAGTGCTCGGCGCCGATCCCGCCCCAGGACCCCCGGGGGATCCCCGCCAGGGCGGCGTCGACGGCCGTGGGGTCGCGCTGGGCGGGGTCCCAGCCGTTGAGCAGCACCAGCAGCGGGGCCGTCAGCGCCACCAGGACGAAGAAGATCACCAGGCCGAGGCCGACCATCGCGGACCTGTTGCGGCGGAGCCGGGCGAAGGCCTGCCGCCAGGGGCCGCGTGCCGCCGGGGTGGCCGGATCGGCCGCCCCGGTCTGTCGCGTGATCGTGCTCACCTGGCGATGCTCGGGTCCTTGAGCCCGATCTCGGCGAAGTCGGGGTTGCCCTCCCACACCGGGTGGCCCTTGACGTTGGCCACGTTGGAGCCGAAGAGGTTGTTCTGCTTGTTGAGCTGGAACGGGATGTAGGCACCGGTGGCCATGACCTGGGACTCCAGGGTCAGCCAGCCCTGGTCGGAGGCGATGGGGTCGACGAGCGCCTCGATCTCGTCGATCTTGGCGTCGATCGCGGGGTCCTTGAGCAGCGCCGCGTTGCCGCCGTGGTAGCCCTCGCCGATCAGCCGGCTGTCGGTGATCAGCGGCAGGAACGTGGAGCCGGACGGGTAGTCGGGGCACCAGCCGCCGATCTGCAGTTCGGGCATCTTGGACGGCGTGCCGTTGATGCCGCCCACCGCTGAGGCGTCGATCGTGTCGACCTGGAGCTCGAAGCCGGCCCGCTTGAGGCCGGCCTGCAGGGCCTCGGCCTGCGGCTTGCCGCCGGGCGTGGTGACGAGGCGGATCTTCACGGGGAGCGGGACGCCCGACTCGGCCAGCAGCGCCTTGGCCTTCGCCACGTCGCCGGTCTGCGGGATCTTCAGGATGTCGCGCGGCACGCCGCCGGTGAGGCTGGGCGGCAGGATCGCGCCGACGATCTCGGCCACCTGCGGGCCGCCGCCCGCGGTCTGCATGGCGACCTTGTCCACCGCGTACTGCGCCGCCATGCGGACCTTCTGGTTGTCGAAGGGCGGCTTGGCGGTGTTGAGGTAGACGATGCCGGTGCAGCCGTCGACCATGCTGCTCATCCGCGCCTTGACCTTCGGGTTGGTGAAGATCTTCGGCAGGACGGCGAGCGAGACGTCGATGTACCCGAGGGCGGAGCGGTCGGCGCCCTGGTCGGCGATGAGCCGGGTGTCGGTCGTGGCGCTCCCGGCGGCCATCTTCACCACGATCCTGTCGGGGTAGGCCTTGCGGACGGAGTCGGTGGCCGGGTCCCAGTGCTCGTTGCGGACCAGGACCATCTCGGTCTTGCGCTGGTACTTCTCGATCTTGTAGGGGCCGGAGGAGAACGGCCGGTCGTCGTACCTGACGCCCGCCTCCTTGGCCTCCGGGACCGGGGCGAAGGTCGGCAGCGTCACGGTCTGCGCGAACTCGGCGACCGGCCGCTTGAGGCGGAAGATGATCGTCTTGTCGTCCGGCGTCTCGATCGAGTCCAGGTGCTTGCCGGACAGCGGGCCCTCGTACTTGTCGCTGACGAGGTACTTGCGAGCGTAGTCCGGGCCGCCGGTGAGGTCGGGCGAGAACGAGCGCTCGACGTTGTACTTGATGTCCTGTGCCCTGACGGGGGTGCCGTCCTCGTACTTGAGGCCGACCTTGAGGGTGAACTTCCACGTCTTGCCGTTGTCGGAAGGCGTGCCCAGATCCGTGGCCAGGTCGGGGACGATCTCCGAGCTGTTGGCCTTGAAGGTGGTGAGCGTCCGGTAGAGGAGCCGGGCGCCGAAGCCCATGTCCCGCATGGTCCAGTTGCGGGCCGGATCGAGATGGTTGAAGTCGGCGCTGTTGAAGACGGTGAGGGTACCGCCCTTCACCGGCCCGCCGCCGGCCGTGGCCGCGGCGCCGGGCGGGGGCGACGATCCCCCACCGCCGCAGGCGGTCAGCCCTGCCACAAGCGTCGCGCATAACGCGAGCACGCCCTTGTTCCTCTTCATATGGCCCTCCGAGCGCGAATGGTCCAAGTCGCCCCGTAACTTAAATGTGTGACATAGCACTGACAACCCCTCGTTACCGAGCTGTTGTCTACTCGCTGGCCGACTGAAGTTGACCGTTCAAATGACTCAAAGGTGGACCTTTCGCTGATGCATGAAATATGACACATTATGCGCCGATCTTTCTCTCGGAAGGAAGGCCACTCATGCGCACGCTGTCCGCCGTGCTCGCGGCCGGGCTGACCCTGGCGTTATCGCCGGGGCTCGCCGCGGCCGATCCCGCCCCGTCCCCCGCCACGAGCGCCTCCCCCGTGGCCGGCCCCGCGCCCGGCCCTGTCAAGAGCGGCCCCGCCGAGGACGGCCGCCGGGAGCAGCCCGTCAACCCCATCGCCGCCGAGCAACGCGCGTTACGCACCAAGGCCATGGAGCAGGTTCTCGCCGCAGGACCGCAGGCGCGCGGCCGCGGCGGCAAGCCCCGGGTCGGCAGGCAGTACGTCGAGCTGGCCTTAGAAAGAAAAGACCGGATATTCACCGTCCTGTCCGAATTCGGCGACCGCATTGACAACACCACGACGCACAACGGCCAGATCAGGTACGGCGGGACGCCCGGCCCGCTGCACAACACCATTCCCCGGCCGGATCCGCGCCACGACAACCACACCCTGTGGCGGAAGGACTTCGACCGGGCCTACTACCAGGACACCTACTTCGGGTCCGGCAACTCCCTGCGCAGCTTCTACCACCTCCAGTCCTCCGGCCGGTACGACATCGACGGCTACGTCTCCGACTGGGTGAAGGTGCCGTACAACGAGGCCCGGTACGGCACGCCGCGCTGCTCGGGCGGGCTGGACTGCGACACCCCGCTCTTCGACTTCGTCCGCGACTCGGTCGGCGCCTGGTACGAGGGCGAGCGGGCCAGGGGCCGCAGCGTCGCCGACATCACCGCCCAGCTCAAGACCTTCGACGTCTGGGACCGTGACGACTTCGACAACGACGGCGACTTCGACGAGCCGGACGGCTACCTCGACCGGTTCCAGGTGATCCACGCCGGCGTCGACGAGACCTGGGGCGGCGGCGCGCAGGGCGCCGACGCGCTGTGGGCGGTCAGCCACGACGCCTACTGGAACCTGCGCGGCCAGGCGGGACCGCCCGGCAACCCGCGCGGCGGCGTGCAGATCGGCGACACGGGGATCTGGGTCGGCAAGTTCCTCACCGCGGGCGAGAACAGCGGCGTCGGCCTCATCGCCCACGAGTACGGCCACGACCTGGGCCTGCCCGACCTCTACGCGTACGGCACGGGCGGCGACAACGGCGTGAAGTTCTGGTCGCTGATGTCGGACGCCTCCTACCTGGGCGACAGGGACGGGCCGACCGCCGAGTACCCCGGTGACCTCGACGCCTGGAGCAAGCTGCGGCTGGGCTGGCTCAGCCACGACCGGGCCAGGGCCGCCACCGACTCCACCCACACCCTGGGCGTCAGCTCGTACAACACCGACGACCCGCAGGCCGTCCTGGTCGACCTGCCGCCGCGCACGGTCAGCACGGAGCTGACCGACCCGGCGCAGGGCGCCTTCCAGTGGTGGAGCGGGAAGGGCGACTATCTCAACGAGACGCTCACCCGGCAGCTCGACCTCACCTCGGTGTCGTCGGCCGTGCTGACCGCCAAGGTCTGGTACCGGATCGAGCAGGACTTCGACTACCTCTACACCGAGGTGTCCGAGGACGGCACGACGTGGACCCGCGTCGGCCCGAGCCTGACCGGCACCTCGGACTGGACCGACCTGCGCGTGGACCTGGGCGCCTACACCGGGAAGAAGATCTGGTTCCGGTTCCGGTACTCCACCGACACCAACACGGTCGAGAACGGGTTCCTGGTGGACGCCATCGACCTGCCGGGCGTGTTCTCCGATGGCGCGGAGAACGGCGACAACGGGTGGACCGCGGTGGGCTTCAGCCGCGTCGGCCGGGTCGGCACCAAGGACCACCCGCGGGCCTACCTCGTGGAGAACCGGCGTTACGTGGGCTACGGGTCGTACCTGAAGACCGGCCCGTACAGCGCGGGCTTCCGCAACGACCCGAAGCGGGCGGAGATCTACGAGCGGTTCCCCTACCAGGACGGCGTGCTGGTCTGGCTCTGGGACACCTTCTACACCGACAACAACACCCAGCAGCATCTCGGCGAGGGCATGATCCTGCCGATCGACGCCCGCGCCGTCCCCCTCCAGTGGAACGACCACACCCGCGTGGGCGGGCGCACCCAGGTCTTCGACGCCACCTTCGGGCTCACCGCGACCGACCGCCTGCGCCTGCACAAGGACGGCGCCGCCACGGTCTTCCCGTCCGTGCCCGGCGTCCCCGCCTTCGACGACCGCACCGGCGTCTACTGGTACAGCACCTATCCGACCCTCGGTGTCCGTCCGCCGGACACCAACACCAGGATCGAGGTGACCGGGCAGGCCCGGCGCGGCCTGCGGACCACGATCCACGTGGGACCCGCCTCCTGACCGACCCGCGGGATGCCGCATCGGTCCTCGGTGCCGGAGATCGATGCGGCATCTCTACCAGGAGCAAAAATATGATATGTCACACTGTGTGGCAGACCTAACTCTTCTCTCTCGCACCGGCCGTTTCACCTACGGCTCGCCCCGGGCGCTGACCGCCTTCGCGGACCGGGTCCTCTTCCTGCGGTCGACGGGCCCCGAGGACCCGGTCGAACGCCTGTGGTCCCTCGACCTCCCCAGCGGCGAGGAACGCCTGCTGGCCGACCCCACCGCCCTCACCGGCCGCCCCCTCGACCTCCCGGCGGAGGAGCGCGCGCTGCGTGAACGGCTGCGCCTGTGGGCTCCGGGGATCGGCTCCTACGACTCCGACGGCGTCCACGCGGTCTTCGCCCTCGGCGGCGAGCTGTTCCGCACCGACCTGGCCACCGGCGTCACCGAGGAGCTCGCGACCGCGAGCCCCGCCTTCGACCCGCGGGTCAAGGACGACAAGGTCGCCTACGTCTCCTCCGGCCGCCTCCACGTCCTGGACGGCGCCACGACCAGGGTCCTGGCCACCGAACCCGGCATCTCCTGGGGCACCGCCGAGTTCGTGGCCGCCGAGGAGCTGGGCCGTACCAGGGGGCACTGGTGGTCCCCCGGCGGCGACGCGCTGCTGGTCACCAGGGTCGACGAGCGACTGGTGCCGCGCCGCCGCCTGGCCGACCCCGCCGACCCCGAACGCGAGGCCGAGCCCCTGGCCTACCCCCAGGCCGGCGGCCACAACGCGATCGTCGAGCTGCACCTGCTCGGGCTGGACGGCACCCGCAGGCAGATCATGCGGGACGACCGCCGCTTCCCCTACCTGTCCGCCGTGGACTGGGCCGAGCGTGACCGGCCGGTGATCACCGTGCTGGACCGGCTGCAGCAGCACGGCCGGCTGCTCGCGGTCGACCCGGCCACCGGCGCCACCACGGAGCTGCACGCGTTCGCCCACCCCCAGTGGATCGAGAACGCGCCCTTCCTGCACGAGGGCCGGATCCTGGAGATCGTCGAGGTGGACGACACCCAGGCCCTGGCCATCGACGGCGTCGTCGTCACCCCGACGTCGCTGTACGTCCGGCGGGTGGCCGGCTCCCACGGCGACGACCTCCTCCTCGAGGCCGCCGAGGAAGAACCGGCCGAGCAGCACGTCTACCGCCTGGCCCGCGACGGCGCCCTGACCAGGATCACCGGCGAGCCCGGCGTGCACAGCGCCCTGACCGGCGGCCCGACGATGGTGCTGACCAGCGGCACCGTGGAGACCATGCGGACCCGCCGGATCGTCGGCGATCTCGAGCTGCGCGACCTGTCGGCGGCCGTGCCGTACCGCCCCCGCCCGGTCCTGGACCGCGTCACCGAGCACCGGCTCCCCTCCTCCGTGCTCTACCCGACCGGCCACGTTCCCGGCGAGAAGCTGCCCGTGCTGCTCGACGTGTACGGCGGGCCCGGGTACCAGGCGGTCGCCCTCGAGCCGGGACGGTGGATCCGCCGCCAGTGGTGGGCCGACCAGGGCTTCGCCGTCGTCACGGTCGACAACAGGGGCACGCCCCACGTGTCGGCCTCCTTCGGCCGGGCGATCTTCCGGCGCTTCTCCCAGGTGGCGCTGGACGACCAGGTGGCGGCCCTGCGCGAGCTGGCGGGCAAGCACCCCGACCTCGACCTGTCCCGGGTGGGCGTGCGCGGCTGGTCCTACGGCGGCTACTTCGCCGCGCTGGCCGTCCTGCGGCGGCCCGACGTCTTCCACGCGGCCTGCGCGGGCGCCCCGCCCACCGACTTCCGCTGGTACGACACCGCCTACACCGAGCGTTACCTGGGCCTGCCGGAGGACAACCCCGACGGCTACGCGGCGGACTCGCTGATCCCCGACGCGCCGGGGCTGGAGCGGCCGCTGCTCCTGCTGCACGGCCTGGCCGACGACAACGTCTACCCCCTGCACACCCTTCGCCTGTCGGCGGCGCTGACCCGTGCCGGGCGGCCGCACGCCACCGTGCTGCTGCCCGGCGTGAGCCACATGACCCCGGACGGCGTCGCCGAGAACCTCATGGCGATGGAGCTGGACTTTCTCCGGCGCGAGCTCCAGAGGGGGTGATCGAGGCGGGCTCCCCGGAAGGGCGCCGGCGGTCGGCGCCCCAGCGATTTGAACGCTCAAATTCGCTCTCCGTTCGCCCGCAACTAACGATCTTGAAAGGTTCGCCCGGCGAAATGGGAACCCCGGGCAGCCCGCCCGGGACCCAAGGGAGGGGAACCATGAGAAAGATCGTCATCGGCGCGGCGCTCGCCGGCGTGTTCGCCGTCGCCGCCCCCGTGGCCGCCTCGGCCTCGACCACCACGACGCTCACCACGTGCAGCGCCTGGAAGCCGGTGGGCAACCGCTACTTCCAGTCCTGCATCGACGTCACCGGCACCCAGGTCACCACGTACGGCCTGGTCAGCTCGGCCGGCGCCACCGCGCCGAGCGACACCGGCGTCGGCCTCACCAGCCGCGACGAGAACGGCGGCGGCGGGCACCTGGGCCGCAAGGAGGGAACGGTCCACGTCGACAACAACACGGTGCGCTTCGACGGGTACACCACCACGGTCACGGCGGGCGCCCGGGTCCGTTCCACCGTGTACGTCCCCGGCGTGATCGGCACCGGCACCCTGGTCGGCACCGACGGCGCCACGTTCTACGACTCCGACGTCCCGCAGGGCCCCAGCGGCCCGGTGGGACCCGGCGGCTACCCGACCCCGACACACCAGGCCCAGATCACCACCTGGGTCACCGTCGCGGGCTGACGTTCCCTGACCGGATCGCCCGGACCAACCGGTCCGGGCGATCCCGGCAGTCCGGGCGCGGCGGTGCAGGCTGTCCAGGTGGCCCGGACCGACCCGGCGATCCTGGTGGTCTGGACTGTCCCGGCGATCCCGTTGATCCGGCGAGACCCCGCGACCAGGGCGATCCCTGCGGTCCGGGTGGACCCGGCAGTGCGGGCCGGCCGGGTGTCAGGCCCTCGTCGGGGCGGCACCCGTGCGGGCGGGTGCGGCAGCCGACGTACCGCGGCCTTCGTCCATGAGGACGGACCGCTCGGCGGCACGGCAGGCGGCCCGCGATGGCCGTGGCCGTGCCGCCGCCGTACGGGTGGATCACTTGAGGGTGAGGCAGGCGACGCGGCCACCCGCGGTGCCGTCGGGCGCGGTGGCCTTCTCGTGAATGACCAGGGAGTGCGGCACCCGGTCGGGCGACAGCGCCCACGGCTGGCGCGCGGTCGACGTGGCCGCTCCCGAGCCGTCGGTCTTGATGTCGAGCCACACCTCGTTGGACGCGTTGACGGTGCCGTGGGTGTGCTGGAAGTGCGGGCCCGAGTCGTCCGGCTTGGACCCGCATGGGTTGGCGTGCAGGTGCACGCCGTAGGCCCGGTTGGGCAGCAGCCCCTCCGCGACGAAGGACGACCGGGTCTGCCCGTCGGCCGACTCGACCGTGACGCTGGCCTTCGCCCCCTCGGGCACCAGCTTGGTGTTGTAGACGATGGCCGAGGGGTCCTTGGCACTGAACTCGCCGCCGCCGGACAGCCGCACCCCGATCTGGGGCGTCGGCGTCGGCGCGACGGCGGTGGTGGGCGCGGCACAGGCCCCGGCGGTCAGCAGGGCGAGAAGGAGTGCTGGCAGGCGCATGACGAACTCTCCAGAAGCGAGCGGCGGAGGCCCACTCTACTGAGTAGTCGTACGCTTACGCGCCGTGTTCGCGAGCGATGTCGTCGATGATGGCCGCCAGAGTATGGTCGAGTTCGGTGAGATGGCCCGCGTCGTGCGTGGTCAGCGCGAGATGCAGGGTCCGCCAGCGGATGTCGATGTCGGGGTGGTGGTTGAGTTCCTCGGCCTTGACCGCGATCGCGTCGACGATGCGGATGGCCGTGGGGAAGTCCGGCGCGACGATGCTGCGCCGGAGCACCTCCCCCTCTTGCTTCCAGTCGCTCATACGGGCCACGTTACTTCAGGGCGCCCGCCCCGAGCCCCGACTGGATCTGGCGCTGGAAGATGATGTAGATCACCAGGACCGGGATGATCGCCAGGTTCAGGGCGGCGAACAGGGCGGGCCAGTCGGCCTCGTAGCCCGCGATGGTGGAGATGTCCGCGATCCCCTGCGTGATGACCCACTTCTCCTTGTCGCCCGGCACCAGCGCCAGCGGCAGCAGGTACTGGTTCCACTGGCCCAGCACGTTGAAGATCGTGATGCTGACGATGCCCGGCCTGGCCATCGGCAGCATGACCTGGAAGAACGTGCGGGTGTGCGAGGCGCCGTCGATCCGCGCGGCCTCGGCGACGGCCTCGGGCAGCGTCCTGAAGAACGCCGCGAGGAAGAAGACCGTGAAGGGCAGCGAGTAGGCGATGTAGACGATGACCAGGCCGACGTGCGAGTCGAGCAGGCCGAACTGCTTGACGATGAAGAACAGCGGGCCGATGGCAAGGAACACGGGGAAGGCCATGCCCGCCACGAACAGCAGGTAGATCAGGCGCCGGCCGGGGAAGGTGTAGCGGGCCAGGACGTAGGCGGCCATGGAGCCGAACAGCATGGTGCCCGCCGTACCGAAGAACACCACGATGGCGGTGTTGATCATGTAGGTGCCGACGCGGGCCTTGTCCCACGCCCGCGCCCAGTTGTCCCAGCGCACCGCGCCGGGGAGCTGGAGCGCGTCGCCGAAGATCTCGGTGTTGTTCTTGAAGGCCGCCAGGAACGTCCACAGCAGCGGCAGGACGATCAGCAGGGCCCAGATGGCGAGCGCGAGGTGCGAAAGCCCGCTGAAGACGTTGCGCCCGCCGCGGACGGCCTGGCGAGCAGACGTCGAGGGGCGGGCCTGCGACGAGCGCATCGGCTCCTGCACGGTCTTGTTCGGCATGTCAGAGCTCGATCTTCTCGCGCCTGGAGACGCGCAGGGTCAGCACCGCGAAGGTGATGGTCAGGAAGAACAGCGCGACGCCCATCGCGGAGGCGTAGCCGACCTTGTTGTAGGAGAAGGCGGTCTTGTAGATCTCCACGGGAAGCACGGTGGTGGCGCCGTCAGGGCCGCCCGCGTCCACCGACAGCACCTGGACGAGCGCGAAGCAGTCGAACGCGGCGATCCCGAGATAGACCCAGCCGACCTGGATGGTGTCGCGCAGCAGCGGCAGCGTGATGGAGAAGAACAGCCGCAGGCGGCCGGCCCCGTCGAGCGCGGCGGCCTCGAAGTAGTCCTTCGGGATGGCCGCCATGCCGGCGGAGAACAGCACCACGTAGAAGCCGACCGCCTGCCAGATCATCACCGCCAGCAGGGACCAGAGGGCCAGGCTGGGCTCGGTGAGCCAGCCGACGGGGTCGACGCCCATCTTGATCAACGCGCCGTTGACGACGCCGCTCTCGTCCGGCCGGTAGATCGCCTTCCAGAGCACGCCGACGACGGCGACCGCGAGGACCTGGGGGGCGAAGAAGACCACCTTGTAGAAGGTCGACCCCCACACCCCCCTCATGCCCGCCCCGCGCGACCCGCCGCCCAGGTTGATCAGGAAGGCGAACAGCAGCGCGAGGGCGATCGTCACGAGCGGCAGCACGAGCAGGATCACCGCGTGGTTGCGTATCGCCTGCCAGAAGATCTCGTCGTCGAACAGCCGGCCGAAGTTGGCCAGGCCGATGTAGGCCGGGTTCCGCTGGTAGCCGTTCCAGTTCGTCAGCGAGAGCTGGAACGCCTGGATGTACGGACTGATCACGAAGACCAGGTAGAGGGCCAGGGGGACGACGAGGAACCCGGCGACGAACCCGTACTTGCGCAACCGCTCCGTGTTCATTGGCCGCCCACCGCTCCTCTCTCGCCACGTCGGGTTCGCTCCGTGCCCATGAGTCCTAGACGTTCCTCGTCTGCTTCGCGATGGAGGAGTCGGCCTTGACCGCGTCGGCCTTCTTCTGGACCCGGTCCAGGTACTCGTCGACGGTCAGCCGACCGGCCATCAGCGTGTTCTGCTGCTGCCAGGCGTAGTCGAACAGCTGCTTGTACCAGCCCTCGAAGCGCGCGTCGGTGATGATGTCCTGGCCCGCGGCGTCCTGCGCCTTCGCCGCGCTGACCAGGCCGGGGGTCAGGTCGAGGCCCTCCGCGGCGCCGTTGACGACGGTGAGGTTCTTGGTCTTCTCGGTGAAGCCCCTCGCGCCTTCCTTGGAGAGCATGAGGCGGAAGTACTCCAGGCCGCCCTGCGGGTTCTTGCCCTTGGCGGCGACGACGAAGTTCTCGCCCACGCCGACCTGGATCGCCCCGTAGGGCATCTTGTCGGAGGCGGTCACGCTTGGAAAGGGCGCGATGGCGTACTCGAAGGTCTTGGGCTTGTCCTTGGCCATCTCGTTCTCGAGCCAGGAGCCGCACGGGTAGAACAGCACCTTGTGCTGCAGGTGCTTGATCTGCGTCTGGGTGTGGTCGAGGCCCAGGTAGGCCTTGTCGCCGTAGGCCGTCTGGATCTCCAGCCACGCGGTGACCGACGCCTTGACCGCCGGGGACTTCCACGCGTTGTCGACGAGGTTGTCTATGTCGATGATGACCTGGTTCCCGCCGATCTTGGCGGCGGTGTAGAGCATGTTCCAGAGCTGGTAGTACGGACCCTTCTGGCCCGGGTAGGCGAACAGGACGATGCCTTCCTTCTTCGCCGTCTCGCCGAGCGCCTTGAACTCCTCCCAGGTGGTCGGCAGCGTCCAGCCCTTCTCGGCGAAGAGCTTGGCGTCGTACCAGAGGGCGCGGTGCGACACCGTGTAGTTCAGCACCAGGTCCTGGCCGTTGAGCTTGGCGTTCTCGATGGCCGCGGGGGTGATGGTGTCGCGGACCTTCTTGTTCGGGTCGTCGACCGACGGGGCGTCCCACAGCGCGGTCAGGTCGGCCAGATGTCCCTCCGCGGCGAGGGCGGCCAGGTCGAGCGCCTCGGGTCCGGAGTTGTTGACCACGTCGGGCACCTCGCCGCTGAGGAAGCGGGGACGCAGCTGGGTGCCGATGTTCTGGGTGCCGACGTGCTTGATCTGGGCGCCGGCGTGCGCCTTGACGTAGAGGCCCTCGTGGATGTCCTTGGCGTAGGAGTCGCCGTAACCGCCGCTGAAGATGACCACTTCGAGAGGCTTCTTGGCGTCCACGCCCAGCGGGTTGGCGGCCGACACCAGGTTGGAGGCGGCCGCGCTCGCACCGGCCGACGCGGCGGGCTCGGCGCCGCCGCCGGTCGCGCAGGCGGACAGGAGGCCCGCGCCGGGGCCTGCGGCGAGAGCGGTGATGCCGATCCGGCGCAGGAGCTGGCGCCTGGTGATCTCTCCCGGGTGGGTCATGAGGTCTCCCGTGGATCAATTAGGAAAGTTTCCTAAACGTTTGCCTGAAGGTACGGACGGCCGGCGACCTGGGTCAAGACCTCGAGACGCAGCTGTGACCTTGAGAGGCCACACCGTGATTTCCGGGGGCGGCGCAGCATCCGCGATCGAGGGCGTACGGCAGGGCGGCGGGGTTGCCAGCATCCTCGACAACGGCATGGACGGCAAGGGTGTCGGGACGATCTTCGACAGCCGGCCAGGCCTCTTGTGGGCCGGCCCAACCGCCCGCCAGGGAAGCCGGGCGGAATGGGCATCGAGCCGAAGCCGGTCACCGGAGGCGCCCGTCCTGGGACACCGGCCCGACGGGCAGCCACCGGGGCGGACGGCGCGTGCTCAAGAGCGGTGCACGAAGGGGCCCGTGCGGTGGCGACCTGCGGGGTCCTTTCGGGCGCGGCCTGGCGACGCCCCAGAAGCGAAAGGTCGCGCGGGGTGCGGGGGCGGGGGTGCGCGTTACCCGGTGCGGCTTGCGCGGGGGCGGGGGTGCGGCGTGCGGGTTGCATGGGGGGTGCGCGCGGGGCGGCGGTGCGGGTGGCGGGTTGCGCGGGGCGGCCGGGGAGGGCCGCCCCGCGCCGGGTCGTCAGCCGCCGAAGTGGGCGCGGGTCTCGGCGAAGGCCCGGTCGGTGCCCTCCAGGGCGCGGGCCACGTCGGCCTCGGTGTGGGCCGCCGACATGAACCAGTTGTGCCACGGGTGCAGGTAGACGCCGTTGCGCAGGCAGGCGTCGCTCCAGTGCACCGCCACCGACAGGTCGGCGTCGCCCTCGAAGCTCAGCCACGGGATGGTCACAGGCCCGGTCTGGTTGACGGTGAAGCCGTGGGCGCCGGCCTGGGCGTACAGGCCCTCGCGCAGCAGGGTCCCCGACGTGACCATGGTCGCGATGCCGTCGGTGTCGCGCAACGTCTCGATCGTCGCCTTCGCGGCGGCCATCGCGACCGCCGAGAACCAGAACGAGCCGGTGGAGTACAGCGTCTGGGCGGGCCCGCGCAGCGCGTCGGTGCCGGTGACGGCGGCGATCGGGTAGCCGTTGCCCATGGCCTTCGACCAGGCCGTCAGGTCGGGGCGGACGCCGTACTGCTCCCACGAGCCGCGCAGGTCGATGCGGAAGCCGGCCCGCACGTCGTCGATGACCAGGGCGGCGCCGAGGCGGTCGGCGAGGGCGCGGGCGCCGCGGGCGAAGGCGGGCTCGACGAGTTCCTGGTCCTCGAAGGAGTCGTGCTTGAACGGGGTGACGATGATCGCGGCCACGTCACCGTCGACGGTGGCGGCGGCGGCCTCCAGCGACTCCAGCGAGTTGTAGGTGAACTCGACCAGGTCGGCCCGCTCGTTGGGCGTCGTGCCGGCGGGCGAGGGCGTGCACCAGGGGTCGGCGCCGTGGTAGGCGCCGTGCGCCATCAGCACCTTGGTACGGCCGGTCGCCGCGCGGGCCACCATGAGCGCCTGGGTGGTGGCGTCGGTGCCGTTCTTGGAGAACATCGCCCAGTCGGCGCTCGGGATGGTGTCGACGAGCAGTTCGGCCAGCTCGACCATGACGGGGCCGGGGCCGTTGAGGCAGTCGCCGAGGGCGAGCTGGCGGGCGGCGGCCGACTCGACGGCGGGATGCCGGTGGCCCAGCACGACCGGGCCCCACGAGCACATGAGGTCGACGTACTCGCGGCCGTCCACGTCCCACTGCCGGCAGCCTTCGGCGCGGGCGAAGAACTGGGGGTAGCCGGGGGCGAAGATGGCGGCGTTGAGGTGGCCGTACATGCCGCCGGGGATGACCTGCTGGGCGCGCTTGCGCAGCTCGGCGTCCTTCACGACAGTCCTTTCAGGGTCGAGTCGAGGTCGGTGAGCCCGGCGTCGGAGCCGAGGCCGGTGGCGACGCGGGCGGCGGCGGCCGTGCCCCAGCGGGCGGCGGTGGGGACGTCCTGGCCGTGCAGGAGGCCGGTGAGGAATCCGGCGCAGTAGGCGTCGCCGCATCCCGTGGTGTCGCTGACCTCCACGGGCAGGGCAGGGACGCGGGTCGCGCCGTCGGCGGTGACGACCAGGCTGCCCTCCGCCCCGAGCGTCACCAGCACGCCGGTGGCCCCGTCGGCCAGGAGCGCCGCGGCGGCGGCCTCGACGGTGCCGGCGCCGGTCATGGCGAGGGTCTGGGCGGCGTTGGGCAGCACGTAGTCGACGTGCGGCACGAACGCCCGCGCCATGGCCAGCAGGTCGGGCAGCTCGGACAGCAGGTCCATGGTGACGACGGTGCCGCCCTGCCGCAGCTCGTCGAGGAGGGCGAAGAAGGCGGGCTCGCCCAGCGCGAAGGTGACGTCCATGCCGCCCAGGTGGACGGCCCTCGCGCGGCGCAGCACCTCGAGGTCGAGGTCGGCGAGGGTGACGCTCAGGTTGGCGCCCGGCACGTGGAAGCTGGGCCGGCCGCCGTCCGGCCTGATGGGCAGGATGGAGGCGGCGGTCTGCTCCCCCGTACGGCGGGCGAGCCCCGACACGTCCACGCCGTGCCTCGCCATGATCATGAGGAGGAAGTCGCCCAGCTCGTCGTCGCCGATCGCGCCCATGGAGGTGACCTCGTTGCCGAGCTTCACCAGGTCGACGGCGGTGCCGGCGGCCGAGCCCGCGGCCGTGAGACGGATCTGGTCGACCAGGACGGTGTCCTGCCCGGCGGGGATGGCCTCGACCGGCCGGGTCAGGACGTCCACGATGTGCACACCGACGGTCACAACGGTCATGGCCGGTAGTAGACAGACGTCCGACTAAAAAGTCAATATGCTGGAGGCATGCCGAAGATCGTTGACCACGACGAGCGCCGCCGCGAGGTGCTGTCCGCCGCGAGCACCGTCATCGTGCGCGACGGGATCGACGCCGCCACCAGCCGCGCCATCGCGAAGGAGGCGGGGCTGTCCAACGGCGTGCTCGGCCACTACTTCACCGACAAGGACGAGATCCTGCTGTCGGCGCTGCGCCACTCGCACCAGCGCATCCGCGAGCGCATCACCCGCCGGGTCGAGGGCCTGACCGGCCTGGCGGCGCTGCGCGAGGTGCTGCTGGACAACCTGCCCCTCGACGACGAGCGCGACCAGGAGACGCGGCTCGAGATCAGCTTCTGGAGCCGGAGCCTGGCGGTGGACCGGCTGGCCGAGGTGCAGCGCGCCGAGGCGGCCGAGCTGCGCGCCGCCGTACGGCTTCTGCTGGAACAGGCGCGCGATGAGGGTGAGATCGGCGCGGACGGCGACCTCGACGTGGCCGCGGAGCGGCTGCTGGCCCTGGTCGACGGGCTGAGCCTGCGGGCGCTGCTCTACCCTGATCAACTGGGCCGGGCCGAGATGGAGCGCATCATGATCACGACGCTGGAGGCATTGTGAGCGCCGTCGACCTCCTCAGGCGGGAGATCTGCGAGTACGGCAGGCGAGCCGTCGAGCTCGGCCTGGTGCTCGGCACGTCGGGCAACCTGAGCGCCCGCGACGGCGATCTGGTGGCGGTCACCCCCGCGGGTGCCGCGCTCGACCGGCTGACCCCGGAGATGTGCCCGGTCGTGGACGTCGAGGGTCACCTGGTGGAGGGTGACCAGCAGCCGTCGTCCGAGACGCCCATGCATCTGGCGATCTACGACTCGACCGCGGCGCGGGCCGTCGTGCACACGCACTCGGTGTTCGGGACCGTGGTGGCGACCACGATGACCGAGCTGCCGCCCGTCCACTACAACGCGCTGCTGCTGGGCGGCGCGGTGAAGGTCGCCGAGTACGCCACCTACGGCACGCCCGAGCTGGCCGCCAACATCAGGGCCGCGATGGAGGGCAGGCAGGCGGCGCTGATGGCCAACCACGGAGGGGTGACCATCGGCGCCACGATGGAGCAGGCCTTCGAGGCGGCCCGGCTGCTGGAGTGGCTGTGCGAGGTCTACGTGCGCGGGCTGTCGGTCGGCAAGCCCGTGGTGCTCACCGACGAGCAGCTCGCGGCGGTGGTCGAGCGCTCGCTCAACCCCCCGACGTTCCCGCGCCGCCCTCGCTGACGGGAGCGGCGGTCACGGGCCGCGCTCACCGGCACGGACGGCGGTCCCGCGCCGCCCTCGCCGACGGGAGCGGCGGTCACGGGCTCGCCGTGACCGCCGCCGTCGCCTCACGCCCGTCCGAGCGCGGCCTTCTCCGCCAGTCCGAGCGGCAGGCTGCCCGAGCCCGCGATCCGGTCGTGGAACTCCTTCAGCGAGCCGGTGAACGCGCCACTGATCCGGTCGATCTCCAGCGCGCCCGTCAGGTAGGAGGGCGCCTGCGTGGGCCAGGCGCAGTAGCGGTTGACCTCGCCCTTGGCCGTCTCGGGCGAGAGCGAGGAGTTGGCCAGCATGTACGCCTCGGCGTCGGCGATCGACATGTCCTCGCAGTGGAGGGCGGTGTCGACGACCATGCGGGCGGCGCGGAAGATGCGCGCGTCGAGGAAGCCCAGCTCGGTGGCCGGGGTGTCGAAGTACCCCTGCTCACTGATCATCTTCTCGACGTAGAGGCCCCAGCCCTCGTTGAAGTAGGGCGTGCTGAACACCTTGCGGATGGTCCTGGGGTTGCCCGCCTTGTGCGCCAGGTGCCAGTGGTGTCCCGGGTAGGCCTCGTGCACGGAGATCGCGGGCATCTGGAAGCGGCTGTTGGTGCGCAGGCGCTGCCGTACCTGCTCGTCGGTGAAGCCGTCGGGGGTGTAGGGCACGAAGAAGTAGCCGCGCCGCGAGCTGGTCAGCGGCGGCGGCGCGATGTAGTGGGCGACGGACAGGATCGGCCTGTTGTACTCCGCCGAGGGCAGTACCAGGCACTCCTCGCCTTCGGGGAAGGTGACGAGATCGCGCTCGCGCACGAACTCCCTGGCCCTCTGGGTCTCCGCCTCGTACTCGGCGCGCATGGCCTCCAGGGTCGGCGGGTGGTCGTCGGCGAGGATCGCCAGCGCGGCGCGCCAGTCGGCGGAACCGTCGAACCTGCGCGCCGCCTCCTGCATCTGGCCGTCCAGCAGCGCGACCTGCTGCCTGCCGCGCTCGTGCAGCCCCGCGGCGCCGTACCCGAGCAGCTCCTTCTCGGTCAGCAGCGTGGAGTAGAGCTTCTCCCCCATGCGCCAGGTGCCGCCCGCGGTGAAGTTCTCCAGGAAGGTGACGAAGGCGTCGAAGGCGTCGGCGGCGGGCTCGGCCGCCGCGAGGAACCTGGCGCGCGCCGCCTCGTCGGCGATCATCGCGGGGATGGTGCGGGTGACCAGCCCCCTGGCCGTGCGCGCCTGGCCGAGGGCGCGCTGCACCTGCAGGTCGGAGGCCAGGTCGGGGTCGAGGTTGGTACGGCAGGCCGCCAGCACGCCCGGCACCTCGCCGAGCTGCGCCACCGCGGCCTCGACCAGCTCGTGCTCGGGCTTGAGCGCGCGCTGGAACGGCACGAACAGCGAGGAGAAGATCCCGCCGAGGTAGGCGGTGGGGTCGCGGCGCCACCACGGCCAGGTGGCCAGCGCCAGCTCGCCGCGCAGGTGGGAGGCGGCCAGGTCGCGGTCGATCTCGTCGTCGAGCGTGGGGGTCTCCCACGTCGCGAGCCGTTCGAGCCACGCCGCCTGCTCGCGCTCGTAGGCGAGCAGGCCCTGCTCGGTGTAGTCGCCGAGCGTCCGGTCGTGGCCCTCGGCGCCGAGAAGGGTGGCGGAGACGGGGTTACGGTTGAAGTACCAGGTCAGAAACTCGTCCACGCTCGCACCATATCCTGGTCAAATGCCGCTACAGATCACCGGCGCCCTCGGCGACCCCGACCTCATCAGACTCCCGTGGGAGCTGCCGCTCGCGGAGTGGCCCGCCCGTCACCTGGTGGACCTGCCGCGCGGCATCTCCCGCCATGTCGTGCGCTTCGCCCGGCTGGGCGGGAAGGTGTACGCGATCAAGGAGATCAGCGAGCGGTACGCCAAGCGGGAGTACAGGCTGCTGTGGGACCTGGCCAGGCTCGACGCTCCGGCCGTCGAGCCCGTGGCGTACGTCACGGGCAGGGATGAGGGGCTCGATTCCGCGCTCATCACCCGGCACCTGCAGTTCTCGCTGCCCTACCGGGCCGTCATGTCGGGGACGCTGCGCCCCGACACGCTCACCAGGCTGCTCGACGCGCTGGCCGTGCTGCTGGTGCGGCTGCACCTCAACGGCTTCTACTGGGGCGACTGCTCGCTGTCGAACACGCTGTTCCGCAGGGACGCGGGCGCCTTCGCCGCCTACCTGGTCGACGCGGAGACCGGCGAGATGCACCCGATGATCAGCGAGGGGCAGCGGCTACAGGACATCGAGGTCGCCTACACCAATCTGTTCGGCGAGATGCTCGACCTGGAGGCGGGCGGGTTGCTGCACCCGTCGATCGACCCGTACGACACCGCCGAGCAGATCACCTCGCGCTACCACCGGCTCTGGGAGGAGATCACACAGGACGAGATCATCGAGGAGGTCGACTGGCACAAGGTGGAGAACCGCATCCGCCGGCTCAACCTGCTCGGCTTCGACGTGGCCGAAATGATGGTGCGCCGCAAGGTCGGCACCGGGCGGCTGATCGTCCGGCCCAAGGTCGTGGACGCCGGTCACCACCAGCGCAGGCTGCTGCGCCTGACCGGGCTCGACACCGAGGAGAACCAGGCCCGGCGGCTGCTGAACGATCTCGACGGCTTCCGCGTGGCCAAGGGCCTGCGCCACGAGGACGAGGCGATCGTGGCCCACAGGTGGCTGGCCGAGGTCTTCCAGCCGACGATAGAGGCCATTCCCGACGAGTTGCGGCGCAAGCTGGAGCCCGCGCAGCTCTTCCACGAGGTGCTCGACCACCGCTGGTTCCTGTCGGAGAAGGCCGGGAGCGACATGGGGCTCCCGGCCGCCGTCCGTTCGTACGTCGAGACCGTCCTGGTCCACAAGCCCGACGAGAAGGCGTTGCTGCCCGACGAGCCTCAGTACTGATGAGAAACGTGGCCATCAGACTGCCGAGCCGCTCTTTTCGCAGGTCAGCGCCGTATCGGCAGTCCAGCGGCCACGTTTTTCATCAGTAGGCGACGGTGAACCTGCGCCGCACGTGCTCGGCCTTCTCGATCTCGTCGGCGACGGCCACGGCGTAGTCCTCAGCGCTGATGACGCTGTTGCCCTGCTCGTCGGCGAGCAGCCGGTCGCCGCCGAGGCGGAAGGTGCCGGTGCGCTCCCCCGGCTGGATGATCGCGGCGGGGGCGACGTAGGTCCAGTCGAGGTCGGTGACCTCCCGGTAGAGCCCGAGCGCGGCCCGCTGGGACAGCGCCTCCTTCTTGTAGATCTGCGGGAAGTCGGGCGTGTCGACGAGATCGAGGCCGGGCGCCACCTCGAGGCCGCCGGCGCCGCCCACGGTGATCAGGCGCCGGACGCCGGCCTCGCGGACACCGTCGATCAGGGCCCTGGTGGCGGCGAGGAAGGGCGCCTCGGGCTCGGTGCCGTCGCGCGGCGGGGCGATCGCCGAGATCACCACGTCGTGGCCGGCGGCGAGCTCGGCCGCCTGCGTGACGTTGCCCTTGACCGGGCCCGACCTGCTCACTCCGGTGACGTCGTGGCCGCGGTTGACGAGTTCGGTGACGATGCGCTGACCGATCATGCCGGTGGCGCCGAAAACCAGGATCTTCTTCATGACATCGATAGTATCCATTGGATACTGGTTACTTCATCGTGCTATAGGTACCTTATGGATACTGGCGACGCCTTCGACCCCAACTGCCCGACCCGACTGGTCCTCGACCGCATCGGCGACAAGTGGTCGGTCCTCGTCCTGCTGAGCCTGTCCCGCGGGCCGATGCGCTTCACCGAGCTGCGCGATCGCATCGGCGGCGTCACCCCGAAGGTGCTGACCCAGACACTGCGGGCCATGGAGTACGACGGGCTGCTGACCAGGAAGGTCTACGCCGAGGTGCCGCCCAGGGTGGAGTACACGCTCACCGACCTGGGCCACTCGCTGCACCAGCCGCTCGCCGAGGTCACCCGCTGGGCGGAGAGGAACGTCCACCTCATCCTCAACAGCAGGGAGGCAGCCGATCACGCGGTGTGATCCTTACTCCCCGGAGAAAACTTTCTCCGCCCGGGATGAAGATATCCACCACCGGTCTCTTCCCGTACGGCCCGCGCCTTCATAGCCTGACTCGGTGCGTCCGCTGGAAAGCCTCCTCACCGGGCTGGCGGGGGTGTGCTCGTCCGGCGCCCTGCGCGTGGGCGGCTCCGGGGTGGTCTACCTGCTCGAGGGCAAGGTGACCTACATGGAGAGCGCCGAGACGCCCGGCATCGAGGAGCTGCTCACCGGCGGCGGGCGGGTGAGCCCGGCCGACGTGGACCGGGCGGTGACCCGGCGCGAGGGCGGCGAGCCGCTGTTCGGCGAAGGCCTGCTGAGCCGCGACGAACTGGCCGAGCAGCTGCGCAGGGCGGTGCTCGACGCCGCGCTCGTGCTCTTCGGCACCGACGCCGCCCGGCCCACCTTCCAGCCGAGCGAGCGCCACTGGCTGGGCCCGCACTGGCACTTCGAGGTCGACGAGCTCATCGCCGAATGCGTCCGCAGGAGCACCCGGCTGGACGAGGTCTGGCCGTCGGACGAGCTCGACGCCGCGCCCGTGGTCCCGGTCTCCCGCCTGCCGGGCGATCGCGTCACGCTGAGCGCCCGGCAGTGGGAGGTGCTGGTCCACGCCGACGGCACCGCGACACCGCTGCAACTGGCCAGGCGGCTGGACGCCACGGCCTACACGGTGCTGCTCGCCGTACGGGAACTGGCGGCGGCCGACCTGCTCGTCAAGCCCAGGAGGGCGCCCGCGCTGCCCAAGCGGGTCCCCGCGCCGCCCGGCACCGAGATGCGGCACGAACCGGCGGACCTCAGCCTGCTGCGGCGGCTGCGGAGCGCGCTTGAAGATCTGTGATCGCGTCCATGACCTGCTCCCACAGCGGGCGGGGCAGGTCGTGGCCCATGCCCTCGAAGGTCATCAGCCGCGCGCCGGGGATCGCGGCGGCGGTGGCCCGGCCGCCGGAGACCTGGACCAGCGGGTCGGCCTCGCCGTGGACCACCAGGGTGGGCACCCGCACGCCCGCCAATCCCTCGCTACGGTCGCCTGAGGCGAGGATGGCGGCCAGTTGCCTGGTGGTCCCGGCGGGATCGTGGTCGCGGTCGAAGGCCAGGCCCGCCAGCCGGGCGACGCGCTCGCGGTCGAGGGGGTAGCCGGGCGAACCGATCACCGACCAGACCTCCAGGGCCCGCTCGATCGCGCCCTGCCGGTCGGCGGCGGGCGGGCCGAACAGCGCGGCCATCGCCTCGGGGGTGGGCGGCCCGGCCTCGGGGCTGGGCGTCGACATGATGGAGGTCAGCGTCAGCACCCTGCCGGGGTGCCCGATGGCGAGCGCCTGGGCGATCATGCCGCCCATCGAGATGCCCACCACGTGCGCGGCGGGCCAGCCGAGCGCGTCCATCAGGCCCGCCGCGTCGCCGGCCATGTCGCTCAGCAGGTACGGCGCCGCCGCGCCGGGGGTGAGGTCGGGCACGCCCGCCTCGCGGAAGTGGGTGGAGAGCCCCACGTCGCGGTTGTCGAAGCGGACGACGTGGTGGCCCCTCCTGGAGAGCAGTTCGCAGAACTCGTCGTCCCAGTGGACGAGCTGGGAGCCGAGCCCCATGATCAGCAGAAGGGGCCTGTCTTGGGGGTCACCGATGGGGTCGTAGGCGATGTCGATGCCGTTGGCGCGCGCCATGAGCGTCATGCGAAGCAGAATCTCATTCTGTTTCGCATGACGACAAGAGGGAGATCAGCGGGAGACGACCTTGCGCAGGTGGTCGCGGCCCAGGTAGCCGACGCCGCCGACGATCGCGAGACCGCCGATGAGGGCCAGCGCGGTGCCGGTGTGGCTGTCGTCCTCGGTCGCGCTCCGGGCGGCGGTGGTGCGCACCGGGCCGTCGAAGGAGGCGGGCCTGACCGACGCGGCGGCGGCCGTCGTCCCCTTGGACTCCTGCTCGTCCGCCTCACGGGCGGCGACCAGCTCGGCCTTCTTGGCGGCCTGCGCCTTCTTGGCGGCCTCGGCCTTCTTCTTCTCGGCCAGGGCCAGGTAGTCGACCGGCGGCTTGGCCGGGTTGTGGTCCATACGACCCCACGCGCCGGTGGAGAAGGCGACGGGGTGGTTCTTCTTGCCCACGCCGTCACCCCACTTGGTGATGACGTACTGGACCTTGATGTGGCCCTGACCGCCGTTGCCGTTCACCATCAGCGTGTCGGAGTTGAACTCGCCGCCGGTGAGGTAGGCGAAGGTCTTGGCGTCGAGGTCGAGCATGACGCCGCTGCTGGAGGGCACGCCAGGACCACGGTCACCCACGAAGAAGGGGGCCTTCTTACCCTTGTAGACGACGTAGCCTTCGGTCATGAGGGGCCAGCTCGGGCTGGCTGCCAGGCCCTTGCGCATCGGGATGCCGCTCGCGGGCAGGCCGGTGTCGCCGGCGCGGCCGGAGGAGTCGTCCCAGAAGTAGGAGGCGGTGGTGCCTCCCTGGAGGAGGGTCCGCTGCTGGGTGGTCCGGGCGAGGTCGGGCTCCGTGGGCTCGGCGAGAGCGGCGGCGGCGCCGGAACCGACGGCGAGGGCGGTGGTGACGAGCAGGGCGGAAGCGCGCATGCCAAAGCGGCGGGTCATGAAAGTCCTTTGTGCGAGGGATAGGAAATCCGCGCTCACATGAAGATCAGGCAAAGGCGTAGCCGGGCATGGGCCTAGCAGTCGCTACGCGAAAAGACAGAGCGCGAAAGGAAGCGGGGGGGAAGCGCCGCTCAGTTCGGGGGGCTGTCGTACAAGGGTGGTGTCCTCTCCATCTCGCCTACCGGGTTAGCTGACGGGTTCGGGCGTGGAGATGCCCTACCGGCACGAGGCCGGATTCACCCCAAAGAGATGGGTCCCCGGTTCCCGCAGTCGCGGGATTCGGCGCCGACCGGCCGACTCTTCCCTGGTGAAGAGCACGGTCACCGCTCGGTAACGCAAAGGACTCTATGGGCAAATCACCCCAAAGGCAAAAGCAAACCCATGAATCGGAAAGAGGATCTACCCTTTATCGTCACGATTCAGCAGGCGCGGAGAGCGCGGAAACCCCTGAAAAACAACGGGTTGCGCGGGCGCGGCAGGAAAGCCGATCAAGGGGATAAAAATCATGAAATCGGCAGCGGCGCCGGGGTAAAGCCGGAGTACACACGGCTGAAGAAGGCGCGGGCCGGTCGTACGGCACGCCCCGTGCCCGCCGCGCCGCGGACACGGGGCGTGGTCCGTCAGACCTCGAGCTTCTCCTCGATGCCGCGCAGCTGGTGGCGCGCCAGCGCCAGGTTCGCCCTGGTGCGGTCCAGCGCCAGGTAAAGGAAGAGTCCCTTGCCGCCCCTGCCGGTCATCGGCCTGATGATGTGGTACTGACCGGTCAGCGTGATGAGGATGTCCTCGATGACCTCCTTGAGGCCGAGCGACTCCATCGTGCGCATCTTCGCCTTGACGACCTCGGTGTTGCCCGCGGCGGCCACCTGCAGGTCCAGGTCCTTGGAGCCGCCGAGGGCGCCGAGCGCCATGCCGCTGCCGTAGTCGACCACGACGGCCCCGAGCGCGCCGTCGATCGCCATCATCTCCTTGAGCGAGACGTCCATGCTGGCCATGCGTTTCCTCCGTGTGAATGCGAGTCACTTTCGCGATGCGATGGCGGCGACGCTCGCCGCCGTCTTGCGACCCTCCAGCCGCAGCAGCCCGAGATTGGTGCCGGGCTCGGCCAGGACTGTGAGGACGATCGTGGGGCCGGCCGTGTAGAAGGCGGCGAAGCCCGCGCTGCCCGAGATGAGGGTCTCCTCCAGGGCACCCTTGCCGGCCATGACGGCCATGCGTCTGCTGAGGGCCAGCAGCGCCGCCGACAGCGCGGCGGTCTGCTCGACGTTGCCGCCCGTCAGGTCGCTGGCGATGGTCAGCCCGTCCACGCTGCAGGCGATGCTTCCGCTGACGTCGGGCGTACGCTCGCGCAACAGGATCATCTCCTTCAGCACCTCGTCCCGCAGCTCCACCGGTGGCCTCCTTCTGAGTGAGGGGAACCTCACGACAGCTCCTCCAGCGCCTTCTTCAGCCGCAACAGCAGGTTCACGTCGGTCGGGTCCGCGGTCACCACGGGCCCCAGGGGCAGAGCAGGAGCGTCGGGGTCGTGGCGCGGCCCGGCCTCCGGAACCCGGTCGACCCGTCGCGGCAGCGGCGGCGCCGTACCCTCCGGACGGGTGAGCAGCCCCGCCGCCGCCAGCCGCCGTACGGCCAGCAGCGTCGCGTAGCCGGGCCGGCCGAGCCTCATGGCCAGCTCCAGGGGGGTGGCCGCGCGGTCGGCGTGGACGAGGATCTCCCACTGCAGGTCGCTCAGCACGACACGGTGGCCCGGCGGCCGCCTGACCGGCGCGACCGGGGCGGTGTCCACGTCCGCCGACGGCCAGACGCGCTCCAGCTGGGCCCGCCTCCTGCCGCACTCGCGGACGATCTCCTCGACCTCGAAGAACCAGTGGGAGCCGAGCCAGTGCCGCTCCCCGGGCCGGAACTTGGGCCTGGTCCCGGTGACCGGCAGGAGGAAGTACGCCGCGTCGAGGACCGCGCCGAGCACGCAGTGCTGCAGCTCGCCCTTGGTGAGCATGCCGTAGTCGACCAGGCGCGCGCCGCCCTCGCGCTGGGCCCTGCGCAGGGCGGGCGCCGAGACCCTGCCGCTGGCCATCAGCACGTCCTCGGCCCTCGGCGTGTCCGCGCACTCCATGTAGGTGACCCGGCCGGCGTCCATGAAGATCGCGCCGGCCCGCCCCACCCGCAGGGCGCCCGTCGAGCGTTCTCTCGCCAGCCCGGCGAGCAGCGTGTCCAGTGCCGGCATGTCACGAGGTCAACTGTCCTGAGATGGCCTGCAGGCGGTAGCGGGCCAGCGCGAGGTTGGCCCGCTCCTTGTCCAGCCGCACGTAGATGACCAGCGGGCCCTCGAACGGCGTCACCACGTGGCGCACGAGATGGTGGCCCTTGTCGGTGGTGACGAGCATCTCGTCGATCCGGATCGTTCCATCGGGGGAGGTCTGGGCGAGCCCGTCCGTGGTGTGGCGCAGTGCCTCGCTCAGCGCCGCCGCGGAGCGCTCGGCGTCCAGGCCCTCGCTCCCGTTCGCGACCACCGCCATGCCGCTCGTGTGCTCGACCACCATCGCGTCGAGCGCTCCGGGTATGGCCATGACCTCGGCCAGGCAGTCATCGAGTCCCAGCACGAGACCTCCCTCACCGTCGCGCTGACCGGGACAGCGTAGGAGGCGGAGGAGCCCCCAAAAAGACGGAGAAGACGGCGGTTATGGATATTTATAGCTAGAGGAGCGAAAAAGCTCTCCAGAGTGGCAAGGCTATTCCGCCAGGCGCTATTGAGAATGTTTCTCACATTCTCCCACCAGCCGCATCTCCGCAGCTCAGCGCCACAATGCGGGAAAAAGAAGGGAGGGTACGGCAGGTGCCGTACCCTCCCTTCGACGTCGTGGCGTCAGCCGCCGCTCTTACGACGGAAGGTCCGCTTGTTCGAGGCGGGACCGTGGGCACCGTGAATCTTCGAGGGGCCTTTCCCCTGCCCGCCCGCGACCGAGTCTGCGTGCGCGTTGTTCTTGCGCTCGAGCGCCTCGCGGAACTTCCGCTTCAGCTCATCCTCGGGAGCCTCGATCGGCTCGGGTTCCGCCGGTGTTTCAGCCATCAGGACCTCCTGGTCTTGGGGACACTGACAGCTTCGCACGACCCCGCGCACCACGTGAAACCGGTCTACGCTTTACCCATGAGCAGCCCCCTGCCCGACCGTGGCCCCCAGGACATGCGCGCCGCCGACCTCGACCGCGAACGCACCGCCGAGATCCTCCGCGCCGCCGCGGGAGACGGGCGGCTGGGCATGGAGGAGTTCCACGAGCGCCTCGACCAGGTCTACTCCGCCAAGACCTACGCGGAGCTCGACCTCCTCACCCACGACCTGCCCACCCCCGTCCACTCCCCCGCCGCCTCGACGGCGCCGGGCAAGGAGAGCGGGGTGGCGATCGCCGTCATGGGCGGATACCACCGCAAAGGCATCTGGCGGGCGCCCCGGCTGTTCACCACGGTGGCCTTCTGGGGCGGCGGCAAGATCGACCTGCGCGAGGCCGTGCTGACCGGCGGGGAGATCACGATCAGGGCGTTCGCCGTGATGGGCGGGGTCGAGATCGTCGTGCCCGACGACGCCGACGTCGACGTGACCGGCATCGGCATCATGGGCGGCTTCGACCACGCCGCCAGCGGCGCCGGAGCACCGGGCGCGCCGCGGATCAGGGTCACCGGGTTCGCGTTCTGGGGCGGCGTCGACGTCCGCCGCAAGCGCCGCAAGCAGCGATAGCCACCGCCCTCAACCCGGTCACCGCAAGTCACCGACCAGTGCCGCGAGGAGCCGCTCCTCCATCACAGCCCGCCCGGCAGCCGTCATGCCACAAGCGCGTCACGCCACCTGCTTCTCCGCTCAAGCCACGACCCTCCGTCACCGAAGTCCGCGTCGTTCGATCGGAGGGCTCCCCGTTGCTTCGCGTGGAGCGATCCGGCCCGAGATCCGGGACGCCTGGCGGTCCGCTCAGACTACAGAGACATAGGCCAGAACCTGGGCGGATTCATCGCAGGGTCGATCGTCTGAAGCCGACTCGCCACCGTGGGATCGACTCCTCGCAACGTGATCAAGCGCGGTCCGCCGGCCTCTTCCAGCAACGCCAGCGCACTCGGCAACCCCGCGGTGACCGTCGCGATCGCGACGCCCATCCCGAGCAGCCCCGGGTGCTTGTGCGGGTATTCGATCCGGTGCAGGCCAGAGGCCGCGATCGCGGCCACTTCCCGAGGTCGCTGCATCTGACGGCCGTCATTGGTGACAACAACATGGAACCCCTCGGCCGCGGCGCGCGGATACAGAGTCTCATCCCGCGTACCCGACCAACCTGGAAGATCCAGTAGATGGACAATGTGGTGGTTCAGCACGAAGCTGGTCAGAACCTGTTGCAAGGGACGGGGGACGTTCTCATCCAGCAGCAGCCTCACGCTGCTCCCTGGGGGGTTCGTAACTGTCGACGTAGTCGGCGAAATCGGCCGCATCCAAGGCCGCGGTGGCCGACACGCTCGGGTAGTAGTCCGCGATCCGCTCGGCCAGAACGCCGTCCCGCAACAGCGCCGCGATCTCGTCGTACGGCACGCGGGTTCCTTCGATCACCGGCATACCGCCGCGGACTGCGGGGTCGACCGTGACGTGCTCCCGGGGACGCAGTAGATCCGGAATGTGCCGTCCATCACGATAGAACGGCCGCAGCACCTCGACCAGTTCATGGATGATGACGTTGGCCTTGCGATGCACCAGGTCGGTGGCCTGCCCCTGCTCGACCAGAAAGATCGTCGACCCGTCGGTCACCAACTGGTAAGCCGACAGATGCTCGCGCTCCTGCAGATCGTCGCGGAGCGTGTCCAACGCTCGGCGGATCCTCTGCAAGGAAGCGTCATTGCGCAGCTTCACACACGTGCGCAAGGCGACCAGGTCCCGAAACGAGTACAGCACCGGCCGTACCGGTGAGATCTCCGGCACCAGCACGGCGCCACGGCCGGAACTGGCCTTACGCCAGTGCGCGAGCTGGCGAAGCGTGGCACCCGACAGCGCCGCCGCCAACTTCGGACTGTAGGACACCAGCCTCACCTCCCTCGACCTGACCCGGCCCCCTTCATCATCGCAAACATCCCCATGATTCACTCACCGTTACCCCATCTTGATCGGAGAGTCGCCCTGCCCGTCACCGGTCACATCCACGGAACTACACCGCGCACGTCGACAGCTACTCATCCGCGTATCTGGGCGGCATCCCGCTCCGTGACCTGTCCATCCGCGACGTGCAGCGCATGTCCGCCACGATCCCGCCACCCGCGCCCACTTCGGCGACCATGCTCACCCGCCTGCACGCCACCCTGCGCGCCGCACTCGACGCCGCCGTCCGTCCGCCGCACCATCGCGCTCGATCACGCCACCGTCACCGCACTACGCCGCCACCGCGACCACCAGCAGGCCGAACTCGCCCTCCTCGGTGAAGACGGCGGTGGCTACGTCTTCAACGCCCAACGCGGCCGCCCGATGACTCCCGACGTCCTGACCCGAACCTTCGGCACGTTGATCGGCCGAAAGCGGACTTCCGCCCATTCGTCTGCATGATCTGCGACATGGAGCCGCCAGTCTCGCGCTTCAGGCTGGCGCAAATTATCCATCCAGGACCGGCTCGGTCATTCCAGCATCGTGCTGATGGCCGATATCTACGTGACGGTCGTTCCGCAGGTCGCCCGTCATACCGCGGACGCCGTGGCCCTGTCTCATCCGCGAGGCTGGACGCCGGCCACCTCGGAACAACCAGACCCGTCGCCAGAGTGTCCTCGTCCGGAAACGGAGACAAGTCGCAGGCCGACGGAAGAAGGGGAAGCTTCTGCTCGCTGATGCGCTCATTCTGGCCCCAACGCAAATCTGGCCCGGCCTCCGTGTGGAGGCCGGGCCAGATTTTCAGCTGTGCGCCGCCAGGGACTCGAACCCCGGACCCGCTGATTAAGAGTCAGCTGCTCTAACCAACTGAGCTAGCGGCGCCTGCGGGAAGAAACATACCCGACTTCACGACACAGGTCGAATCAGCGGCGGTCCAGCGGTCCGGCCGCCCGCCGCCCGGTGATGAGCTTGGCGAAGACCACCGTGTTGTCGAGGTAGTGCCTCGTGGTGGTGTTGAACGCCCCGGCACAGGTGATCAACCGGAGGGCCGGATGCCCGGGATCGCCGTACACCTCCCGCGCGGGGAACTCGTCCTTCGGATAGGTGGCGACCTTGGTGACGACGAAGCGCAGCCGGCGCCCGTCCTTGCGGGTCACGAAGACGCGTTTGCCGGGGGTGAGCTCGCTGATCCGGTAGAAGACGGCCGGGCCCGTGGTGTTGTCGTAGTGCCCGACCATCACCGCCGCGCCGGGCGCGCCCGGCCTGGGCCCCATCTTGAACCAGCCGACCTTGTCGGAGACGCTGAGCGGCGGGGCGCCGATCCTGCCGTCCTCGTCGACGCCGACCCGCATGACGGCGGCGGCGATGTCGAGGCTGGGGATCTGGAGGTTCAGGGGAGGCGAGTCGATCCCTTTGGCTCCGGTGGGCCCGACAGCCGCCGTCCGGGGTGGCTTGACCGGGAACGGCCTGGCGCGGGCGGGCACCTCCGCCGGAGCGGCCTGGAGACTTCCGGCCCTGCGAGCCTCGGACGTCCCGGCCCGACGGGACTCGGACGTCTCATCCCGGCCAGGTCTGGGGGTCTCGGTCCGACGGGGTGTGGAGGTCTCAGCCCGGCGAGGTTCCGATGTCCCGGCCCGACGGGGCTCGGACGTCTCAGCCCGACGGGGTGCGGAGGTCTCGGCACGGCGGGGCTCCGAGGTCTCGGCACGGCGGGGCTCGGACGTCTCAGCACGGCGGGGTGTGGAGGTTTCGGCACCGCCGGGCCTGGCGCGGTCGGCTCGGACCTGCTGCGGCGGCCTGGGGGTCGTCTCCACTCGCGCCGGCGCGGGCGCGGCAGTGTGGACCTGCTTGACCGGCCGGGAGACCGGCTCGCCTCGTACTGGCGCGGGCGCGACGGCACGGGCCTGCCCGGGCCTCTCAGCCCGGCCCGGCGTGTCGGCCTTTCCCGGGCCTGGTGTGCGGGTCCGGACCGGCTTGGGCGGGCTCGACGGCGCAGGTGGAACCGACGGCTTCGAGCGGGCGACCGGCTTCGGCGGACTGGGCGGCGCAGGCGAAGTCACCGGCTTGGAACGACTGACCGGCTTCGACGGGCTGGGCGGCGCGGGCGGGGTCATGGGCTTGGAGCGGGCGGCCGGCTTGGGCGGGCTCGACGGCGCAGGTGGGTGGGGTGACTGGGGTGGGGTGGGCGCCTTGGGCGGAGACACGTCGGGCGCCTGGCGCGCTCCGGGACGGGCGCGTTCGGAAGTCTCGGGTCCGGTGGGATCGGGGGCCTTGGACGTGCGAGGCCCGGAGGGGTCGGGAGCCTTGGGCGTGCGAGGCCCCGCGGGGTCGGAGGCCTTGGGCGTGCGGGGCCCGGAGGGGTCGGGGGTCTTGGGCGTGCGAGGTCCGGCGGGGTCGGGGGACTCGGCCCTGCCGGTGGCCGCGTTCGCGGGCGCCGGTGTGAGGGTCAGGGCCATGAGGGAGGCCGCCACGCACAGGGCGTGGCGGCCGATTGCGTGACGGATCATCACTTGCGGACGGTCGCCTTGGCCATGCCGCCGCCGCCGGTGTGGGGGCCGGGACCCCAGCCCGGGCCCCAGCCGCCGCAGCGGGGGCCGCCCCACCATCCGCCGCCGCCACCACCGCAGCCGTGGCCGCCCTTGAACCCGTGGCCACCCTTGAAGTCGTGGCCGTCCTTGAACCCGTCGCCCTTGAAGTCGTGGCCGCCCTTGAAGCCGGGGTCACCCTTGAATCCGGGGTTGCCCTTGAAGTCGTGGCCGATCTTGCCGAAGTTTCCCTTGCCGAAGTCGATCTTGCCGAGGCCGCCCTTACGGCCGTTCATCCTGCCGAGGTCGTCGTCGAGGTCCTCGTCGAAGCGCCTGGGACCGAAGTCGTCGTCGGGATCGGCGGCGAGGACCGCGCGGCCGGGCAGGCTCTGCGCCGCGACGGAGGTCGCCATGGAGGCGAGACCGAATCCGGAGAGCAGGATCAGGCCGGTGGCGGCTACTGCGATACGCATCGCTTTTTCCTCTCTGAGTGACTGTGAAGTCGAAGCGGGAAATCCCCTCATGTCGCATCCGCCGAACCGACACAATCCGCTTCTTGCCATGGCCATTACTGCAATAAGGCAGAAGACCGTTTATCGCCATTTCTCTTAACGCCACAGAACCCGTCAATTCGGACTTATTGTTGGCCCCTGCTAGAATAAAGTTCGGCCCCCCGCCCGACAGGAGCATCGATGTTCAACTCGCCCGCCGACGTGAGCGAGCGCCTCGCCGCCGTTGACTACCTCTCCGACGACTCCATCGCCACCTCGGTGTTCCTGGCCGCCGCACTCGGCAAGCCGCTGCTCGCCGAAGGACCGGCGGGGGTCGGCAAGACGCAGCTGGCCAAGGCGGTCGCGAAGGCGACCGGGGCCCGCCTGATCAGGCTGCAGTGCTACGAGGGGCTCGACGAGGCCAGGGCGCTGTACGAGTGGAACTACAAGAAGCAGTTGCTGCGCATCCAGGCGACCAGCTCGGACGACGACATCTTCTCCGAGGAGTTCCTGCTGGAGCGGCCCCTGCTCAAGGCGATCAGGAGCGCCGAGCCGGCCGTCCTGCTGATCGACGAGACGGACAAGGCGGACGTCGAGGTCGAGGGCCTGCTGCTGGAGCTGCTGTCGGACTTCCAGGTGACGATCCCCGAGCTGGGCACGATCGAGGCGACGCTGCGGCCGTTCGTCGTGCTCACCTCCAACGCCACGCGGGAGCTGTCGGAGGCGCTCAAACGGCGCTGCCTCTACCTGCACATCGAGTACCCGACCCCGGAGCGTGAGCGCGACATCGTGCTGTCGCAGGTGCCGACCCTGCCCGCGGACCTGGCCGAACAGCTCGCCAGGACGGTGGCCACGCTGCGGGCGCTCGAGCTGAAGAAGGCCCCCTCGGTCGCCGAGACCGTCGACTGGGCGCGCACGCTGCTGGCGCTCGGCCGTGCGGAGCTCGACGAGGAGACCGTCTCCGGCACGCTCGGCGTGGTGCTCAAGCACGCCTCCGACCAGGCGCGCGCCCGCAAGGAGCTGGGCCTGTGAGCCTGGTGGACCGGCATGTCGGCTTCGTGCACGCGCTGCGCGAAGCGGGGCTGCCCGTGTCGCTGGCGGAGGGTCTCGACGCGGCCAGGGCGCTGCGCGTGATCGACCTGACCGAGCGGGAGTCGCTGCGGGCCGCCTACGCGGCGACGCTGGTCAAGAAGCCCGCCTACCGGCCGGGCTTCGACATGCTGTTCGACCTGTGGTTCCCGTCGTCCACCACCGGGCTGTCCGGTACGGCAGGCAGCCCAGGCGAGCACCCGGCCGACCCGCCCGACGACCCCCGCGAGCGCCTGGCCGAGCTGCTGCACGGTTCGACGGAGGCCGAGATGAGGCAGTTCGCCCGCGCGATGGTCGACCGGTTCGGCCGCCAGCCCGCCGCGGAGGGCAGGCAGAACTGGTTCTCCTACAGCGTCATGCGGGCCCTGTCCCCCGAGACCCTGATCGCGCGCCTGCTGCGGGGTGTCCCGCGGGGCGGCCTGGAGGAGAGGACCGCCAGGCAACGGATCACCACCAATATCAGGCGCTTCGAGGAGGCCGTGGCCGCCGACGTCCGGCGGCGGATCGCCGAGGACTCCGGCATCGAGCGCATCGCCCGCTCCGCCGTACGGCCGCCGGTGGACCAGCTGGACTTCCTGCGGATCACCAGGGCGGACCTGGCCAGGCTGCGCAGAGAGGTGTATCCGCTGGCCCGCCGCCTGGCCACGCGCCTGACGATCAAGCACAGGCACGGCAGGCGCGGGCGGCTCGACTTCCGCAGGACGGTGCGGGCGTCGCTGTCCACGGGCGGCGTGCCCGTGGAGCCGAGGTTCCGGCCGCCGCGCCCGCACAAGCCGGAGCTGGTCATCCTGTGCGACACGAGCGACTCGGTCTCGTCCTTCGCCCATTTCACGCTGCTGCTCACGTATGCGCTGAGGGAGCAGTTCACCAAGGTGCGCGCATTCGGTTTCGTCGACACCGTGGATGAAATCACGCGGTTCTTCACCCCGGGTGGAGATGTGGGCGAGGCACTGACCCGACTCGCAACAGAAGCTCATATGTCGCGGTTCGGCCGGACGAATTATGGGCGGGCATTCGAGGAGTTCGCCGAAAAGGACGCCGTCGGGCCCAGGACCAGCCTGCTGATTCTCGGCGACGCGCGTTCCAATTACCAGCCGCCCGCGCTCGACACGCTGCGCCGGCTGGCCAAGGGCGCCCGGCGCGCGTACTGGCTCAACCCCGAGCCGAGGCGGCAGTGGGACAGCGGCGACTCCCTCGCCACCGCCTACGGCTCGATCGTGCCGATGCGCGAGTGCCGCAACGTCACCCAGCTGGCGGAGTTCATCGAGCGACTGGCCTAGCCAGCTCCCGCGCCGCCGTACGGGCGATCAGCTCGATCTGCTCCTCGGTCAGCACCACCCGGCCCGCCCTCTTGATGACCTTGGCCACCAGCGAGGGCTTGAGCAGCGTGATGCCCTCGCCACTCACGATGCCACCGCGCGGCAGCCGGCCGCAGTGGACGGCGAGCATCGGCTCGATGGACAGCGCGATGCCGGTCTCCCTGCTGAGCAGTGCGGCGAAGGCGTCGGCGGTGTCGACCAGCGGCTTGGCCACGTGGGAGCCGAACTTCTCGCCGAAGAACAGCCGCCCGCCGTAGGCCGCGATGTCGGTGTCGGGCGACCACGCCTCGTTGTCGACGATCCAGGCCCCGGCGGGGCCGATGATCAGATGGTCGATGGAGGCCTGGCCGCGGATGGCCCGGCCCTGCAGGATGCGGTAGCCGGACTTGTTGAGGCCGCGTTTGAGCTTGCGCTGGGTGATCACCTCGCCGCGGCGGCGGCCGCGCCAGACGGAGGTGGCGTTGAAGTTGTACCAGACGATGCCCCAGTCGAGGGCGGCGACGAGACCGGCGAACAGCAGCCCGAAGACGGGGATCCAGGGCAGGTCGAAGCGGAAGGCCAGCCCCAGCCCCGCGACGAACCCGACTGCCGCCTTGATCGCCCTCGACCGTTGCCGGTTCTTGGCGTCCTCGCGCCAGAACTTCTCGTACCACCACTGCGGGGACGAACCTGTGAACTTCTCGTCCTGCTGCACGTAGATCGAGCCACCGGGCACGGCAAACTCCCCGAGTTCAGTAGGTCCACCTTGGATCTGCCACGCCGAAGATCCCTCGCTGGTCATCAGATACCCAAGGTAAGCCTAACTTAGCCGTGACGAGGCCCTTCCGGACACTCAACCGACCAGTCGGTATGCTGTTGACCATGGCACAGGATGAACCGGTCAGGCAGCGGCTGTTGTCGGAGGCGACGAGGCTGTTCGCCGACCGCGGCTTCGAGAGCACGTCGGTGCAGGAGATCGTGGTCGCGGCCGGGGTCACCAAGGGCGCGATGTACCACTACTTCGACTCCAAGGACGACCTGCTGCACGAGATCTACGGTCGCGTGCTGCGGATGCAGATGGACAGGCTGACCAGGATCGCCGACGGCCCGGGGACCGTGGCGGAGCGCCTGCACGCCGCGGCGGCCGACGTCGTGGAGACAACGGCGGACAACCTCGACGACTCCAAGATCTTCTTCAGGTCGATGCACCTGCTGGCCCCCGAGACGCAGAAGACGGTCAGGGCCGATCGCCGGCGCTACCACGAACGCTTCCGCGACCTGGTGGCCGAGGGGCAGCGCGAGGGCGTGTTCCGTGCGGACGTGCCCGCCGAGATCGTGGTCGACTACTTCTTCGGCTCGGTCCACCATCTCGGCACCTGGTACCACGCCGACGGCCGGCTGTCGGGCGCCCAGGTCGGGGCGCACTTCGCCGACCTGCTGATCAGGTCGTTGCGACCGTAGGGGTGCGCGCGACGCCCCTGGTGACCATCCGGCTCACCAGGGCCAGCAGCCGGCGCGGCCGGCGCGGCATGAGGTGGGCCATCGCGAAGTTGCTCGCCCCCGGCACCACGTAGCCGCGGTCGCGGTCGAGGCCGCGCAGCGCCGCGGCGACCACCTGCCGGGGCGTCGACATCTTGCCGCCGATCGCCGCGTCTCTCGTGCCGAGCACGTCGAAGAAGGGGGTCTCGACCGGCCCCGGGGTCACGGCGAGCACCTTGACGCCGGTGCCGCGCAGCTCGCTCCACAGGGCCAGGCTGAAGTTGAGGACGAAGGCCTTGGACGCGCCGTAGGTGGCGAAGTAGGGCGCGACGTTGAAACCCGCGGTGGAGCCGACGTTGACCACCGCCCCCTCCCCTCTCGCCAGCATGCCCGGCACGAGCGCGTGGGTCAGGCCGACGAGCGCGACCACGTTGACCATGAGCTCGTCGTGCTCGCGCTCCGGCGAGAGGTCCTGGAAGCGGCCCGCCGTACCGAAACCCGCGTTGTTGACCAGCAGGTCGATCCGGCGTCCCTGGACGCGCTCGGCCACCCTGGCGGCGGCGTCGGGGGCGGACAGGTCCTGGCCGATCACCTCGACGGCGACGCCGTGCCGGTCGGCCAGCTCGGCGGCCAGCGCCTCCATCTTCTCCACGGAGCGGGCCACGAGCACGAGGTCGTGACCCCGGGCGGCGAGCTGCCGGGCGAACTCGGCGCCGATCCCGGAGGAGGCCCCGGTGACGAGAGCAGTCTTGTTCATGAGAGCGAATGTAGCAGCTTGGCAGATAACTGCAACACTTTGTCTCAGTTAGGTGCTGTAGCGTCGGCGCATGACAGTCAGGCGGTTGCGGGCGGACGCCGAGCGCAGCGTGCGAGCGATCATGGCGGCCGCCGAGCGGCTGTTCCGCGAGAACCCCTCGGCCACGATGGAGCAGATCGCCGAGGCGGCGGGGGTCGCGCGGGCCACGATCCACCGGCGCTTCGCCAGCCGTGAGGCGCTCATCGAGGCGATGGAGCTGGCCGCGTGGCGCGAGCTCGACGCGATCGTCGAGGCCGCGCGCCCGCAGACCGCTCCCCCACTGGTCGCCCTCCACCAGGCGACGGCGGCGATCCTCGAGGTCAAACCGGGATGGCGGTTCACCCTGGCCGGCCCCGTGCCGATGGGCGCCGAGGCCAGGCAGGTGCAGGAGAGCGTGATGGGCAAGTGCGACGCGGTGTTCGCCAGGGCGCGGGACACCGGGCTGCTGCGCCCCGAGACGGACGTGGCCTGGGTACGGCAGGCCTACCTGGCGCTGCTGACCGAGACCGCGCACACGGCGCCCGACGACGCCGACCCCGACGCCCTGGCCGCCCGCCTGCTCGACACCCTCCTGTACGGCGTCGCGGCGCGTTGACGATCAGGCGGGAGCCGGCAGATCTGCGAGCCCGGCCAGCGCGTCCCTGTGGTCACCCGGCGTGCCGAGCGCGATCTCGGTGGACTTGGCGCGCTTGAGGTACAGGTGGATGGGATGCTCCCAGGTCATCCCGATGCCGCCGTGCAGTTGCACCGCCTCCTCCGCCGCGTGCACCGCCACGCCCGCGTTCCAGGCCTGCACGACCGCGGCCGACACCGGGTCGGCGGCGGTGGCCGCGCGGGCCGCGGCCCTGGCCCTGACGACGTCCAGCCACAGGTCGGCGAGCCGGTGCTTGATCGCCTGGAAGGACCCGACGGGCCTGGCGAACTGGTAGCGCTCCTTGACGTAGGCGAGCGTCGTCTCCAGGCACCACTCGGCCACGCCGAGCTGCTCGGAGGCCAGCAGCCCCGCCCCGAAGCGCAGCGTCTCCGCCAGGTCGAACGCGCCCAGCGGTTCGGCCGCGGCGCCGTCCAGGGTGACGTTCGAGAGCGGCCTGGTCAGGTCGAGCGACGGCACCACCTCGACGCGGGCGCCGGCCGCGCGGACCGCGTGCAGGACGCCACCGGCCGGCACCAGCAGCACGTCGGCCACGTCGGCGCCGGCCACGCCGCGGACCTGCCCGCTCAGCCTCCCGCCGCTCAGGGTGACCCCGGAGGGGACCTCCCGGTACGGCGTGGCCGCGAACGGCACGGCGAGGGCCGCGGTGCTCTCGCCTTCCGCCATCGCGCCCAGCGGGCCGGCGGCGCCCACCTGGAGGAGGGCGTGGGTGGCCAGCACCGCGCTGGTGAAGAACGGGACCGGCGCCACCGCCCTGCCCAGTTCCTCCAGCACGACCGCGGCCTCCCTCGCGGAGGCGCCCGCTCCGCCGTACTGCTCGGGGATCAGCAGCCCGGCCACGCCGATGTCTCGCGCCAGCGTCTTCCACAGCCCGAGGTCGCAGGGCTCGCCCTCCACCCTGGCCGGCGCCGCGGACGACGGGCAGCGGTCGGCGAGCACGGCGCGGACGGTGGCCCGCAGCTCGTCCTCGACGTCGGTGTAGAGCAGCGTCATCGCGGCAGGTCCTTCCAGGGCACGTCCTTGTCGGCGCGGGGTTCGGAGGGCAGGCCGAGCACGCGCTCGGCGATGATGTTGCGCAGGATCTCCGAGGTGCCGCCCTCGATCGAGTTGCCCTTGGCCCGCAGGTAGCGGTAGCCGGGGCCGCGGCCGAGGAAGTCGACCGAGTCGGAGCGGCGGAAGGCCCAGTCGTCGTAGCCGAGGTCGCGGTGGAACTCCACCTCGAATCCGGTCAGCGCCTGGTTGAGCCTGGCGAACGACAGTTTCATGCCCGAGCCCTCCGGGCCGGGCTGTCCCGCGGCGAGCTGCTCGCGCAGCCGTACCCCTGACAGGCGGGTGACCTCGGCCTCCACCCACAGCGCGAGCAGGCGCTGGTGCAGGTCGTGGGTGCGCAGCCCGGGGTGTTCGCGCCAGGCGTCGGCGACCAGCCCGATCATGCCGCCGCCCTGGCGGACGGGTCCGCCGCCGATGGCCACGCGCTCGTTCATGAGCGTGGTCTGGGCGACCCGCCAGCCGTCGCCGACCTCGCCGAGGCGCAGGTCGTCGGAGAGCCGCACCCCGGTGAGGAAGACCTCGTTGAACTCGGCCTCTCCGGTGATCTGCCGCAGCGGGCGCACCTCGACGCCGGGGGCGCGCATGTCGCAGATGAAGTACGTCAGGCCGCGGTGCTTGGGCAGGTCGGGGTCGGTCCTGGCGACGAGGATGGCCCAGCGGGCGTGGTGAGCGCCCGAGGTCCACACCTTCTGACCGTCGACGACCCATTCGTCGCCGTCCTTGACGGCTCGCGTCGCGAGCGTGGCCAGGTCCGAGCCCGCGCCGGGCTCGCTGAACAGCTGGCACCAGATCTCCTCGCCCGTCCACAACGGGCGCAGGAAGCGCTTCTTCTGCTCCTCGGTGCCGAAGGCGAGGATGGTCGGGGCGGCCATGCCCAGGCCGATCGCCTGCACGCCGGTGTCGAGCTGCGGGGTGTGCGCGAGCGCGCGTTCAACCTCCTGCTGCGTCTCGCGGGGCGCGCCGAGCCCGCCCAGCCCGACGGGGAAGTGCACCCACGCCAGCCCCGCGTCGAATCTGGCGCGCAGGAACTCCAGGCGGTCGGAGGGAGCGTTCGCGAGGAACCTGTCGACTACATCCACTTCTTCAGCTCCCTGTGGGCGAGCGAACGCTTGTGCACCTCGTCGGGCCCGTCGGCGAAGCGCAGCGAGCGCACGCCCGCCCAGAGCCCGGCCAGCGGGAAGTCCTGGCTGACCCCGCCGGCGCCGTGCACCTGGATGGCCTTGTCGAGGATCCACTCCACGTCACGAGGAGTGGCGATCTTGATCGCCTGGATCTCGGTGTGGGCGCCCTTGTTGCCGACGGTGTCCATCAGCCAGGCGGTCTTCAGCACCAGCAGCCTGAGCTGCTCGACGCGCACCCTGGACTCGGCGATCCAGTCCTGGACCACCCCCTGCTCGGCGATGGTCCTGCCGAAGGCCGTACGGCTCAGCGAGCGCCTGCACATCAGCTCGATCGCCCGCTCGGCCATGCCGATCATGCGCATGCAGTGGTGGATACGGCCGGGGCCGAGCCTGGCCTGCGCGATCGCGAAGCCGCCGGCCTCCTCGCCGATCAGGTTCCCGGCAGGCACGCGCACGTCCTCGAAGACCACCTCGGCGTGGCCGCCGTGGTCGGCGTCGCTGTAGCCGAAGACGTGCATGCCGCGCTCGATGCGCAGGCCGGGAGTGTCGCGGGGAACGAGCACCATGCTCTGCCGGCGGTGCTTGGGCGCGTCGGGGTCGGTCTTGCCCATGACGATGAAGATCTTGCAGTCCGGGTTCATCGCGCCGGAGATGAACCACTTGCGGCCGTTGATGACGTACTCCGCGCCGTCCTTGACGATCCGGGTGGCGATGTTGGTCGCGTCGGAGGAGGCGACCTCGGGCTCGGTCATCGCGAACGCCGAGCGGATCTCGCCGTCGAGCAGCGGCTGCAGCCACTCCTTGCGCTGCCACTCGCTGCCGAACATCGACAGCACTTCCATGTTCCCCGTGTCGGGCGCGGCGCAGTTGGTCGCGGTCGGCGCGATGCGTGGGCTGCGGCCCATGATCTCGGCCAGCGGCGCGTACTGCAGGTTGGTGAGGCCGGCACCGTGCTCGCCGGGCAGGAAGAGGTTCCACAGCCCTCGCCTGCGGGCCTCCTCCTTCAGATCGGACATCAGCGGCGGGCTGCTCCAGCCGCCGGCCGCCGCCTGCTCCTCGAAGGCCTCCTCGGCCGGATAGACGAACTCGTCCATGAAGCGCAGCAGCCGCTCGCGCAGGTCCTCGGTGACGGTGTCGAAGGCGAAGTCCATGACCTGACCCTACCGACCGGCCGGTATGGGTGTCGACAAGTGGTCGCGAGGAAAACCGGCCGGGTGGCCATGACCGCAGGTGGGCGCCGCTCTGTACGGTGTGCCGCATGACCGTCAAGATGCCGACCGCCATCGTCCACGAGAACTCCGTCGTACGGCTCGAGCCGCTCACCCTCGGCCACATACCCGACCTGTTCGAGGCGGGCGGCGGTGACGACGAGGTGTGGCGCTGGCTGTCCGTCCCGACGCCGCGCACGCCGGACGAGCTCGCCGCGATCGCCGCCGAGATCATCGGCAGCGACAAGTACGCGGCGCACGCGGTCATCCCCCGGCACACCGGCAAGGCCGTCGGCTGGACGACCTACATCGACGTGCCCGGCTTCGACCAGAGCATCGAGATCGGCTGGACCTGGTACGGCCGGACGGTCTGGCGCACGGCGGTGAACACCAGCTGCAAGGTGCTGCTGATCGACCACGCCTTCGACGTGCTCGGCCACAACAGGGTGCAGCTGAAGACCGACCACCTGAACCTCAGGTCGCAGGCGGCGATCAGGCGGATCGGCGGGGTGCACGAAGGGACACTGCGGCGGAACAGGCAGCGGCCGGACGGGACGTGGCGGGACGCCGTGGTGTTCGGCGTCCCGCCCGAGGAGTGGCCCGAGCACCGGGCCCGCCTCGTGTCCTCCTCCGCCTGAGCGCGCCGGTCACCACGGCCCGGGTGACACCGACCGCGGTCACCCCCGTCACCCCTCCATGCCGCCGCCGGGGTCAGGGGGCGAGCGCTCAGGACAGCATGCCGGACAGGAACTCGCCGATCCCCGCCCGCAGGTCCTCCGGCGTCGGCGTCGTACCGGCCCCCGCGATGGCGTCGAACATGACGCCCTCGCCGTAGGCGACCAGTTGCCGCCCGTGCCGTTCCGGATCCGGCGATCCCGCCGCGGCCAGCAGGGCGACGGCGGGGGCCCGGAAGCGGGCGCCCGCCCTGTCGTAGATCTCCCGCAGCTCGGGACGGCGGGTCGCCTCCAGGGCCAGCTCGTAGCGGGCGAGGGTCCTGCGGCGGTCGGCGAACAGGCCCCAGAGCACCTCGGCGATCACGCCCGCCAGATCGTCGCGATCCAGCGGCTCCTCCGCCGCGGACTCGGTGAGCCGACCTTCACCCGGCCACTCCACCGGCAGGGCGGCCGCCGGGGACATCGCCGTCGACTCCAGCTCGGTCAGGCGTTGCAACGTCAGCTCCAGCAGCGCCGCCCTGGTCCGCGCCAGGTTGGAGGTCGACCCCGGAGGAAGGCCGGCGAACTCGTCCACCGCGCGGTGGGTCAGCCCGCGCATGCCGCGCTCGGCGAGCAGGGTGATCGCCGCCTCCGCGACGGCCTCCGAACGTCTCATGTGACCGAGACTACACTTGTAGTTGAAACTACGGCTGTAGTACCGTCCGAACTACAGCCGTAGTGAGGAGTGCACATGTCGAAGGCGGTCGTGATCGGCGCGGGGATCGGCGGCCTGGCCGCGGCCATCGCGCTGGAGCAACGCGGATGGGACGTCACCGTCCTGGAACGCGCGAAAGCGCTCGAACCGGTGGGCTCAGGGCTGGCGATCGCGGCCAACGCCCTCAAGGCACTCGACACCGTCGGTCTCGGCGACGAGGTCCGCCGGCTGTCACGGATCCAGGGCAAGGGCGGCATCAGGACGCCGAGCGGCCGCTGGCTGGTCCACACCACCGAGGAACGGGCCACCGCCAGGTACGGCGACTCGGTGGTCGTCATGCTGCGGGCCACGCTCATGGACCTGCTCGCCGACCGGGTGAAGGATCTGCGGCTCGGCACGGCCGTCACCGCCGTCGACGCCGGCACCGGCGAGGTCCGCGCCGAAAGCACCCCGGCCGGCCCCGCCTCCGGGGCCACGGGCACGGACGGCATCGCGTTCGAGGCCGACCTGGTGATCGGGGCGGACGGCATCCACTCGGCCACGCGCACCACGCTCTTCCCCGGCCACCCCGCCCCCGTCTACTCGGGCGTGACCGCCTGGCGGGCCCTGATGCCCCATCCGGGCGGCACCGTCCAGAGCGCCGAGACGTGGGGAAGGGGCCAGATCGTGGGCGTCCTCCCGCTGGCCGGCGACCTGGTCTACCTCTACGCCACCGACCTGTCGCCCGCGGGAGCCGTCCATGGGGACGAGCGCGCGGAGCTGCTGCGCAGGTTCGGAAGCTGGCACGAGCCGGTGCCCGCGCTGCTGGAGTCCGTCGCCCCGGAGAAGGTGATCCGCAACGACGTCTTCTTCCTCGACACCCCGCTGCCCGCCATGCACCGCGGCCGGGTGGCGCTCGTCGGCGACGCCGCGCATCCCATGACGCCGAACCTCGGCCAGGGCGCCTGCCAGGCGATCGAGGACGCGGTCGTCCTGGCGGCCAACACCGGCGACCTCGCCGCCTACACCGCGGCCAGGCTGGAGCGCACCTCGATGGTGGTGGCCCGGTCGATGAAGCTCTGCCGCATGACCAAGCTCCGCCACCCGCTCGCCGTACGGCTGCGCGACACGGGCATGTCGCTGGCGGCCAGGTTCAGCTCCGATCTGATGCTGCGGTCGATGGATGAGGTACTGGGATGGACACCTCAGGACTCGGCCGGGAGTGGTCGGGGGCCAGCCGTCCCAGCGTGATCGTCCCCGCGATGGTCAGCGCCGCGGCCAGCAGCGCGGGCACGGCCGTCGACGGCGAGGTGGGCAGCGGCTCGCCGAGCAGGATCGCCCCCGCGAGCACCGAGGTGACCGGGTCGATGACCTGCACGCCCGCGTAGGCGACGCCGAAGTAGCCGACCGCGTAGGAGCGCTGGAGCAGCACCACCGCGAAGACCAGCATCACCGGGATGACCAGCGTGAACCAGTGGAGGAGCCGGGAGAGGTCGCCGTGCAGACCGGCGCCGACCACCCGCACGAACGTCGACACGCTGGCGGTCACCACCCCCGCCCCGACCGACAGCAGCAGCGCCTTGGTGGCGCCCTGTGATCTGGCCGCGGCCGCGTTCGAGACCAGCACGATCAGCCCGATCACCGCGAGGAAGCCCAGCGCGGCGGGGGTGGACAGTTCGGGGGTCACGTTGGTGTGCGGGACCAGCAGCGTCAGCCAGAGCAGGCCGACCGCGACGGCGATGGATCCGAGGATCTCGGCCCGGTACGGCTTGCGGCCGTACAGGTAGGCGGCCAGCGGCACGGCGAACACGAGTGTCGCCACGGACACCGGCTGCACGACCACCAGCGGCGCGAAGCTCAGCGCCACGGCGTGCAGGCTGGCGCCGGTGAAGCCGATGACGCCGCCGATCCACCAGCGGGGCCGCTTGACCAGCTTGAGCGAGGCGCCGGCGGCGACGGCCTCGAACTGCTGCAGCGCCGCTCCGATCGCGTATCCCAGTGCCCCAGCGAGGGCGATGATCAGGCCGACCCAGGTCATGGGCGCCCACGCAGGGGCATGTTCACGAGCATTCCTCCAGCTTAGGGCGCCCGCCGCGGCCCTTGAATCAGACTTTAGGAGGACCTCTCCGGACATACACAGAACAGATGCCCCTCGGGGTCCTGCATGACGACCCATCCGTCACCGGGTTGGAAGTCGGGCCTGGTGGCGCCCATGGCCTCGTACTCCTCGACCGCCTTGGCCACGTCCGGAACCCTGAAGTCGAGGTGGAACTGCTTGTCGTCGCTGGGCCATGCGGGGGCCCGGTATCCCGGGATGCGGCCGAAGTAGATGGTCGTGGCGCCGTCGCTCACGGCGGAGTACTCGGGTTCGGCGACCTGGATGTCGAGACCGGTGACCTGGCTCCAGAACTCGGCCATGCGGACGGGGTCATCGCAGTCGATGGTGAACGCGATGAGGTTTGCCTTCGTTGTCATGCGCTCAGTCTTCACGTCATACCTGTCAGCTCGTGTCAGGTACACGAGGATTCGTCCCGAGGTCGCTCATGTGCTGCCGGCGGCAGCACATGACCAGGTCCACGGCCTGCCGCATCGCACGCCGTACTCCTTCGGGAGAGTCGCCACGCGCCAGAGCGGCCAGCGTCGCGGCGCTCACCGCACCGATCACGCCACCCACCAGCGCGGCGGCACCGATCGGGTCAAGCTGGTCCGGGTAGGCCTCGTGCAGCGCTCCGGCCACCTCGTCCTGCGCGGCGAGGTAGCGCTGGAGCACGCGCGCCTGCAGCACCGGAGACGAGGCGGCCAGGCGGACTCGTAGCGCCGCGAGCCCGCTGGCCAGATCACCGTCCCAGCTGTTGGCGATCATCCGCTCCGTCGCCCGCAGGAGGACGTCGGGATACCCCTCGGCTGGACCGCGCTCGGCGATCACCCGCAGGGCGAGGTCGATCCGCACGTCGGCGTCGGCGAAGAGCACGTCCTCCTTCGCCTGGAAGTGGAGGAAGAAGGTGCGCGTGGACACCTCGGCCGCCTCGGCGATCTCGGCCACGGTGACGTCCTCGTAGCCCTTGTCCTCGAACAGGTGGACCGCCGCGTCGATCAGGGCCTGCCGCGTGCGCAGCTTCTTGCGCTCCCGCAACCCGAGGCTCTCGTTCATGGCGCCATCCTATTGCATTTCATGTATTGCTTCATGCTATGTATTGATGCATCGAATGTAGCGAACTGGAGGTCACCCATGGGACACCTGGACGGACGCGTCGTGCTCATCACCGGCGCCGGGCGGGGCATCGGGCGAGAGGAGGCGCTGCACTTCGCCGCCGAGGGCGCCAAGGTCGTGGTCAACGACCCCGGCGTGGCCATCGACGGCTCCGGTGGCGACTCCGGCGTGGCGGCCGCGGTGGTCGAGGAGATCGTCGCCCGCGGCGGGCAGGCCGTGGCCAGCACCGACAGCGTCGCCGACTGGGACGGCGCGCGGCGCATGGTGGACACGGCCCTGCAGGTCTTCGGCGACCTCCACGTCGTCGTCAACAACGCGACCATCGAGCGCAACCGGGCGCTCGCCGACCTGACGGAGGAGGAGTTCGACGACGTCGTCGCCGTGAAGCTGAAGGGCACGTTCGCGGTCACGCGGTGGGCGGCCCGCTACTGGCGCGAACGATTCGAGGCCGGGGTCCGCGTCGACCGGGCCGTCGTCAACACCTCCTCGGGCTCCGGCCTGCTCAACCCGCTGCCCACCCAGGCCTCCTACGCGGCCGGCAACGCGGGCGTCGCGGCACTGACCATCGTGGGAGCGCTCGAACTCGGCCGGTACGGCGTGCGAGTCAACTGCCTGTCCCCCTCCATGGCCCGCACCCGGCTCACCCTCGACGTCCCCGGCATGCGCGAGGAATCGCCCGCGGACGGCTTCGACCCGTTGCACCCCTCCACCAGCGCGCCCGTCGCCGCCTACCTGGCAAGCGCCGCGTGCCCGCTCACCGGTCAGGTGCTCTCGGTCCGCGGCGGGTCGGTCGCGGTCAACCACGGATGGTCGCGCGGCGGGCACGTGCGAAAGGAGGGCCGGTGGACCGTCGGCGAACTGGCCGAGAAGCTGCCGGCGGTGCCGATGGACGACCCCTTCGGCAAGCTCGCCGACGCCCTCGGCGGCGCCCTCGGCCCGGACGGGCGCGCCAGGATCCAGGAGATGATCGACGCGCTGCTCGACCAGGAGGGCAGGCGGTAGGGTGAGTCCCGTGCCGTTCTTCATCATCTCTCCGCCCGCCGCGCGCTAGCGGGCGGCCTCTCTCCTGATCTCTCCGGATCTACGGGAACCACGGGATCCGGCGGTGGTTGCTGCCCGCGTACGGGCCGAACGTCGACAACCACTCCATCCGGAGAAATCAATGACGCAAGTTTCCGTACGGCGCGGCGTGCTTTACGTCTCCGTGGCCGCGGCCGCCTGGGGCACCGGCGGCGCGGCGGGCTCCCTGCTCTTCCAGTCCGCCGGGATGGGGCCGATCGGGGTGTCGCTCTGGCGCTACCTGCTCGGCGCGCTCTTCCTGCTCTTCCTCATCCGGCGCCGGCCCCGCCCGCACGGCAGGCTCCTGCTCGTGGGAGCGGGGATGGCGGTGTACCAGACCGCCTACTTCGCGGCGATCTCCTCCTCGGGCGTGGCCGTCGCGACGGTCGTCACGATGGGCGCGACCCCGCTGTTCACCGCGCTCGGCGGGCGGCTGTTCCTCGGCGAACGGCTCGACCGGGTGGGCGCCGTCTGCGTGGGCGCCGCCCTGACGGGGCTGGTCATGCTGACCGGCGAGACGGCGCTGAACGGCACGACCGCCCAGACCGGGGCGGGGGCGCAGACGCCGGCCGGGATCGGGTTCGCCCTGCTCTCGGCCGCCGGATACGCCGCGGTCACCCTCCACTCCCGGCGGCACCACGACGACCCGTACGGCACCGCGGTCGGCGGGTTCGCCGTCGGCGCGCTCTGCCTGGCCCCCTTCGCCCTGGTCGACGGGGTGCTGCCGCAGGTCACGCTGCCCACCGTCGGCCTGCTCCTCTACCTCGGCGCGGTGCCGACCGCCCTGGCGTACGGGCTGTACTTCAGGAGCCTGTCGGCGCTCAGGGCGACCACCGTCTCGGTGATCTCCCTCGGCGAGGCGGTCGGCGCGGCGACCCTCGGCGTGCTGGTGTTCGGCGAGCGGCTGACCGTGCTCACCACGGCGGGCTGCATCGTCCTGCTCGCCGCGGTGATCACACTGACCGTTCACGAACGCGGATGAGCTAGTGTCCGGTACGGCGGCGTCCGCCGTACCGGACAGGTCCGGGAACCGGTGCCGACCGAGCGCTCGTTGGAGGATTCGTGGCGTCGTTTTCCGGGTTTTTCAGGAACATCCTGGACCGGCCAGGTGGCCTGAACCTGTCCCCGTACAGGAAGATCGTCGATGCGGCGGGCAAGCTGTCCTATCCCGGCGAGCTGCCCCGGCCGAGGACGGACAACCTGGCCGAGTTCTGCGCCGTGGCGCGCGAGGCGGCCGACCGGACGCTGGGGCTCAGGCCGTACGACGTGCAGCTGCTCGGCACCGTGGCGCTGCTCCACGGTCACGTGGCCGAGATGGCCACCGGCGAGGGCAAGACGCTGTCGGGCGCGATGGCCGCGGCCGGATACGCGCTGCAGGGCAAGCGGGTCCACGTGATCTCGGTCAACGACTACCTGGCACGGCGTGACGCCGAGTGGATGGCGCCGTTCTACGACGCGCTCGGCGTCACGGTCGGCTGGATCGACCAGAACTCCACGCACGAGGAGCGCCGCGAGGCCTACGCCAAGGACGTCTGCTACGGCCCGGTCAGCGAGATCGGGTTCGACGTGCTGCGCGACCGGATGCGCACCGACCCCGCCGACATCATCATGCCCGCGCCCGAGGTGGCGCTGGTCGACGAGGCCGACTCCGTCCTGGTGGACGAGGCGCGGGTGCCGCTGGTGCTGGCCGGCGCGGCCGACGCCGGCGACGCCGTACCGGAGATGGCGGAGCTGGTGCGCACCCTGGTCAGGGGCTACCACTACGAGATCGACGAGCAGGCCAGGAACGTCTTCCTGACGTCCAAGGGCGCCGACAGCGTGGAGTCGATCCTCGGCGTCGAGCTCTACGACGAGCACGAGCCCGGCACGCTCATCGAGCTGAACCTGGCGCTGCACGCGCACGCGCTGCTGACGCGCGACGTCGACTACATCGTCCGCGACGGCAAGGTCCAGCTCATCAACCCCTCGCGCGGCCGGGTGGCGCTGCTGCAGCGCTGGCCCGACGGGTTGCAGGCGGCGGTGGAGGCCAAGGAGGCGCTCTCGCCGACCGAGAAGGGCGAGATCCTCGACCAGCTCACCGTGCAGGGGCTGATCAGACGCTACCCGCAGGTGTGCGGCATGACCGGCACGGCGGTGGCGGTCAGCGAGCAGCTCGGCGAGTTCTACGACCTCAAGGTCGCCGTCATCCCGCCCAACAAGCCGTGCGTCAGGGAGGACGAGCCCGACCGCCTCTACCCGACCGAGCCCGACAGGGACGCGGCGCTGGTGGAGGAGATCCAGGCGATGCACGCCACGGGCCGGCCGATCCTCATCGGCACCCTCGACGTGGCCGCGTCGGAGCACCTCGCCAAGCTGCTGCAGCGGCGCGGCCTCGACCCCGTCGTCCTCAACGCCAAGAACGACGCGGAGGAGGCGGCGATCATCGCGCGCGCCGGCGAGCGCGAGGCCATCACCGTCTCCACCCAGATGGCCGGGCGCGGCACCGACATCCGTCTCGGCGAGGGCGTGGCGGAGCTGGGCGGCCTGTACGTGATCGGCTCCGGCAAGCACGTCAGCAGCCGGCTCGACGACCAGCTGCGCGGCCGCGCGGGACGCCAGGGCGACCCCGGCGGCTCGGTCTTCTTCGCCAGCATGGCCGACGACCTGGTCACCCAGTTCGTCCCCGGCGAGCGCCCGCCGCCCGCCGACCCCGACGGCGTGGTACGGCACCGCCGCGGCGCCTACCTCGTCGGCCACGCGCAGCGGGTCGCCGAAGGCGTCAACCTGGAGATCCACCGCAACACCTGGCGCTACACCCGCCTGCTCGAGCACCAGCGCGAGCTCATCCTGGAGTGGCGCGACAAGGTCCTGCACGGCGACTCCGCCGCCAAGGCGCTCGCCGAGGCCGATTCGGAGCGCTGGGCCGCCCTCGACGAGGAGATCCGCGACGAGACCGCCCGGCAGATCGTGCTGCACGCCATCGACACCTGCTGGACCGAGCACCTGGCCTTCCTGAGCGACCTGCGCGAGGGCATCCACCTGCGGGCGCTCGGCCGGATGAGCCCGGTGGACGAGTTCCAGCGCGAGGCCGTGGCGGAGTACAGGACGTTGCTGGCCGAGGTCGAGCGCCGCTCGCTGGAGTCCTTCGAGGCCCCGGCGCGCGACCTGAAGCGCCCGTCGGCGACGTGGACGTACATGGTGCAGGAGAACCCGTTCGGCACCGAGCTGGACCGCCTGCTGAAGCGGGTCACCTCGGCCCTGCGGCACGGCTGAGCGCCGGACCGGATTGACCCTCACTTCCGCGGGTAGAGGGGGCGGGCCCGAGAAAGACGAGCAGAAGAGAGGGAGAGAGCACCGATGGAGCTCTGGAACTATCGTCCTGACGTCTACGACCGCAACCAGAGCCTGGACCTGGCGGGATACCACGTCCACGCGACGGACGGGAAGATCGGGAAAGTCGACGAGGCCACCTACGAAGTGGGCGAGAGCTACGTGGTCATCGACACCGGTCCGTGGATCTTCGGTAAGAAGGTCATGCTGCCGGCTTCGGTGATCACGCGCATCGACCCGCAGGAGAGCATCGTCTACGTCTCCAGGACGAAGGAAGAGATCAAGGACGCGCCCGAGTTCGACGAGGGCACGTTCAAGGAGCCGGAGTACCGGCAGCGGCTGGGCGACTACTACGGCCGCTTCCCGCAGTCCTTCTGACCCAGGAGGCAGGAAGGGCCGCGCCCTGGGGGCGCGGCCCTTCTCATGTCCAGCCGTGGGTGGGTTCAGGGCCAGGAGACGCTCATCCCCTTCTCCACCGGCTTCTCGATCACCCCCAGCCGCTCCAGCAGCGTCAGGAACGTCGACGCGTAGGGCGACGCCTCGACCACCGCCGCCACGCGGCTCCAGTCGACCTGCTCGCGCATGGCCCTGACCTGGGGCAGCAGCCCGCCGTAGTCGCACGAGTGCTCGGACAGCGGCAGCAGCCAGGAGATCACCAGATCCGTCGCCTCCAGGACCGGCACGATCACCGCCGCCGCCACCAGCGGCTCGGCCCGTTCCAGCAGCCCCTCGGTGACCGGCCGGTAGGCCACCCTGAAGATCAGGTCCACCAGCCGTCCCTCGTCGTACGCCTTGACCAGCCAGTCCTCGGGCGGCCGCACCGTGTCGAACCCGGCGCGCGTCAGGGCGTCCAGCGCCGCGGGCGCGTCCTTCTCCAGGATCACGAAGTCCACGTCGTGCAGGGACGGCGCCGCCCCTCGCGCGTAGGCGGCGCAACCTCCGGCGAGCGCGTATCTGACGCCCGCGTCCTTGAGGCCGGAGCTGGCGCGTTTCAGGGTTTCCAGGATCGCGTCGGTGACCTCGTGACTGTGGCTGCCCATGGCACGGCACTACCCGATCGATCGGCGACTAGACCTGGCGGCAAGGGGTAGCGGGCCCCCATGACCGAGATCTCCGAGGGGTACGGCCGCCCGCTGAGCGGCTACGTCAAGATCATGGCGGCGTACGGCACAGCCGTGGCCGCCGCGGCCGCGCTGGCCGCGCTGAACGGCAAGCGCCCGCCCGACCGGCTCGGTCTGCTCGATCTCTTCCTGATGGGGGTGTGCACCCACCGCCTGTCGCGCACGCTGGCCAAGGATCCCGTGACGAGCCCGTTGCGCGCGCCGTTCACCACGTTCCAGGGTGTCAGCGGCCCGGCCGAGCTCAAGGAGGAGCCGCGCGACGCGATCGGCGAGCTGATGGCCTGCCCGTTCTGCCTGGCGCAGTGGGTGGCGACGGGCTACGCCGCCGGGCTCGTGCTCGCGCCCCGGCTGACCAGGCTGGTCGGCGCGACCATGACGGCGGTGGCCGTCTCCGACTGGCTGCAGTTCGGTTACGTGAAGCTCATGAAGGAGGCCGAGTGAGGCGGGAACGTCCGGAGCCCGGTGAGAGCCACAAGGAACGGGTGGACCGGGAGCTCGCCGAACTGTTACAGGGTCTGCGGGTGGCGGTCACGGGCGTGCAGGTGCTCTTCGCGTTCCTGCTGACGCTGCCGTTCCAGGCCGGCTTCCCCAAGGTCGACGCCGTGGGCAGGTGGTTGTTCTTCGTGTCGCTGATCGCGTCGGCGTTCGCCTCGGTCTGCTTCATCACGCCCGCCGCCCAGCACCGGTTGATCTTCAGGACCGGGTTGAAGGAGCGAATGCTGCAACGCGCCAACGGGCTGGGCGTGGCGGGCGCGATCCTCCTGCTGGTCGCCATGTCGAGCGCGGTCGCGCTGGTGACCGAAACCGTGATCGACAGCTGGCAGGCCGCGCTGTTCGGCGGTGCGGTGGCAGTGGCCGGCGGATGGTTCTGGCTGCTGCAGCCGCTCCTGGACCTCTACCGCACCCGGGGGTCGTCATAACCGAGCCCCTTCCCGGGCCGTTCGACGTTAGACGGCCTTCCTCAGGGGCAGCTTGGATGCCATGGCTACATTGCTTTGGATCATCGCAGTCATCCTCGTCATCGCCGGGATCTACGTGATCCTGGCCCGTCGCGACATCCTCTGGGGGATCGTCCTCATCGTCCTCGGATTCCTGGTCGGCCCCGGTGGTGTGAGCATCTTCAACGTCTGACCCTCGGGGCGGGACTCCGGTCCATGCCGCCCCGAGGCGACGCCTGTGATAGCCCCTGACGGGGCCGGTTCCCGGACCGTGACGGCCGGCTGAGGCCGTCCGGGCCAGGGCGCCGACCGTCGCCGGCGCGCGTCAGGGACGAGACGGCCGCGGAGCCGACCGGCTCCGCGGCCATGACCTGTCCGGGGGGGTTGGACGACCCGTTCTTCGACCGTCAGCGGGCTGGGGGCGCCGTCAGGAAGGCGCCTCAGCGCGCCGGTGGTGCCGTGGTCGCCTCCCACGTGCGCAGGTAGGCCTCGGCGCCGGAGGCGAGGTCGTCCACGAGCGGCTGGCCGCCCAGCTGTCTCAGGTCCTCGATCCAGTCGGGAACCAGGCCGTAGTGGGCGACGCCGTCCACGTTGTAGTCCCACACCCGCTCGCCGGTGCGTGGCCGGTCCAGCGTGAGGGAGCCGTCGGCGGTGGTGAACGGATAGGTCACGGTGCTTCCCGCCCGTGGCGCGGGAAGCGGGCCGAGCCCGTTGGCGTCCAGGCCGTAGCCGTAGCCGGGGCGGCCGATCTCCTGGCGCAGCGGCTGGGTGCGCCGCCACTCCGCGGCGAACTCCTCGGCGGCGTGGCCGTACTGGGTGACCATGCCGCCCAGACGGTAGATGCGCGGCAGGTAGGCCGGGTCGGCCCAGCTGTGGGAGGAGATGACGCCGGGATAGCGGGCGGCTTCGAGCAGGTCGAGCGTCTGGTCGGCGGCCTTGACGCTCATGTGGTCGATCTCGATCATCATGCCGCGCCGCATCATGCCCTCGACCATGTGGCGGCCGAGCGCGGTCAGCCCCTTGGGGTTGCAGTGCGGGGCGGGCGGGTAGACCGGCAGGCCGATGCCCGGTGGCAGCCAGCGCGCCAGGTCAGGAGGCAGGACGGCGGGCGAGATCGGGTTGTCGTGCTCGGGCCCGGTGCACTTCTCGACCTTCCAGAAGCTCCCCGACGACAGCAGGTTGCCCAGGTTGACGATCGCGCCCTGGGTGCCGGAGTCGAAGCGCACGCCGCACAGCGCGTTGTCGTACTTGTGGCAGACGAACATGCTGCGCACGCCCAGCGCGTACATCTCGTCGAGCCCGCGGTCGATCTGCGCCTTGGTGCAGTGCGGGACGCCGAGCGTGGTGCGGCAGCCGAACGGCTCGGAGGTCTCGATGCCGAGCACCACGGCCAGCTTGCCGGCCGTGATGACCTCGCGCGCCTCGGCGGGGCTCCTGACCACCCGGAACCAGCCGCGTCCCGGGCCGCCCGCCAGCGTGTCGATGTGGTCCTGCAGCTCGAACGTGCGCTGGGCCTCGCGCCTGATCGCCCACATCTCGTCGCACGGGTTGGTCTTCAGCGGGTAGATCTCGCACAGCTGCCGGTTGGCGACGAGATCGTTGACCATGACGCGCAGGCCGCCGCGCCAGGCGCGCTCGATCCATTCGTAGTAGGCCTGCTGGTGGGTGAGCGAGTCGTTGGCCGGCCAGTCCTTGAAGGTCGGCCAGCCGGTCGGGTCATGGGTGCCGGTCGGCGAGCCCGTCCTGGTGAAGTTCTCGAACCAGGCGGCTTCGCCGTTGGGGTAGTGGTCGAGGCAGTCGAGCAGGGCACGGGCGACGCCCCCGGGGTCGAACGGCTTGCCGCACAGCAGCTTGCCGCCGAACGCCTCGTAGGACATCAGGTGACTGTGCCCGTCGACGAACCCGCGGACGGGAGCGGAGGGCTGAGTGGGCGCGGCCATCGCGACCACGCACAGCAGGGCGAGTGAAGCCAGGACACGGCGTACGACCATGCACCGACATCAACACCAAGCTACCGCTCGGTCAAGACCTAACATGAGTCGGACTCACTAAGACAGTAAACCCCGTAGGCCCTGCCCAGCACGGGCAGCGCGACGTTGCGGACCCTGATGCCGCCCGGCGTCATGCCCTTCTCCGCCCCCTTGTGCGCGTGACCATGGAGGATGAGGTCGGCGCCCGCGATGTCGACCGCCTCGGCCAGCAGGTAGCTGCCGAGGAAGGGGTAGATCTCCAGCGGCTCCCCCTCCAGCGTCTCCTTGACCGGGGAGTAGTGCGACAGCACGACCTTGAGATCGGTGTCGAGCCCCTTCAGCTCGGACTGCCAGCTGTCGGCGATGCCGCGGGTGTGCCGGACGAAGTCCTTGATCTCCCGCTCGCCGAAGTCGCTCGCGCACTTGCCGGCGAACCCGCCGCCGAAGCCCTTGCCGCCGACGACGCCGAGCCGCCTGCCGTGCAGGGTGAGGACGGCCGAGTCGTCGTCGAGCACGACGATGCCGTGGTCGCGCAGCTCGCCGGCGATCTCGTACTGCAGGTCGGAGTGGTAGTCGTGGTTGCCCAGGACGGCGACGACCGGAACCGGCAGGTCGCGGAACTCCTGGGCGACCAGCCTGCCCTCGTCCAGGGTCCCGTGCCTGGTGAGGTCACCGGCGAGCATCAGCACGTCGGCCCGCTGCTCGATGCCCTCCAGCCGCTCGCGGTACCTGCCGCGGACGTCCTCGCCCAGATGCACGTCGCCGACGGCGGCGATACGCAGCTCAGTCAAGATGCTCATCCTCCCCCGGCTCACGGACCTGCACGACCTGCAGCTCGTTGTGCACGTGCAGCCCCGGGGCGGCCTCCTTCGCCACCTGCTCCATCTGGCGCCTGTGCTCCTCGCCGGTGACCCGGCCGCGCAGGAACAACTGGTCACCGCGCACGTCGACGCGGATGCCGAGCTCGTGGGACCTGTCGTCCTCGGCCAGCGCCCGCTGGACGCGCGCCGCGACGTACTGCGGAGCCTCCATCGCTTCCTCCTTCGTCAGATCACCCCGATGCCCGTGCGGTTACCGGTCAAACAGCTCTGATCAGGTCGATGACCGCGCGTTCCACGTCGCCGCCGGTGCCGACGGTCCTGCCCCGCTCGAACGCCTCGATCACGCGGGGGTCGACGTAGGAGGCCCGCGCCACCGCGGGGGTGTTGCCGAGGTAGTCGGCCACCCGGCGCATGACCTCCGGGACGTCCGGCGTCGTCGCCAGGCCCACGGCCGCCAGGACGGTGCCGTGCCAGGTGCGGAAGTCCTTCGCGGTGGCCTCGCAGCCGAGCGTCTCCCGCACGTAGGTGTTGATCTCGTCGCTGCGCACGTCCGTCCAGCCGTCGGCGCCCTTGTAACGCAGCAACTCGCCCTCGTGACCGAGCGCCTTCAGCGCCCTGACGACCCTGCACGCGGAACGGTCGGTGACCTCCACCTCGCGCGGGACGTCGCCCTTGGCGGGATAGCAGAACAGGACCGAGCCGTTCGCGCAGGTCACGTGTTCCATCCTGAGCGTCGCCAGGCCGTACGACTCGTACTCCTCGCCGCCCACCCTGAAGTATCCGACGTCGAGCAGGCGCGCCGCGGTGGCCAGCACCCGCTCCCTGGTCAGCCCCCTGGTCTCCAGCTGCTCCTGGACCTTCTTCCGGAAGGCGGGCAGCCGCTCGGCCATCTCGAGCACCCGGTCGAACTTGAGCCTGTCCTGCTGGGCCCGCCACTCCTCGTGGTAGCGGTACTGCCGCCGCCCCGCCGCGTCGGTGCCCGCGGCCTGCAGGTGCCCGTCGGGCGAGCAGCAGATCCACACGTCCTTCCAGGCGGGCGGTACGGCCAGCGCCCTGATCCGGTCGAGCGTGGCGGCGTCGCGCACGGGACGGCCGTCGGGGTAGGTGTAGCTGAATCCCCGCCCCCTGCGCCTGCGCCTGATGCCCGGTTCGTTCTGGTCACTGGGGTGCACGTGACCTGGCTACCCTGCGCGTTATGCGGCAAACGGCCCGGGCAGGGGGGTGGGTATGCGTGAAGATGACTACCGTCCGGAGCAGCGGTCCGCGTCCGGCAAGCCCATGGTTCCTTCGACGCCGCGTGATGTCGTCCACATCAGGGTGGGGTCGTTCATTCTGATCTTCCTCCTGGCGATCGGCGCGATCAGCGTCATCGCGGGGATCGGCTGGCTCGCCGTCGTGGCAGGCGTGCTGGCCCTGGCCACGATCGCCGACATCGTGCTCGCCGTACGCCGGCAGAGAGAGCGAGGAGCGGGAGAGGCGGGCTGATGCGCCCTTCCCGTGTGGTGGTGGTGACGGGTGCCAGTGGGGGTGTCGGCAGAGCGGTGGTGCGCGAGCTCGGCGCGCGCGGCGACACGGTGGCGCTGATCGCGCGCGGGACGGCGGGCCTGGGGGCCGCGGCCGTCGACGTCGGCTCCGCGGGCGGCTCCGGCGTCGTCTACCCGGCCGACGTCTCCTCCTACGAGGAGGTACGGCAGGCCGCGCGACGCGCCGAGGAGGATCTCGGCCCCATCGACGTGTGGATGAACGTGGCCTTCTCGGCGGTGTTCGCCCCCTTCACCGAGGTGAGTCCCGAGGAGTTCGAGCGGGCCACCGCGGTGACCTACCTCGGTTACGTGTGGGGCACCAAGGTGGCGCTGGAGCTGATGCGGCCCCGCGACAGCGGGGTGATCGTGCAGGCCGGCTCGGCATTGTCCTACCGGGGGATCCCGCTGCAGTCGGCCTACTGCGGCGCCAAGCACGCGATCAAGGGCTTCACCGAGTCGGTGCGGACGGAGCTGATGGCCGAGGGCAGCGGGGTGCGGGTCACCATGGTCCAGCTGCCCGCCGTGAACACCCCGCAGTTCGACTGGGTGCTGTCGCGCCTGCGCCGGCATCCGCAGCCGGTGCCGCCGATCTTCCAGCCCGAGGTGGCGGCGCGGGCGCTGGTCCACGCCGCCGACCATCCCGAGCGCAGGGAGTACTGGGTGGGCGCGTCGACCGCTCTCACGCTGGTCGGCGAGCGCGTCGCACCCGGGCTGCTCGACCGCTACCTGGCCAGAACCGGTCAGCAGTCGCAGCTCACCGCCGACAGACCGCCGACGGGCGTGGCGAACCTGTGGGCGCCCGCCGACGAGTACCGCGACCACGGGGCGCACGGGACCTTCGACTCCCGCGCCCACGGCAGGAGCCCGCAGGCCTGGCTGTCCCGGCACCGCCGGTCCGTGCTGGTCGCGCTCGGCGCCGTGGCCGCGGGCGCGACGGTGGCCACCCGCGCCCTGCGCCGCACATAGCGACCGCGGGGCTGGGTAGGCGGCGGGAGACCCTAGGAGGACCGATGCCCGAGCGCGATGTTCATTACCTGTGCGAGCTGGCGGCGCAGCTGCGGGTGGACTCGGTGCGAAGCTCCGCGGCGGCGGGTTCAGGCCACCCGACCTCGTCCATGTCCGCGGCGGACCTGATGGCCGTGCTGTTCGCCCACCATCTGAGATACGACTTCGACGACCCCGGCAATCCCGCCAACGACCACCTCATCTTCTCCAAGGGGCACGCCTCTCCCTTGCTGTACGCGCTGTTCAAGGCGGCGGGGGCCATCACGGACGAGGAGATGCTGAGCTTCAGGAAGCGCGGCAGCCGCCTGGAGGGCCATCCGACGCCGCGGCTGCCGTGGGTCGACGTGGCGACGGGCTCGCTCGGTCAGGGACTGCCGGTCGGCGTGGGAGTGGCGCTGGCGGGGCGGCGCCTCGACCGGCTGCCGTACCACGTGTGGGTGCTGTGCGGGGACAGCGAGCTGGCCGAGGGCTCGATATGGGAGGCCGCCGAGCACGCCGCCGACGAGGGCCTGGCCAACATCACCGCGATCGTCGACGTGAACAGGCTCGGCCAGCGCGGCCCGACCCGGCACGGCTGGGACACCGGCGCCTACGCGCGCAGGTTCGGCGCCTTCGGCTGGCACACGATCGAGGTGGACGGCCACGACCCCGGCGAGATCGACTACGCGCTCGGCGACGCGCGCAACACGCGCAGGCGCCCGACCGTGATCCTGGCCCGCACCCGCAAGGGTGAAGGCGTCAGCGCGGTGGACAACCGCGAGGGCGCCCACGGCAAGCCGCTGAAGGACCCCGAGCAGGCCATCCGCGAGCTGGGCGGCGACCGGGGCGTGACCGTCAAGGTCAGCCCGCCGGACAACGATCGCCCGCCGCACGTCTTCGACAGCGGCCCCACCGAATGGCCGGTCTTCGAGGTCGGCACGAAGGCCGCCACCAGGACCGCGTTCGGCGAGGCGCTGAGAACCCTGGGCGAGGCCCGCGGCGACGTGGTGGTGGTGGACGGCGAGGTGGCCGACTCCACCAGGACCGAGGCCTTCGCGCACGCCTTCCCCGAGCGGTTCTTCGAGTGCTACATCGCCGAGCAGGAGATGGTCGCCACCGGCGTCGGCCTGCAGATCCGGGGCTGGGTGCCGTACGTGTCGACCTTCGCCGCCTTCCTCACCAGGGCGCACGACTTCCTCAGGATGGCCGGGGTCAGCGGCGCGAACCTGCGCGTCGTGGGCTCGCACGCGGGCGTGTCGATCGGCGAGGACGGCCCCTCGCAGATGGGGCTGGAGGACCTGGCCATGCTGCGCGCCGTCCACGGCAGCACGGTGCTCTACCCCTGTGACGCCAACCAGACCGCGGCGCTGGTCAACGAGATGGCCGACATCCGGGGTGTCTCCTACCTGCGCACCACGCGCGGGGACACGCCCGTCATCTACGATCCCGGCGAGCCGTTCACCGTCGGCGGTTCACGGGTGCTGCGGCACTCGCCCGACGACCGGGCGACCATCATCGCGGCGGGGATCACCGTCCACGAGGCGCTGGCCGCGGCCGACACGCTCAAGGGTGAGGGCGTTCCCGTCGGCGTCGTCGACATGTACTCGATCAAGCCCGTCGACCAGGCCGTGCTGAACGAGGCCGCCACCACGACGGGGAACCTCATCACCGTCGAGGACCACCGGCCGGAGGGCGGCCTCGGCGACGCGGTGCTCGACGCCGTCTCCGAGCTGGGGCCGCGGGTGATCAAGCTGGCGGTGCGGGGGATGCCGGGCTCGGCCACTCCCGCCGAGCAGCTGGCCGACGCGGGCATCGACCGGCGCGCCATCGTGGCGGCGGTCAGGCGCCTGCTGTGAGAGCCCGGGTACGCGAAAGGGGATCCCCGCGCCTGGGGATCCCCTTTCGCACTCGGTCAGCGTGATCTGGCCGTCTCCCGCCGGTTGGCCTTCTTGATCGCGTCGACGAGCTCGGACTTGGTCATCTTGGAGCGTCCCGTGACGCCGAGCCTGGCGGCCACGTCGTACAGGTGCTGCTTGCTGGCGTTGGCGTCGACGCCCTCGGCGGTCCGCCCGGAACGGTCGGTGGCGCCCTTGTCGGAGGGGCCCTTGCCGGACTTCGGCTCCCAGTGGTCGCCGACCTTCTCGAAGGAGTGCTTGAGCGCCGAGAAGGCGGTGCGGTGGGCGCGCTCGCCCTCGCCGTAGGTCTTCACCGCCGAGTCGTGCGCCTTGATCCAGGTCTCCTGCGCCTTCTTCGGCGAGCGCGCGATGGTCGAAGGCAGTTCCTCGCGTCCGGGCATGGCGAACCCCCTCTGTCAGATCTGCGGCGGGTCGGTGTAGCGCCGCTCCTCGTACACGGTCGTGCGCTCCCTGTCGGGCTCGACCGGCGACACGATCTCGCGCGTCACGCGGACCCGGTAGAGCCCGAACAGCAGTAAGGCGACTCCACCCAGCATGAGGATGACGCCCACGATGTTGATGTCCAGGCCGGCGATGTCCCATTCGACGGCCCATGTGAGCACGGCGCCGAGCATGATGAGGAAAATGCTTCCGGCGATGGTCATGGAATACCTCCCTAGAGCCAAGGAAACCTCTATCCCCATGTCGAGAAACAAACCCGTCGTCGTCATCGGGCTGATGGGGTCGGGCAAGAGCACCGTGGCCCTGCTGCTGGCGCAGGCGCTCGGCCTGCCGATGAGCGACAGCGACTCCTATCTCAGGCGCCGGTACGGCAGCAGCGCGGCCGAGATCGCCAGGACGGAGGGCGCCGACGTCCTGCACGAGCGGGAGGCCGAGCACGTGCTCGACGCGCTCGGCGAGGACCAGGTCGTGGCCGCGGCGGCGAGCACCGTGGAGCGCCCCGAGGTGCGCGCGGCGCTGCGGCAGGCGTTCGTGATCTGGCTGGACGCGACCCCCGAGGTGCTGGCGGAGCGGATGCGGTCGAGCGACCACCGCCCCGACTTCGACCCCGCCGTCATGAAGGCCAGGCGGGACCCGTACTTCAGGCAGGTCGCCGACCTGCGGGTCGACACGACGTCGACGCCGCCGCAGGAGGCGGCGGGACAGGCCCTGGACGCCATCCGATAGGAAGAGCGCATGTTCGTCACCAAACCCACCCTGACCGGGGAGCGGATCACGCTGCGCCCCGTCGGCGCCGAGCACGTCGACGGCCTGCTCGAACTGGCCTCCGACGAGGAGGTCAGACGGCTGACCGGATCGCGCGCGGGAGTGGACCGCGAGCGCGCCACGATGTGGTACGCCACCCGCAAGGACCACGACGACCGGCTCGACCTGGCGATCTGCCACGGCGACGAGTACGTCGGCGAGATCGTGCTCAACGAGCTCGACGCCGACAACCTCTCGTGCAACCTGCGGATCGCGCTGATCGGGTCGCGGGTGTTCGGCAAGGGCTTCGGCACCGAGGCGATCAGGCTGGTGCTCGGCCACGTCTTCGCCACGACCCCGATCAACCGGGTCAGCCTGGGCGTCTACGCCTTCAACGAGCGCGCCAGGCACGTCTACGAGAAGGCCGGCTTCGTCGTGGAGGGTGTGCTGCGCGACGCCCTGCTGTGGGAGGGCGTGTGGCACGACGAGATCGTCATGTCGGTGCTGCGCCGCGAATGGGTCACAACCAAATCCGGGATCGGCGCATCTAAGCTGCAGTGACGACGCGTTTGCTTCCCGACGATCCCGACCGGCTGGGCGGCTACTGGCTGGCGGGACGGCTCGGCTCCTGCTTCGACGCCTATGACCGCGGGGGCAGACGCTATGTGATCAAGATGGCGCGCGGCAGGGCGCCCGTGGTGGCGCCGCACTGCGTGGCCAGGGTGGTCGAGTCGGGGCCCGGCTACGTGGTCAGCGAGTTCGTCGAGGGGCCCAGCCTGCGGGAGGCGGTCGCGCATGCCGGCCCCTACGCGGGCGAGGCGCTGCACAGGATCGCGGTCGCGCTGGCCACCGCGCTGGTCGCGATCCACGACGCGGGCGCCGTCCACCTCCATCTGGGGCCCGGCTGCCTGCGGCTGGGCTCCGAGGGTCCCAGGGTCACCGGTGTCGGCACCGCCGACGCGCAGCGTCCCACCCCCGAGGTGTTCACCGGGGGCGCCGCGGGGCCGCCCGCGGACGTGTTCTCGTGGGGGGCGGCCGTCCTGTTCGCCGCGACGGGCCGCGACCCCTTCGCGGCCGAGAGCCTGGGCGAGCTGATGCACGCGGTGCTGACCGTCGATCCCGACGTGAGCGACCTGCCCGAACCGCTCAGGTCCCTGGCCGCCAGGGCGCTGTCCAAGGAGCCCGGCGACCGGCCCACGGCGCGCGAGCTGCTGATCGGCCTGACGGGCAGCGCCGAGCCGGCCGTCGGCGCCCACCTGGCCGCCGAGATCAGGCCGCCGGAGGGGCTGACGGGCCCGCCCGCGCTCGGCGACGTGGCCGAGCGCGTCTACCAGAGCCTGCCGCCCGAGCAGCAGTCGACGCTCCCGGAGATCCTGCTGCGGATGCGCGAGCCGGGCAGGCTCCCGCTGGCCGAGGTCGGCGACGACCCGGCGGTCGCCGCGCTGACCGAGGCGGGCCTCCTGGTACGGCGCAGCATCGCGGTGCCGCCCGCCGACCGGCCGGAGGGCAGGCTGGTCGCCGTCGCCGACGACTCGGTGGGCCCGGCCAGCCAAGCTCTGTTCCACGCGTGGCCGAGGCTGCGCACGTGGGCCGAGGACGTCACGCCCTTCCGGCGGCGCAGGCACAGACGCAGGATGCTGGTGGCGGGGCTGGCCGCGGCCGTGGCGGTGGCGCTGGCGGCGACGGTGGTGACCGTGACGGACGGGCTGTCCCGCCACCGGCAGGCGGGCACGAGCGACCTGGCCGGCGCGGCCCACGACCCCTCCCGCGACGCGGCGCGCGAACCGTCCCGCGGCACGTCCGGCGACGGCTCCAGCGACGCGGCCCACGAGAGCGCCAGGGAGGTGGCGGCGCGCGCCGAGAGCCTGCGCAGCGCGGACCCCATGACCGCGATGAAGCTGAGCGTGGCCGCGTGGACCCTGGCGCCGGTGCCGGAGGCCCGCAACGCCCTGCAGCGCTCGCTCGGCCAGAGCGACCTCGACACCTTCAGCGACCCCGAGCCGGTGGCCGGCACGGCCTACCGCCTCGCCGACGACGGCACCAGCCTGCTCGGCCGGCGGAACGACCGGCTGCGGCGCTGGGATCTGGCCACGAGGAAGCTGGCCGGCGAGTACCGACTGCCCGTGCCCGCCGACGGGTGGACCGCGCTGTCCGGTGACGGCAGGTTCTACGCCGCGGGCGACGCCGAGGCGGTCCGCGTGTGGGACCTGACCACCGGGGCACCCGTCCGGGGCACCTGGCCAGGCGGCAGGCCCGCGCTGTACGCGCGGGGCGGGCTCCTCGGCGTCACCACCGGCCACCGCACCCGGCTCTACTCGACCGAGGGCGGCCCCCCGCTCCTCGACGTCACCCAGGCGACCGTCGCCACCTCCCCCGACGGCAGGTGGGCCGCGGTCTCCGCCGCCTCGGGCCGGGTCCAGGTGTGGGACCTCACCCGGCGCGTGCGCCTCTACACCCACGCGGGCGAGCCGCTCGTCGGCGCGGCCGACGTCGAGCTGCCGCCGGTCACGGCCTTCAGCCCCGACGGGCGCCGCCTGATGATCGGCGGCACCCTGCTCGACACGGCCACCGGCACCGTCAAGGCGCGCCTGGCCGACCACGAGCGGGACGCCGGGGGGTGGTGGGGACCGCAGTCGTTCTCGCCCGACGGCCGCTTCCTGCTCGAACCGCTCGAACCCGGCGAGCTGGAACCGGGGCCCGCCGCCTGGACCGGGCCGGTGTCGGACCAGCCCTCCCAGCCGCCCCCCGAGACGAGCCGGACGTGGCCCGAGCCGGAGTTCGGGCAGACGGTCCGGTTGTGGCGGCTGTCCGACGGCCAGCTGCTCGGCACCTATCCGGCCGAGAAGGCGGCAGGAGAGTTCGCCTTCTCGGCCGACGGCAGGGCGATCCGCTACACGGTGGAGGGCGGCACCGTGCACTCCATCGACGTCTCCGACGTCCTGGCCGACGCGCCCCGCCGGCAGGAGACGATCGCGCTCAGCGCCGGCCGCCGGTTCTTCGCCGGCGCACCGCCGCAGCGGCTGCTCTCCCCCGACGGCAGCGTCGCCGCCGTCCAGCGGGGACAGCGGACCGACCTGCACGACACGGCGACGGGCGAGCTCATGGGCGGCCTCCCCGTGGCGGGCGAGCTCTCCTTCGACGGCGCGGCCAGGTTAGTGGCGGTGGGCGGGCAGGACACCACGGTCTGGGACGTGGCGAGCCGCGCCCAGGTCCTCGCGATCCCCACCGGCCCGGTCGACGACGTGGCGCTGTCGGCCGACGGCCGGCGGCTGGCCATCTCGGCCGCGGGCGAGCTGAGAATCTGGAGCGTGCCGGAGGGCGAGCCGATCATGGGCCCGCTCGCCACGATCGCCCGGCCGCTGGTCTTCTCCCCCGACGGCAGGCGGCTGTTCGCGGGACGCGACCTGGTGGACCTGTCGTCGGGCAAGGTCACCGAACTGGGCGGCAGCACTTTCGCCGGCGCTTTCGCTCCCGACGGCCGCACGGCCGCCTTCGTGATCGACGCCGACTTCTTCGCGGTGTGGAGGCTGAGCACCTGGCCCCCGCAGACGGTCAGGCGTGCGGTGCCGGGCGCCAGCATCAGGTTCTCGCCGGACGGCACGCTGCTGGCGCTGGGCGGCGACCACACCACGTTGTGGGACGCCACGACGCTGCGCGAGATCAGCAGGGTGCCGCTGGGCCAGGACATCGCCGACGTGGCCTTCAGCGCCGACGGCGCGAGGCTGATCGGCCTGCGGGAGGACGGCACCGTGCGGGAGAGCCCCGTCGACCCGGCGCTGGCCGCCAAGGCCGTCTGCGCGAAGGCGGGCGGCGCGCTGGACGAGGCGGGCTGGCGGCGGCTGTTCCCCGGCCGGCCGTACCCGGCCGGCATGTGCTCCTGACCGTCGCCCGCCCCGCTCTGGGATGTCGCGCGTGGATCCCGATGACGCCCGTCGCGGCGGGAGCGTGCCGACACCGCTGGTGCGGTTCGGTGATCAGGCTCATACTCTTGGTCACGTGTTGAGTAGTAACCGGCTGCGTGTCCTGCTTGAGGTGTTCAGGACGGGCAGCATCGCCGGTGCCGCGAGAGTGTTGAAGCTGTCGCCGTCCGCGGTGTCCCACCAGCTGTCCCGCCTGGAGCAGGAGGCGGGTGTCGGCCTGGTCGAGCGCAACGCGCAGAGCCTGCGGCTGACCGAGGCCGGACGCCGCCTCGCCATCCGCGCGCAGGAGGTGGTGGACATCATCGAGGCGGCGGAGAAGGACCTGCTCGCCCAGGCCAGGGTGGACGCCGGTGAGCTGCGCATCGGCTTCTTCGCCTCCGCGGGCTACCGGCTGCTGCCGCTGGCGCTGTCGCGGTTCGCCTCCCGGTATCCCAAGGTGGCGCTCGACCTGGTGGAGGGCCAGCCGTACGAGCTGCTGCCCGATCTGGAGCGCGGCGCGCTCGACGTGCTGGTGGTCTTCGAGCACGCCCTCGACCCGTGGCAGTGCCCCGAAGGGGTGGAGGTGGTGCACCTGTTCGACGAGCCGCAGCTCCTGGTCGTGCCGGCCGGCCACCCCGCCGCCCAGCGGCCCAGGGTACGGCTGGCCGACCTGGCCGACGAGCCGTGGATCACCACGTTCGGCGCCGAGCACCCGGTGTCGATCCTCGAGCGGGCCAGCACGCTGGAGGGCTTCTCGCCGCAGATCCGCTGCCGCAGCGACCACTACGAGGTGACGATCGGCCTGGTGCGGGCCGGGCTCGGCGTCGCGCTGGTGCCGAGCCTCGGCCTGCAGGGCGCGACGGGGCTGACCACCTGCCGCCTGGCCACGCCGAACCTGTTCCGCAGGATCGGCGTGGCCAGGCGGCCGACCAACCCGAACCCGGCCGCCCGGTCCTTCCTCGCCTACCTGCGCACGGCCTCGGCGCAGCTCAGGAACTCGCTGGAGCCCTCGTTGCGCTGAGGCGGGCCGCGATGTCCAGCCCCGCCTGCCGTACGGCGGACGCCAGCTCGTGCTCGCTGCCCGAGGGACCGTGGGCGAGCACGGCGTAGGCGATCCGCCCGTCCATGATCCCGACGTCGGACCTGACGCCGTCGTCGGTGCCGGTCTTGTTGGCCAGCCAGCCGCCTTCGGGATCGTGCCTGACCAGGGCGGGGACGAGGCTGTGGTCGGTGTTCTGCTGCATCCAGCCGCGCATGAGCACCTGCCAGCCGCCCGCACCCGCGACGAGCGCGGCCAGGCCGGAGAGCTCGGCGGCGGTGCCGATCGCGAACGTCGGCGGATCCTCGGGGCCGCGCGGCTCCCTGATGCGGTCGAGCAGCCGGGTTCTCGACAGGCCGAGGGCGGCGGCCGCCGCGTTGACCCGGTCCACGCCGACCCTGCGCAGCAGGGCGTTGGTGGCGGTGTTGTCGCTGATCGCGGCGGTCAGCAGGGCCAGGTCGCCGATCGTCCAGCTGCGCCCGGACAGCGACAGCAGCAGCCCCGAGCCGCCGCAGTAGTCGTCCTCGTGCAGCGTCACGGGCGTGTCGGGGTGGAGGATGCCGCCTTCGATGCTCATCGCCACCTCGGCCAGCAGGAGCAGCTTGCCGACGCTGGCCAGCGGCAGCTCGGCGTCCTCGTTGACGCCGTGGAACTCTCCCGTCACCAGATCGCGCGTCGCCACGGCGAGCGTGATGTCGTTCACCGCCCGATGATCCTTCCTGGTCTGTCTTCGGTGAGCGTGCCGTCTTCCACGGCGACCCGGCCCGCCACGACGACGGCCCGGATGCCGGTGGGCGGCAGCAGCGGATCGGCGTAGGTGGCGCCGTCGGCCACCGTCTCGGGGTCGAGCAGCACCAGGTCGGCGTGCGCGCCGTCGCGCACGACTCCCCTGCCGGTGAGCCCGAACCTGTCGGCCGCCATGCCGGTCATCTTGTGGACGGCGACCTCCAGCGGGAACAGGCCCTGGTCGCGGGAGTAGCGGCCGAGCACCCTGGGGAAGGTGCCGGCCAGGCGCGGGTGCGGATGACCTGGCTTGGGCACGCCGTCCGAGCCGATCATGGCGAACTCGCTGGCCAGAACCCGCTGGACGTCGTCCTCGCGCATCGAGTGGCTGATGATCGTCACCTCGCCCTCCTCGGCGAGGAGCAGCTCGGCGGCGGTGTCCACGGGGTCGCCGCCCAGCTCGGCGATGGTGCGGCCCTCGACCTCGGGATGGTTGACGGCGCAGGCGACGGAGATGCGATCCCATCCGCCGTTGCCGACCGTGTTCTCCCAGCCGGGCACGCCCTCCTCGATCGCCCGGCGCATCCGGTCGCGCTGGAGGGGGTCGCGCAGCCGTTCGAGCAACGCCTCGGTGCCGCCGTCGTTGGCCCACGGGGGGAACATCGCCGACAGCGACGTGCTGCCCTCGGTGTAGGGGTAGACGTCGCAGGTGACGTCCATGCCCTGGGCCCGCAGCTCGGCGATGCGCGGGAGCGTCCGCCGGGTTCTGCCCCAGGCGTGCCTGCCTGCGGTCTTGTGGTGGCTGACGTGCAGCGCGGCCCCGCTCCTGCGGGCGATCTCGACGGCCTCCTCCAGCGCCTGCTCGACGCGGGACATCTCGTCTCTCAGGTGGGTGACGTACGGCTTGCCGTACCTGGCCGCGACCCTGGCCAGCGCGACCACCTCGGCCGTGTCGCCGTAGGTGCCGGGGGTGTAGATGAGCCCCGTGGACAGGCCCGCCGCCCCGGCGGCCAGCGCGTCGTCCAGCAACGCGCACATGGTGTCGAGTTCGGCCGGGGTGGCAGGGCGGTCCTCGTAGCCGAGCACGCCGGCGCGGAGGGTGCCGTGGCCGACGAGGGAGGTCAGATGGTTGGACCGCGGGGCCCGCTCGTGCGCCTCCACGAACGCCCCGTAGTCCTGAAATATCGGGATGTCGCCGCCGAAGCCCGCCCTGCTGGACCGGCTCAGCGCCGGCACCCGCTCGGGCAGCGCGGGAAACAGGCTCGACCCGCAGTTGCCGCAGATCTCCACGGTGACACCCATGCGCACGGGGGCGGCGGCCAGCTGCCTGCCCGCCTCGCCGAGCAGGGACACCCCGTCGGAGTGAGTGTGGACGTCGATGAAGCCGGGAGCGACCACCAGCCCGGTGGCGTCGATCACCCGCGCTCCCCCGCCGTCGGCCGGGCCGCCCTTGGGCAGCAGGACGAGGCGGTCACCGGTGACGCCGACGTCGGCCCGGCGCAACGGCGCGCCCGTCCCGTCGGCCACCAGGCCACCGCTGATCAGTACGTCGAGGCTCACGGAGCCGAACCCTTCCCGAGGAGTGCGCCGTTCACAAGACCTGCCCGAGGAAGGCGCGGGTGCGTTCGTGACGCGGCTGGGACAGCACCTCGCGGGGCGGGCCCTCCTCCACGATCACGCCGTCGTCGATGAACACCAGGTGGTCGCCCGCCTCCCTGGCGAACCCCATCTCGTGGGTGACCACGATCATCGTCATCCCGCTGGCCGCCAGGTCGCGCATGACCTGCAACACCTCCTGCACCAGTTCGGGGTCGAGCGCGCTGGTCGGCTCGTCGAACAGCATGAGCTTCGGGTTCATGGCCAGGCTGCGCGCGATCGCGACCCGCTGCTGCTGGCCGCCCGACAGCTGCCGGGGGTAGTGCCCCGCCCTGTCGGCCAGGCCCACCCGGTCGAGCAACGCGAGCGCACGGGAGGTGGCCGCGGCCTTCGAGACGCGCTTGACCGTGCACGGGCCCTCCATGACGTTCTCCAGCGCGGTCATGTGCGGGAACAGGTGGAAGCGCTGGAAGACCATGCCGATCTCCTGCCGCTGCCGGCACAGCTCGTCGGGCCGCAGCAGGTGCAGCCTGCCGCCCTTCTCGGCGAAGCCCATGAGCTCGCCGTCCACCCACACCCGGCCCGCGTCGATCGTCTCCAGCCGGTTGACGCAGCGCAGCAGCGTCGACTTGCCGGAACCGGAGGGACCCACCACGCAGACCACCGAGCCGGCCGGCACGTCGAGGCTGACGCCCTTCAGCACCTCGAGCTGCCCGAAGCGCTTCCTGACCGACTCGATCTTCACCATGCTAGTGGCCACGGCTGAACCTCCTCTCCAGGAAGCGCTGGCCGACGGTGGCCACGCTGGTGAGCAGCAGGTACCACGTCGAGGCGACCACCAGCAGCGCGATGACCTCGAAGTTGTCCAGGTAGATCCGCTGGGAGACGGTCAGCAGCTCGGCGCCGGAGATGACGGAGACCATCGAGGTGGTCTTCAGCATCGAGATGAACTGGTTGCCGGTCGGCGGGATGATCACCCGCATCGCCTGGGGCAGCACGACCCTGCGCAGGATCTGCCGGTGCGTCATGCCGAGCGACTCGGCCGCCTCCCGCTGGCCGGGATCGACCGAGCGGATGCCGGCGCGGACGATCTCGGCCATGTAGGCGCCCTCGTTGATGGTCAGCCCGAGCAGCGCCGCCGTGAACGGCGTGATCAGCTCGTTGGCCGGCCACTGGAGGAACATCGGCCCGCCGAACGGGACGCCGATCCCGATCTCGGGGAAGACCAGGCCGATGTTGAACCAGAAGATGAGCTGCACCAGCAGCGGCGTGCCGCGGAAGAACCAGGTGTACAGGCCGGCCGCGCCGCGCAGCACGGGGCTGTCCGACAGCTGCATGACGGCGGCGAGCACGCCGAGGCCGACGCCGATGACCATGGACAGCGCGGTGAGCGCGATCGTGATCCACAGGCCGCCCAGGATGCGCCCGTCCAGCAGGAACTCGGCGATCACGTCCCAGTGCAGGTTGGGGTTGACGATGACGGTGTAGATCAGCCACGCCATCACCAGCGCCGCCAGCACCGCCGCGACGAGCCGTCCCGGCCTGGGCGGTTTCACCGCCTCGATCCGAAGCTCCGTCATGCGCCGGTGTTGATCGTGACCTTGGCCACGGCGTTCGCCGTCGTGCCGTACTTCTCCAGGATCTTGCCGTACTCGCCGCTGTCGATCAGCTCCTGCAGCGCCTTGGCGACGGCGTCGCGCAGGCCGGTCTGCTTCTTGTCGATCGCGATGCCCCACGGTCCGGCGTCGTACTGCTCGGCGAGGACCTCGTACTTGCCGGTCTCCTTGGCGTACATGGCGGCCACGGGCGAGTCGACGATCGTGGCGACCGTGCGGCCGGAGTCGATGGTGAGCAGGCCGGTCGGGGCGTCCTCGCTCTGCATGATCTCCATCTTCTGCGCGCACTTGTCGTTCTGGCGCTTGCCGATCTCCAGGTTGGAGCTGCCCTTGGCCAGGACGACCTTCTTGCCGCACAGGTCGGCGAGGGTCTTGATGCCTTCGGGGTTGCCCTTCCTGACCATGATCGAGCCGCCGGCGTTGAAGTAGTCGACGAAGTCGACGGCCTTGCGGCGCTGCTCCAGATCGCTGAGCGCGGCCATGGCGATGTCCCACCTGCCGCCCTGCAGCCCCGGGATGAGGCCGTCGAAGGAGGCGTTGATGATGCGGGTCCGCAACCCGAGCCGCGCCCCGACGGCGACGGCCAGGTCGGCGTCGACGCCGGTCATCTCCTGGGTGCCCGGCTTGTACATCTCCATCGGCGGGTAGCCCTCCGAGGTCGCCATCCGCAGCTCGCCCGACTTCCGCACGGCGTCGGGGACGAGGTCCTTGGCGCTCTTGCCGGTCGAGGAGGGCGGCGTGGGCGCCGCCGTACCCGAGGTGGACCTCCCGCATCCCGCGCCCAGCGCGCAGACCGCCGCCAGGGCGATGACCAGGTGTTTTCGCATGGCTCCACATCGTGGCCAGGCGGTCATGCGCCACCAAGCCTCGTGAAGGCATGCGACCCTCACCAACGAATCCATCGACGCTCCGCCCTGCGAGGCGTCGGGGTTGCTTACGCTCGCGCCTCATGAGCTTGGACATCTGGCCCCAGACCGCGACGTGGGACGGCGGGGAGCTGCATCTCGGCGGCATCGGCGCGGTCGAGCTGGCCCGTGTGTACGGCACGCCCGCCTACGTGCTGGACGAGGCCGACTTCACCGCCCGCGCGCGGGCGTGGCTGGACGCGCTGCCGGACGGTGACGTCCACTACGGCGGCAAGGCGTTCCTGTGCCCCGAGGTGGTGCGCTGGCTCGACCGGCTCGGCCTGTCCCTCGACGTCTGCACGGGCGGGGAGCTCGCGGTGGCCATGGCCGGCGGGATGCCGCCCGAGCGGGTCGTCTTCCACGGCAACAACAAGTCGCCCGCCGAGCTGCGCCGCGCCGTGGCGTGGGGCATCGGCTGCGTCGTCGTCGACTCCTTCACCGAGATCGCCAGGCTCGCCGCGATCGCCGCCTCGCTGGGCGTCCGGCAGCGGGTGATGATCAGGGTGACGCCGGGCGTCGACCCGCACACCCACGCCTTCATCGCCACCGGCGGCGAGGACTCCAAGTTCGGCTTCTCGCTGAGCGCCGGCGCGGCCGCGCTCGCGGTGGAGCGGGTGACCGCCGAGCCCTCGCTGGAGCTGTACGGCCTGCACTCCCACATCGGCTCGCAGATCACCGAACTGGACGGCTTCGGCGTCGCCGCCGCCCGCATGTCCGAGTTCGCCGCGTCCGTCGGCGTCACCAGGCTCGACCTGGGCGGCGGCCTCGGCATCGCCTACACGCCGGACGACCCCACCCCGCCGACGCCCGCCGAGCTGCTCACGGTGCTCAGGAAGGAGACGGTGGGCCTGCACCTGGCCGTCGAGCCCGGCAGGTCCATCGCGGGGCCGTCCACGGTGGCGCTCTACGAGATCGGCACGATCAAGGGCGGGTTCGTGAGCGTGAACGGCGGCATGAGCGACAACCCCCGCCCCGGCATGTACGGCGCCGCCTACACCGCCTCGCTGGCCAACCGCGCCTCCGACGCGCCGCTCAGCCCGTTCACCGTGGTAGGCAAGCACTGCGAGAGCGGCGACGTGCTGGTCAGGGATCTGCCGCTGCCTGACGACGTCCGGCCAGGCGACCTGCTGGCCGTACCGGTGTCGGGCGCCTACCAGCGCTCCATGGCCAGCAACTACAACCACGTGACCCGGCCGCCCGTCGTGGCGGTGCGGGACGGCGCGGCCCGCGCGATCGTCCGCCGCGAGACCGAGGACGACCTGCTGCGGCTCTACCTGTAGAGCGCGCCGGCCGCGGGCCGTACACGAAGTGCAGGGCCATCCTTTGCGGGCCGCTGGTGCGTCACTTCGGACAGGGAGGGCATATGCGGGCCATGGCTGAGTTCCTGACCGACATCAAGACCATCCGCGAGCGCGCCAGGGCCGAGATCGGCAAGGGCCCCATCACCGACGCCTACGGGGCGGACCTGGATCGGGTGATCCAGGTGTGCAACGAGGCGCTGGCGACCGAGATCGTCTGCGTGCTCCGCTACAAGCGCCACTACTACACCGCCACCGGCATCATGGCCGAGTCGGTCGCCGCCGAGTTCCTGGAGCACGCTGCCGAGGAGCAGGAGCACGCCGACAAGCTGGCCGCCAGGATCGTGCAGCTCGGCGGCCAGCCCGACCTCAACCCCGACACGCTCACCGCCCGCTCGCACTCGCAGTACGACGCCAGCCCCGGACTCACCGAGATGATCAAGGAGGATCTGGTCGCCGAACGCATCGCCATCGCCGCCTACACCGAGATCATCCAGTGGCTCGGCGACAAGGACGTCACCACGCGCCGCGTCTTCGAGGAGCTCCTGGCGAAGGAGGAGGAGCACGCCGACGACATGAAGAGCCTGCTGGAGCGGATGCCCGGTTAGTTGCGCGCCGCCCACATGCCCAGGCCCAGCGCCACCGTGTGCTGGGGCCGGTTCACCAAGTCGACCGGGATGCCCAGATCGCGGCGCAGCCTCCTGGGCAGCCCGCTCAGCAGCGCGCCGCCGCCCGTCAGCAGCAGGCCGCGCCTGGCCACGTCGGCGGCGATCTCCGGCGAGCACGACTCCAGCACCTCGCGCACCGCCTCGACGATCGCCCGCACCGCCGGGTCGAGCGCCTCGTGCACGCATTCCGCCGACACCATGGCCGACATCGGCGCACCGTGCCGCGGATGGGTACCGTTCACCTCCATCCGCCGGCCCGCGGACGGCTCGCAGGCCGAGCCGATCTGCTCCTTGAGCGTCTCGGCCGTCCGGTCGTCGATGACGATGCCGTGGGCGCGGCGGACCTCCAGCCTGATCGCCGCGTCCATCGCCTCGCCGCCCGTCCGCATCGACCGGACGGCCACCGCCCTGCCCATCGACACCGCGGCCACGTCCGTGGTGCCGCTGCCGACGTCCACGACGATGGCCGCCATCGGGTCGCCCAGCTCCAGGCCCGCGCCGAGCGCCGCGGCCAGCGGCTGCTCCATGAAGATGATCTGGCGGGCCTGCGCCTCGTAGGCCGCCTCCACCATCACCCTCCGCTCGATCGCGGTGATCCCGCCCGGGACCGCGATCGTCATCCTCGGCCTGGCGTACGGGTGGCCGTGCACCTTGTGCACGAAGTGGCGGAGCATCACGCGGGCCGCGTCGGGCTCGACGATCGCGCCGTTCCTGACCGGCCGTACGGTGACCACCCCGGCCCGCTGCCTGCCGGCCTCCGCGCCGAACGCGACGAACTGCCCGGTCTCGGAGTCGACGGCGACGAGGGACGGCTCGTTGAGCATGATGCCCTTGCCGCGCACGTGGATGCGGGTGGCGGCGGTGCCCAGATCGATGGCCAGGTCCCTGCTGAGGAACGGGAGCATCGATTCCAGTCGCCTGACACTCATCCCGTTCCTCATGGTTGTTCCGTTGCCCCCAGGCAGTCCACGCAAGACCAATCGCTCATCCCGACTCGGCAAACGAGGCGGGGGTGCGGGCCGGACGGCCCGCACCCCCGCCGGTCAGGTGGCGGCGTGGACCTCCATCTCCCACAGCGAGTAGCCGAAGCCCGTGGCCCGCCGTACCCCTTGCATGCGCACGAAGCGCGCGCTGTTCGGCGTGTCGATCCACAGCTCGTCCACCCCGCCGTCACCGGCGCTCACGTCGGCGACCGGCTGCCAGGTGGTGCCGTCGGCGGAGACCTCGACGCGGTAGGCGGCGGCGTGCGCGGTCTCCCAGCGCAGCACCACCTTGCCGATGTCGGTCGCCTGGGCCAGCTCCACCCGCAGCCATTCGCCGTCGGCGGCCTTGGACGACCAGCGGGTGCCGGCGTCGCCGTCCACCGCCTTGGCCGCCTCGAACGCCGTGCCGTTCTCGACGCTGGAGGCGGTGACGGGCCTGCCGAGCGCCAGGTTGGCCTGCGCCACCGGCCGGTGGACGGCCACCTTCACCTCGGTCTTCACCTCGCCGAAGCGCACCGTCACCGTCTCGGTACGGCCCGCCGCCCCGGCCGGCGGCGTGATCTCCAGCGGGACGGTGACCTGTCCGCCGCGGGGCACGGTGAGCCGCTTGTCCGCCGGGGCGACGGTCCAGCCGTCGGGCGCGCTCACCGCGAGCGTCCCCTCGACCGGCCTGGCCAGGCGCGACGTCAGCACGGCGGCCGCGCTCGCCTTCCCGCCCGCCGTGGCCGCCACAGCGGCGGGTGCGACCGTGAGGTCGACGGCCGGCACGTCGGCGTAGCGCGGGACGACCTCGGCGATCCGCGGCGCCGCGCTCCCCGCCGTCCAGGCCAGCCGTACGGCGTCGCCCCGCACGCCGGCGGCGTCCAGCTCGGTGTACGGCCCGGCCAGCGCGCCGATCCCCCGCCACTGGCCGTCCGTCCTGACCTGCACCTCGGCGGACCCGGTGCCGACGACGATCACCTTGTCGATCTGCCGCGTCCTGGACAGCGTCACCTGCAGGGCCTCGCCGCCGGCGGGAGCCGCCGACGCGGTGTAGACGGTGTCGAGGTCGCCGTCGACGGTGGCCGCCAGGTTGCCCGCGGGCGCGCCGCTCGCGGTGAGCCTGGTCTCGCCCTCGTCGAGCGTGGCGACCTCGAACTCGCGGACGACCAGCCAGTTGTCCTGCCCGCCGGTCGAGCGGTAGCGGACGTAGCGGGCCAGGGTGCCCTCCGGCGCCTTGGCCCTGACCTCGGCGGTTGTGCCGGTGGTCAGCTCGGTCCAGCCCACGCCGTCGAGGGAGTGCTCCAGGACGCCCGCGTGGATGTAGTCGTCCGGGCTCGAGCTCTTGCCCATCAGCACCGCGACGTCACCGATGGTCCTGGCCGAGCCGAGGTCCACGGTCACCGCGTCGCCGGGGCCGGGCGGGGCGGTGCTCCAGTAGAAGGTGCCGAGATCGCGGTCGGTCATGAACTCGGGCAGGTGCCCGGAGTAGACGGCGAGGGTGCTCGAGGCGATCGGGCGCCGGGCGTCGACCCCGACCCAGGCGTCGTGGGCCTTGAGGGCGTCGGTGACGAACCTGTCGATCACCCCGTCGCCGACCTTGGGGAAGGTGGTGGCGTGCGGCTGCCGTACATCCCTGATGGCCTTGGCGTCGGCGACGAGCCTGGCGATCTCGCCGCGCAGGGCCAGCGCGCGCCCGCCGTCGTCGGCGCGGACGGCGTCGGCCAGGTCGAGGGCCTTGACCATGGCCGTCGTCCACAGCCTGGCGGCGTCGAGCCACGACTTCGCCTCCTCCAGGAAGGCCCGGTCGGCCACCCCTCGGGCGATCAGGTCGGCGGCCTTGGCGTACCGCTCGGCGAGCGCGCGCAGCCCCTCGCCCTTGGCGATCGCGGCGGCCAGGACGGGCGCCTGCCTGGCGTGCAGCGTGCCGTCGAAGGTGTTGAGGTCGGCGAAGTCGCGCAGCGCCTGGACGGTCGCCTGGTCGCCGCCGGCCACCTCGGACAGCGCGCGCAGCCACGACCGCTCGGCGTCGTAGGCGCGGTCGTTCCATCCGAAGTCGCCGAAGGAGTAGAGGGCGACCTTGCTGACGGCCGCCTGGTTCATCGGGTTGGAGATGATGCCGGTCAGGCTCTCGGACAGGCCGTTCTCGCGGCCGGTGTAGGCGGCCATCGGCAGCCGCCCGGGGATGTAGTCGTTGACCGGGTAGTTGTCCCACACCAGGATCTTGTGGCCGTACACCGCCCGCGCCGCGGCGGCCTCGCGCTTGAGTATCGCGGCCGGGACCACGCCCCAGCCCGTCCAGTGGACGATCACCTCGGGGTCGAGGTTGTCCCTGAACGCCTTCTTGTAGGGCGTGTCGGTGGCGTCGTAGTACTCGGTCGGCACGGTCTGCAGCGGCGCCACGTCGCCCTTGCCCCGCGCCCAGCCCTGCACCGTGTTGAGCAGGTCGGTCTGCGCCCAGCCCGGCCCCTTGGCGCCGTACTTCGCGCGGTCGCCCTCGCAGTTCCACCGGTTGGGGTCGATGTCGTCCAGCGCGACGTTGAACGACCTGCCGCCGAGCGCGTAGATGGCGTCGAACTTGGCCAGCAGGCTGTTCACGTCGCCGGCCGAGGTGTAGCAGATGGACAGGCCCGGCGAGATCGCGAAGGTGAAGTCGACCCGGTTGGCGCGGGCCCGCGTGACCAGCTCGCCGAGCTGCGCCAGCTTGTCCTGCGGGTACGGCTCCCGCCACTTGTCGCGGTGGTAGGGGTCGTCCTTGGGCGCGTACTCGTAGGTGTTCATCCGGTGCGCGCCGAGGTGGTCGAGATGGTCCAGCCGGTCCTGGTGGGACCACGGCGTGCCGTAGAAGCCCTCGATAGAGCCCCGGTAGGCCATGGACGGCCAGTCGCGCACGACCACGCCGGGCACCCGGTCCGTACCGCGGCGCTTGCGGACGAGCTGGGCGAAGGTCAGCGCGGCGTAGTAGGTGCCGTCGGCGTCGACGCCGTCGAGCGCGATGTGCGTGCCACCGCCCGCGCCCTTGCCCGTCGCCAGCACGTAGCCCTCGGCGGGAAGCCCTTCGGGGCCCTTCACCCCCAGCCGGTCGCTGCCGCCGCCCAGCCAGAGCGTGACGGGCGTCTTCGGGTCCGCGCCGTCGGTCGTCTCGATCCGCCTGACCCCCGCCGCCTGCAGCGCCTTCCTGACGACGGTCTCGGCCTGCGGGTCGCTTCTGCTGGTACGGACCAGCCCCACGACGGGGGTGAGGGGGAAGTCGTCGCCGCCGGCCGTGACCTCCTGCGGAGTGGGGTAGAGCCGGTCGGCGAGATCGGTGGGAGCTGCCTGGGCAGGCATGACGGTGAGGAGAGAAGAGGCGGCTAGGGCTGTCACAAGGGTAATCAGAACGGGACGTTTGGGGGGCACGCGTCCTCCTTTGAGCATTCCACCCCACAAGGGTGCAGCTTTGGACACATAAGATCACCCACTCGCATCCCGGTCAATACCGGTACGGACCACCTTGAGAAAACGGCGGCTGGACACCCACTACACACATGTGTAGCCTCTTACATGAGCGAGTAGTGACCTATACACATGGATAGGACGGATGAGCGTGACCACCACCGGACCCGACCCCGAGGACCTCACCGCGCGCGCCCGCATCAGGGACGCCGCGATGCAGCACTTCGCCGAGCACGGGTTCGAACGGGCCACGATCAGAGGCATCGCCGAGACCGCCGGCGTGTCGTCAGGCCTGGTGCGCCACCACTTCGGCTCCAAGCAGGCGCTGCGTGAGGCCTGCGACGCGTACCTGACCAAGATGATCCGCAGGCTGAACGACGAGGTCAGATCGGGCTACGCGCTCGACAGATCCAACCCCGTCGCCACCGCCAACACCGCGATGGGCCCCTACCAGCGCTACCTGGCCCGCGCGCTGGTGGAAGGATCGGCCGAGGTCGTCTTCGACGAGATGGTCGAGCTCAGCGAGCAGTGGCTGGCCGACGCCGACGCGAGGCGTCCCGACGTCCCCGACATCGACAGGAAGGTCAGGGCCACCATCGGCACCGCCATGGCGCTGGCCGTCGCGGTCCTGCGCAAGCACGTCTCCAGGGGCATGGGCGTCGACCTGTCCACCCCCGAGGGCGACCTGCTGCTGGCCCGGGCCCTCATCGACCTCTACTCGCACCCCATGCTCAGCCTGGAGGAAGCCGCCGAGGCCAGAGCGGCGCTCGACCGGCTCCAGCCCGAGCGGACCACGACAGAGCGCGGAGCTCCCCAGAAAACGCTCCGCCAACACGAGGAGCATCACCATGACTGACGCCGTCTCGGTGGCGGGATTGGTCAAGACGTTCGGCTCCACCACGGCACTGGACGGCCTGGACCTCGCCGTACGCACCGGAGAGGTCCACGGCTTCCTGGGGCCCAACGGTGCCGGCAAGAGCACCACGATCCGGATCCTGCTGGGCCTGATGCGCGCCGACGCGGGGACCGCCCGCCTGCTCGGCGGCGACCCGTGGGCCGACGCCACGGCGCTGCACCGCAGGCTGGCCTACGTGCCCGGCGACGTCACGCTGTGGCCCAACCTCTCGGGCGGGGAGGTGATCGACCTGCTCGGCCGGCTGCGCGGCGGGCTGGACCCGCGCCGCCGCGCCGACCTGCTGGAGCGCTTCGACCTCGACCCCCGCAAGAAGGGGCGCGCCTACTCCAAGGGCAACCGGCAGAAGGTGGCGCTCGTGGCGGCCTTCGCCTCCGACGTCGACCTGCTCATCCTCGACGAGCCGACCTCCGGCCTGGACCCGCTGATGGAGGAGGTCTTCCGCGAGACCGTGAGGGAGGAGGTACGGCGCGGCGGCAGGACCGTGCTGCTGTCGAGCCACATCCTGTCCGAGGTCGAGGCGCTGTGCGACAGGGTCACCATCATCCGCGACGGCCGTACCGTCGAGACCGGCACGCTCTCCGAGCTGCGGCACCTGACCCGCACCACCATCCAGGCCGAGCTCGACGGCCCGCCGCACGGGCTGGCCGGCCTGCCGGGCGTCCACGACGTGCGCGCCGACGACGGCAGGATCCGCTTCGACGTCGACTCCGCCGCGCTCGGCCCGGCGCTGAGCCGCCTTTCCGCGGCCGGGGTGCGCAGCCTCGTCAGCCACCCGCCCACGCTGGAGGAGCTGTTCCTTCGGCACTACGACCGGGCCGCGGCGGGCAACGGAAAGCACTCGGGGGCGGCCCGATGACCGCCCTGACCGGTACGGCGCTGACCGGTACGGGGCGGTTGATCCGCCTCGCGGTGCGCCGCGACCGGTGGCTGCTACCGCTGTGGGTGCTGTTCCCCTGCATGGTCCCACCGGTGTTCGTGGCCGCCTTCAACGGCGCCTACCCCACCGCGCAGGCCCGCCATGAGTACATGGAGACGAGCCTGCACAACACCGCCTTCACCGTGGCGTACGGCCCGCTGCACGGCTCCACCCTCGGCGAGATGGTCACCTGGCGCTCCGGCTTCGTCCCCATCATGATCGGCCTCGTCGCCCTCCTGACCGTCGTCAGGCACACCAGGACCGAGGAGGAGGCCGGCAGACTCGAGCTGATCGGCTCGACCGCCGTCTCCCGGCACGCGACCATCGCCGCCGCTCTCCTCATGGCCTGCGGGGCCTGCCTAGCTCTGGGCGCGGTCTCGGCACTGGCCATGATCGGCCAGGGCCTGCCCGCGGCGGGATCGCTCGCCTACGGCTTCGAGCTGGCCACCGCCGGATGGGTGTTCGCCGCGATCGGCGCGGTGGCCGCCCAGCTCAGCGCGGGCGCGGGCACCGCCCGGGGCATCGCCGTCGTCGTCCTGGCCGTCGCCTTCCTGCTGCGCGGGATCGGCGACGTCAGCGGGCTGTCCGGCGGCCGGCTGGGCTGGCTGTCCTGGCTGTCGCCGATCGGCTGGGCGCACCGGCTGCAGCCCTTCCACGGCGAGCGCTGGTGGATCATCGCGCTCGCCGTGGGCGCCACCGTCGCGCTCACCGCGGCGGCCGTCGCCCTGTCCGGACGGCGAGACCTCGGCAACGGGCTGCTCGCGGCCAGGGTCGGCCCCGCCGTCGCCCCGCCGGGACTGCGTTCGCCCCTGGGGCTGGCCTGGCGGCTGCACCGCGGATCGCTGGCCGGCAGGACCGCGGGCCTGGCAGTGGTCGGTCTCGGCCTCGGCGGCATCGCCGAGAGCATCGGCGAGCTCATGAACAACGGCTCCCCCGCCGCACGCGAGGTCCTGGCCCGGCTGGGCGGCCCTGGCACGGTCGTCGACCAGTACCTGGTCGGCATGATGACCATGTTCGCCGTGATCAACGCCGGGTTCGCGATCCAGACCGCGCTGCGGCTCAGGGCGGAGGAGAGCGGCGGGCGCGCCGAACCCCTGCTCGCCGCGCCCGTCGACCGGCTGCGGTGGGCGGGCGGCCACCTCGTCTTCGTCCTGCTCGGCCCGGTGCTGGGGCTGGCCGCCTTCGGGGCGGCCGCCGGCTTCGCGCACGGGCTCAACACCGGCGATCTCGGCCGCGACCTGCCTCGGATCCTGGCCGCCGCGCTCGTCCAGCTGCCCGCGGTGTGGCTGTTCGCGGGGCTGGGGTTCGCGCTGTTCGGCCTGTGGCCCCGCCTGGCGGCGGGCGCGTTCGCGGTGCTGCTCGCCAGCCTGCTGCTCGGCTGGCTGGGCGGCGAGCTGCAGCTCAGCCGGTGGGTGCTGGACCTGTCGGTGTTCAACCACATCCCGCAGCTTCCCGGAGGGGAGTTCGCGGTGCCGCCGCTCGCCGTCCTGACGGTCATGGCCGCGGCGCTCGTGCTGCTCGGCCTCCTCGGCCTGCGCCGTCGCGACATCCCGGCCGGCTGAGGCCTCCTCCGTCACGTATCCGCCAAGTCTGGGAAGGAATGACATGTCAGGACCTTCGTCCCCCGAGCCGGCGCCGATGCCGGTCACCCGCGCCGCCGGCTGTCCCTTCGACCCGCCGAAGGAACTCGCCGGGCTGCGCCAGGACCATCCGATCAGCCCCATGACCTACCCCGACGGCCACGTCGGCTGGCTGGTCACCAGCCACGCCCTGGTGCGGGCCGTCCTGGCCGATCCCCGTTTCAGCCACCGGTCCGACCTCATCCACAACCCGCTGGCCGGCACCCGCGGGGGCCCGGCGCAACCCGCGCCGCCCGGGATCTTCACCTCGATGGACCCGCCCGAGCACACCCGCTACCGGCACCTGCTGACCGGCCAGTTCACCGTCCGCCGGATGCGCAGGCTGACCGGGCGGATCGAGGAGATCACCGCCGAGCACCTCGACGCCATGGACCGGCAGGGCCCGCCGGCCGAGCTGATGGAGGCGTTCGCGCTGCCCATCCCCGGCCTGGTCATCTGCGAGCTGCTCGGCGTGCCGACGGCGGCCCGTGCCGGTTTCCAGAGCGACATGTCCAAGCTGATGAGCCTGGAGGTCCCTACCGAGGAGAAGATCGCCACCTTCGGCGCGATCCAGTCCTTCATGGCGGAGCTGGTGCGCGCCAAGCGCGCCGAGCCCACCGACGACCTGCTCGGCGACCTGATCAGCGGCACCGACCTGACCGACGAGGAGCTGACCAACATCGGCGGCGTCCTGATGGGCGCCGGATTCGAGACCACCGCGAACATGCTGGCGCTCGGCGCCTACGCGCTCATGGACCACCCCGACCAGCTCGCCGCCCTGCGCGCGGACCCCGACCTCGCCGACAAGGCCGTCGAGGAGCTCCTGCGCTACCTGAGCATCGTCCCCGGCACTGTCAGGGCCGCCCTCGAGGACGTCGAGATCGGCGGGCAACTCGTCAAGGCGGGGCAGTCGGTCACGGTCTCCATCCCCGCCGCCAACCGCGATCCCGCGCACTTCGCCGACCCCGACACGCTCGACCTGGGCCGGGCCACCGCCGGTCACGTGGCCTTCGGCCACGGCATCCACCAGTGTCTCGGCCAGCAGCTGGCCAGGGTCGAGATGCGGGTCGGCCTGCCCGCGCTGTTCGCCAGGTTCCCGACGCTGCGGCTCGCCGTACCGCCGGAGGAGGTGCCGCTGCGCACCGACATGATGATCTACGGCGTGCACCGGCTCCCCGTGACCTGGGACGAGGAGTAGGCCATGCGGATCGACGTGGACAGGGAGCGCTGCTGCGGAGCGGGCATGTGCGCGCTCACCGTCGAGACGGTGTTCGACCAGAGCGAGGACGACGGCCGGGTGATCCTGCTCGAACCGGTGCCGCCGCCGGAACACGAGGCCGCCGTCCGCAGGGCGGCGACCCTCTGCCCGTCGGGGGCGATCACGCTCACCCCGGCCGGACAGCCCGTTCGGGCGGCGGACCCGGGCTAGGCGCGCGACAGGACGCGGTCGCTGACGAAGCAGAGCATGCCGTACTCCGTGGCCCGCCGGTGGGCGAAGTCGGCCAGCTCGTCGGTGTCGGCGTAGTCCAGCGCGTACAGGTCGAGGTCGTGCTCCAGGAGCCGTTCGGCCACCGCGGCGTGCACCTCCAGCACGTCGTCGGGCCACGGCGCGTAGGAGTGCTCGTCGACCCAGCGCGCGGAGAACGACTCGAACAGGATGCCGTCGACCAGCTCGGCCATCCGGGGCAGCAGCCCGAAGCCCCGGTTGGCCAGCAGGTAGTCGGGCCCTGCCTCCTCCCTGATCGCCGCGATGAGGGCGAGCAGGTGCGGCAGGTCCTCGGGGTAGGTCTGCTCCAGGTTGAGCGTGTCGAGGAACAGCCCGGTGAAGCCGGTCGCGATCGCCGCCTTGGCCTGGTCGACCACGTGGGCGACCCAGCCCGGATCGCCCACGTGGACGAACGCGCCGCCCCAGTCCGGGTTGCGCTCGGGCCGCTGCCACGGCGCGGGCGGCCCGACGTCCTCCGACAGCGACAGGTAGCCGAGCGTGTGCACGCCCTGGCGCTTCAGCACGTCGAGCTGCGCCGCGCCGTAGAAGCCGGTCTGCAGGACGACCTTGTCGTAGCCGGCGAGCCGGTCGAGCCGGCCGTCGCCGTAGTAGAAGCAGATGGGTTTCACGGGCGCTCCTTCTCAGCGGTAGTGCCAGACGTCCCCGAGGCCGCGCGACATGAGGGCCAGCAGGGCGGACAGGAACAGCAGGCAGGCCGCGAGGAACAGCAGCACGTCGGCGAGCACGTTCCCGGGCAGCAACAGGCCCAGGCCGGGGTGCAGCAGCAGCGCGGCGCCCTGGGCCAGGCAGAGTTCGGTCAGCCTGCCCTGGTTGGCCAGCAGGAAGGCCACGAAGTAGGCGCCGCCGAGCAGCACGTGCGCCGCGGCCATCACCACGACCGGCGGGCTCACCTGCGTGAAGGCCACCGGCACCGCGGTGAGGACGGCCAGCGCCGCCAGGCACCCGCCGAGCCCGCGCGCCAGCAGCCGGTGCCCCTGGGCGGTGAACTCGGCCGGGTAGCAGACCTGCCTGATCACGCGGCGCACCGCCCACTCGAACCGATGGGCCCGCCACTCCAGCACGCCCATCCCCAGCACGAGGCCCGCCCCGGTGATCGCCAGGTCGGGCCTGGCCACGACGTAGGCGGCCTCGGCCTGGAGCAGGAAGGCGGCGGTCAGCCCGCTGTAGAGGGCCGCGACGCCGAGCTCCCCGTCGAGGCGCGGCCGGCCGTCCGCCCGCGACGGCCTGGTCAGCAGGACCGCGGCGCACGCGACGGCCCCGATCGACACCGCGCCCAGCGCCACCGCCATCAGCGCCACCGGCGGGTGACCCACGGCCACGTAGAGGACCCCCGCTCCCGTGGCGGGCAGCATGAGGACGGCCAGCAGGCCCTCGCGGCGGTGGAACAGCAGGATCCCCGAGCCGATCTGGAACGTCAGCTGCGCGACGGCCACCAGGACGATCGCGGCGGGCCCGTCCCACAGCGTCGCCGTACCGCCCGCGAGGACCACGCCGGCGGCCAGCCCCCAGCGCAGCGTCCTGGCGGCCGAGCCCGGCGAGCCGCGCCCGGTCAGCCCGTAGGCCATCCGCGACAGCACCGAGCCGAGCACCCAGCCGATCCCGGTCGTGACGACCAGTCCGGGCATCAGCCAGCGGACGCCGACCAGCGCGCTCACCGCGGGCAGCAGGGCGGCGGGCATCGCGTAGAGCGGACCGTGCACGAGAGACCGCCACGCCGCGACGGGGAAGGCGGGCGCCGCGGGCTCGGGCTCGTCCCTGCTCAGCCGGGCATACACGGCTTCGGCCAGCGCGAAGACGTCCGGATGGCCGTAGCGCTCCCGCGCCACCTTGTCGTTGAGGCCCTCCGACTCCAGCGCGGCGGCCACCTGCAGAGGCTCCACCGCCTGGGAGAGGCGGGGGCGCAGGTGCTCGACCAGCTCGTCGAGCGGCGCAATGATGATCTTCATGCCATGACTTCCCGGTAGACGCCCCGGTAGTCGGCCAGCGACTGCCGCAGCGTGAACCTGTCCATGACGCGCAGCCGGGCCAGCGCGCCGAGCCTGCGCCTGAGCGGCCCGTCGGTCAGCAGCGTGAGCGCCGCCCCGGCCACGGCCAGGTGGTCGCGCGGCGCGACGACGAGGCCCGCGTCCGCCACCGCCTCGGCCACCCCGCCCACGTTCGTGCACACCACCGGCCTGCCGCAGGCCATCGCCTCCACCACGGTGTAGGGGAAACCCTCGGAGATGCTGGTCAGCGCCACCACGTGGCCGGCGTGGTAGGCCTCAAGCGGCAGCGTGACCCGGCCCTCGAAGACGACCGACGCCTCCAGGCCGAGCTCCTCGACCAGCGACACGCAGCCGGCGTGGTACGACTCGTTGCCCTCCGGCACCCCGCCGAAGATCCGTAAGCGCGCCTCGGGCAGCTTGTCGCGGACGACGGCGAAGGCGCGGATCAGCGTGTGGATGTCCTTGAGCGGGTCGATCCGGCCCATGAACACCAGCGTGGGCCGGTCGGGCTCGCCCGCGGCGACGGGGAAGTCGGCGGGGTCGACGCCGTTGTACATCACCCTGATCCGCTCGTGGTCGGCGCCGCCCCTGAGCTGCCAGCGCTTGTTGTAGGAGGAGTGCGGGGCGATCCGGTCGGCGATCGCGTACGACGCGCCGGCCAGGCGCCTGAAGAAGCTCAGCAGCAGCACCCGCACCGCGTGCGAGGCGGGCTCCGTGAGGTACTGCAGGTACCGCTCCCGCAGGTACACGCCGTGCTCGGACAGCACGATCGGCGTGCCGTACCGCCACTTGGCGGCCATCGCGACGAGCATCGACAGCCCGTTCATCGCCACGTGCGTCAGGTCGGAGCGGGCGGGCGGCTCGGTGAGCGGGCGGAGCATGTGGCCGAGCAGGTGGGCCGCGGTGATGGCGTCGGCCAGGTTGATGCCGTCCATGCGGTGGCCGTACCAGCGGTCCATCAGCAGGGTGAGCGCCCGCGAGCCGGTCAGCGCGCCGAGCAGGTCCTCGCAGCCGGACAGCTCGCGCAGGACCGCGAGGAACGCCCGGCTGCCCTCCCCCATCACCGCGGGGGTGAGGATGAGCCGCAGGAACTCCTCGTACGCCGGAGGCACCGGCGCGGGCCGCCTGGCCTGCGGGCGCCACAGCGGCACCGCGGTCACCTTGTCCAGATTGCTCGGCCTGTCCCACATCGGACGTTCCGCCCCGTCCACGGTGAGCGTCACGACGTCCCAGCGGTAGTCCGGCATGCCGCGGATGAGCTGGTCCATCCAGACGCTCACACCCCCCATGGCGAACGGGTAGGTGCCCTCGGAGACGAGCGTCACCCTCACGGGCGCACGCTCGCGGGAACCGTCACCGGCGCAACCGGCGTGAGCGTGATCCGCGCGATCCTGTCTGTCCCGTACGGCGTGGCGTTCGCGCCGGCGTTGGTCGCGAACACCGCTCCCGCCGCGGAGGAGGTGAAGGTGACCGTCGCCGCCTGCCTGTCGAACACGGCGTCCACCTGCTGGAGCGCGGCGAAGTGGGCGGTGCGCGCCTCGACGTGGCCGGCCAGCTCGGTCCAGGTCGGGGTGAGCACGGGCACCTTGTAGTAGCCCCTGTACTTCGTCATCACCGCGTTGAGCCAGTCGAAGACGAGGTTGGGCGTGCCTCTCAGGTTGCCCTGGTGGAAGGTGTGCGTGTAGACCGAGCCGGACATGACGTGCTGGAGCGCGACGTCGCTCTCATGTCCCACGATCTGGGTGTAGGTCTGGTTCGTCGGCCAGTAGGGGAACCTGCCGTTCGGGCCGTAGTAGGAGTTGTAGAACACGGTCTGCTCGGCGGGGGTCGTCACGTGGTAGGCCACGTTGGTCGGCCAGTCCGGCACGACCAGCAGCGACGGCTCGAGCGGGTGGCGGATCCCGCAGTTGAAGCAGGCCGGCCGGTGACTGGCGAACGACATGTTGCCGTGCAGGTACTTCACGCCCGCCGCCTTGGCCGCCTGGAGCAGGGCGGGGTTGGAGGCGGCCAGGCCGTGGTCGGTGGGCGGGTCGATGTCGTTGGCCGGGTCGGGATGGTAGACGCCGAGACCGGAGTACTCACCCGTCTTCAGCACGGTCCTGTCGACGGCCAGCCCCAGCTGCTGGGCCCTGGTGAGGTTGTCGACGATCTCCTTGTAACTGGTCTGGTAGTCGGTGGTGTTCATCTTCGGGTGGCTGAAGGTGTGGTTGATCCACGAGAACGCGCTCGCCCTGCACCTGGAGTAGCTGGTCAGCGGGTCGGGGCTGAGCAGGGTGAGGATGCACGTCTTGGGCGCGTTCGGGTTGGCGCCCTCGCCGTTGTAGGCCACGTTGAGCCGGAAGCCCGCCGCGAGCGGGTGGGCGGTGCGGAAGTTCTGCTGCTGGTTGTAGGTGCCGTCGGCGTCGTTGCGGCTGATCCTGAAGCCGGGGTCGTCGTCGACCGTCCCGTCGGTCCGCAGGTGCGAGGTGTGCGAAAACCAGTCGTCCACGTCGACGTTGAGGTAGTGGCGGCGCTCGCCCAGCATCACGCCGCGGGTCGCCCAGCGCAGCAGGCCGTAGGTGAGCAGGTCGGCCTGCGGCAGGTACTGGTTCGAGGTGAACGTCAGCGCCATCCGCTCGCGGCCGTCGGCCGAGTTGCTCCGGACCCCCACGACATCGCTGCCGACCGTGAGGATGGGCTCGGCCTGGCAGCCCTGCCCGATCACGGCGCGGTAGACGTAGGACTGGCTGATCGGGACCGTGCCCTTGAGATCGTCGAAGACGGCCGCGCCGGCCGGCGTGAGCGTGGCGGTCACGGGGGTCGCGCCGACCCCGCCCTCGCTGCCCGGCCGCAGGCAGTAGTCCTCGGGGAAGGCGCCGTAGGCGGTGTACAGCGAGACCTGCCTGACCTGGAAGTCGCGCTCGTAGGCCCACAGCGCGTTCCACTCGCCGGCGTCGAGCCCGCTGACGAACCCGCCGCCGTCGTCGTACAGCAGCGCGTTGTCGGTGAGCAGGACCGCGTCGTACCTGCCGGTGCCGTCCTCCCTGACCAGCGCGGGCAGCGGCTGCGACCGGCTCTCCACCACGTCGTACGGCATGCCGACCCGGTCGAGGACCGCCTTCCAGGTGGCCAGGCCGAAGTCGTCGCCGTCGACGCCGACGACCAGCGCCCTGAGCGCGACCTTCCCGCTCGCCGCGGCCAGCGCCCTGGCGGTGCCCTCGACCTCGATGGCGCTCGTGGGCGCCTTGGGAAGCGGGCGCGCCTTGCCCGGCCGGGGGCGGTCGACGTCGGCACGAAGGGGTGCGGCGTGAGCGTGCGGCTGCGGGGACACGGACGGCTGCTGCGCCGGGGACGGCTGCGGGGACTGCTCCCTTGGTGACGGCTGCGGGGATGCGGACGGCTGCTGTGCCCCGAACGGTTGCGGGGACACGGACGGCTGCGGGGACGGGGTGGCGGTCGCGGGGCGGGGTGCGGTGGTCGAGGAGGTGAGGTGGGCAAGATGGGCGGGGCGGGGTGCGGGGTGGGACGCGGGGTGGGACGCGGGGTGGGATGCGGCGGTCGACGGGGTGGGCAAGGCGGCGACGAGGCCGACCGCGACCGGCACTAACCAGGCCTTTTTCATGACATTCCCTCTCTTTGTGGGTTTAAAGCCCGCGAGGCCGGTGACTTCTCGCTTGAGTGTGGGTTCAGCGGATTTCTCTTCGGTTTCTCCTTCATTTCTCGATCCGCGCTTCTATCCTCCCTTCGTGGAAAAGCTCTTGAGCGCCATGGAATTTCGTATTCTGGGGGCGCTTGATGTCATCAAGGACGATCGCCCCTTACCGGTCAGGTCCGGCAAACAGCAGGCCCTGCTGGCCCTCCTGCTGTGCCAGGCGGGCAGGGTCGTCCACAGCGACGTGCTGATCGAATCGCTGTGGGGTCACGAGGCCGGCGACCACGGCGTCCGGCGCCTCCGGCTCCACCTGCACCGGCTACGGCGCACCCTCGGGGCCGCCGACGCCATCGTCCACCGCGTCCAGGGCTACGCCCTCGACATCCCGCCCGCCGCCCTCGACGCCCGCCGTTTCGAGACCCTGGCCCACCAGGGCAGGCAGGCGCTGGCGGCGGGCCGGGTCACCCAGGCCAGCGAGCTGCTGCACGCCGCGCTGTCGCTGTGGCGCGGGCCCGCCCTGTCGGGCCTCGACGACCTGCCGCCGCTCCACCAGGAGGCGACCAGGCTCAACGAGGAACGCCTCGCCGCGCTGGGCGACTGCATGGACGCCGACCTACGCCTGCGCCGCCACGCCGACCTCATCGGCAGGCTGTCGGTCCTGGTGGACGAGCACCCGCTGCAGGAGCGCTTCCGCGGGCAGCTTATGCTCGCCCTCTACCGTGCCGGACGCCAGGCCGAAGCGCTGGAGGTCTACCGCGCCGGCAGGCACATCCTCGCCCGCGACCTCGGCCTCGAACCAGGCGCGGAACTGCGCCGGCTCGAGCTCGCCATCCTCACCAGCGACGCCTCGCTGTCGCCGTGCGCGCCGCGGCCGGTCCACGCCCGGCGCCGCCGTACCCGCTGCCCGCACTGCTGATCTGTAGCGGGTGCGGGAATCGAACCCGCCTGGTGCGGCTTATGAAACCGCCGGGCACACCAGCACCCTCACCCGCTCGGACATTTCCGTACGGCTCGCGCACCGACGTCCTGATGTCGCGCGCGAGCCTTTTCCGCACTCGGCGGACGTTCACGGAGAAAGCATCCCGGGATTCACGAATTGTCGGCAACTCCTTTTTCTCATGGCCGGTGTCCGGGATATCAGGTGGCGCCCCCTTCGCCCGTTGTGGCACGGTGTGGGAGTGCTCCCCCGTACCCTCGACGCGGCCATCGCCGCGGAACAGGCCGGCCAGCCCCTTCGCCACCTGTACTTCTGGGGCCACCGGCCGGCCCGCGACGGCGGCATCGGCACCGGCTGCCTCAGCCAGTGGTGGCCCGTCACCTTCACCGAGGACAGCCACACGTTCGCCTCCGCAGAGCACTACATGATGGCGCACAAGGCATGGCTGTTCGGCGACGACGACGCCGCGGCGGCCGTCCTGTCCGCGGACCACCCAGCTGAGGCCAAGAAGCTCGGCCGGACCGTCAGGGGTTTCGACGAGGAGACGTGGAAGGCGCACCGGTTCGACATCGTCGTGCGCGGCTCGATCGCCAAGTTCGGCGGGGACGCCGCACTGAAGGAGTTCCTGCTCGGCACCTCCGGACGCGTGCTGGTCGAGGCCAGCCCGTACGACAGGATCTGGGGCATCGGGCTGACCGCCGACGACCCCAGAGCCGCCACCCCCTCGACCTGGCAGGGGTTGAACCTGCTCGGGTTCGCCCTCATGACCGCCCGGGACGCGCTGGCATGACCGCCCGGGACCATCAGGGCGCTTACACGACCGCTCACGACCACCACGGCGCCCGTACGACAACTCACGACACCAGGGCGCCCGCATGGACCAGAATTCTTGCCCGCCCGGGAGACGCTCCCATGACAGCCGCGGCCCGTGGCCGCTCGGAGGCTCTCACATGACGGCCGGGAGTCATGACCGCCCGGAAGGCGTTCCCGTGACCGTCAGGCGGGCGTCCGCGGTGGACGCCGGTCGGATCGCCGACGTCTTCCTGGCCGCCCGAGCCGGGATGGCCTACCTGCCGCGGCTGCACACCGACGAGGAGACTCGCCGGTGGATCACCGGCGTGGTCCTCCCCTCGCACGAGGTGTGGGTGGCCTGCGACGACGGCGGACGCGTCGTCGGATTCGCCGCACTGCGCGAGGAGTGGCTCGAACACCTCTACGTCGCACCCTCCGAGCAGAACGCAGGGGTCGGGACCGCGCTGCTTTCGCTGGCCAAGCGGGGCCGACCCAGGCTCGACCTGCACGTCTTCCAGGCGAACGGCGGTGCGATCAGCTTCTACGAGCGCCACGGGTTCAGCCTGGTCGCGACGGGCGACGACAACGAGGAAGGCCTTCCCGACGCCCACTACCGGTGGACGACCTGACACTTCCCCGTGGCCTGACGCTTCCCCGTGGGCTGCCTTCCACCGGCCGCCGGACGGCCCGACACTCCCTTCCTCGCGCCCGCCACCCCCGCACCCGTCATGCCACTGGACGGCCCCGACACTTCCTTCCCGTGCCCGCAATCCCGCCCGTCACGCCGCTGGACGGCCCGACACCACCGGTCGCCTTCCGATGGCGGGCCTGATGCCGGCGGCCGTCGCTCTCAGCTCGTCCTGGCCGAAACGCGCGCCGTCGATCCTCACGACGACCGCGACGCCCGGCTCGACCAACCGGTGCGCCGTGTCGCGGAAGTCGCCCTCCAGGTACTCCGACAGGAAGCCGCGCAACGCCCGGGGCGTCGACAGTCGCTCACCCCTGAGAACCAGCACCCGCAAATCCACCCGGAAACCGCCGCCGTCCAGCCGCCGCTCCCACACCCGCGCGGCGAAACGGACGTCCTCCTACTCGTAGGAGAAGTCCGACACCCGGTCGCCGACTCCGCGCGGCACATGACCGATCTCGAACCCGTCGAGCGGCCCACCGGCCAGCGCCAACACCATCAGCAACGTAGCGATCACCCACGGTCCATGCCCGCCGTCCACCGCGCCGACACCCCACCGCCCTGGGGGATGCACCTGCCTGCCGTACCCCATCGACGCCTCCCCAGGGGGACCTGGGGAGCATGCGCCCGAAGGCCGTACCCCGCCGGCGCCTCCCCCTCGCTGGTTCGGGAGGCGTTCCCCCAACCGTGGAGGCGCCGGCGGTGATCGGTCAGCAGCTCAGGTTGCCGCCGGCCGGCACGCCCAGGATCTGGGTGAAGCGCTGGTAGGCGTTGATCCGGCTCTGCACCTGCGCAGGGTTGCCGCCGTTGCACTCCAGGCTGCCGTTGATGCTGCGGATCGTCTCGCCGAAGCCGTACCCGTTGACCATGGCGTTGTGGGCGGTCATCGTGCCGGGGCCGTTCTGCGTCATCCAGTACCACAGCGCGGTCTTCCACGACACGGACGACTCCCGCTCGACCCGCCACGGGTCCTGCAGCAGGTTGAGCCCGAGCGCGTCGCCCGCCGCCTTGTAGTTGAAGTTCCAGCTCAGCTGGATCGGACCGCGACCGTAGTAGGCGGCCTGCCCGGCGGGGCACCCGTAGGGCTTGGCCGCGTCGCAATAGTGCGGGTAGTTGGCGGTGTTCTGCTCCACGATGTGGACGAGCCCGCCGGTCTCGTGGTTGACGTTGGCCAGGAAGGCGGCCGCCTCCTGCTTGCGCACCGTGTCGCTGCCGGTCGCGGCGAAGGCGGGGAAGGCGCTCATGGCGCTGGTCAGCCCGCTGTAGCTGTAGAAGGAGTTGCGGCTGGGGAACATCTGGCCGAACTGCGCCTCGGTCACGACGAATCCCGATGACGGCGGGTCGGTCGGGGTCGTCCCGCCGCAGGTGTAGGGCTCCCAGTACCAGGTGCTGATCGTCGGATCGTAGCCGGGGTTGTCGTGCTCGGCGCGGTAGTACCTGCCGTCGGTGTAGCGCACGATGCTGCCGGCCGGGTACCACTGCCCGGCGACCCAGTTCGGGTGGTTGCACGTGGACGGCGGCGGGGTGCTCCCGCCGCCACCGCAGGCGCCCTGGTCGGCCCACACCTCGGCGGTGCCGGGCGTCTCGTTCTGGGTCCACCATCTGGCCGACCAGTTGCGGCCGGCGTGGGAGACGGCCGCGCCGCCGTGGTAGACGGCCGACGAGCTCCACGCGGCGGCGCAGTCGGCGGCGGCCGCCGACGCCGTCGGAAGGACGGCGGTGAGCGCGGCGGCCAGCAGCGCGACGGCGGCCAGGGGCGCCATGATCCGTAGCCTGAGCACCTGACGATCACCCTTCTTACAAGAAAGTTTCCTAAGGATTGGCAAGATCGTAGAAGCGCGACACCCCCTTGACAAGGCCCAATTCCGGCAGTCAGGACAGCCGTCCCAAACCGGGGTGAGCCGACGATCACCTGAGCGCCCGCCGTACCGCCTGCCATCCTGGCCGGATCATGGTGGACCACGCAGCGGCGTCCGACGCCCTCCGACGAGTGACGGCCCTGGCCGCCGACCACCACACCGACCTCGACACCGCGGCCCGCCTCATGCAGGCCCACGCCTGGGTCGGCGGCGGCGCGTCGTCCTTCACCGCCGACCTCGCCCGGCACCGCGCCACCCTCCAGTCCGCGCTGCAGAGCGCCCTCGACTCCCTCGCTCACCTCGTCGTACGGCAAGGCGGCCCCCCACCGGCGATTCCCGCCCTCACCACGCGGGTGACGACGATGACCGCGCCCCCCGGCGGCTTCCAGGGCATCGACCCGAACGCGATGACCACCCTCCTGTCCACCCTCGACCACGGGAGCCACACCCTGGCCACCGCCGGCACCCGCCTGTCGGCCGAGCTGTCGGCCCACGGACTGTCACCCCGGCCAGGCCACACGATCGGCCAGGTCGCCGCCTGGGCCGCCACCCAGACGGCCGACCTGCGCCGCCGCCTCACCCGCATCCAGCAGACCGTCCCCGGGCCCGCCCTTTCGGCGGGCGTCACGGCCTACGACCTGTTCGGCGCGCACGCCACCGACCCCCTCGGCTCCGGAGCCCTCCTCACCCGCATCGCCGCAGGAGAGCAGGAGGCGCTCGCTGGACTGCTCGCCGTACAGCGCCGCGGACAGGACCCCGGCCTCGCCGCCCGCGTGAACGCCTGGTGGCAGACCCTCACCCCCGACCTGCGCCGGCGACTGACCGGCCTGGCCGGCGCCGGACTGCTCGACGGGCTCCCCGCGACCGTCCGCGACCAGTCCAACCGGCGGTGGCTGACCGCCGAGAAGGCACGGCTGACCCGCGAACTCGCCGCCAAGACCGCCGAACTCGCCCGCCTCAACCAGCCCGCCCTCCTCGGCGACTGGGAACGCACCGCCAACCAGCTGCGCCGCCTCGAACTCGTCGAGCACGCCCTGCGCCCCGTCCCCGGACACCCGGCCCCGCTCCTCCTGGCCTTCGACCTGACCGGACAGGGCCGGCTCATCGTCTCCTGGGGCGACCCCGACACCGCGGACACGACGGTGACCTCCGTCTCCGGCCTCACCTCAGGCCTGGACGGCGCCCTCGGCGACCTGGACCGCTCCCGCGCCCTCTGGAGCCAGGCGTCCAGGACGAGCGGCGACCACACCATCGCCTCCATCACGTGGCTCGGCTACGACGCGCCCCAGATCGACCCCGGCCTCTTCGACGCCGCGAAGTCCGTCGCCCTCGACAACGCGGCGATCAACGGCGCGACGGCCCTCGCGTCCTTCACCGACGGCCTGCGCGCCTCTCACACCCCCTCGGGTACGGCACGCTCCGTCGTCGTCGGCCACAGCTACGGCTCCCTCACGACCGGACACGCCGCCCGGCTCCGGCCCGGACGTTTCGCCGACGAGCTCATCTTCGTCGGCAGCCCCGGCGTCGGCGTGGACCACGCGGCACAGCTCGGCGTCAAGCCCGAACACGTCTGGGTCGGCGAAGCGGGCAACGATCCGGTCGCCACCCTGGGAAGTTTCGGCACCGACCCGGGAGAGGCGAGCTTCGGCGCCCGACGCTTCCCGGTCGGCCGCGTCCCCTACACCGCCGCCCACAGCTCCTATTGGGACCATGATTCCCCGTCACTGCGGAACATGGGCCGCATCATCAACGGCCAGTACCAAGCGCTCGAGCAGCCGACGCCGATCAACCAGCATCCACAGGTGCTGATGCCCGAACTCGCCCCTGACCTGTCCCTCGAACCGAACGGGTGAATCAGCGTGCTCCGAGCCTGCCTCGCCGTCCTTGTCCTCTTCTTGCCGGGATGCACCGTGAACCAGCCCACCATTACCCAGGCGCAGGCCATCAGCCGTGTCGACCAGCTCGTCCACGAGACCGCCGCGGCACTCGTCCCGAAGCCCCGCCTGGAGCTCATGCCATTCACCGTCCCGCCCAGCAGGTGCCTGCACGATGGAGACTCACAGGACAAGGTGGTGATCAACCGCGCCTACTGGCTGCGCGATGTACCGAAGACCAAGAACATGGAGATCGCCCGGCAGGTCCGCGCCTACTGGGAAGCCCAGGGCCACCGCATCGTGTCAACGGGTGGCTGGGAGGTCGGCCAGCCGAGCATCGGCGGTGAGTCACGCCCGGACGGGTTCATCCTCGCCCTCGTGTGGGCCGCAGGTGATGACCTCTATCTCGCGTCCACCTCTACTTGTGTCTGGCCGGACGGCACCCCCTCACCCAGCGCCCGCTGACGAGCGAACGTTCGGCGGGCCATCGGGGTGCGCCATCCAGACGTGGGCGGTCGAAGCCGTCCGGGTGGGCGAGTGGCAGGGTTCAGACCCAGATCGCGCAGGCGACGCCATCGCTGAAGGTTTGCGGTGGGTCGGGCATGGAACGGGCGTGGCCGGCGGCGACGCGCCGCGCGGTCCAGGCGGCGGCCGCCGCGTCGAGGATGTCGTCGACGCCCGCCATCGCGCCCGCCGTACCGAGTAGCCGGGGAACGTCGATGCCGGCGCCCTCCAGGAGCGCGTACCGGCGTTCCGCGCCCGCCCAGGTCGTCTTGCGGACCTGTAGCGGAGCCCCCGCGAGCTCGGCGAAGCAGACCTCGGGATGGACCTCGACGACCCTGAGGCTCGTCTCGCGTACCCACCGGTCGGCCTGCAGCAGCTTCTCCTTGAGCGCGTACGCCTGCCGGGAGATGCCTTCACCCGCCAGTTCCTGGTTGACCAGCGCTGCCGCGCCGTAGTCGGCGGTTTCCAGCGCGGCCCGCGTCGGCGTCATGAACACCGACGCCCAGCGCGGGCCCAGCGCCCGCCGCGCCAGGACATCGGCCTCGCGCCGGCCTCGATCGGGCAGGCCGATCGGCATGTCGACGGCGACGACGTCGAGCTCGCCGTCCTTCGCCGCCAGGGAGACGAGTTCGCCGAGCTCCGTCGCGAAGTAGGCGGCCACGGCTCCGGCGCCGACGGCGATGCCGACCCAGCCCCGCCTGCACCCGTCGACCCCGAGCACCCGCTTGTCATCGTCCATGACGTCATGCTCCTTCCCTACAAGCGGATGGAACACGAGCACAGGGAACGCCGAGAACGCGGTGTCGCGCCGGCAGGGGGCTGGCACGCGTGGCGATCAGGTCACCAGGTCCGTGCGGAGTTGTTCGATCACCGCCGTGGCCTGGGAGAAGGCACCCGACTCCGCCCACAGCTCCCGCCACTCCGAGTCCTCCGCGACCACCCGGTCCAGCGCCGCCACGGCCAGCGCCACGAGCTCGTCGTCGATCGCCACGCTGCCGCCCTCGACCAGGAAGTCCGGCGCGTAGGGCGAGGTGATCGGCGTTCCCGACCGCTGGGAGGCGACGATGGCGGCGGCCGCGATCGCCTCTCCTGCCTCGTCGCTGTCCAGGTAGTCGTCCTGACCGGCTACGGCGGCCAGCGTCTTCCGGATCAGCAGCGGGCGCTGCTCAGCGACCGCGTCCTGGAGGCCACCGCACCAGTCGGCGGCCGTGTCGTTGTCGAACGGACCGATGTCCCACGTTCCCATGCCGAGATTTCTACGGCACAGCACCGACAGATTTCCCCGGGGAGCGCGCGGCGACAACCGGCCGGGATCGGCCCCTCACCCACGAAGTCTCATCCACGAAGCCCCACCCGAAGCCGTACCGGGCGGGAGGGGTACGGCCCCTCTGGTGACGCAGAGCGGGACGTTCCGCCTCCGGTGACGTAGGGCGCACGGAGACGCGGGCCGCTCCGCGGCTGGTGGTGCATGCCGCGTGGCTGAGACCGTCCTGCTGTCTCCGCCGGGCGCATGGCGACCGGTTGGCGAGCCTCGCCGGTCTGCCGGCTCCTGCGGTCGCCGCCACCGGCGCCGCCCACGCCGGTCCGATGATCACCGTGCCACGATCCGCCTGAAACCGCCCGAAAGACGATCGTGAGGGTCGAGCCGTCCACCAGCGACTTCACCCGGACGGCACACAAAAAATCCCAGGCCAAACCATGTTTGACCTGGGATTCGCGCGGTGCGCCGCCAGGGACTCGAACCCCGGACCTGCTGATTAAGAGATAGTAGCTATCTGTGCCATCTCGTCCGTGTGGGTGCTGGAGCGTCCACCTACGGTCTGGATTGTCCGCGACTCCGCTGATTTTCATGCTGCCCCGTCCGCCCCGGTGCTTGTCCGTACCCTGACGTACGAGCACCCACCGAGCGCACGCGACCCCGCAACGCGTACTCCTCGATCGAGGACCGTGTCAGCAACTGCGCAACACAGATTGACATCGGATGGTCAGGTCAGCGCGGCTGTTGACATTATGCCTCCCAGATGGCGACAAATTGGGTCTAGATCTTCATTCGCCAACTCAGTAACGTTAACAAGGGCGTCATGATCGGTTACTAAATGTCACCGGAGCCTGGGAGAGCTGGGTGGGAAATCCTGCAAAGCAGCCAGACATACGCAGCCTCGCTGACATCTTGTCGATCGCACCATGGACCGACCTCGAGAAACATATCGACCACCTACGTGATCGGGTCGACGCGGCCGTCCTCGCCTCGCACGCTCGTCGCGAACAACTCCGTACGGAGATCCTCTCCGACAACCCCGGCTTGCGTGCACAAATCCGGCGTCCGCAACCGGAGAAGCTGGCGTGGGCCAAAAGCCTATTGCGCTCGGGAATTGTCGCAGCTTCCGACGGTACAGTGGCCGCGGTGCCCCTTCTGAGCGGTACCAAGATCCAGGTCGGAGTCGTGATCGTCACGAATACTGGCGAGGCTGTCCGCCTTGTGACAAGGGTCTTCGAGCATGAGCTTTCAGCCGGCGGGGATACCGCCAGGGAGTTCTTCGAGAACCTTCGCAAGGTGCACGGAAGTTCCAATTTGGCGAGTCGTGCCCTGATGTTGTTCGGTGAGCGCCAGATCCTGCTTGCACAGGAAGCCGATTGGCGGATGATTCACGGCGAGCTGATCCCCTACGAACTTCGCACAGGCGTGGGCAGGCCCGCAGAGAATCTTCCTCCAGTCTTCGACCTCGCCCGGCGATATATCAAGAACCAACAGTTCATCGCGGTCAGCGAGAGCCCCGAGGATCTCGAGGTGCTCAACGCCGGCATCATCCTGGAGCCGGGCGAGTTCATCGAGCTTCGAAACCTTCACGATGATCTGACCATCTTCCTCGATGGTGACGCTGACACCGGTACCTCCAAGGCAGGCTTCAACAACCTAGATCGAGCGACCTTCCGGAAGTTCATCGCTGAGGTCGGCCCCGAAGTGACCATCCTCCTAATGAAGGCCGGACATCGGCCCTTCCTCTTGGAGTGTCACAAAGATCGCGTCGAGGAGGCAGCCGCACTCTTCCTCGCCGATGCGCTCTGGACACGAGGGCTACCTGACGAAGGAGTTGCTGTGACGGCCCGGGGCTTTCCCTTCCACATCGACCTCGCAGACAACGTGGCTCGCACGATGTTCAAAGGTGGAGAGTTCCGTAACTTCATCGAAACCCGGCTTATGGAACTCGGCGTCGAACAAGGACTCGCCGACCTGGACCCACGGAGGACCCGCGGATGAGTACTGAGGAGACCGCAGCGCCGGAACCCAATGCCGATGAACCAGATGAGGTGAGTGAAGATCACCAAACCGACAAGGCGGGAGAGAATGCGCTACCCGAGCTCGAGTCCATCGAGCAGGAGATACTCTCGGGCGATATCGAGGCGGCCGAAACCAGCCTCACCCGGTCACTCGTTACTCTGGGCTTCGTCGCCTTCGACGGTCAAGGCACCGATAACACCAGCACCGGGGTTATGGTTTCGGAGCAGCTCAGGCGACACTTCCGTCGCGACGCCTATGTCGGCATTACCGATACCGAGCAAGGGATCACCTTCCTCGGCCGCGTCGTCGAAGGCCCCTTCCATAGCCCACACGAGATCGGTCCTGACTCAGCCATCAGCCGCACAACATTGCTCCACCCTGACCGCACGCAGTTTCGCCCCACCTACTACGCGTCGGGCACGATCGAGATCCTCGGTGAGGTCACTGACGCGGAAGTGGTCCTTCCCACATCCACACGGCCCCGGCCATACTCTCAAGCCTTTATCTACCCCAGCGACAGGCTTCGCCGGATGCTCGGGCTTGAGGGCGATATGCAGCTCGGGACGCTCCTGGGGTACGACGGGGTGCGTGTTGAGGCGGACTCCACAAACAAGGGATTCCTACCGCGTAACGTCGGTATCTTCGGCACGGTGGGCTCGGGTAAGTCAAACACGACCCAGGTGTTGATTGAGGAAGCCATCCGGGCCAGATGGGCAGTAGTAGCCATCGACGTCGAAGGCGAATACGTCCGGATGGATCAACGAAACGACGAACCCCACCTTGCGGCCCTTCTGGAAAAGCGATTCGGTGAGCGGCTACCGCGCGGACTTCCCGACTGCCGTGTCTACGTACCGAACGCGGGCATGACGGATGCTCCCCAGCCTGTGTTCTTCAAAGTCCCGATCTCGGACGTGCCTGAAGAAATCGTGGCCGACATCCTCGAACTGAGCGAGGCTCAGGTTCGCATGTGGGGAGCGATCACAGCCCAGGCTCGACGCGATTCGGCAAAGACGTCCAGGCCAAGCAAGATGGGATCACTTGGCCCCGCAACCACGCCGCCGCCCGAGCGCCCCTACACCCTCAGCACGCTGATCGACGGAGTCCAGGAGGATCCCACGGGGGCCATCCCCCTACTCACCGGCAAGATAGGAGTCCCAGAGAAGAACACCGCTTCGACGCTGCGCAACAAGCTCTTCAAGCTCGGCAGATCCGACATGCTCGACTGGGGTCCCACACAGAACACTCCTTACTTGAACGTGGATGATCTCCTGGTACCCGGTCGCCTGAGCGTTTTCGACGTCAGCGAAACTAACGACACGGCGCGCAACATCGCCATCTCGTTCTTGCTTCAAGCGTTGTTCGACCGAGTCATTGCTGTTCCTCGTGACCAACCACTCGGGCCAGGACTGCAGCCTCGCCCGCCTGTCCTCGTCGTGATCGAGGAGGTACACACCTTCGTGTCGCGAGCCAGCGCGGGACGCATGCGCGCCGTACTGGATCAGTTGCAAGTCATCAGTCGCCGTGGGCGCAAGCGATGGATGGGGCTCGCGCTGGTGTCGCAGCAGCCCGGCCACGTACCAGAGGAACTGTTCGAGCTAGCAAACACACGCTTCATCCATCAGCTGAAGTCAGCCGGAAACCTCGCCCCCGTCCGAGCCACCACAGGCGGAGTTCACGAAGCGCTCTGGGCGACCGTTCCTGCCCTCGGCCAGGGCCAATGCCTGCTCACCGGGTCGATATTCCGCAATCCTGTCTTCGTGCAGATGCGCCCGGCACGCTCCCGGCGAATGCATACCGCTTGATCACAATCCCCCGTAGAGTCTTCCTGCCCGGCGCCGTACAGGTCCTCCTGTATGGCGCCGCGACCCGGATGCAGGCGAAGGAGGCGTAATCCGTGTCAGAACTCTCGACCGATGCATCAGAGATCTCTTGGCGGTGGGGAATCGGTGAGCAACCAGCCTTCAGCCCACGGCGCACATCGGTTCCGGTCTTGGCACTCGAACGCCTCAAACGCGCCCGTGAGCATGTGGTGCTCGGCTGGTTTCATCGCTACCCGGCTCGATTCGCTGCAGACGTCGTGACAGGCATGCTCGCCCAGGTAGTAACCGAATCGCGTCGACCCGTCGCTTCGATTCTCGACCCATTCTGCGGGACCGCCGCCGTTGTCGCCGCCAGCCGCCAGCTCGGCCTTGCCGCACTGGGTGTGGAGTTGACCACTCTCGGAGTCACAGTGGGACGGCTAAGGCTCGATCCTCCTGCTAACCCATGGGATGCGGCGGCGTTCTGCGAGCGCATGGCGCGGCTCAAACCAGCCAAAAGTGCCCAAGTCGAGGACGCGTTAGCCGGATGGCTAGGTGACGATAACGCCCGCCTCCTCACGGCTTGGCGACCGGTGTTGGAAGATATCGACGACGTAAGGTTGCACCGATTCGTCACGGTCGCACTCTCCCAGTCACTGCGGCCATCCTCTCAATGGCTCGCAGGATCCGTTAAAGTAACCGCTGATCCTCTCCGCAATCCAATACCGCTACGGCACAGCCTGCCTCGCTGGGCGCGACAGCTAGCCCGCGACTGCATTACCGAACAAGACGCCCTAGCGGATATCAATGACATTTTCGGCAAACGGCTGCCTCCTGTCGCGGTCACGCTCGGCGACGCGAGGAAGTTGCCCCTGGCAGATGCCAGCGTTGACGCCATCGTGACATCTCCGCCATATTTCGTGACATATGACTACTTCGAGATCCAGCGGCTGTCCTATCTCGCTTTTGGCTGGCCAGTGAAGCGTCGTGATCAGATCGGCGCCAAGTATGGGCATGGGCCTCTCGGCGGGATCGTTAATCTGCCGCCTGCGTTCCAAACTTGGTACGAGTCGGACTTCGGCGCTGAAAGGACAACTCTGGGCCGAGCCCTCAGGACTTACATCGAAGACCTCCGAACGCACCTGAAGGATGCAGTTCGGGTTGTCGCGCCCGGCGGAGTAGTTGCATATTCGGTAGCCAACTCCGTTCGCGCTGGGAGAGTCTTCGACCTAGCGGCAGGGGTCGAGCAGCTACTGCTGGAGGCCGGATTTGCCGATGTGCGTTCCACACCACGCGAACAGGCCGGCCGCCGCATCCTGCCTCCAGGTCGAGATCCAGTAAGCGGACGTTTCTCGAGCGACAACCACAGTGCGGGGGTTCGCGAGTACGTCATCTCCGGACGTCGACCCTAGTGCGCTCGAATCGGGTATGCAGCTGGCCATCGTCCAAGACTCCCGACAAGCAACACCGTTGCATTGAGGAGACGAGGCTGGCGATGATCTTGGAGCATGGACCTTCACCGGAGCAAGACAGGCCTGAGCCTACGCTGATGATCCGAAAACTGCGGAGGCACTCCGCGCAAGGTCCTGGCCGACTTCCCGCGACTCGAGTCCTCTTCGGCCTCTCACAGAGGCCGAAGAGACGAGATCGCAGCCCATGTCGCACGCACCCCTGGCGCCGTTGCGGTGCCGTACTTTGGCGCCATAGGCCGAGAGTTCACCACCGTGACGGCCCATAGGGACTCATACCGTCCGGCAGATACGTCTTGAGATCGTCATGGCGCGGCTCGGGCACGGACGGCAGCGCAAGCCTTCCGGCCAGGGGGTCGATCCTGGCGCGGTACTCCTCAACCCACATGATCCAGGCCCGCGCGTCATCTTCTTGTTCCGCAGGAAGCGCCGCCGCGGTGGACCGAAGCGCCAACAGGTATTCATCCAGCTCCTGAGCAAACCGCCAGCGACTCACCTGGGCCTTGAGGACTTGCGCCCTGGCCTCCTCGACGAAGCGCATCTTCGCGGTGCGCATCGCCTCTTCCCAGGCACGCCGACGTGCCGCTTCCTGCCGTTCCCGCTCGACCCGCTGTTCCTCGGCGAAGGCCGCGCGTAGCTCGAGTTCCTGCATGATCTGCGCGAGATGGTCTTCTAGCGGCTTGGTTTCGGAGTCGGTCCAACTGCTCTGCCAGTATGGCCTGCCGTTCGTTAGCGAGATCGTGAGCCTGGAGCTGGGCAGGTGGTCGTGGCTGGGGATCCGATACCAGGTGTCCCTGGCCGCGCGGCGCTCCTCGGCGGGACTCGGCACGTGCGGGATGCGGTCGAGCACCTGCGAGAGGTCGACGCCAAAGCCGTGCCCCTCAATCGTGATGACGAACAGCCCCTTGTCCTCGCCGTGAGAATGCGAACGGGAGCGGTTTCTGCTCGCCGAATAGCCTCGGCGTTCCGTCTCGGCCACCAGGGCCTGGATTAGGCGCAGTCCCCGATTACGAACGGCCGCCGTCACATTGACTGCCTCATCGTCCTGCAACGCCTTGACCAGCTTGTTCGGGCTCCGCAGTGTGGCAGGTACGGGAACCGGCTCCAGCTTCACGGTCATCCACTCAGGCTTGTCCTGGAGCCTGACGACCCTCTTGGATCCCGATCGCCAGTCGCCGACCCTCTCAGTGATCAGAAGTTGGCCCTCGGGCACTCGCCCATGCTTGATCGCCGCGCGCACCCGCGCCTCATAGTTGACCTTGTCTGCTTTTTCATCGATCCAGAGCTCGCCGCCGTTGGCCACCAAATCAGCGATCAGTTGCTCGGTCACCGACAACACCTTGGACCTCGGCGTGCTGTCCGGCGACGTACGGGGCTGGACGGACCTCTTCCGCTCCCGAACCGGTGGCGTGCGCAGCGTACGCGGCCGACCTGACGCTGCCGGAGCATGCTCTCCGTGATCAAGATAGTGGCGGCCTGCGGTGGTCAGGTCCGCGTGCCAGATTCCGTCTCGGCGCACGACCTTCACCAGACGGCGACCTTCCAGCGCGCGGGCCGTCATCTTGTGGGCGTTGAGATCGACGACCTCTTGTGGACAGCCCTCCTCGACCCATTTCAGGACCGCGAGCTGTCGTTCGGTAAGGGGAGCACGGACATCCACCATGGGGCGAGTGGATCACAAGGATGCCGCAGCCGACAACCCACCGTCGCGAAGCGAACGCAATTGGTGACAGATCATCACGCTCCTGCCGCCAAGATGATATTCACATATCTGCACGTCAGCCGTATTAGTGATGAATCATGACGAGCTTCTGATCGGCTGAGCCGGAGGCATGACCGATGTCATCCTGAGCGGCGTCATGGTGGAGCAATCCGAACAGTACGCGGCGGCTCTGGCCGCTTTCCGTCGAGTCACCATGCTCGCCGACGAGCACGCGGGTGCTCTCGACCAAGCCCGGTGCGCCATGCAGAACCACGCGTGGGTCGGCGGCGGCGCGCCCCGGTTCGCCGCCGCCCTCGACGAGCGCCGACAAGCCGTCCACACGGCGTTCTCCGGAGCCCTACGCGCCGTCGCCGACCTGGTTGTACGGCAGAGCGGCCCGCCGCCCACGGTGCCCTACCACCCCTCGCCCGGCCCCGTCATGCGGGCGGTCCCCGGCCGATTCCAGGGCATCGAGCCGGATGCCATGCACGCTCTGATCACCAGCCTGAGCCACAGCGGCGACACCTTGGCAGGCGCCGGAGCCCGGCTGGCCGGCGAACTCTCTGCGCTCGGCCTGCCCTCTGGAGCCGGAGCGGCGGTCGGGCAGGTCGGCGAGTGGGCCGACACCCAGGGCCGTGACCTGCGCCGACGGCTGGGCATCATCCAACAGTCCGTGCCCGGCACGATGTCCGCAGGAACCGCAGGGTTCGGGCTCTTCGCCGCGTATGCCACCGGGGCGGGCACCGTCGAGGCCCTGCTGTCCAGGCTTGCGGCACGAGACGCCTCCGTGGTCGCGCAGCTCCTCCAACTCCAGGAGATCGGCGGCGACGCCACGCTCGCCGCCCGGATCAACACCTGGTGGCAGCAACTCGCGGCCGACCTCCAGGAGCAGCTGGCCACCCTGCCCGGGTTCGGGCTGCTGAACGGGATCCCGGCCGCCGTCCGCGATCGCGCCAACCGTCACTGGCTCGCCAGCGAGAAGCAGCGTCTCCAAGCCGCCTACGACGCCGCTGTCCAAGAGTTGATCACCTCCGGTGTGGAGCGCACTCTCGTCTCCGGCCAGCCCACGGGCGCGATCGGCGGCTTCGAGAAGCTCGGCAACCAGCTCCGCCGCATCGAACTCATCGAACGCGCGATCCAGCCCAGAGCCGGATATCCGCCGCCTCTGCTGCTCGGCTTGGACGTCACCGGTCAAGGCCGCCTGATCGTCTCCTGGGGGAACCCCGACACCGCTGACATCACCGTCACAAATGTCTCCGGACTGACCTCCGGTCTGGATGCTGCCCACGGTGACCTGCAGCGTTCCCGGGCACTGTGGCAGCAAGCCAGCAAGACCGCTGGGGATCGCTCCGTCGCCTCGATCACCTGGTTGGGTTACGACGCTCCGCAGCTCGACCCCGGCGTGTTTGATCCCGGCAAGTCCGTCGCCTTCGAAGGTGCCGCCGCCAAGGGCGGCCCGGCCCTCGCGTCATTTGCCGACGGGCTCCGCGCCACCCACGAGCCCTCCGCCACCGCCCGCTCGGTGGTGATCGGCCACAGCTACGGCTCCCTCACCAGCGGACACGCTGCCGTCCTCCGGCCGGAAGACTTCGCCGACGACCTGATCCTGGTCGGCAGCCCCGGCGTCGGTGTCGACCACGCCAGCCAACTCGGACTCGACCCGAAACATGTCTGGGTGGGCGAAGCGGGCGGCGATCCCGTTGCCGCGCTGGGCAGATTCAGGGCTGATCCTGGGCACGACGCTTTCGGCGCACAGCGGCTGCCCGTCGAGAAGACCGTCTGGACCAACGCCCATAGCAGCTACTGGGACAGAGGATCCGCGTCCTTGAAAAACATGGGATTCATCATCAATGGCCAAACGGACCAACTCGTCCAACCGCACCCACTGGACCAGAGCCCCCAACTGCTGATGCCAGAGATCGACCCCGAGTTGGCCCTCCAAGTAAGCAGGTCCACCCCATGAAGCGTGCGACCCTCCTCCTCGCCCTTCTCCTAACGGGATGCACCATGAACGACCAGACCATCACCCAGGAGCAAGCCGACGCTCGCGTGAACCAGTTGATCCGCGAAACAGCCGCGGTGCTCACGCCCAAGCCTCGGCTCGAACTGATTCCCTACGGCACCGGGCCCGACGGATGCCTCACCCCGGGCGAACCTGAGGGAAAGGTGACCATCAACCGCGCGTACTGGCTACGAGACATCCCCAAGAGCGAGAACATGAACATCTCCCGGCAGGTGAAGGCCTACTGGGAGGCTCAGGGCCACCGCATCGTCGCTACGGGGACCGGGAACAGCCCGAACCTGAACGCCGAGTCGAGTCCCGACCATTACATCCTGAGCCTGAGCTGGGCCGAGGGCGACAACCTCTTCCTCGAATCCACCTCCACCTGCGTGTGGCCAGACGGGAGAGCACCCGCCGAGACCAGGCGGTAACCGACGACTCCCAGCTCCAGGTGCCATTCCTGCGTGCTTCCCAAGTCCGTTGAGTCGCGGCGACTCGAAACAGCTGCATGGGCAGAGAAGGCCCGGAATCCTCTGCGGTAACCGCAGAGGAAGGCCTCTCCGCAGTCCAGGCTGCTCTTCAGGGAAGGGCATCTACGCAGGTCCGCGAGTTCAACACCGATTTCTCAGCGCGAACGCGTCACAGCCACTGTCCCCGCAGACTGCGTCCGAAATAGATGATCGACGATCGGCCCGGATACACACGAGCACACCACGAGCAGCACGAAGATCGACAACGTCGCAGACAGGCAAATAAGTTGAGACGGCAAACAAAGAAACCCCAGCTCAAACGCTTGAGCTGGGGTTTCTCGCTGTGCGCCGCCAGGGACTCGAACCCCGGACCCGCTGATTAAGAGTCAGCTGCTCTAACCAACTGAGCTAGCGGCGCTTGCGACAGGTGTAACTGTAGCAGCCGCCGACCACCACTCGCACATCACGCGATCGTCGCCGCCAGCCTCCCGTACGCCTCCATCATCAGCTTCCAGAACCGGTCGACGTCCAGCTCCACCGCCACCGAAGCGTTCGGCACCTTCCCGTCGAGCTGGAAGTCCGTGACCGTCATCCCGGACGTGTACGTCCCGACCGTCTCGACGTTCACCACCGCCGGGACCACCTTCAGCAGGCTCGGGTCGATGACGTGCGCCACGGCGACCGCGTCGTGGATGGCCGGTCCGCCGTCGGCCTCGACCACGCCGTAGAACTGGGAGATCGGCACGACCAGGTCGGCCAGCCGGCCCAGGGACCGCATCTGGTCCAGGATCGACTCGGTGACCACGGCGGTCAGGGTGACGTCGAGGCCGACCATGGTGACGTTCCATCCCGCGCCGAACACGATCGCCGCGGCCTCGGGGTCGGCCTTGATGTTGAACTCGGCGGCGGGCGTGTGGTTGCCGCGGGTGTAGGAGCCGCCCATGATCACGAAGTCGCGCACCCACTCGACGATCCGCGGCTCCCGCCGTACGGCGAGGGCGATGTTGGTGAGGGGGCCGACGGCGACGAGGGTGATCTCGCCGGGCGCCGAGCGGAGGGTCTCGATGATGAAGTCGACGGCGTGCCCGTCGGTGACCCCGTTGACCGGCGCGGGGAGGGTCACGCCGCCCAGGCCGGTGGCGCCGTGGACGGATTCGGCGCGTACTCCCACTCCGAGCAGAGCTTGGGCGCTGCCGGGCGTGACGGGGACGTCGTCGATCCGGTAGAACTCGCGCAGCGCGAGCGCGTTGGCGGTGGTCAGGTCGAGGTTGACGTTCCCTCCGACGGTGGTGATGCCGACGAGGTCGATCTCGGGGGAGCCGGCGGCCAGCGCGAGGGCCAGGGCGTCGTCGATGCCGGGGTCACAGTCAAGGAGGAGCTTTTTCACGACAAGACAGTACACATGAATCGGGACCGGGTGGTTTCCCCCAAAACCACCCGGCCCCGATCTACCGCGGTCCAGGCCGACACCTTCCCCCAAAGTGCCGGCGGTCCCGCTCAGCAGACGACGGTCCCCCTCCGCGTCCGCATCGGCAAAAGCTCTGCAAGTCAGTCGCAGCACCCTTGACCTGCTTCAACGTTACAGAGACGAATGCAACGGACGCGTCATACCAGGGTCGATTATCGCCCTAATCAGGCTAGGGGAGCTCCAAGCGGACCTCCGTACCCTCCCGGAGGGAACGGCTCACCGTGCAGTGCTTCTCCTCCACCCGTTCGGCCACCGCCCTGAACACCTGGTCGGCCTCGTCGGAGGGAACCTCCACATCGTAGGTCACCGTCAGCGGCCCGAGCAGGTTCGACTCGATCTTCTCCGCCTCGACCGTCATCGCCAGGCGCAGCAGGCGGTGCCCACGCTTGGCCGTGAGCGGCTCCACGGTCACGATGTTGCACCCGCCGACGGCCGCCAGGAGCAGTTCGACGGGGGTGAAGACGCCGTCCTGGTCGCCGCCGCCGATCTCGACTCGCGCGCCCCGGGCGTTGGTCGCCACGAAGCCGTCATCTGTCCGCTCAACACGCACGTTTGCCATGCCGGCAAACCTACCGGGAGTATCCGGACATCGCGCGCACCAGGCGTTCCGGACGACCCTCGCGTACGGCGTTCCGGACAGCCCTCGCGTACGGCGGTTCCGGACAGCCCTCGCGTACGGCGGTTCCGGACAGCCCTCGCGTACGGCGGTTCCGGACGACCCTCACGTACGGCAGGGCGCCAGGGAAGATCCCCCTTTACCGCAGGGCATGCGGGAAGATCCCGACGTTCGCGAGATCGGCTGCCGGGACCCCGGCGGCACCCCGGCACCGCGGCACGGCGCCACCCAGGGACCCCGCGGCACGCCATCGTGCTGCACGCGAGCGCCAGGGTCACGCCATGGCAGGCAGGACCAGGCGTACCAGCGTTCCCCCGTCCGGCGCCGGTACCGCCGACACCGTCCCTCCGTGGCTGTCCACGACCTGCCGGACGATCGCCAGCCCCAACCCCGATCCCGGCTTGGCCCGCGCCTCGTCGGCCCGGTAGAACCGGTCGAAGACGAACGGCAGGTCCGCGACGGGAATCCCCGGCCCGTGGTCCCTGACCTCCAGCACGCCTTCCCGCAGCGTCACCTCCACCGTGTCGTCGGGCGCGCCGTACTTGGCCGCGTTATCGAGCAGGTTGCCGACCGCCCGGGCGAGCCGGTCGGGCACCCCGCGCACCACGGTCGGCTCGACCGCCACCGTGAACGTGGTCACGGCCCAGTGCAGCCCGGCTCGGGCCACCTCGTGCGTGACGATCTCGTCCAGCCGTACGTCTTCCACCAGTGCCGCCGGCTCCTCGTCCCTGGCCAGCTCGACCAGGTCGGACACCAGCCCGCTCAGCTCCTCGAGCCCGTAGACCACGGCCCTCCCGACCTCGTCGCGCTCGGCGGCCGGCACGTCGCCGCGTACCAGCAGCTCCGCGTTGGTGCGCACGGCGGTCAGCGGGGAGCGCAGCTCGTGCGAGGCGTCGGCGACGAGCTGCTTCTGGGCTTTGGCGGAGCGTTCGAGCGCGTCGAGCATCGTGTTGAAGCTGGCCGCCAGTTTCCCGATCTCGTCGTCCCGCGTCACGTCGATGCGCAGCCCGAGGTCTCGGGTGCGGGCGATCTCGCCGGCCGTGGCGGTGAGTGTCGACAGGGGGCGCAGCGACGCGCGGGCCGCGAGCCAGCCGAAGACGGCCGCGATGACCAGCCCGCCCGCCGCCACCGCGAGGAACGGCCAGCCGAACTCGGCCTGCCATCGCCCGATCTGCCCCATGACGCTCTCGGCCCTGCGGCAGGTGACGTAGTAGGCGGCGCCGAGCACGAGCAGGACCGACAGCGCCGCCGCGATGCCCGCCGCGAGCGCGAGCCTGAGATGCAGCCTCATGTCTCCCTCAACACGTAGCCGAGTCCGTGAACCGTCTGGATCAGCCGCGGCTCCCCGTCGTGCTCGGTCTTGCGCCGCAGGTAGCGGATGTAGACCTCGAGCGAGTTGGAGCCGGGCGTGAAGTCGTATCCCCAGATCCGCTCCAGGATGACCTCCCTGGTGAGGACCTGGCCGGCGTTGCGCATGAGCAGTTCGAGCAGCGCCGCCTCGGTGCCGGTGAGGTCGAAGATCCGGCCGCCGCGCCGGGCCTGGCGGCTCTCGGTGTTCAGGGCGAGTCCGGCGAACTCCAGCGCTCCGCCCGTGGAGGAGGTACGGCGCAGCAGCGCGCGAACCCTGGCGAACAGCTCTTCGAGGGCGAACGGCTTGACCACGTAGTCGTCGGCCCCGGCGTCCAGTCCCTCCACCCTGTCGCCCACGCCGGACAGCGCCGTCAGCATGAGGACGGGTGTCCTGTCGCCTTCGGCGCGCAGGCGGCGGCAGACCTCGAGGCCGTCCATGCCGGGCATCATGACGTCGAGCACGATCAGGTCGGGCCGGTCGACGGCCGCCACGGCCAGCGCGGTCGGCCCGTCTGGGGCGCTGCTCACCTGGTAGCCCTGGACGCGCAGCGCCCTGGTGACGGCGTCGCGCACCGAGGGTTCGTCGTCCACCACCAGAACTTCGGATTTACCCATGTTTTATTCAGGCAACTCTCATGTAAGTCCCAGACCGTCGTTTCTATGACTACCAGTACGGTGCTCTTCTGGTCTGGCGCGATAGTGGGACACTTCGGAGCGGTTCACCCCGCATGGAGCTTCCCGTGGCTGCCGACCGCCCATGTCGGCGCCGCCGTCCTGGTGGGGCTCGGCCTGGTGGCGGCGCGCTGGAACCGTCGGGAGCGGCCGCATCCGAGCCTCAGGTGGGCGGCCTACCTGTCGGGCGCGCTGCTCGTCGCCTACCAGCTGGCCGCTCCCGCGACCGTGACGGGGCCGAGCCGCGTGGCCGCCTTCCTCCTGTACGGCGCGGCGCTGGCCGTGCTGCTGTGGGAGCGCAGGCCCGCCCCCAGCGGGTCGACGCTGCTGATCGCCGAAGGGGTCGGCGCGGCGGCGATCGCCGCGAGGGTCAAGGATCCGGCCAGCACGCTGGTTCTCTACCGGGCCCGCGACCCCCGCGAGGCCGAGCAGGCGCGGGAGTTGCGCGAGCTGGGCGTGCCGGTGGTGCTCGTGGAGGGGACCGAGCACGATCCCCGGGCGAAGGAGGCGGTCAGCGCCTCGGGCCTGCGCCGCCTGGTGCCGGACATCTCCCAGCGCACGGTCCAGGTGTACGGCCCGCGGGCCTTCGTCCGCTATGTCAGGGGCGCGCTGACCAAGCTCAGGTAAAGGGCTTAGCCGAGCGTTATCCGTGCCGTGGGACGGTGGCTGTATGACCTTTCCTGGCGCCACCCGAGTCCAGATGGTGATGAACCTGCCGGTGTGCGTGGACATCCGCACGGCGCTGCCCGAACGCGAGCTGACGCCCCTGCTGGACGACGCGTTCGCGTGGCTGCGCTGGGTGGAGGACACCTTCCATCCCGACGTGGACGGCAGCCAGATCGCCCGGCTGAACAGCGGGCGGACCATCGCGCAGATCCCCGAGGTGGTCGAGGTCCTGCACCGGTGCGAGGAGCTGAGGGAGGCGACCGGCGGCTGGTTCGACAGCCGCCGCGACGGGCGGCTGGACCCGATGGTCTACGTGCGGGGCTGGGCGGTGGAGCGGCTGTCCCGCGCCCTGGCCAGCGCGGGCGCGGTGGACCACCGGGTGACCGCGGGCAGCGGGACGCGGGTGCGCGGCTCGTCCTCGCCGGGACGCTCCTGGCGCGTGGGCGTGCGCGACCCCTACGACGGGGTCACCACCAGGGTGTTGTTCGCCCACGACGCGGCCGTGGCCACCGCGGGCGGCGAGGAGTACAGCGGGCCGGGAAGGTCGTGGGTGTGCGTGGTCGGCCCCGACCTGGCGGCCGCCGGGGCGTACGCCGGTGCCATGCACGCCATGGGGACGGCGCGGGCCAGGCGGTTCGCGGGGGAGCTCGCCGCGGCCCAGCCGTACCAGACCATGGTGGTCGGGGCGGATGGGCGCGCGACGACGACGCCCGGTTTCACCGGCCACGGCATGGAGACCAGTCTGGCCGGCTGACCGGGCTAGGCGTCGGGATGCTTCGACAGGTATTCGACGTAGAGCGGTTTCAGCGCCTCTCCCAGCTCACCCTGCCCTGAGGCCATGGCATCACTGAGCAGGGCGGACAGGTGGCTCAGGTCGTTGACGACCTCCCCATGGTGACCGGTGGCCGCCTCCGCGGCGGGGATCGCCTTGAGCAGGTCCCAGATGAACGCGAAGTCGCCGTGGCGTACGGCATAGCGGACCGCCCGCTCGTGCAGTTCGCTCGCCGTCAGCGTCTCGAGTTCTTCCGTGTCCATGTCACTCCCTCCACAGGAGGGGCCTTCCCCGCGATGTCACCTCGATAACGCTTCCCGAAGACTCCGTGGAGCGATCGACGGGCGCGTGGTGTCCGTGTCCGCCCGGACGCGGCGCCGGAGATCCTTTTCGGCCCGCCGGTGGGACCGGCCGTGCCGCGCCTGCTTGCGCCTCTATCGCATCGCCGATCAGAAAGTGCGAGGATCCTGTGGCGTGAAGCTCATCATCAAAGTTCTCGTCGTGGCCGCGTCCCTCTGGGTCGCCACGCAGCTCGTGAGCGGGGTGGCGATCACGACACCACCCGGCACGGCCCAGTACTGGGGCACGCTGCTGGTGGTGGCGCTGATCTTCGGCCTGATCAACGCCGTGATCAAGCCGATCATCGAGACCATCGGCTGTGCCTTCTACGTGGTGACGCTGGGGCTGTTCGCCCTTGTCGTCAATGCCGGTCTGATGCTTCTGACGAGCTGGATCTCCGACCAGCTCGACGTCCCCTTCCATGTCTCCGGATTCTGGCCCGCGTTCTGGGCCGCGATCGTGGTCTCCATCGTGAGCTGGGTGCTCAGCCTGATCCTGCCTGACTGATGGAGCTCGACGGCAGCGGTCTCACCTGCGCGCGGGTGGCCGCCGGCGGCCCGGTCTCGATCGCGTCACTCGATCGGGCCCGGGCCGCCTGGCGTACGGCCCAGTCGCTGACCGGGCCCGTGTACGGCCGGAGCACGGGGGTCGGTGCCAACAAGGAGATCTCGGTGGAGGAGGGCGGGCTCGCCCTGCTGCGCAGCCATGCCGGCGGGGCCGGGCCGCTCGTGCCGGCCGAGCGGGCCAGGGCGATGCTCGTCGTCCGGCTGAACCAGCTGCTGGCGGGCGGTTCCGGCGTGGATCCGGCGCTGCTGCCGGTTCTCGCCGAGGCGATCAACACCGGCCACACCCCTCCGGTGCGCACGTACGGCGCGATCGGCACCGGCGACCTGACCGCGCTGGCGACCACCGCGCTGTGCCTGCTCGGCGAGCGGGAATGGCGGGGGCCCGGCCCAGGGCCGCGTTTCGCGCTCTCGCCGGTGGACGCGCTGCCGTTCATCAGCTCGGGGGCGGCCACGCTGGCGGACGCGGCGCTCGCGTTGCACGAGGTGCGGCTGCTGCTGGAGGCGGCGGTCGGGGTGGCGGCGCGCACGTTCGCCGCGGTGGACGCCTCGGTGGAGCCGCTGGCGCCGGCCGTCCACGCGGCCAGGCCGCAGCCGCGGCAGGCGGAGGTGGCCGACCGGCTGCGCGGGCTGCTCGCGGCGCGTGAGGCGGCCAGGATCCAGGATCCGTACGGCTTTCGCGCCTTCGCCCAGGTGCACGGGGCGGCGCTCGACGCGCTGGCGCGGGCGGAACGAGCGGTCGAGGTCGACCTCAACGCGGCCACCGAGAACCCCCTGGTCGGCGCCGGGCGCGCCTGGCACAACGGCAACTTCCACTCCGCGCCGATCGCCCTGGCTCTCGACGCGATACGCGCGGCGCTGGTGCCCGCCGCGCAGCTGGCGACCGCCAGGCTGGCCACGCTCATGGAGCCCGCCTATACCGGGCTGCTTCCCTTCCTGTCCGGGCGGCTGGGCGAGTCGGGCGCGATGATCCTGGAGTACGTCGCCCAGGACGCCCTCGCCGAGCTGCGCCTGCTGTCGGCGCCCGTGACGTCCGGCACGGCGGTGATCTCGCGGGGCGCCGAGGACCACGCCGGTTTCGCCACGCAGGCGGCGCGGGCCGCGCTGCGCTGCGTGGAGCCGCTGGAGATCGTGCTGGCCTGCGAGCTGGTCGCCGCGGAGCGCGCGCTGGCGCAGCGCGCCGCGCCCGGCGAACCTGACCGGCCGCTCGACACCGACCTCGAGGCGGCCAGGGCGGAGCTCCGCCTGATCAGCCCGTGATCCGGCGCACCGAACCGCGTTCGCGCAGCGTGGGCTGCTGGACGACCCTGCGGCGGCGGACCGCGCCGTCGGCCGCCGCCGCCACCAGCCGGACGGCGGCGCGGACGATGCCGTCGAGGTCCCAGTCGACGGTGGTCAGGCCGGGGGTGAGCAGGCCCGACATGGGATGGTCGTCGTAGCCCATCACCGACACCTCGCCGGGCACCGCGATGCCCCGCTCGGCCGCGGCGGCGTAGACACCGTAGGCGATGGAGTCGGAGAAGCAGAACACGGCCGTGTGACGCCCGCCGGCCAGCACCTGGTGGGCCACCTCGGTGGCGCCGGCGAGCCCGTGGGGCGCGGTGGCCACCTCGATGTCGAGGCCGAGCCGGTCGGCCTCGGCGCTGGCGTGGACGTCGGCGGGCCGGTCGGGGGTGCGCGCGCCCGTGGGGGTGAGCACGGCGATGCTGCGGTGGCCGAGCTGCTTCAGGTGTTCGAGGGCGAGGGTGACGCCGTGCCGGTTGTCGAAGACCACCTCGCCCGCCGTGCCGGGCAGCCCGTCGCCGATGGCGATGACCGGCACCGACTCGCACAGGTCCGCCCAGAACGGCGCGGCGGGGTCGACGGGCTGCACGATGAGGCCGTCGACGCGCTGGTCGCGCAGCTGCTGGGCGAGCACCCGCTCGCGGCCCGGGTCGCCGACCGCGTCGAGGATCAGCGCGTAGCGGTCCTTCTCCCTGAGGCCCCTGCTGATGCCGACCGCGAGCGACTGCTGCCACAGGTCCTCGAGCGAGCCACAGAGCAGGCCGATCATGCCGGTACGGCCGCTGGCCAGCGCTCGGGCGATGGGGTCGGCCTCGTAGCCGAGCTCGGCCGCCACCGCGCGGACGCGTTCCATGGTCTCCTCGGAGACCTGGAGGCCGCGCAGCGCGTAGGAGACGGCGGCAGGTGACAGGCCGGTCGCCTGCGCGACCTCTTTGATGGTCGCTCGCTTTCTGGCCATTCGCCAAGCCTACTCAGCATTGACAGGAACGGGGGTGAAGCGGTTCACTGAATCGCATCACTGAATCGCTTCACAAGCAGGACCCAGGGTTTACCTGTATTCTCAGTAGGAAATAGAGGGAGGTGTGGCCGTGAGCATTGACGTGCACCAGCATCTGTGGACCCCGTCGTTCGTCGACGCGCTCCGCGCCCGCGCCACGCCTCCGTACCTCGACGGGTGGACGCTGATCCTCGACGGCGAGCCGCCCTACGAGGTGAACCCGGCCGACCACGCCGCGCGCGACACCGCGGGGCTCGAGCTCGCGCTCGTGTCCCTGTCCAGCCCGCTCGGCATCGAGTCGCTGCCGCCCGAGGAGGCATGGCCGCTCATCGACGCCTACCACGAGGGCGCGCTGGAGCTGCCGGAGCCGTTCGGCGCGTGGGCGGCGACCTGCCACAGCGAGATCGACCCCGACCGGCTGGCCGCCGACCTCGACCGCGGCTTCCACGGGCTGCAGATCCCGGCGACCGCCGCGCCCGACGACCGCCTGCTCGAGGTGCTGACCGCGCGCGACCTGCCGCTGTTCGTCCACCCTGGACCGGCGGCCGCCGAGCAGGACCGGCCCGGCTGGTGGCCCGCGCTGGTGCCGTACGTGCAGCAGATGCACGCCGCCTGGCACCACTTCCGCGCCGTGGTGCGCCCGCGGCACCCGCGCCTGCGCGTCTGCTTCGCGCTGCTGGCCGGGCTCGCGCCGCTGCACTCCGAGCGGCTCATCGCCAGGGGCGGCGGCCGCGGCCGGGTCGACCCCGACCTGTTCGTGGAGACCTCGTCCTACGGCCCGCGCGCGATCGACGCGATCATCCGCGAGCTCGGCATCGACGTGGTGGTGAACGGTTCGGACGCGCCGTACGCCACCGCCTTCCAGGACGGCCCCGGCATCGGGCTGGCGGCCGCCCACGCCATCAGGGTCACCAACCCGCGTCGCCTGCTGTCCGGAGACGCGTCGTCGGCCCCTTCGCCGCCTCCGGCCAGGAGAGCGGCAGCAGCCACGTTCTCACGAATGGGACGAGAGGAGTAAACGCCCGTGAGCACCAACCTTCCCGCCCGCACGCTCGATCGGCGGGAACTGCGCGATCTGGTCGACGACCTGGCCGCGAACCCTGCCCAATGGCAGGACCAGGTGGCGTTCCCGGCCGACGGCGGCCGGCACTACGCCTCGCTCTACCGCGACGCCTATGTCGATGTGTGGCTGCTCTGCTGGCGTCCCGAGGATGACACGGGCTGGCACGACCACGACATCTCCTCCGGAGCGGTGCACGTGGTGCGGGGCGGGCTCCTGGAGTGCAACCCGCGCATCGGCGGCGAGCACCTGGAGACCGTCGTCGCCGAGGGGCAGTCGTTCCACTTCGGGCCCGACCACATCCACCGGCTGACGGGGGCGGTGGACCGGAGCGTGTCCATCCACGCCTACTCCCCGCCGCTGTGGCGGCTCGGGCAGTACTCCATCGACGACACGGGCCTGATGCGCAGGGTCTCGGTGAGCTACGCGGACGAGCTGCGCCCCATCGACGAGACCCCGGCGAGCGGCGTCATGGAGGAGGTGGCCTGAGCTCAGGCCGCGCACGCCTCCCGCAGCACGCAGCACGTCGCGCACGGCTCGGCCTCAGGGAGCGTGACCCACAGGCAGCAGGTCCTGCGCCGGTAGCCGTCGGCGGTCTGTTCGAGCAGGCCGTCGACGGGCCGCCCGATCGCGCGCAGCAGGCCCATGTAGTCACCCTGGACCACCGCGGTCATCGGGTGCGCGAACGCCTCGGCCGTGGAGCCCCACAGCGTGCGCCTGCCCACCCTGGCCTGGACGCTGATCGCGTCGACCAGCGGCTCGTGCGCCTGCAGGAGCGCGGCCCCGATCGCCGCGGCGCTGCCGACGACCGACACCGAGGTGGCCGCGATCGTCACGCCCGCGTCGGAGGGCTTGAAGTAGGTGTCCTCGAACCGCATGACGGGCACCTGCCGGTTCAGCGCCCAGCCGACCGCCATCGGGAAGGTCAGCCAGTAGCCGAGCGCCTTCCACAGCAGCGCCGCGCCCACGTGCCTGGGGGCGCCGTAGCGGCCCGCGGTCTGCTCGACCAGCCCGCCCAGCAGGGTGTACGGCGCCCGCGTCAGCTCGCTGAGCGGCGTCCACGAGGCGTCGGGGTCGATGACGAGACCCGGCTCGACGCCCAGCACACCACCACGCTCGGCGGCGACACGCTCGAGCACCCCGGTCAACTCCGCGAGCGGCACGGCAAGGCCCTTCCTCGTAAAGGTAAGCCTTACCTAAGATAGCAGAGGCCGTCCCGCGCGGATCCCGACGGCCAGCTGGATCAGGCACGCGACGAGGCCGGCCAGCAACGGCAGGGTCCACCCTCCCGACGCCTGCCGGAGGAACCCGATCACCAGGGGGCCGAGCGCGGCCAGCACGTAGCCCACCGACTGGGCCACGGCCGACAGCGCGGTCACCGACGACGGGTCGGGCGCGCGCAGCGTGATGATGAGCAGCGCCAGCGCCAGCGAGGCGCCCTGACCGACACCGAGCACGATCATCCACAGCCACGGCACGGTGGTGGGCGCCAGCAGCACGCCGGCGTAACCGGCCGCGGTCAGCAGCGCGGCGGCGGCCACGTGCGGGGCCTGCGACGCCCGGCGCTCGGCGTGCACGGGGACGGCGAGCGTGGCGGCGACCTGGGAGAGGTTCGAGACGGCCAGCAGGAAGCCCGCCTGCTCGGCGGGGACGCCCGCCTCCTGGAAGATCGTGGGCAGCCAGGCGAGCATCGCGTAGAAGGTCAGCGACTGCAGGCCCATGAACACCGTCAGCTTCCAGGTGAGCGGGCTGCGCATCAGCGCCATGAACGGCCGCGGGCCGTTGGCGGGCGCCGCCCGCCCGCCGAGGGCCTGGGGCAGCCAGAGCGCCGCGGCGGCCAGGGCCGGCAGCGCGACCAGGGCGGAGACGCCGCGCCAGCCGTACCCGGTGAGGTGCTGGAGCGGGATCATCAGCGCGGAGGCCGCCGCGGCGCCGGCCACCAGGGCCGAGACGTAGACGGAGGTGAGCAGGCCGGCCTTCGCCGGGAAGTGCTGCTTGACCACGCCCGGCATGACCACGTTCATGATCGCGATGGCGGTGCCGGCGATCGCGGCGCCCGTGTAGAGGGCGGGCGCGCCGTCCAGGCTGCGCAGCAGCACGCCCGCGGCCAGGACGAGCAGGGCGACGAGCAGCGTGCGGTCCAGGCCGATCCGGCGGGCGAGCAGCGGGGCGACCGGACCGAACAGGCCCAGGCAGACCACCATGACGGTGGTGATCGCACCCCCGCCCGCGGGAGTGAGGCCCACATCGGTCATGATCTGGTCGAGGAGGGGGGAGACGCCTGCGATGGCGGGCCGCATGTTGAGCGCGGCCAGCACCAGCCCGGCGACGACGAGGGCGGATCTCAACGACATAGCGGGCCCCACTCTGTCATGCCGTCGCGGCCTGCCGGACGCGGGGCGGCTGACAACGTTGTCAAGCAGGCGTGCGTGGGAAAGGATCCCTGTGTGAGACCGACGATGAAGGATGTCGCGGCGGAGGCGGGGGTCGCGCTCAAGACCGTCTCCAGGGTCGTCAACAACGAGCCGGGCGTGAACACCGCCACCGCCGAGCGGGTACGCGCCGCGATCGAGCGGCTCGGCTACAGCCGCAACGAGAGCGCCAGGGTGCTGCGCCAGGGCAGGACGTCGAGCATCGGCCTGGTCATCGAGGACGTCGCCGACCCCTTCTACTCCGGGTTGACCCGGGCGGTCGAGGAGGTGGCGATCAAGCACGGCTCCCTGGTGCTCAGCGGCTCCTCCGGCGAGGACCCGGCCCGGGAGAAGGAGCTCGTGCTCACCTTCTGCGCCCGCCGGGTCGACGGCCTCATCGTCGTGCCCGCCGGGAACGACCACTCCTACCTGCGGGCCGAGCTCGACGCGGGCACGCCCGCCGTCTTCGTCGACCGGCCCGCCGGCCCTGGCCCGGAGGTCGACACGGTGCTGTGCGACAACGCGGGCGGGGCGCGGCTGGCCGTACGGCACCTGCTCGCGCACGGGCACCGGAGGGTGGCCTTCCTGGGCGACAGTCCGACGATCTTCACGGCGGACGAGCGGCAGCGCGGTTACCGGGAGGCGCTCGGCGACCTGGTGGACGAGCGGCTGGTCTCGATGGCCCACCCCTCTCCCGAGAGGGTGCGGGCGGTGCTCGACCGGTGGCTCGGGATGGACGACCCGCCGACCGCGCTGTTCACGGGCAACGGCCGGTGCACGGTCACGGCGCTGCGGGCGCTGGAGGGGCGGCGGATCGCGCTGGTGGGGTTCGACGACTTCGAGCTGGCGGACCTGCTGGATCCCGCGGTGACCGTGGTGGCGCAGGACCCGGCGGGGCTGGGGAGGATGGCGGCCGAGCTGCTGTTCAGGAGGATCGCGGGGAACGGGGGGCCGGTCGAGCGGGTCATCCAGCCGGTCCGGCTGATCGCGCGGGGATCGGGCGAGATCGGGCCGGGCGGGGGCTGACGGTGGAGGCCGGTGGGCGCCTTCTTCGTCAACGGTGGACGTGGGTGGATGCGGTCCGGGGTTCGGCAGGGCGGCGAAGGGTGCGGGACAGGGCGAGGGCGGCGAGGATGCCGGCCGCGCCCGAGGCGGCCATCGCGGCCCCTGGTCCGGCCACCTCGGCCAGCCCGCCGACCATCGCCGCCCCCAGTGCCTGGCCGGTCATCAGCCCGGCCGACTGCAGGCCGTACGCCTGGCCCCTGACCTGCTCCGGCACCGCCTCCAGGAAGTGCCGCTGCAGCCCCAGCTGGTAGGCCAGGCAGCCCGCCGACAGCGCCGCGAGCAGCGCGGTGACCGGCAGCCCCGGCTCCGCCACGAAGGCCAGCCACGGCACCCCCATCGCCGCCGCCAGCGGAAGCGACAGCCGCTCGCGCGTCGCGGGCGCGGCGAAGCGGCCCACGGCGAACTCTCCCACCGCCATTCCCGCCGCCGCCACCGCGAGGGCCAGCCCGGCCCCCGTCGCCGACCCCGCCGCGGTCAGGTACGGCACGACCATGGCCTCGGCGCCCGCCAGGCACATCGGCGGCACCCACATCGCCAGCAGCAGCCCCCGCACGCCACGCGACCCCAGCAGGGTCCGGTTGACCCGCAGCGTCGTGCGCACCGTGCCGCGCCCGGAGCCGCCCCGCGCCGGCGCGGCGGGCAGGCCGTACCTGAGGACGAGCGCCGCCACCGCCGAGATGGCCGCGGTGATCGCCAGCGCGCCCTCCGGCCCCGCCACGGCGAGGATCCCGCCGCCCAGCGACAGCCCGCCGATCTGCGCGCCCGCGCTGGTCATCCCCAGCAGCGACCGGCCCAGGACGAAGGCGTCGCCGGGCAGCACGTCCGGCAGCATGGCGTTGCGCGCCGCGCCGAAGACGGGCTGGACCAGCCCGGTGACCAGGATCAGCGCCAGCATCGCCCACACCGGCAGTCCGGCGTAGGCCAGCAGCAGGCACACCACGAGCCTGACCAGTTCGCCCGCCACCATGAGGCCGCGGGCCGGGAGCCTGTCGGCCAGCGATAGCAGGAACATGCCGCCCACGAGGTAGGGCAGCCAGCCCGCCATGTAGGCGGCCGCCGACAGCCCGGGCGAGCCGGTCCGTTCGAACACCAGCACCGACAGGGCCAGCATCTTGACCCCGTCGCCGACGATCAGCAGCGCGAAGCTGCCGAACAACACCCTGAACTCCCTGACCCTGAACACGTCACGGAATGTCGCCTGCTCCATGCGCTCACCCTGGGCACCGGCACGACAAATGACGATTTATTCGGGAATATCCGAAAGGTGATCAGGATCGAGGTCAGCCCGCAGGACATCGCCGCCAGCCGCTTCGCCATCTCGCCGCTCGTGGAAACCCTCCACGCCACCTGGGTGCTCGAAGGCAGGGAGAGCGCCGGGGCGCTGCAGGCGTGGGCCGCGCGGTGGCGGGAGCCGTACCGGCGGCTGGGGCAGCCGGGGCTGCCGCTGGTCCAGGCGATCTCCGGCAACCTCGGGCCGGCGAACGTGGACTTCATCGCGCCCCCGCCGACCGGCGTGAGCGTGCCGTTCGACACGGAGCTGGCCGCGCTCAGGGCCACCCCGCTCGCGCGCGCCCACGAGGAGATCGCGCGGATCCCAGTCCCGCGCGCGCTGCGGGCGGCCCTCACCGGCCCCGACGTCGTACGGCTGGTCGCCGACGCCCTCGAAGCGGTGTGGCGGGAGATCATCCTGCCCGAGTGGCCGCGCTTCCAGGCCGTGATGGAGCGCGACGTGGTGTGGCGGGCGGGCAGGCTGGCGACGTTCGGCTGGGCGGCCGCGCTCGACGACCTCAGCGCGCAGATCCGCTGGCGCGACGGCGGGCTCGACTGCGACCTGACCAGCGACTTCGTCAAACGCGACCTCAACGGCAGGGGGCTGCTGTTCCTGCCCTCGGTGTTCGGCTCGCGGGTCGGCGCCTACCTCGACGACGCCTGGCCGTACGCGCTGGTCTATCCCGCGCGCGGCGTGGGCGCGACCCAGGCCGGCGCGGGCCCGCGCCTGGAGAGGCTGACGCGCCTGATGGGCCGCACGCGCGCCCGCGTCCTGGCCGAGCTGGCCACGCCCGCCACCACGACGCACCTGGCCGCCGTCATGGGCCTGGCCCTCGGCACGGTCGGCGAGCACGTCGGGGCCCTGCGCGGGGCCGGCCTCGTCACCGGCGCCCGCGCGGGCCGCGGCGTGGTCTACGCGCGCACCCCCTTGGGCGACGCGCTGGTCTCCGGCGAGCTCACCCCTTGAGCGCGCCCGCCATCAACCCCCTCATGAAGAACCGCCCGAGCAGCAGGTAGATCAGCATCGTCGGGATCGAGGCGAGCAGCGCCGCGGCCATCTGCTGGCTGTACGGCGTGGCCTGCGCCCCGGCGATGTTGTTCAGCATCACGGTGGTCGGCCAGCTCGTCGGCCCGGTGAGGAAGACGGCGAACAGGAAGTCGTTCCACAGCGAGGTGAACTGCCAGATGATCACCACGGCGACGGCGGGTCCCGACACGGGCAGCACCACCGACCAGTAGGTCCGCAGCATGCCGGCGCCGTCCACCCGGGACGCCTCGACCAGCTCGTCGGGGATCGTCACGTAGTAGTTGCGGAAGATCAGCGTGCAGATCGGGATGCCGTAGACGACGTGCGCGAGCACCAGGCCGGGGATCCCGCCGTAGATGTCGAGGTTCACCATGAGCTGCACCAGCGGGATCATGACCCCCTGGTAGGGGATGAACATCCCGAACAGGAACAGCGTGAACAGCACGTCCGCGCCGGGGAAGCGCCATTTCGACAGCACGTAGCCGTTCATGGAACCCAGCGCGCACGACAGCAGCGATCCCGGCACCGCCAGCAGGACGCTGTTCCAGATGCCCGGCGCCAGCTTCTCCCACGCCACCCGCCAGGCCTCGAACGTCCACACCTGCGGCAGGTTCCACGCCTGCGCGGGATTGGCCTCGGTGAGCGGCTTGAAGCTGGTGACCAACAGCACGTAAATGGGGATCAGGAAGACGACCGCGAAGGCGATCAGCAACCCACGGCGGACGATCACGAGCGCCTCTCCTTGCGGACCGACCAGATCAGGTAAGGGATCACGAAGATCGCCACGCTGAGCACGATGTAGGAGGCGATGGTCGCGCCCTTGGCCGGGTCGTGGGAGTCGAAGACCGCCACCCACATGAAGACGGCGGGCACGTCGGTGATGATCTGCTTGCCCGACACGGCCATGACCAGGTCGAAGGTCTTCAGCGAGATGTGCCCGAGGATGATCAGCGCCGACAGCGTCACGGGCCGCAGCAGCGGCAGCACGATGTGCCGGTAGACGCCCCACTCGGTGCACCCGTCCACCCGGGCGGCCTCACGCAGCTCCTCGGGGATCCCGCGGAACCCGGCCAGGAAGAGCGCCATGACGTACCCGGCCATCTGCCAGATCGCCGGGACGGCCATGGCGGCCATGCCCCAGTCCTGGTCCCTGAACCAGGCCCACTGGGGCAGCCCGAGCACGTCGAACAACCGGTTCAGCCCGACCGCCCGCTCGCCCTCGGCCGAGTTCATCAGCCAGCGCCAGACGATGCCGGTCGCCACGAACGAGATCGCCATGGGGAACAGGTAGATCGCCCTGAACGTGCCCTCGCCCCTGATCCCCTTCTCCATCAGGAAGGCGAGGAACCAGCCGAGCAGCAGCGCCCCGCCGACGAACACGACTGTGAACAGGATCGCGTGGCTGACCGACAGGTGCCAGCGGGGCAGGTCCCAGATGTCGATGAAGTTGCGCAGGCCGACGAAAGAGCCCTCCGACACCTCGTCGTGCTTGTCGGTCATGGCCAGGCTGAAGTTCCAGCCGAGCATGCCGTACACGAACACGCCGATCAGGATGATCGAGGGGGCCACCAGCAGCAGGCCCGGCAACCAGGCGCGGGCCCGCCGCAGGGCGGGCCCGCCTTTTCTAGCCATCACGATGCCTCACGGGGCCTCATCACCAGGGCCTCACTGGGCGTTGGCGGCGGCGGCGTCGACGAGGCCCTTCTGCAGCGCGGCCACGTCCTTGCTGCCGATGAACAGGCCGACCGCCTCGTTGACGGCGGCGAGCCACGGCTGGTTGACGGCCACGCCGTGCTGGATGGATCCGGCCAGCTTGTCGGCCGACCAGTCCTTCAGCGCGTCACCGAGGTAGTCGGTGTAGAGGGAGGCGTCGGCGTCCTTGCGGGCCGGGATGGAGCCCTTCTTCGGGTTGAAGGCGTCCTGGCCCTCCTTGCTCGCCGCCACCTTGAGCCAGGCGATCGCGCCGTCCCTGTTCTTGGCGCCCTTGGGGAGGGTGAAGCTGTCCGACAGCCACAGGTAGGTGCCCCCGGTGCCGGGCGCGGGCGCCCAGTCGAAGTCGGTCTTCGACTTCTTGCCGAGACCGCCGTCCGGCGGGTTGTGGAAGTAGCCGTAGGCCCAGTCGCCCATGATGTTGAAGGCGGCCTTGCCCTCCGCCACCTGCGCGGCGGCCGGCTGCCAGTCGTCCTGCGGGTCACCCGCGTACGACAGGATCGTCTTGAAGTTCTCCAGCGCCTTGGTGACCTCGGGGGAGCCCCAGTCGGCGCCCGGCTTGAACAGCGCGTTGTAGCCGTCGGTGCCGAGGGAGCCGAGCAGCACGCTCTCCATCAGGTGGGTGACGGTCCACTCCGAGCCGATCGACAGCGGGATCTTGCCCTTGGCCTTGACCTTCTCCAGCGCGGCGACGAACTCCTCGATCGTCTTGGGCGCGCCCGCGACCCCGGCCTCCTTGAGGACGCTCGGGTTGAACCAGAGGATGTTCGAGCGGTGGATGTTGACGGGCACCGAGTAGATCTTGCCCTGGTAGCTGATCTGCTCGACCAGCTGTGCGGGGAAGACGTCCTTGAGCTTCAGCTCGTCGTAGAGGAAGGTCAGGTCCTCCAGGTCGCCCGCCTTGATGTAGCCCTGCAGTTCGGCGCCCGCGTGCCCCTGGAAGGTGTCAGGCGGGGTGTCCGCCTGGAGTTTGGACTGCAGCAGCGCCTTGGCCTTGTCGCCCGAGCCACCCGCGACCGCGGCGTCGAAGAAGGAGAAGCCGGCGTTCTGCTTCTCGAAGATCTCCTTCATGGCTTTCAGGCCGTCGGCCTCGCCGGGGCCGGTCCACCAGGAGAAGACCTCCACCTGCTTCTTCGCGTCGCCGCCCGCGCCGGAGGCCTGGCCCGACGGAGCCGCGGGGCCGCCTCCGCCCCCGCAGGCCGTCAGTCCGAGCACGGCCGCCATGGTGATCGTCGCTAACCACCGTCGTCTCATCGCACACCGCTCCTTTGCCACGGTCGGGTGACAACGTTGTCAGTAGGGCAATCAACCCACTTCGCACTCCGCGACGTCAAGGCATGTGCGGGTAACAGCTCGGCATAGTCGGGGAGCGCTCTCTCGGGCCGCGCCCGGTCCGTGCGGAACGCCGGGCGTTCAGGGAGGCTGTGCGGGCTCGAGCCCTGCGCGACTCGAGCCCGCTGCCGCGCCCGCCGGACCACGACCTCCACCCCTCCGAGGAGGCCGGACCCTCACGCGAACGCGACGTCCCGACGGATCGACCGGCGGCTCTCCCGCGTGTGGGTACACCCGGGAGCACCGGGCCGAGGCGTGTGCCGCCGGTCGATCACAGGGCAACGCTAGGCCGCGCGCGCCGCCGGCACATGCGCCGAGATGGCCATTCGGGCATGTATCCGGTGTGGGTCAACAATGTGTAGAGAATGTGCTCCGGCATGGTCAGGCACCGGCCCCCTGTGTACGCCCCCGGGCACCCGCGGCGCACCAGAACGGTCTGGCGGGAAAGCCGTAGGAAATTGTCGGTGCCACCGTTCACACTCCAGGTATGGCGGACGAGCCCCTCGAACTAGGCGAGATCTCCTTCTCCGACTGGCACGCCCACACCGACAAGATGGCCGAGGTCGGGTTCCTGACCATCGCCAGGCGGCTGCCCGCCCTCGTGGGGCAGGCGATGCGGATGGCATGGCGGGCCAGCCCCCGTGACACCGCGGCCACCGTCGGCTTCAACCTCGCGGGCGGCATCTTCACCGCCTTCGGGCTGCTGGCCACCACCGGCGTCCTCGAAGCACTGTTCAGCGAGGGGCCCACGCCCGAGCGGGTGTGGGCCGCGCTGCCGAGCCTCGCGGTGGTGGCGGGCGCCGCCGCGCTGCGCACGCTGACGCAGGCGGCCGCGGGCTGGGCGCAGTCCCGGCTCGACCCGCAGGTCTCCCGGCTCACCGAGGAGCGGCTGTACGGCCTGACCAGCCGGGTGCCGCTGGTGGCCTACGACGATCCCGACTTCCACGACGCGATGGAACGTGCCAGGGTGCGCGGCGTCGCCATGGCCGACGTGGTGGTGATGACGGCGATCGACGTGATGACCGCCGCCATCGGCATCGCCGCCGCGGCCGGCGTGCTGGGCATCCTGCACCCGGTTCTGCTGCCGCTCCTGGTCCTCGCCGTGCTGCCGGACGCGTGGGCGGCGGTGCGTTCGGCCAGGATGCGCTACTCGTACATGTACTCGCTGATCCCCGCCCGCAGGCGCAAGTGGATCATCGCCGAGCTGCTCGCCGACCGTTCCCCCGCCGCCGAGGTCCGCTCCTTCACCATGCGCGGCTTCCTGCTGCGGATGTACGACGCGGTGGCCAGGGCCGAGCAGGAGGTCCTGCTGCGGCTGGCCCGGAGGCAGACGATGGCCAGGCTGGTCGGCGAGGCGCTGGGCGGCCTCGGCACCGGCCTGGTCTACGTCGCGCTGGGCGTGCTGCTGGCCGTCGGGGCGCTGCCGCTGGCCGTGGCCGGCACCGCCGTCCTGGCGATCAGGCAGGGCCAGATGTCGCTGAGCAACCTCATGTACGCCACCAACCGCCTCTACGAGGAGGGCCTGTACTTCACCGACTTCCTCGACTTCTGCGCCGACGCCGAGCGGCGGATCGCCGACCCGAGGCCCACGCCCGCGCCCAGGTCGTTCGACGAGATCAGGGCCGAGGACATCACCTTCACCTATCCGGGCTCCGACAGCCCGGCGCTGCGCGGGGTGTCCATCAGGGTCGGCAAGGGCGAGGTCATCGCGTTCGTCGGCGAGAACGGCTCGGGCAAGACCACGCTCGCCAAGATCCTGTCGGGCCTCTACGAGCCGGACGGGGGCACCGTCAGCTGGGACGGGCTCGACGTGCGGGAGGTGCCGCCCGAGGAGCTGCGCCTGGCCACCGCCGTCATCGCACAGGACCACACCAGGTGGCCGCTGACGGCCCGCTACAACATCACGATGGGCACCGACAAGGGCGAGCCCGCGCTGGTCGCCGCGGCGGAGGTGGCCGGCGCCGACGAGGTCGTGGCCGAGCTGCCCCACGGCTACAGCACGCTGCTCGACCGGCGGTTCAAGGACGGCCAGGAGCTGTCGGGAGGGCAGTGGCAGCGCATCGCGGTGGCGCGCGGCTTCCACCGCGACGCGCCGCTGCTGATCTGCGACGAGCCCACCGCCGCGCTCGACGCCAGGGCCGAGCACGCGCTGTTCGAGCGCATCCGCCGGCACTCCGACGGGCGCACCGTGCTGCTGATCACGCACCGGCTGGCGAGCGTGCGCTACGCCGACCGGATCTACGTGCTCGACCACGGCAAGGTGGTGGAGGAGGGCACGCACGAGCAGCTGATGGCCGAGGACGGCCTCTACGCCGACCTCTACAACCTCCAGGCGCAGGCCTACCGCTGACCGACCGGGCCGCCCGTGCGGGTCGGGGCCGGGGCGGAGTACCGCAGGGGCGTGCGTGCCGGGGTCGCCGGGGCCAGGTATCGCCGGGGGCGTCGTGCCGGGCGGGTGTGCGGTGCGGGTGGTCAGGCCAGGAGGGCCTGCATGATGCGGCGGGCGATCGGGGCGGCCACGTCGCCGCCGGAGCCGGACCGCTCGACCACCACGCCCACCGCCACCCGCGGGCTGTCGGCCGGGGCGAAGGCCGTCAGCAGCGCGTGGTCCCGCGCTCCCGGCGCGTTCTCCGCCGTGCCCGTCTTGGCCGCGACCACCACGCCGGGCAGCGCCGCCGCCGTACCGGTGCCGCCCTCCTCGGTGACGTTGACCATCATCGCGGCGAGCTGCGCGGCCTCGCGCGGGCTCATCGCCGAGCGCCACTGCGACGGCTCGGCCGTGTCGATGACCGAGCCGTCGGGCAGGCGCACCTCGTCCACGAGATAGGGCCGCATCAGCGCGCCGCCGTTCGCCACGGCGGCCGACAGCATGGCGATCTGGAGGGGGGTGGCCTTGTCGTCGAACTGGCCGATGGCCGACAGCGCGGTCTGGGCCTGGTCGAGACCGCTGGGGTAGACGCTCATGGAGACCGGCATCGGGACGGTCAGCGTGTCGTCGTTGAACCCGAACGCCTCGGCCTGCTGGCGCAGCGCGTCCTGTCCCATGTCGAGGCCCATGGCGGCGAAGGCGGTGTTGCAGGAGATCTGGAAGGCGTAGGCCAGCGGGGGGCGCCCGTCGCCGCACGCCGCTCCCCCGGCGTTGCGCAGGTACGTCGAGGTGCCGGGCAGCAGCAGGCTGCTGGGCGCGTCGACGGGCGAGTCCGCCTCGTAGGTCCCCGAGTTCAGCGCGGCGGCGCTGGTGACGACCTTGAAGGTGGAGCCGGGCGGATAGTTCTGGTTGAGCACCCTGTTGAGCAGCGGCCGGCCCGGGTCGGCGTGCAGCAGCGCGTCGGCCTCCCTCAGCTTGGCCGGGTCGAAGGTGCTGTAGAGGTTGGGGTCGTAGGAGGGGTAGGAGACCATCGCCAGGATCGCCCCCGTCGTGGGGTTGACCGCCACCGCGGCGCCACGCCGTCCCGTCGCGGCCAGTCCTTCGTAGGCGGCCCGCTGCGCGCGCGGCTCGATGGTGGTCCGCACGTCGGCGCCCTCGCTGATGCCGTCCGTCACCAGGGCCCGCACCCGCGCCTTCGGGGCGCTGCCGGTCAGGGCGTCGTCCTCGGCCCGCTCCAGACCCGTGGTGGTGTACAGGGAGGCGTGGCCGGTGACGGTCGCGTACAGGTCGCCGCCGGGGTAGACGCGCCGGTAGGCATAGCTGGGGTCCTTCGTCCTGCGGCTGACGGCCATGACCGTGCCGTCACGGGCGAGGATCTTGCCGCGCGGATGCGCGAACTTGGAGATCACCGTGCGGTGGTTGCGCGGGTCGGCGTTGAGGCTCGCCGTCCTGAACCCCTGGATGAGGGTGACGTTGGCGAGGAGCGCGAACATCATCGCCGCGCACACCATCGCCGCGCGACGCAGCGGGATGTTCATCCGTCTCGCCCGGGGCCCGGCCATCAGACGCGCGCGGAGGGGACTGCCCGCTTCCGCTGACCGGGCACCGTGGAGAGGTGAACCCCGTGGCCCGGGCCGCGTTCCGAGGCGGCGGTCACGAGGCGCGCCCTGACGTGAGAACGGCGATCGGCGTCGTGCGGGCGGGGCTCGCCCTTCGGGAGGCTGCGGAAGCGGCTTGGCGAGAAGCCGCTCCCTTCAGGGAGCGGAGGAGTCACACCTCCCGGTTTAGCAACCGCAATCCCAAGCGGGGGCTAGAGCACGCTGCGGTAGTAGGAAATCTTGTGCTGGATGTAGCGCTGGCGCTCGATCAGGTTGTCGATCTGGCCGCGCACCCTGATGTCGTGCTCCTCCAGGAGCGCGATCCTGTCGGGAATGGTGTGGTCGCCCGCGCGCACCAGCTCGGCGAAGCGCAGCATCTGGGCGATCGGCATGCCCGTGTCGCGCAGGCACCGGATCGTGCCGAGCCAGCCGAGGTCGTCCTCGGAGAACCTGCGCTGCCCCGCGGCGTTACGGTCGACGGGGGCCAGCAGACCGATCTTCTCGTAGTAGCGAAGGGTGTCGAGGCTGAAGCCGGTCTCCTCGACCACCTCAGCGGGCGTGTAGACGGTCACACGGCCGATCCTTCCACCTGGAGTGCACTCCAGGTCAACCGCTTGACACGGAGCGCCCTCCAGGTCGGCGCCGTGCCCAAGCTGGACGACACGCTCACGGCGCGGCTGGACGCGCCGTGCTGAGGTGGCCGGCGAGGTAGCGGCGGACCAGCTGCTTGCACTCGGCGATGAGCTCGGGGTCGCCGTCGGGGCTCCTGCTGAAGGCCAGCTTCAGTACGGCGTCGGCGGCCTCGACGGCGACACGCAGCGCCAGGTCGAGCCGTTCGCCCTCCGGCTTGTCGTACAGGCCGACGACGAGGGCGCGCAGCCGCTCGGCCACGACGGCGCTGTTCTCGGTCGCCGCGTCGAGCATGTGGCTGGTGCCCGGCAGGGCCGGACCGCCGGGCGTGGGCAGCACCTCGCCGAAGTCGACCACCGCGAAACCCGCTGTGCTGCGCTTCATCGCCACGAACTCGTCGATCGCCAGGTCGGACAGCTCCGACCAGTGGGCGAGATCGGCCGTCGCGATGCGGTCGGTGACGCGGGTGAGGAACCTGTCGAGGTTCCGCATGGCCAGCGCCCTGACCAGACCCTGCTTGTCGGGGAAGAACTGGTAGAAGGTGCCGATGGGCACCTCGGCCCTGCGGGCGACCTCCTTGGTGGTCAACCCGTCGTAACCCACTTCGTCCAGGAGCGAGGCGCACTCGTCGAGCATCCGCTCGACCCGCTCGGCGCTGCGGCGTTGGGAGGGACGGCGGCGCAGAGTAGTCGTCATGCTCCCATCCTTGCCCATTCCGGCGGCCGTGCCGCGCGACTCCGGCTCCTTGATCGCCTAATATGACCGGTTATGTTCCTCTGGGGTACGGCCACCGCCGCCTACCAGATCGAGGGCGCCGTCCACGAGGACGGCCGCGGAACCTCCATCTGGGACACCTTCTCCCATGAGCCCGGCAGGACCCGTGACGGGCACACCGGCGACGTGGCCTGCGACCACTACCATCGCTGGCCCGAGGACCTCGACCTGATGAGCGACCTGGGCGTCAACGCCTACCGGTTCTCGATCGCGTGGCCGAGGATCCAGCCCGACGGCTCCGGCGCGGTCAACCCGAAGGGGCTCGACTTCTACGACCGGCTCGTGGACGGCCTGGGCGAGCGCGGCATCACCCCCGTGCCCACGCTGTTCCACTGGGACCTCCCCCAGGCGCTGGAGGACAGGGGCGGGTGGCTCGACAGGGACACCGCGTACCGCTTCGCCGACTACGCCGCGGTCGTGGCCGAGCGGCTCGCCGACCGCGTACCGATGTGGATCACGCTCAACGAGCCGTTCGTGCACATGGTGTTCGGCTACGCGATGGGGGTGCACGCGCCCGGCCGGGCGCTGATGCTCGACGCGTTGCCGGTGGCGCACCACCAGCTGCTCGGTCACGGGCTGGCCGTAGGGGCGCTGCGGGCGGCGGGCGCCCGGCAGGTGCTGGTGACCAACAACTGCACCCCCGTGTGGGCGCAGGACGCGGCGGCGGGCGACGCGTACGACGCCCTGCACAACCGCCTGTTCAACGATCCCGTGCTGCTGGGGCGCTACCCCGACCTGTCGGCCTACGGCGTCACCCTCGACTGCGTCCGCGACGGCGACCTGGAGATCATCTCCACCCCGCTCGACGGGCTCGGCATCAACTACTACAACCCCACACGGATCGGCGCCCCCACCGACGACACGCTGCCGTGGACCGACCTCGGCATCACCGGCTACCCCACCACCGCCTTCGGCTGGCCGGTGGTCCCCGACGGGCTGCGCGAGCTGCTGGTGGGCCTGCGCGACCGGTACGGCACGGCGCTGCCGCCGATCTACATCACCGAGAACGGCTGCTCCTATCCCGAGCAGGACGACCAGGCCAGGATCGCCTTCCTCGACGGCCACCTCGCCGCCCTCCGCGCCGCCCAGGACGAGGGGGTCGACGTGCGGGGCTACTTCGTGTGGTCGCTGCTGGACAACTTCGAGTGGGCCGAGGGCTACCACCAGCGCTTCGGCCTGGTCCACGTCGACTTCGCCACCGGCAGGCGCACGCCCCGCGCCTCCTACCACTGGCTGAAGGACCGGCTCTCCGGCACCGCGCACCCGTAGCCGACACGCGCCGGGGGCGGCCCGCATCCCGCCCGGCCCGAACCGGCTGGTCCCACGCGGTACGGCCCGCATCCCGCCCGGCCCGACGGGTGCCCGGTCCCGGCGGGTGCGGTCCACCTGCCGCCCGGCCCGCCCGGTCCCGCCGGGTGGGCCGCGGCGGGCGGCTCGAACGGATCAGGCGCGGCTCAGAACACCGACACGTGCACGTGGTCCCAGTGGTTGGCGGTCACGCCGCCGCGGTCGGACATCATGTCCCAGCCGCCGCCGGTGCGCACGTCGTAGTAGCGCTGCTTCCAGATGATGTACATGACTCCGAGCCGCGACCCGTTGGAGATCAGCCACTGGGCCAGCTCGTCGCCCCTGACCAGGTTGGCGCCGGTGGCCATGGTGCCGCCGGGGCTCATCATGAAGTCGCACGCCCGGCCCTTGCCGTGCTCGCCGGGGTCGCCGACGCGCAGGCAGCCGACGCCGTAGAACATCGGGAAGTTGCGCATCACCTCCTCGCGGACCGAGATCATGCGCGAGGTGAGGCCGTTGGCGTTGCCGGGCTGCTGGATGCCGTACTTGGCCAGCAGCTTCTCGATATCGCGTCGCTTGCTCTGCATCTTCTTGACGTCGCGCTCGAGGTCGTCGATCTTCGCGGCGGCCTCCTTCTTCGCCTTGTTGGCGTTGGCGACCATCTCCTTGATGCGGCCGAGTTTGGAGGTGCGTTCGGCCGACAGATAGGTCATGTTCGCCGCCTGCCCCAGCACCTGGTACGGCTCACCGGGGATGGAGAACAGGCTGGTGCCGTCGAACGGCCCCTGGATGTAGGTGGTCTGCGCGATCTGGCTGACCTCGACCTCGGCGGCGGCGAGCGCGGCCTTGAGGTTGCCCGCCCGGTCGGTGGCCTTCTTCGCGGCCAGCCTGGTGTCCTCGAGGCTCTCGAGGGTGCCGCGGTAGACCTTGTTGAGGTCGGCCGCCTGCTTGGTGAGCTGGCGCAGCTTGGTCCTGTTGTCGGGGTCGGCGGTCGCCGCGTGCGGCAGGGGGACGGCGACCAGCGCGACGAGGATGACGGCGAGCGCGGCAAGACGCCCTGATCTCACGCCCATCCTCCCCTCATAGACGCAGCGACTATAGAAGATGATCTTGATTGCTGCCACCCGAACCATGGAACTCGTGCGCCTTTGGCGAAGTATCTAGCACTTTGTCCGACAACAGGCCAACACTTGGGTCTTGCCGAGCCCCCGACGCCGGGTGACATTTCGAGCATTCCGTCTTCTGCAAAGGGGCAGAACTTGTCTCGTACTTTCACCCTCGTCACAGCCGTGACCGCCTGTCTGGCCACCTCCCTGGTGGCGGGGCAGGCCGTCGCGGCTGAGGACCCCGCCTTACCCCCGTCCGACCGGATCGAGCTCTACCAGGTGGACGGCCCGCCGGGCACCGGTCAGGCGCTCGCCGAGGACGGCGTCGACGTCGTGCAGAAGCAGGCCGTCGCCGGCAAGGAGCACATCGAGTTCACCGCCGACCAGGCCGACCTGGTCAGGATCACCAAGCTCGGGCACAAGCCGCAGCCTGTCCGCAACCCGCAGGGCCAGACACAGCTCGAGGCCGCCAAGGCGCAGGCCGCGGGCGGCTACACGGTCTGGCGCAGCTACTCCGAGCAGGGCGGCATCGCCGACCAGCTCAAGGCCATCGCCGACGCCAACAAGGACATCGTCAAACTGCAGTCGATCGGCAAGACGATCAAGGGGCAGGACATCCTGGCGGTCAAGGTGACCAAGCACGCCAGGATCCTGCCGGACGGCGCCAGGCCCGCCGCCCTCTACTCGGCGACCCAGCACGCCCGCGAGTGGATCGCGACAGAGGTCGACATGCGGCTGCTGAAGCACGTGGTGGCCAACAAGAAGGCGCTGGCCGACCTGCTGGGCTCGACCGAGCTGTGGTTCGTGCCCGTCGCCAACCCCGACGGCTACGACTACACCTTCACCGAGGGCAACCGCCTGTGGCGCAAGAACCTGCGGGACAACAACGGAGACGGGCAGATCACCGCGGGCGACGGCGTCGACCCCAACCGCAACTTCCCCACGAACTTCCACTATGACGAGGAAGGCGCCTCCAGCGTCCCGAGCAGCGAGACCTACCGGGGAACCGGCCCTGCCAGCGAGCCCGAGACCAGGGCGATGGACGGGCTGCTGCGCCGGATCAAGTTCAAGCTGCAGCTCAACTACCACTCCTTCGGTCCGCTGCTGCTGTACCCGATGGGCTGGCAGATGTACACGCAGACCGCCGACAACCCGGTCTACGAGGCCCTGACCGGCACCGACGCCAACCCCGCCGTCCCCGGCTTCAACCCGGGCCTCGCCGCGGGAGAGCTGTACATCACCAACGGCGACACCAACGACCGCGCGCACGCCCAGTACGGCACGCTGTCCTGGACGCCGGAGCTGAACGAGGGCTGTGACGGCTGCGGCTTCGTCTTCCCCGACGACGAGGCGCTGGTCCAGGCGGAGTTCGACAAGAACCTGCCCTTCGCCCTCGACATCGCCAGATCGGCGGCCAACCCGGTCGAACCGGTCAGCCACCTGGGCAACACCACGCCCGACTTCGTGGTCGACGACTTCGAGGTCAGCCACGGCACCGACCAGGTCGTGCAGGTCAACGCCAAGCGCAAGCTCGGCCCCGTGGTCGTGCAGTACCAGGTCAACGGCGGCCGCACCAGGACCGCGCTCACCACCGAATGGAAGGGCGGCGAGCGGTACGGCAAGGGCTACAACGTCTACTACCACCAGCTCCGCGGCAAGATCACCGGCACCAAGCCCGGCGACAGCGTCAAGGTCTGGTTCCGGTCGCTGACCAAGAAGAGCGCCGACTTCACCTACAAGGTGGCCGACGACATCGGCGGCAAGGTGCTCATCCTGGCGGCCGAGGACGTCACGGGCATCAGCCCCGCGCAGGGTGTGACGGAGTCGAAGTACGTCGACGACTACGCCAAGGCGATCTCCGAGGCCGGCTACACCTCCGACGTCTACGACATCGACAAGAACGGCCGCAAGGCGCCGCACCCGCTGGGCGTGCTCAGCCACTACCAGGCCGTGGTGTGGGAGACCGGTGACGACATCAACCCGCGCTCGGCCGGACAGGTGCCCGGCACCATCGCCAGGCACAGCGTCGAGACCGAGATCGCGGTGCGCGACTACCTCAACGAGGGTGGCAAGCTGCTGTCGGCAGGCAAGTACGCCCACTACGCGCGCAACGCCAACCAGGGCTTCTTCTTCCAGCCCGACCCCTCGCTCGGCGAGTGCGTGGTCGCGGCCACGCCGCCGTGCTTCGAGATCAACAACGACTTCCAGCAGTACTGGCTGGGGGCCTACATCTGGTTCGACAACGGCGGCACCAACCCGCAGACGCACGAGCCGTACGCGCTCAAGGGCAGGGTGGGCGCCTTCGACGGCTTCACCGGCACGCTGAACGGCGGCGACTCGGCAGGCAACCAGGACCACAACAACTCGTGGGTGGCCACCTCGGCGATCCTGCCGGTCGAGACCTTCCCGCAGTTCGAGAGCAGGGCGGGCATCTCCTGGGACCGGCCGGGCGGGCCGTTCGACCCGCACACGGGGTCGTGGGACGTGCAGAGCGGCATCGCCGACGCCTCCTGGAAGCGCCTGACCAGGACGATCGACCTGACCGGGAAGAGCAGCGGTGAGCTGACGTTCTGGGCCTCGCGCGACACCGAGGCGGACTGGGACTTCTTCACCGTCGAGGCGCACACCGTCGGCCAGGACGACTGGACGACGCTGCCGGACGCCAACGGGCACACCACCCAGTCCACCGGGTCGAGCTGCAACACGCCCAGCGGCCAGCACTGGCGGACCATCCACCCCTTCACCACCCGTTACCAGGGGCCGAACTGCGAGCCGACCGGCAGCAGCGGCGCGTGGCACGCGGCCAGCGGCAACTCGGCGGGCTGGCAGGAGTGGAAGATCGACCTGACGCCCTACGCGGGCAAGCAGGTCGAGATCTCGCTGTCGTCCATCACCGACTGGTCCACCCACCAGGCGGGCGTCTTCCTCGACGACGCGAAGGTCACGCTCGACGGCGCGGTGACCGAGCAGACCTCCTTCGAGTCCGACCTCGGCGGCTGGACGGCGGGTGGACCGCCGCCCGGCTCGGGCCCGCTGCTCAACACCTGGGCCCGCACGGACAAGGTCTTCGACGAGGGCGGCGGCATCGTCACCAAGGACACCGTCCTGCTCGGGTACGGCGTCGAAGGCGTCACTACGCAGGCACAGCGCACCGATCTGGTGAAGCGGTCGCTGGCGCACCTGCTGGGCGACTCCCGCTAGCGCACGGCGCTGAGGGGTACGGCTCTGTGGGCCGTACCCCTCTTGCGTGCCTTCACAGAACATGATTCGGTCTCCCAAAGGAAGCAAGCACTCGGTCACATGAGAAGGGTCACGACATGCGCCAGCACGACACGCTGTTCATCGGGGGCGAATGGGTGGCTCCGGCGGGCACCGGCATCATCGAGGTCGTCAACCCCCACACCGAGCAGGTCGTCGGCCGGGTCCCCGACGGGACGCCCGCCGACATGGACCGCGCTGTGGCCGCCGCCCGCGAGGCCTTCGACCACGGCCCTTGGCCCAGGCTCAGCTTCGGCGAGCGGGCCGCGGCGATCGGCAGGCTCGCCGACATCTACGCCGCGCGGCAGGGCGAGATGGCCGCCCTCATCACCGAGGAGATGGGCTCGCCGATCACCTTCTCGCAGCTGGCCCAGGCCCCCCAGCCGCTCGGGATGCTCCAGTACTACGCCGAGTACGGCAAGACCTTCCAGCAGGAGGAGGAGCGCCCCGGCCTGTTCGGCCCCACGACGGTGCGCAGGGAGCCCGTCGGCGTGGTCGCCGCCGTCGTGCCGTGGAACGTCCCGCAGTTCGTCTCCATGACGAAGATCGCCCCCGCGCTGCTCGCGGGGTGCACGATCGTGCTCAAGCCCGCCCCCGAGACCCCGCTCGACGCCTACCTGCTGGCCGAGATGGTGCAGGAGGCCGGCATCCCCGGCGGCGTGCTCAACATCGTCCCCGCCGGCCGCGAGACGGGCGAGCACCTGGTCTCCCACCCCGGCGTCGACAAGGTGGCCTTCACCGGCTCGACCGCCGCGGGCCGCCGCATCGCCGCGATCTGCGGCGAACAGCTCAAGCGGTGCAGCCTGGAGCTCGGCGGCAAGTCGGCGGCGATCGTGCTCGACGACGCCGACCTCGGCGCGAGCATGGGCATGCTCGCCATCGCCTCGCTCATGAACAACGGCCAGGCCTGCGTGGCCCAGACCCGCATCCTCGCCTCCCGCCGCCGCTACGACGAGGTCGTCGAGGCCGTGGCGGGCATGGTCACCTCGCAGGTCGTCGGCGACCCCGCCGATCCGGCCACCGGCATCGGCCCGCTGGTCGCCAAGCGGCAGCAGGAACGCGTCGAGGGCTACGTCAAGCTCGGCATGGACGAGGGCGCGAAAATCGTCGTGGGCGGCCTCGACCGGCCCTTCGACACGGGCTGGTACGTCGCGCCCACCGTCTTCTCCGGCGTCAGCAACGACATGCGCATCGCCCGCGAGGAGATCTTCGGCCCGGTCCTGGCCGTGATCCCCTACGAGGACGAGGCCGACGCCGTCCGCATCGCCAACGACAGCGACTACGGCCTGGCCGGCACGGTGTGGACGGCCGACACCGAGCACGGCATGGACATCGCGCGCCAGGTCCGCACCGGCACCTACGGCGTCAACTGCTTCATGCTGGAGTCCAACGTGCCCTTCGGCGGCTACAAGGCCAGCGGGGTCGGCCGCGAGCTCGGCCCCGAGGGGCTGTCCGCCTACCTGGAGTACAAGACCATCGCCCGGCTCGGCTGAGTCCCGGCGACGAAGTGCCCCGGTACGGCGTGCCGTACCGGGGCAGGGTGCGGGGCGGCACCCAGCGCGCCCCCGCGACGCTGGGCGTTCACCCGGCTACAGAAGTATGTCCCGCGTCTACCGCCGTGACGGCCGATGCGGCCGATGGCAGTCCCCCGGCGGGTTCCTTCCTTACGTCATAGGTAGACGCTCTTCATCCGGAAAAGGTTCGATCTAGTCCCGCGCGGTGTTCGTGGTGATCCACTTGCCGACGCGGCGGATGAGTTCGGGTGTCGCGGCCGACTCGGCGTGCCCGAAGCCGGGCTCGATCCACAGCTCCTTCGGCTCGCGGGCGCCGTCGAAGATCTGGTGGGCGTGCTCCAGCGGGAAGAAGGTGTCGGCGTCGCCGTGCACGACGAGCAGAGGCGTCGGCGAGATCAGCGCGGCGGCCTCGTACGGCGGCATCGGGATCGGGTCCCACTGGCCGCGGGCGATCCTGGTGCGCTTGACCACCCGCGCCGCCAGCCTGCCGAACGGCCGCTCGATCGCCCAGTGCACCTGGCGCATCGGCCTGGTGTCGCGGTAGTACCAGCGGGCGGGCCCGCTCACCGCGGCCACCGCGTCCACGCCGCGGTGCAGCGCCGCGTGCCGGACGGCCACCGCCGCCCCCATCGAGAAGCCGGCCACCGCCACCGAGGAGTAGCCGGCGACCCGCGCGTGCCGGACGGCCGCCTCCAGGTCGAGCACCTCCCTGTCACCCACGGTGCTCTCGCCGCCCGAGCGGCCGTGGCCGCGGAAGTCGAAGGCCAGCACGCCGCCGAACCCGCTCAGCACGTGGACGATCCTGCGGGCGGTGCGGTCGCGCCACGACCCGGTGAAGCCGTGCGCCACCACGATGCCGAGGTCGCCGCGGCCACGGGTGGGGGTGTGGGCGGCGTCGATCCGGACGCCGTCGGCGGTCCTGAGCATGACCGGGAAGCTGGTGGCGAAAGGCATGGAGCGAGCCTACTGACGGAGCTCGGCGCTCCCGATGACCTGCCTGATGCGGGAGTCCTCGGCGGCCTTGACGGCGTCGTCCGAGTCGGAGATCATGATGCGCGCGGCGCTCTGCCGGATGTGCTCGCCCACCTCGAAGCCGGCGGGCAGCACGGTGACGATGGCCCCCACGGCGATCGCGCCGTCCACCGCCGCGTTGAGATCCGCTCCCCGGGGCAGGCAGACGACCACCCGGTCGCCGGGGCGCAGCCCGCGGCGCCGGAGCAGGTCTTCTGTGCTCATGCGACTCAGGCTAGGGAGCACGCTTCGCCCGCACATGGGGCGTAATATGCAGACCGCTATGCAGAACCCAGGCCGTGCTCCACGGCCCAGAGCGCGATCTGCGCGCGCGAGGTGAAGCCGAGCTTCTCCATGATGTTGGCGATGTGCCGGGCGACGGTGGCGGGGCTGATGACCAGCTCGTCGGCGATGCCCTTGTTGGACAGCCCGCGGGTGAGCAGGCCGGCGATCTCCTGCTCGCGGGCGGTGAGCACCGGGTGCGGCACCTCGGCCACGGCCGGGGCCGGCAGGCTCCCCGCCGCTCCCCCGCCCTCCAGCACCAGGCGCGCGACCTCGACCGGGTCGAGCTGCCTGCCCCTCGACCACTGCAGCGCCGTACGGCCCTCGCCGAGCTTGTCGCGGGCGCGGGCGAGCAGGTCCTCGATCCGGCCCGAGCCGGTCGGCTCGCCCATCTCCTCGGCGAGCGCGGTCGCCGCCCCCGAGCACAGCACGGCCGACCCCAGGTCGCCCTCGACGTCGGCCAGCCGTGACAGCACCCGCAGCACGCGCGCGACGCCGAGCCGCTGACCCGTCCGCCGCGCCAGTTCCAGGCACTCGGCCAGCAGTTCCCTGGCCATGGCGTGGTCCCTGCGGCCCACCGCGGCCTTGGCGACCATGACCAGGCAGCGCTCCATCTCCACCCTGTTGTCGAGGTCGCCGAAGATCGCGGCGGCCTCGCGGTAGTGGCTCACCGCCGCCTCGGTGTCGCCGCGCCACTCGGCCACCGCGGCGAGCTGGCTGGTCGCCATCGCGACGTGCCACGGGTGGCCGTTCTCCCTGGCGACCGACAGCGCCTCGCCCGCGTGCCGTTGCGCCAGGCGCAGCTGGCCCCTGACGCCCGCGAGGACGGCGAGGCACGAGTGCGCGATGACCCTGTTGAAGGTGTCGTCGTGCGCTCTCGTGGTGGCCACGACCTCCTCGAAGTGCCGCTCCGCCCGGTCGAACTGGCCGGTGCGCAGCAGCAGCACCCCCGCCACGTTGAGCGTGACGCCCTTTCCGAGGCTGTGCGGGACCGTCTCCTGCTCCTTGAGCGCCTCCGCGACCACCCGCTCGCAGCCGGCCAGGTCGTCCCTCGCCTCGAGCCCGTAGGCGAGCGCGCCCTTGCTGAGCGCGATCACCTCGGGCGGCACGCCCGTCAGGTCGAGGCGCAGCAGCCGCTCGAACCAGTCGACGCCCTCGGCGATCTGCCCGTGGACGGCCAGCAGCGCCGAGGCCACGTACGCCAGGCGCAGCCCCAGCAGGGCGTTGCCCGACTCGACCGCCCAGCCCACGGCGGCCCTGCAGTCGTCGAGCAGGCTCCTGCCCCTGACGAAGAACGGCAGGCGCTCCGGCCACGGCGCCCGCGGCGCCGCCAGGCCCGACTCGAAGCACCGTTCCTGCACCTCGCAGATCACCCGCAGGTGGCGGTCACGGAACCAGGCGACCTCGCCGCTGTCGCGCAGGCGCTCGGCGGCGAACTGTTTGATCGTCTCCAGCAGGCGGTAGCGCCCCCCGTCAGCCAGCAGCAGCGACTTGTCGGCCAGGCCGGCCAGCAGGTCGAGCATCTGCTCCGCGGGCAGTTCCCGCTCGTCGGCGCACACCTGCTCGACCAGGTCGAGATCGAAGGGCCCGGCGAAGACCGCCAGCCGCCGCAGCAGCACCCGCTCCTTCGGGGTGAGCAGGTCGTGGCTCCACTCCACGGCGGCCAGCAGCGTCCGCTGCCTGGCGGGAGCCGTACGGTCACCGCTGGTCAGCAGCCGGAAGCGGTCGCCGATCCGGTCGGCGATCTGCGCGGGGCTGAGCACCCGGGTGCGGGCGGCGGCCAGCTCCAGGGCCAGGGGCAGCCCGTCGAGCGCCACGCACAGCCTGGCCACGTCGTCGAAGTCGACACCGGCCAGCCTGGTGCCCACCGCCATCGCCCGGTCGGTGAACAACAGCACGGCCTCGGCGTCGGGATGGCGGGCGTCCGGCAGGTCGAGCGGGGGCACCCGCCAGACCAGCTCGCCGGGAACGCGCAGCGCCTCCCTGGTCGTCAGGAGGATCCGCAGGTCGGGACAGCGCGCCAGCAGCTCCGACACCAGTTCGGCGCACCGCTCGACGACCTGCTCGCAGTTGTCGAGCACGAGCAGGGCCCGGGCGCCGCGCAGCCGTACGCGCAGGCCGTCGAGCGCGGGCCGCGACCGTTCCTCCCGCACGCCGAGCACGGTGGCGATCTCGTGCGCCACCAGGTCGGCGCTGGTGATCCTGGCCAGCTCGACCAGCCACACGCCGTCGGGGAAGTCGGGCACCACCCTGGCGGCCACGCGCAGCGCGAGGCGCGTCTTCCCGATGCCGCCCACGCCGCAGAGCGTGACCAGGCGCTGATCGCGCAGCAGTCCGCACAGCTCGTCCATGTCACGCGTGCGGCCGACGAAACGATTCGGTTCGACCGGGAGGTTATGCGATGTCATGCCTTCAACCGGAGTATTCAGGGCAGGCGTCACCGCGAGTGTGCATGCGATCACCCAGCTACACAAGCGGTTCGGAGGTCAATCAGCGGCGCGCTCTCATCTTCGCGCACATGCGGCTCCGTCTTCCGGAATTCGATCCGTTCCCGCCGGACCCGTGGTACGGACGTGGTGATCCACGGCGTCGCGGTCCTGCGTGCCGTTCCTCAGGCCAGGCGCGTCATGAGCTTCGGGAGCAGCGGGGCCAGCCATCCCAGTAGCCCCCACATCAGGAGGTAGGCGCCCGGATCCCAGCCGGGCACGGCGAGCGACACCGCCAGCCAGACCACGGCCAGCGCGGCGTTGACCGACACGACCCAGCTCACCCGCACCGCCCTGCGCAGCGGTCCGGCGCCCATCACGTACAGGGCGGTGGCCGGCACCGCCACGCCGAGGACGGCCGCGCCGAGCCGTACGGCCGCCGCGGGGTCGTCCAGCGGGAGCAGTCCGGGGGCCAGGGCGCCGAGCACGCCCGCCAGGCACAGGTACCTGGCGGGCCCGCCCACGTGGTGGCGCAGCCCCTCGTCGTCCAGCCCGGCGTGGAAGGCCCTGGAGGCGTCCCTGCGCGCCCGCGCCTCCGCCGGGACGTTCAGCCGTTCCCGCCTGGCCCCGACCGCCCAGGGCACGCCGTAGACCACCAGGATCACCGCGAGGTACACGGCCAGGTTCCAGTCGCCCGGCCCGGCGGCGCGTACCGGCTCGCCCAGCCACACCAGCGGCGCCACCAGCATGCCCAGCACGAGCAGCGTCACGATCTCCATGCCCCAGCCGTCCCACCACGGACGCCGGACCCCCCGGGGAACAGGGAGGCTGTTCCTCAGCGTTGTGTAGTCGCCACCCAGTTCCTCGGCGCGCCGCACCGCCTCCCCGTTCGGGCGGCCCTGGCGCTCGAGGATCAGTGCCCGCAGCAGCCACGGCTCCGGGTCGAGGGGCGAGTCCGAGATCAACCGGTCGACGTAGGCGTGCGCCCACGGGTAACGCCGCTCGTCCAGCAGCCTACGGACATGCCGCATGTGAGGGGACACAAGGTGAAGTCTGCCCTGTTGCTCCCACCACACCAAGGGTGTAACGGGATCAACTAAACTGGTTGCGCCGCATCGTCCCGCGGTCAGCCTCCACGAACACAGAGTGAGACCTCATCATGCCTTTGAACAGCCGCGACGACCTGCGGAACATCGCGATCATCGCGCACGTCGACCACGGCAAGACCACTCTCGTGGATGCCATGCTCTGGCAGTCCGGGGCCTTCCGCGCCAACCAGGACGTCGACGACCGTGTCATGGACTCCAACGACCTGGAGCGCGAGAAGGGCATCACCATTCTCGCCAAGAACACCGCCGTCAAGCACGGTGACATGACCCTCAACATCATCGACACCCCCGGCCACGCCGACTTCGGCGGCGAGGTCGAGCGCGGCCTGTCGATGGTCGACGGCGTGGTGCTGCTGGTCGACGCCTCCGAGGGGCCGCTGCCACAGACGAGGTTCGTGCTGCGCAAGGCGTTCGCCGCGAAGATGCCCGTCATCCTGTGCATCAACAAGGTCGACCGCCCCGACGCCCGCATCAAGGAGGTCGTCGACGAGGTCTACGAGCTGTTCATGGACCTCGACGCGACCGAGGAGCAGATCGACTTCCCGATCGTCTACGCCTCCGCGAAGGCCGGCAGGGCCTCGCTGGAGCGTCCCGAGGACGGCGGCATGCCCGCTTCCGAGGACCTCGAGCCGCTGTTCGACGTCATCAAGCGCACGATCCCGGCGCCGACCTACGACCCGAGCGCGCCGCTGCAGGCCCATGTCACCAACCTCGACGCCTCCTCCTACCTGGGCAGGATCGCGCTGTGCCGCATCCACCAGGGCACGATGAAGAAGGGCCAGCAGGTCGCCTGGTGCAGGACCGACGGCACCGTCCAGCGCGTCAAGATCACTGAGCTGCTCATGACCGAGGCGCTGGAGCGCAAGCCGGCCGAGCAGGCGGGCCCCGGCGACATCATCGCGATCGCCGGCATCCCCGACATCATGATCGGTGAGACGCTGGCCGACCCCGACGACCCCCGCCCGCTGCCGCTGATCACCGTCGACGAGCCCGCGATCTCGATGACGATCGGCACCAACACCAGCCCCCTCGTCGGCAAGGTGAAGGGCTCGAAGGTCACCGCCCGCATGGTGAAGGACCGCCTCGACAAGGAATTGGTCGGCAACGTGTCGCTGCGCGTGCTGCCCACCGACCGGCCCGACGCCTGGGAGGTGCAGGGCCGTGGCGAGCTGGCCCTGGCCATCCTGGTCGAGCAGATGCGCCGCGAGGGCTACGAGCTGACCGTCGGCAAGCCGCAGGTCGTCACCAAGACCATCGACGGCAAGATCCACGAGCCGGTCGAGCGTCTGACGGTCGACTGCCCCGAGGAGTACCTCGGCGCGGTGACGCAGCTGCTCGCCGTCCGCAAGGGCCGCATGGAGCACATGACCAACCACGGCACCGGCTGGATCCGCATGGAGTTCGTGGTCCCCGCCCGCGGCCTCATCGGCTTCCGCACCGAGTTCCTCACCGAGACTCGCGGCACCGGCCTGGTCCACCACGTCTTCGAGGCCTACGAGCCGTGGTTCGGCGAGCTGCGCACCCGCAACAACGGCTCCCTGGTCGCCGACCGCTCCGGCCCGGTGACCGCGTTCGCCATGACGAACCTGCAGGAGCGCGGCGTGCTGTTCGTCTCGCCGGGCACCGAGGTCTACGAGGGCATGATCGTGGGCGAGAACTCCAGGTCCGACGACATGGACGTCAACATCACCAAGGAGAAGAAGCTCACCAACATGCGCTCGTCCACGGCCGACGTGACCGAGACGCTGATCCCGCCGCGGGTGCTGTCGCTGGAGCAGGCGCTGGAGTTCATCCGCGAGGACGAGTGCGTGGAGATCACGCCGGAGACCGTACGGATCCGCAAGGTCGTCCTCGACGCCGCCACCCGCGGGCGCGCCGCCGCCCGCGCCAAGCGCACCAACTGACCCGGCGCCCCGCCCCCGTGGGCGGGGTCCGTCGGATCGGAGCCTCTCGGGCCCCCGCGCCGTCCGGTCTCTCTCGAGCACCGGACAGTGCGGGGGCCTTCGTGCTGCCCGGACTTTTCCGGCGAACCTGACATCCTTCGCGGCTTTCTTGTCATCGTGCTCCGGCTGGTGCCCTGCGGTGATCCCTCCGTTACCCAGCGGCGTGGATCATGCTGGTTGTGGGCCGGCTGAGGAGCATCGTCGCGTACGCGCTGGCCGCGATCTCCGTGGGAGCCATCGTCTGGTGCGTGGTCGAGGCCAGACCCGTCACCTACGCGGCGCCCACCCCCACCCCCCACACCCCCTCGCTGCTCGAGGTGTACGGCGCGCAGGACCACACCCCCCGCAGGCCACCCGAGCTGACCACCGAGGTGACGATCGCCGACGCCACCGACACCGACCTGGCGACGGTGCCGCAGGGCAGGATCGACGAGCGCGACCGGCAGCTGAAGATCACCGTGGTTCACCGCCTCGTCCTGGACCGCACCGACCTGCTGGCGACGCTCCTGCGTTCCGAGGGGCCCTTCCCCGACGACATCCAGGGCTTCACCGACCGCCGGCTCGGGGCGGTGAAGACCGACGACCGCGCGGCCGTCCTCATCCCCACCACGAGGCTCGCCCCCGTGCTCACCACGTCCGGCTCGCGGACCACGGCGCGCTTCACGATCACGATGCTGCGCCAGGTCGCCGACGACGCGCTGCCGCGGCTGGACTTCCTGCCCCCGACCGAGCAGGACGCGGCGGGCCTCGCACGCGAGATCACGCTGACCGCGCCCTCCTGGACGGTGATCAAGCTCGAGCGGGTGACACCCGAGACGGAACAGCCGGGCCGGCTGGCGTTCACCGCCTTCACCGCGCCGGTCTCGGTCCATCTCGCGCACCGGTCCTACGGCAGGCCCGACGCCGAGGAGACCGACCCGTTCTCCTGGACGCCCGTGCTGAGCGTCTTCACCGCGATCGCGCTGACCGTCTTCCTCGGCAAGGCGCTCGGCCCCTCGTGGTGGCGGCGGACGCCCAACCGCGAGCTGGCGATCGGCACCGTCCTGTGCGTGGTGGCGCTGCTGCTGGCCACGCTCCTGGCGGGCATGCCGTACCTGGGGCCGGTGATCCTGTTCGGCGCGCTGCCCATGCTGGCGCTGCGCCACGCGCGCCGGGTCGTGCCCGTCCGGCCGCCGTGGACCTCCACGGACGCGCTGCTCGTCACCGGCGTCGGCGTGCTGGTGGCCGGCGGCATGCTGTTCTGGTCGTTCGTCCACGGGCAGGTGCCGCCGCTGACGCTCGGCGCGGGCACCGCGACGGCGGCGCTGGCGGCGGCGGGCTCGGCCGTGGCCTTCAGCACCGACCTCGGCATCGCCGTCCTGGTGGCCAGGCTGGCCGCGGTCACGGCTGGCGTGGCGGTGGGCGCCCTGGCGCTGGCGCTGTGGGTGCGGGCGCTGATGAGCGGCGGCTACTTCCCTCCCGACAGCGTCCGGCTGGTGCTCGCGCTGTGCTGGTCGCTGATCGCGATCGGCGGGATCGCCGTCTCCACCCGGTCGTGGTCGCGCGTCGCGATCGTGGTGGCCGTGCTGGGCAGCCTGCTGCTGCTCGGCTGGCCGACCGAATGGCTCGACGCGGGCTCGTGGAGCGTCCAGCCGGACCAGATCGCCGACCGGACGCCGCCCCCGCTGGTCCTGGGACAGCCGCTCAACGAGGTCACGCGCGGCGCGCTCGGCCTGCTGCTGCTGACGTTCGCGCTGCTGGTGCTACGGCTGCGGCGGCTGGGTGCGTCACTCGACGCCATGGCCGACCCGGCGGTCGAGGCCACGGTGATCGTCTGCCTGATGGTCCTCTACCTCACCCCGCGCGCCGACCCCGACTCCACCGTGATCGAGCTGCCGCTGCCGTCGCTGGCCATCACCTCGCTCGTGGCGTGGGCGGCGGCCACCTGGCTGCTGTCAGGCCCGCGGCCCCAGATCGTCGAACCCTGCTCGCGGGCCGAGCACCGGGCGCTGGTCAGGGACGCGCTGCACCGGCGGGTGCTGCACGGATCCGAGCAGGAGCTCTACCGGCTGAGCAGGGGGAAACTGGGATCCGGCGAGCTCACGATGGAGGACTTCGAACGCCAGCGCCACGAACTCGACCACATGCTCACCGTCGAACCCCCGCACACCGAGACCGCCTTCGCCACCTCGGCGGCCTGCACGCCCTGGCAGAACGGCCTGGCGGCGTTCGTGGTGAGCCTGCTGCTGTCGCTGCCCTTCGCCCTCATCTACGGCTGGCCCGACGGGGTCGAGCTGACCAGCTGGGTGTTCGACTCCCGGTTCATGTTCACGCTGCCCGCCTTCGGGTTCCTCTACGGATACTTCTATCCGCGCCTGCGCGGCACGCAGCCGGTCACCAAGGCGCTCTTCGTGATGAGCGCGGCACTGGTCACCGAACTGTCGGCCTACGTCCCGTCGCTCGTCGACCCCGACATCGGCGGCCTGGACAAGTTGCAGGTGGTCGCGATCGTGGTCGGACAGGGCGCGCTGGTCTTCATCGGCCTCGGCCTCTACTGGGAGTGGCGGATCATGTTCACGGCCGGGGAGCCGTGGGCCAGGGTGCGCAACATCCGCAGCGTCCGCAGCCTCGCCACCCCGCTGGTCGCCGTCGTGATCGCGGCCGGCACGACGGCGGCCACCTCGGCGGCGACCAAGACGGTGGACCGGATCCTCAAGGGCGACTCCACCACCAGCCAGAACGCCCCCTGACCCGTTCGTCCGCCCGTCTGCGCCGCCCGTCTACCCGGCCCGTCTGCCCGTCTACCGGCCCGTCTGCCCGTCTGCCCGCCCGCTCGCCCGCTCGCCCGGAGCAAGCCAGGCCGCTTCCCGGCGGTCGCCGCCAGGAAGGTGAGGTCGCGCGCCCGGCGGTCGCCGCCATGAAGGCGAGGTCGCCTTCCCGGCAGTCGCGGCCAGGAAGGTGAGGTCGCGCGCCACGACGGTCGCCACCAGGAAAGCGAGGTCGCATGCCACGGCGGTCGCCGCCAGGGGACGCGAGGCCCGCTCGGGCGTTCTTCGTGGGATGGCGGGCGGGCGGATCCGGGCCCGGGGGGTGGTTTTCCGGACTCCCGGGACAGGCGTGCGGATCAGCGGGGCGGCAGCTCGCTACCCCTGACGTGGGCGCAGAGCCACTCGACCAGCGGCGCGTAGTCGCGCCACGTCGTGCGGACCCGGTCGGCGGCCTGGACGGTGTGCACCCACGGCTCGGGCTCGAAATGCCGCCCGAAGTAGAGCGAGCGATGCCGTAGCAGCTCGAGGCGCGGATGGTCCTCGGGCACCCCGCGCGGCCTGGTCTTGAGCCGGTCGCCCTCGGCGGCGTAGCCGGCCTTCGCCAGCGTGTCGGCGATGCGCTGCAACGGCTTGCCCGAGATGTCCGCGTCGACGGCGGCCCGGTAGCGGGCCACCTGGTCGGAGGCGGTCGAGTAGAAGCCGCCCGCCGTGTAGAGGCCGGAGGCGTCCAGCTGGACGTAGAGGCCGATGCCGGGCATGGCGTCGACGAAGGCGCCCTGGTGCGTCTTGTAGGGCGACTTGTCCTTGGCGAAGCGGACGTCGCGATACGGCCGGAACAGCTGGGCGGGGCCGAACTCGGCGGCCAGGTCCTCGACCAGGGCCAGCATGGGCGCCCTGACCGCCTCCTCGTAGAGCTGCTTGTGCCGCGTGAAATAGGCCTTGCTGTTGTCGGCCTCAAGGCCCTCGTAGAAGACGAAGGCCTCGTCGGGGAAGCCGGTGAATCCCATCCTCACAGGGTGCCATGCGGTACCGACAGCCACCGCACCGCCACCCGAACCGACGTCCCTGCGATCCCCAGCCTGCCCGTCCCATGCGACCGGCGCCCGGGCCGGACGCATCTCCTGGGGTGTGAAGCCATCGATCTGGGAGACCCATGAGCCTTGACGAGGAGTACACCGCCTACGTGAGTGGCCGGCTGTCCTGGTTGCGGAAGATCGCGGTGCAGACGGCGATCACGCGGCTGTACGTCAAGTGGCGCCAGGCGCGAGCCGCCGATGACCTCGACGCCTACGTACGGGTGATGCTGATCCGGGTCTTCCTCGCCGAACAGCGGAGGGGCCGGTTTCCCGGGTACGGCTGACGTCCGCGATCACGCGCTCGGCTGCTCCACCGGAACCGTCAAGAGCCAGACCGCTCGCGGCCTCGCCACCCTGCGCTCGATGCTCGGCGCGCCGGAGTCCCGTCTCGGACGTACGGAGGACCACTGATGGATGTCAAGCAGGTGTTCGACTCGCTGGCGACGCACGAGCCGCCGCCCACCGCGGTGGACGTGAACCAGGCCATGGCAGCAGGACGTGCCGTACGCAGACATCGTCGTGCCGCCGTCGCCGGGACCACGGGAGCCTTGTCTTCACCGGCGCGAAGGGGACGGCCCTGCAGCGGATCGCCCTGTGACGAGTCTTGATCTCTCACACCGCTGAGGGCCTGGCCGGCTTCTCGGCGCACCGCTGTTCAACGTCGTCGGTCGCTGGAACGGCTCGGCAAGACGGCCTGTACGTCGACCTGGAGCCCTGGAGCTGTTTGACCTTGACGCTGCGTCAACTTCTAGCATCGGGGCCATGTCGATCACTGTTCTTGACACCTACTCCGCCATGCGGCGGATCCTGCTGGCCCCGGTCGCGGACCGCGTTGACCTGCTGCGTTCGATGCTGGAGCCCACCATGGGCATGTACCGCTACCACCCCGGCGAGGTCGACCTGGTGGCCATGCACCTCGAAGCGTCCGGGTTCCCCATCGACCGCGACGAGGAGCGTTGCCTCGACGCGCTCGAAACCCTGGCGGCGGCCGGAGCCTGGGAGCGGATGCGACGCGCCCTCGACGACGCTCTCGCCGTACTGCTGGAGGCGACGCCGGGGCTGGGGGCCCCGGACATCACCGTGCTGTTCGTGCTCGGCGACCCGGGTGACGAGCACTTCATGGGGCCCTGCCAAGGAGTGACCGGGTTCGGCGGCATCTCGGGCCACATCGTGATCACGCTCTGGCCCTTCCCCGAGAACGTGGAACGGCTGGAGGCCACCGCCGTGCACGAACTCCACCACAACCTGCGGTTCGGCCCGGGCGGCGTTGTGTGGGACCCGATGACCGTCACAGTCGGCGATCACATCGTCTCCGAGGGCCTGGCCGACGCGTTCGCCCGACAGCTCTACGGCGACGAGCTCGGCCCCACCCGCATCGGCGTGCCGCACCTGCACGACGACGAGATCTTCGGCAAGGTGCTCACCGGGCTCGACGTGACAGGCATGCAGAACTTCACCGCCTGGGTGCACGGCGACCCCAGCGCCGAACGCTTCGGCCTCACCCCGGTCGGACTGCCGATGGGCGCCGGGTACGCCGCGGGCAACCGGCTGGTCGACACCTACCTGGCGGCGACCGGGCAGACGGCGGCGCAGGCCCTGCACGCCGACAGCTCGGAGATCATCGCCACCACGCTCCGCCGCGGGTAACACTGGGACGATGGAGTGGACGATCCAGGAACTCGCGACGAGGGCCGGCATCACCAGCCGCACCCTGCGTCACTACGACCGCTTCGGGCTCTTGGCTCCGTCCCGGGTCGGCGCGAACGGGTACCGCTACTACAACCCCGCCGCGGTCGCCCGGCTACAGCGGATCCTGCTCATGCGCCGGCTCGGCATGGGCTTGCCGGCCATCGCCAAGGTCCTGGCCGACGAGGTGGACACGTGCGACGGGCTCCGCGCCCACATCGCCGCGCTGGAAGAGGAACGGGATCGTATCGAACGGCAGATCCGGTCTGTGCGTCACACGCTCGAGGCCCTGCAGTCGGGGGCGGAACCGCGGATGGACGTCATGTTGGCGGGGTTCAACGACCGCTACAAGGACGAGGTGATCTCGCGCTGGGGCGAGCGCGCGTTCCAGGTGAGCAACGACTGGTGGCACGGCAAGACCCTTGACCAGCAGCGGGCCTGGAAGCATGCCGCCGAGGACCTCGTCGCCGCATGGGTCGCCGCAGTGAAGGCCGGGGTTTCTCCGACATCGGAACACGCTCAGTCCCTGGCTGCCCGGCACGTCGAGTGGCTGAGCCAGATCCCGGGTACCCCCACGGCCGAGGGCGACCGGGAGCGCTCGATCGACATGGTGAAGGGCCTGGGGGACATGTACGTCGACGACCCCCGCTTCGCCGGCATGTACGACGACGCCGCCGGGGCGACATTCGTCCGCGACGCCCTGCATGCGTACGCGCGGACCCGGATGTAGCTCGTCACGGACGGGCAGTGCAGGGCCGTACCCAGGGGTGTGCGGCTCGGCGGGGGTCAGCGTCGGCGGCGCCTGGCCGTGCCGAAGACCGAGCGGCTGATCTCCCGCCCCAGCGCGCTGGCCGCCGACCGCGCGAAGGACTTGAAGACCGCCGACCCGAGCACCGCCTCCAGCACCGAGGGCTGCTCCTGCGGCACCCGCGGAGCGCGCGGACCGGGAGCGGGGACGGGAGCGGGCGCAGGCGCGGGCGCGGGCGGGGGCGAGGCAGGCGGCGGCGGCGGGGCCATCCTGGCGGCCAGCAGCTCGTAGGCCGACTGCCTGTCGATCGGCCGGCCGTACCTGGGCAGCAGCGGCGAGGCCGCCACGATCCCCCCTACCAGGCCCGGGTCCGAGGGCGCCATCAGCGAGCGCGGCGCGAGCAGCCTGGTCCAGGCGACGGGTGTGGGCACGCCCGTGTCCGACAGCACGGTCACGACCGCCTCGCCGATGCCGAGCCGCGTGAGCAGCTCCTCCAGGTCGTAGTCGGAGTGCGGGAAGGTGGAGACCGTGGCCTTGAGCGCCTTGGCGTCCTGCGGGGTGAAGGCGCGCAGCGCGTGCTGGACCCTCGCCCCGAGCTGGGCCAGCACGTCGGCGGGCACGTCCTTGGGCGTCTGCGTGACGAAGAAGACGCCGATCCCCTTCGACCTGATCAGCCGCACCGTCTGGGTGATCGAGCGCAGGAACGCCTTGGAGGCGTCGGTGAACAGCAGGTGCGCCTCGTCGAAGAAGAACACGAGCTTGGGCCGGTCGGGATCGCCGACCTCGGGCAGGTCGGCGAACAGGTCGGCCAGCAGCCACATGAGGAAGGTGGAGAACAGGGCGGGCCGGTCCTGTACGGCCGGCAGCTCCAGGATCGACACCACGCCCCTGCCGTCCGGGGTGACCCGCATGAGGTCGCGGGTGTCGAACTCGGGCTCGCCGAAGAAGCGGTCGGCGCCCTCGGCCGACAGGTTGGTCAGCGCCCGCAGGATCACTCCCGCCGTCTGCTTCGACAACCCGCCGACGCCCTTCAGCACCTCCGGGTTGTCGACGAGGTACTGGATGACCGCCCGCAGGTCCTTCATGTCCAGCAGCGGCAGGCCGTGGGTGTCGGCGAAATGGAAGATCAGCCCGAGCGACGACTCCTGGGTGTCGTTGAGTTCGAGCACCTTGGCCAGCAGCGTGGGGCCGAAGGCGGTCATGGTGGCGCGCAGCGGCACCCCTTCGCCGAGCCCGCCGAGCGCGTAGAACTCCACCGGGCACGCGGCGCCCGACCAGTCCTGCCCGATCTCCCGTACCCGCCTCAGCAGGCCGTCCGAGGGCTGTCCCTGCGACGCCATGCCGGACAGGTCGCCCTTGATGTCGGCGAGGAAGACCGGCACGCCCTGGGCCGACAGCTGCTCGGCCATCAGCTGCAGCGTCTTGGTCTTGCCGGTGCCGGTCGCGCCCGCGACCAGCCCGTGCCGGTTGAACATCCGCAGCGGCATGCGGATCGGCGCCTGCGCCTGCGGCTCGCCGTCGGCGACGAGGACGCCGAGCTGGACGGTGGGGCCTTCGAAGTCGTAGCCGTGTGTCATAGTTCGGTGTACTTCCTGCCGGCCGCGGGCGTCGTGCCGTACAGCTCGGAGATGGTGACGAACCGGTAGCCCTTGTCGGCGAGGCTCTCGACCACGTCGGGCACGGCCTCGACCGTGGTGCGGTGGATGTCGTGCATCAGCACGATCGACCCGCCCGTGGCCTTGGCGGCGCGCCGGGCCACGACGGAGGGGACGCGGTCACGCCAGTCGAGGGTGTCGACGCTCCACAGGATCTGGGCCAGCCCCAGCCTGCGGGTCTCGGCCGCGACCCTGGCGTCCGTCGACCCGTACGGCGGGCGCATCACGGTCATCCGCACCCCGGCGACCTGCTCGACCACGTCCTGGGTACGGCCGAGCTCGCGCGCGATGCCCTCGTCGGACAGGCTGGGCAGTTCGGCGTGGCTCCACGAGTGGTTGCCGATCTCGTGCCCGGCGGCGACCATGCGGGGCAGCGTGTGGTCGCGGTCGGCGGCCACCATCTGTCCCACGACGAAGAACGTCGCCTTCACCTCGAGGTCGTCGAGCTCGTCGAGCAGCCAGGGGGTGTACCTGCCCGGGCCGTCGTCGAAGGTCAGCGCCACGCACTTGACCTCCCTGCAGTCGACCGTGAGGTCGGGATGCGGCCAGCCGGGCTGGACCGCCGTCAGGGACTTGGCCAGGGCGCCGGGGTCGACGCGGGCGGGGGCCCGCGCGCTGAGCCGTACGACGCCGCCGCCCTTGACCGCCGCAGGTGTGCCACATCCCGCCACCAGCATCATGGCCAGCAGCCCTGACCACACCCGCATGCTTCCCCCCGAAAGCGCGCTCGGGGGACCACGTCACGGATAGTCCTGGACCGAGCCCCCCCGTAGCCCCTTGGCCAGGTCATGCCACCAGACTGGGATATCAGCCTGGAGCTCGGTGTGGCGACGCGCCACTCTGATAGCACATCCAACCGGATCCGTACCCAAATGCCGACGTTTCACCGAACCCTCTTGCCATCGGTAGAACCCGTCGCGGTACCGCACGACAAGTCCTATCCACACCGAGAGAGTGGCGTCGTCGCCCACCTCGTAGGCGCTGGTCACACCCAGGCCTGTCAGCTCCGCGTGAAGCTTCTCGATCGCCGCACGGGACTCAGTCAACGCGCAACCCCCTGTCGAGGACGTGTCGCACATGGGGGATGTACCCAGCTTGGGGGCGATCGAGTGCCCGCAACGGACAACACATACCGTAATCATGGAACCACGGAGTGTTCCTGGAAAGCCGTTCGACGCTATTGGTATCGATCTACGCGCGGGGCCGTCCAACGCCGGAGCCCGCGCCCCTCGGGGACACGGGCTCGGGACAGGCCGCCGGTCGGGCGGCCACAGGCGGGCGGGCGGCGACGGCGTGATGCCGGTCGGGCGGCCAGGGGCGGGCGGTCCGGCGTGGTGCCGGTGCGCCCGCGCGGGAAGCTCTAGGCGGCCACGCGCTGTGCGGGCAGACGGAGGGCGCCCTCCTCGCGGGCGTACTCCTCCAGCATGCCGCGCAGCTGCCGGCGGCCGCGGTGCAGCCTGGACATCACGGTGCCGATGGGGGTGCCCATCCGCTCGGCGATCTCCTTGTAGGCGAAGCCTTCGACATCGGCCAGGTAGACGGCGACGCGGAAGTCCTCGGGCAGGGCGCGCAGCGCGTTCATCACCGCGCTGTCAGGCAGCTGCTCGAGCGCCTCGGTTTCGGCGGACTTCAGGCCGCTGGACATGTGCGACTCGGCCGCGTGCAGCTGCCAGTCCTCGATCTCCTCGGCGGCCGAGAGCTTCGGGGAGCGCTGCTTCTTGCGGTAGTCGTTGATGAAGTTGTTGGTCAGGATCCGGTGGAGCCAGGCCTTGAGGTTGGTGCCCTCACGGAACTGGTGGTACGACGTGTAGGCCTTGGCCACCGTCTCCTGAACCAGGTCCTCCGCGTCGGCGGTGTTACGGGTCAGACGCATCGCGGAGGCGAACAGCTGCGAGGTCACGGGCACGACGTCGCGCTCGAACCAGTCCTGGCGCTGCTCTTCGGTCATAGTGATCATGTACATTCCCCCTCCATGCTCTCCCCCCGGCGCCTGTCAGTCGCCCAGGCGTAACCATCCTCGCGAACCACACGTAAGGGTGGTGTTAGGAGTTCTACCTGGTCAGGGGGCCTATCGGTCCGTATGCTCGCGGCGTGCACCATCACGTCCACGGCCGGACAAGTCTCATTATCGTAACACTCTTTACTCAATTGCGCCCTAACTGTGGGCAGAGTCACATGAGATAGCGTATGGACCATGGAATACGTGGACCGTCACGACAGTCGGGTCCGGCGCTGGGTCGCCGAGGCCATCCGGAAGGTGGAGGCCGACACCAACCGCAGCTCTGACACTCACCTCCATGTGTTTCCGCTTCCCCCGCACTGGGGGGTAAACCTCTACCTGAAAGACGAGTCGGTACACCCCACCGGTTCACTCAAGCACCGCCTGGGCCGCTCGCTCTTCCTGTACGGCCTGGCCAACGGCTGGATCGGCCCCCTGACCACGATCGTCGAGGCGTCCAGCGGCTCCACCGCGGTCAGCGAGGCGTACTTCGCCAGGCTGCTCGGCCTGCCGTTCGTGGCGGTGATGCCCGCGACCACCTCGCCGGAGAAGATCTCCCTCATCGAGTTCTACGGCGGCAAGTGCCACCTGGTCGACGACCCCTCCGCGATCTACGCCGAGTCGCACCGGATCGCCGCCGAGACCGGCGGCCACTTCATGGACCAGTTCACCTATGCCGAGCGGGCCACCGACTGGCGCGGCAACAACAACATCGCCGAGTCGATCTACGCGCAGATGTCCATGGAGCCCTACCCCGAGCCTGAGTGGATCGTGGTGGGGGCCGGCACCGGCGGCACCTCCGCCACGATCGGGCGCTACATCCGCTACCGCCGCTACAGCACGCGGCTGGCGGTCGTCGACCCGGAGGGCTCGGCGTTCTACCCGTCGTGGGTGTCGGGCGCGGAGGAGGGCGCGCCGGGGTCGCGGATCGAGGGCATCGGGCGGCCGCGCGTGGAGCCGTCGTTCCTGCCCGGCGTGATCGACCGGATGATCAGGGTGCCCGACGCGGCCTCGATCGCCGCCATGCGGTGGGTGCGCCAGGTCACCGGGCGCGACGTGGGCGGCTCGACCGGCACCAACGTGGCGGCGGCCGTGCGGCTCATCACCGAGATGCGGGCCCAGGGCGAGCACGGCAGCCTGGTGACGCTGATCTGCGACAGCGGCGACCGCTACCGCGGCACCTACGGCGACGACGCGTGGCTGGCCGCCCAGGGCATCGACATCCAGCCGGACCTGGCCGCCTTCCGGGCGTTCCTGTCCTCCTGACGGGGGTCCCCGGAAAAACCTGACAGGGTCCCCGGAAGAGCGCGACCTGACCGGGTCCCCGGAAACCTGACGGGCCCCGGAAGAGCGCGACGGCCCCGCGCCGGAGGTGGCACGGGGCCGCGTGCGGGAGCGGAGGGTCAGGCGGACCGCGCCGGGTCCACGCCGAAGATCTTCGCGATGTCGTCCAGCATGGAGTGGGCGCCCTGGATGCCGACCGCGCTCATCCACGTGGTGTCGGCCACGTCGTGCTTCTTCCCCTTGAGCTTGCCCCACAGGGGGTTGTTCACGAACTGCTGCTTCGGCGCCTCGGCCGACGGGTCGGCGTAGGTGGAGACGAAGATGTGGTCGGCGTCGAACTCGGCGATGCGCTCCTGGCTGATGTCGACGGCGATCGCCTTGGGGTCCTTCGGCTGGTCGGCGGGACGGGTGAAGCCCACGTCCTTCAGCACGATCCCGGAGTAGGAGTTCTCGACGTACAGGCGGGTGGTCGGCTCGCCGGCGAAGCGGACGACGGAGACGGTCGGCAGCGCGCCGTCCTTCTTCTTGATCTCGTCGCCGATGGTGGCCGCGCGCTCCTCGAAGGCCTTGATCCTGGTGTCGGCGAGATCCTCCTTGCCGAGCGCCTGGCCCATGAGGCGGATGTTCTCCTTCCAGATGGCGCCGGTGGTCTCGCTGAACACGGTCGGCGCGATCTGCGACAGCTTGCTGTAGAGGGCCTCGTGCCTGACCTTGGCCGAGACGATCAGGTCGGGCTTGAGCGCCATGATCTTCTCGAGGCTCGGCTGCTCCAGCGTGCCGACGGGGGTGGCCTCCTTGCCGTACTGCTGGGCCACCTCGCCGAGGTAGTCGGGCAGCTTGTCGTCGATGGAGCGGTAGGTGGTGTAGCCGACGACCGGGGTCTCCAGCGTGAGCACCGCGTCGACGAAGCTCTGGTCCAGCGCGACGACGCGCTTGGGCTGGGCGGGGATCTTCGTCTCGCCCATGGCGTGCTTGATCACGCGGAAGGGAGCGGCCCCCGCCGACTGCGTGCCCGCGGGCTGGTCCGCCGGGGTGGTGGTCGAGCCGCAGGCGGCCATGCCCAGGCTCAGTACGGCTCCCGCCACGCCCATGGCCACAGCGCGCAACGCGTTCATCGAATCTCTCTCCAGGTTTAGGTTAGGCAAACCTCATTTAGATTAGCTATGCCTAAGCTGGCATACTTCACCGGGGCCGGCAACAAGGAAGGAAAGCCACGTGGGACGACGCAGTGCGGTGTTCTGCGGGCTTCTCGCCGTCGTCGCGGTCGCCGCCGTGATGAGCATCACGATCGGGTCCAAGCCGGTGCCGCCCGCCGACGCGTGGCACGCGCTGGTGTCCCCCACCGGCACCGAGAACGACATCGTGATCCGCTCGCTGCGCGTGCCGCGTACCGCGCTCGGCATCCTCGCCGGGATCGCGCTGGGCGTGGCGGGCGCGCTGATGCAGGGCCACACCCGCAACCCGCTGGCCGACCCCGGCCTGCTCGGCGTCACCCAGGGCGCGGCGTTCGCGATGGTGGCGAGCATCGTCTTCCTGGGCGCGACGAGCCTGTACGCCTACATCTGGTTCGGCCTGGCCGGGGCGCTGCTCGCCAGCGCGGGCGTGTTCGCGCTCGGCATGGTGGGCGGGCGCGGCGGCCCCACCCCGGTCACGCTCGCTCTCGCGGGCACCGCCGTCAGCGCCTTCCTCTACGCGCTCACCTCGGCGCTGGTCCTGGTGGACGAGCAGGCCATGGACGTCTTCCGGTTCTGGCAGTCCGGTTCGATCGCCGCCAGAGGGGCGGATGTCGTCTGGCAGGTCGTGCCGTTCATCCTCGTCGGCCTCGTGCTCGCGATGATCAACGCGCCGGGGCTCAACGCCCTCTCCCTCGGGGAGGACGTCGCCCGCAGCCTCGGCCAGAACATCGCCCTCACCAGGGGCGTCGGCATCGCCGCCGTCACCCTGCTGTCGGGCGCCACGGTCGCGGCCTGCGGCTCGCTGTCCTTCATCGGGCTCATCGTCCCCCATCTGGCCCGCCCGCTGTCGGGCACCGACCACCGGTGGCTGCTGCCGTTCTCCGGCCTGGTGGGGGCCGCGCTGCTGCTGGTGGCCGACGTGATCGGCCGGGTGGTCGCCCCGCCGGGCGAGCTGGAGGTGGGCGTGGTGCTCGCGCTGATGGGCGCCCCCTTCTTCGTCGCGCTGGTCCGGCGCAGGAAGCCGGTGCGGCTGTGACGTCTCTCGCGTTGAGGATCGGCGGCCTGTCCTGGCGGGTACGGCTGCGCGGCGCCGCCGTCAGCGTCGTCGGGCTGGCCCTGGTCCTGCTGGTCATGGCGCTGAACATGCGCATCGGCGACATCCCGATGACGCTGGCCGAGGTCGCCAGGGCGGTGGTCGACACCGGCAGCGCCAACCACTTCGTCGTCATGGACCTGCGCCTGCCCCGCGCGCTGACCGGCGCGCTCGTCGGCGCGGCGCTCGCCCTCGCCGGCGCGATCACACAGTCCATCGCCCGCAACCCGCTGGCCAGCCCCGAGATCCTGGGCGTCACCACCGGCGCCTCCGTCACCGTGGTGGCGGGCGTCGTGCTGTCGGGCAGTGCCTACGGCGGCGTCAGCGGCCTGCTGGCCAGCATCGGCATCCCGGCGCTCGCCCTGCTGGGCGGCCTGCTGGGCGCCTCGATCGTCTACGCCCTGGCGTGGCGGCGCGGCCTCGACGGCTACCGCCTGGTCCTGGTCGGCATCGGTGTGGCCGCGGTGTTCACGAACGTGAAGTTCTGGCTGCTGACGGTCGGCGACGTCAACGACACCGGCAGGGCCATGGTCTGGATCGCCGGCTCGCTCAACGGCCGCGGGTGGGAGCACGTCCATCCCGTCGCGATCGCGGTGGCGGTGCTGGTCCCGCTGACCCTGCTCGGCACCCGCTCTCTCGACGCGCTGCGCTACGGCGACGACACGATCACCTCGCTCGGCGTGCGGATGAACCTGGCACGCGGCCTGATGCTCCTGGCCGCCGTGCTGCTGGCCGCCGTCTCCACCGCCTCGGCCGGCCCCATCGCCTTCGTCGCGCTGGCGGCGCCGCAGATCGCCCTGCGCCTGGCCAGGTCGGCGCAGCCGCCGCTGGTGTCCTCGGCGGTCGTGGGCGCGCTGCTCACCGCAGCCGCCGACCTGATCGCCCGGGTCGCCTTCTCCCCCATCGAGCTGCCCGTCGGCGTCGTGACCGCGGTGCTGGGCGCGCCGTACCTGATCCACCTCATCTGGAGGGCACGCACATGAGGCTCCAGGCCGTGAACGTGAGGCTCGGCTACGGCGAGCGCGTCATCGTGGACGGGCTCGACCTCGGCGTCGAGACGGGCACCGTGACCACGATCATCGGGCCGAACGGCTGCGGCAAGTCCACCCTGCTGCGCGCCCTCGGCCGCCTGCTGAAGCCCTCGGGCGGTGAGGTGCTGCTCGACGGCAAGCGCATCGACCGGATGCCCACCCGCGAGGTCGCCAAGGTCCTCGGCATGCTGCCCCAGTCCCCCACCGCTCCGGAGGGCCTGACGGTCTCCGACCTGGTGGCCAGGGGCAGGCACCCACACCAGACGTGGTACCGCCAGTGGTCGTCCGACGACGAGTCGTCGGTCGCCAGGGCGCTGGCGATGACGGGCCTGGCCGACCTGGCCGAGCGCCCGCTGGACGAGCTGTCGGGCGGCCAGCGGCAGCGCGCGTGGATCTCCATGGCCCTGGCCCAGGGCACCGACCTGCTGCTGCTCGACGAGCCGACCACCTTCCTCGACCTGGCACACCAGGTGGAGGTGCTGGAGCTGGTACGGCACCTGCACACCGAGGCCGGCCGGACCATCGTCATGGTGCTGCACGACCTCAACCTGGCCGCCCGCTACACCGACCGCCTGGTCGCCATGCGCGCCGGACGGGTCGTCGCCGCCGGCACGCCGCACGAGGTGCTGACGGAGGACCTCCTGCGCGAGGTGTTCGAGCTGGACGCGATGGTGATCGACGACCCGGTCGCCGGCACCCCGCTCGTCGTCCCCATCGGCACCAGGGTGCCGGTCAGGGAGCGGCTGGCTCCAGAACCACGTTTCTGAGCGGCGACCTCGCCGCCGCCAGGGCGATCAGGAGGCTGACCGCTCCCGCGAACGCCATGAGCGCGTACGCGTCGTTCGCGGCCGACTCGAAGACCCCCGCGGTCAGCGCGGCCAGCGGGATGGCCAGGAAGGCGATCATGCGGGCGGTGCCCAGCACCCGTCCCAGCAGGTGGTCGGGGATGAGGCGCTGCCGTACGGTCATGACGGCCACGATGCCCACGCCCGCCGCGGCGAACTGCCCCATCCACGCCAGCCCGATCAGCAGCGGCCCGCGGGCCGGGATCAGCGCCAGGATGGACACGCCCTCCAGCAGCATGCCGGCGCTGATCAGGGTGACGGGCCTGACCCTGGGCAGCAGGCGGCCACCGAGCAGGGCGCCGAGCACCGCGCCGACGCCCTGGAAGGCGTAGACCACGCCGATCTGCCCGGGGCTGAAGTGGTGGTAGGCGGTCAGGTAGAACACCATGTCGGCCAGCAGCAGCCAGACCCCGAAGTTGCCCGCGAAAGCGAACACCGCCAGCGTCAGCACCGTCCGGTCCGCCCCGAACAGGTACCCGAACCCCTCCCTGAGGTCGGCGAGCACCGACCGGTAGGCCCTCGTCACGGCCGGAGCGGTCCTGATGAGCGCGATTAGCGCCGCCGACAGCAGGAAGGTGGCCGCGTCCACGTAGATCGCCACCTGGTGGCCGAAGGCGACGACCAGCGCGCCGCCCAGCATCGGGCCGAGCAGGTTGACCGCGTGCTCGCCGATGTGGATGCGCGCGTTGGCCGGCGCCAGCCGTTCGACGGGCACGAGCGACGGCACGAGCGCCCGGAAGGCGGGCTGGTAGAGGGGATCGACGCAGGCCAGCAGGAACGCCATCGCGTAGATCAGCCAGAGCGGCGGCGCGCCGAGCGTCACCACCACGGCCAGGGCGAGGGCCAGGGCACCCGCGGCGAGGTCGCCCGCCACGAGGATCACCTTGCGGCTGTGCCGGTCGGCCAGCACGCCGCCGAACATCGCCAGGGCGAGGTAGGGCAGGTACTCCAGCGCGTAGACCAGACCGGTGCCGAGCGCGGAGCCCGTCAGCTCCAGCACCAGCAGCGGCAGCGCCAGCCGGTAGATCCACGTCCCGAGCGAGGAGACCAGGAACCCGGACAGCAGAAGCCAGAACCCCGCGCCCATCGCTCTCACTCCCCCGACAGCGCCGCTCTGATGTCCTGGTCGTCGGGGGCCAGCTCGGCGGCCCTGCGCAGATCCGCCGTGGCCTGCTCGGTACGGCCCGCGGCCCGCATCGCCATCGCCCGGTTGAACAGCAGCTCGGGGTTCTCCTTCAACGCCACGGCCCGGTCGAGGTCGGCCGCCGCCTCGCCGTACCGGCCGAGGTCGAACTCCAGCGCCCCCCTGCTCGCCCACGCCTCGACCAGGCCGGGGTCGGCTTTCAGCGCCGCGTCGAAGGCCGCCCGCGCCTCGGCCGGTCTGCCCTCGGCCGCCTCGATCTGGCCCAGCACGCACAGCAGGTGCGCGTTGCCGGGATCGAGGCCGAGCCCTCGCTCGACGTCGCTCCTGGCCGGGCCGTACCGCCCGGTCGCCGCCCTGAGCCCGGCCCGGTTGACGTAGGCGGGGGCGAAGTCGGGATCGAGCTCCAGCGCGTGGTCGAGGTCGTGGAGCGCGCCGTCCAGGTCGCCGGCGGCGTAGCGCAGCTCCGCCCGGTTGTAGTAGGGCTCCGGCCACGGCGGGCCGAGCCGCATGGCGCTCTCGAAGTCGGCCAGCGCCTGCTCCGTCCGGCCGAGCCTGCGCAGCAGGTCTCCCCTGTCGAGGTAGTAGTCGGGATAGCTGGGGTCGATCTCGATGGCGCGGGTGTAGTCGGCCAGCGCCTGCTCCGGCTCGCTCGACATCGCCCTGAGCTGGGCCCTGTTGGCGTACAGCACGAGCCGGTGGATCGGGTGCACGTCGGCCAGATCCCGCTCGGCCAGGTCGATGGCCGCCTGGACCAGGCGCGCCGACTCGCCGAACCGTTTCCTGCGCACCTCGATCAGCGCCTTGGCGTTGAGGTCGAAGCCCAGGTGGAAGGCGCGCTCGCGCGGGTCGGCCAGCAGCGAGGTGATCGTGATGGCCTCGTTGATCCACGCCACGGCCGCCTCGGGATCGCGCGCGGCCTGGTCGTGGTGGCGCACCAGCAGGGTGGCCAGCGAGCAGGCCACCGACGCCCGGTGCCTGGGGTCGACGGTGTGCCGCCTGGCCTGCTCGTACAGGTCGGACGCCGCGTCCTCCCTGTCGATCGCCTCCAGGGCCCCGGCCGTCCGGTGGATGAGCGTCATCCACCGCTCGGGGTCGTCGTCGTGGCGCAGGTCCTCCAGCGCGGCCAGCCCCGCCTCGGCCATCGCGTGGTGGAACCCCTCGTCGCGGTAGCGGTCGAAGTCGGGCGGGACGGGGCCGCCCGGTCGTGAGGCGCCGGCGACGACGGTCAGCTCCGGCACCCGCCTGCGAAGGACCTCGACCAGTTCGGTGTCGGTCTGGTCGGCCGCTTCGAGGTTGTCGACGGTCACGGTGCGGCGCTCGCCGTCGAGGCAGGCCCGGACGAACTGGGCCAGCCCGTTGGCGATCCGCAACGTCCGGCGGGCGCCGGGGATGAGGATGCGCTCCGCCTGCGGGAGCGCCTCGGCCAGCGAGGACCTGCTCCTCGGGATCTTCAGGTGCGGCGCGGCGGCGGCGATCTCGATGTCGTGCGCGGCCACCAGGTCGGGCCGTCGCTCGAGGGCTTCGGGGACGAACAGGTCGAGGAGGGCGGCGGCGAGCGTGTAGGGCCCGTGGATGCGCCGGTCGGCGTCGATGACGGTCACGTGTACGCGATCCCCTTGAGGGTTTCCTGGGCGGTTTCGTGGTCCGGACAGCAGCGTGGCCGGCGTCCCGTCAGGGGGACGCCGGCCACCCGCCGATCAGCCCTTGTGCCGCGGAGCGGCGGAGCCTGCCGGCTTGACGGAGCCGCTCTTGTACACGACAACCTTCTTCATGTCCACCTTCTTCGTCGGACCCCACGAAGAGACCGCGGACGTTCGCGCAGCCGTCCGCGATCTCGTATTGACCGACTCATGTGAACACGGCTGATCATCGAGATCAAGAGAATGTCCGATAAGGGACATTTCCTCGCTTAAACGGACATGCCCCGTGCGGGAGCACGGGGCAGCCGAAAACATGTTTGAACGTCAGTCGCCCAGGATCGCGTCGACGAACACCTCGGGGTCGAACGGCGCCAGGTCGTCCGGGCCCTCGCCCAGGCCCACCAGCTTCACCGGCACGCCCAGCTCGCGCTGCACCGCGATGATGATGCCGCCCTTGGCCGTGCCGTCGAGCTTGGTCAGCGCGATGCCGGTGATGTTGACCACCTCGGCGAAGACCTGCGCCTGCCGCATGCCGTTCTGGCCCGTGGTGGCGTCGAGGACCAGCAGCACCTCGTCGACCGTGGCCTTCTTCTCGATGACCCGCTTGACCTTGCCGAGCTCGTCCATCAGGCCCGTCTTGGTGTGCAGGCGGCCCGCGGTGTCGACGATGACCACGTCCGCCTTGTCGTCGATGCCCTTGGAGACCGCGTCGAAGGCCACCGAGGCCGGGTCGCCGCCCTCGGGGCCGCGCACCACCTCGGCGCCGACCCGCTCGCCCCAGGTCTGCAGCTGGTCGGCCGCCGCGGCGCGGAAGGTGTCGGCCGCGCCGAGCACGACCTTCTTGCCGTCACCGACCAGGACGCGGGCCAGCTTGCCCGTCGTGGTGGTCTTGCCGGTGCCGTTGACGCCGACGACCAGCGCGACCGCCGGGCGCTCACCGTGCTTGCCCACCCGGAGGGTCCGGTCGAGCTCGGGGTCGATCTGCTTGAGCAGCTCCTCGCGCAGCAGCCCGCGCACCTCCTCCGGGGTGCGGGTGCCCAGGACCTTGACCTTGGTGCGCAGCTCCTCCACCATCACCTGGGTCGGCGCGATGCCGACGTCGGCGGTGATGAGGCTCTCCTCGATCTCGTCCCATACCTCGTCGTCGAGCCTGTCGCGGGAGAGCAGCTCCAGCAGGCTCTTGCCCAGGACGCTCTGCGAACGGGCGAGGCGTGAGCGCAGCCGTACCATCCGGCCCGCGGACGGTGGAGGGATCTCCACCTCGGGCTTCTTGATGAGCGGCTCAGCCGGCTTGACCGGAGGCGGCACCGTGGTCGTGGCGCCTTCCTCCTCGGGCTGCGCCCGCTCGGCCTCCGGCTCGGGGGCAGGCTTGACCTCGGGCGCCTCGACCGGCGGAGGCACGGCCTTACGCCCCGGTCTGTACAGGAAGAACATGCCGCCGACCGCCAGAACGGCGACGGCGATCACGATCACGATGATGCCGAGGTATTCACTCACAGCAACTCAGTTTTCCAGATCGTCCGGGATGGTCACGCCCCGCAATGCCACGTGCTGTACAAAATCAGACGTTCTCCCTCAGACGCTGAGAGACCACCTGGGTGACGCCGTCGCCGCGCATCGACACGCCGTACAGGGCGTCGGCGATCTCCATCGTCCGCTTGTTGTGCGTGATGACGATCAGCTGGGAATTCTCCCTCAGCTCCTCGAACAGCGTCAGCAGGCGTTGCGTGTTGGTGTCGTCGAGCGCCGCCTCGACCTCGTCCATCACGTAGAAGGGCGACGGCCGCGCCTTGAAGATGGAGACCAGGAACGCGACCGCCGTCAGCGACCGCTCGCCGCCCGACAGCAGCGACAGCCGCTTGACCTTCTTGCCCGGCGGCCTGGCCTCCACCTCGATGCCTGTGGTCAGCATGTCGCTGGGATCGGTCAGGATCAGCCGCCCCTCCCCGCCGGGGAAGACTCGGGTGAAGATCTGCTCGAACTCCCTGGCCACGTCCTCGTAGGCGGAGGCGAACATCTGCTCCACCCTGTTGTCGACCTCCTGCACGACGGTCATCAGCTCGCGCCGCGTCTTCTTGAGGTCCTCGAGCTGGGAGGTCAGGAACGCGTGGCGCTCCTCCAGCGCCGCGAACTCCTCCAGCGCCAGCGGGTTGACCTTGCCGAGCTGGTTCATCTGCCGCTCGGCGGCCTTCATCCGCTTCTCCTGCTCCTCGCGCACGTAGGGAACGGGCGGGTCGCCGGGGACCAGGGCGGCGGGGCCGTACTCGGCGATCAGCGCCTCGGAGGAGATGCCGAACTCCTCCAGCGCCCGCTCTTCCATCTGCTCGAGTCGCATCCGCTGCTCGGTGCGGGCCATCTCGCTGCCGTGCACCCTGTTGACCAGCTTGTCGAGCTCCTGGCCGAGCTCCCTGACGCGCAGCCGTACCTGCTTGAGCTCGGCGTCGACGGCCACCCGCGCCAGGTCGGCCTCGTCGCGCTCCCGCGCGGCCAGCTCGATCGAGGCTGCCAGGGCCCGCAGCACCTGCTTGGCGCCGCGCACCACCGAGTCGGCGACCGCCGCCTGCCGCCTGCGCCGCTCCCGCTGCGCGGCGGCCGTCAGCCGCTCCTGGCGCTCGCGCTGGGCGGCCTGCAGCAGCCCGTCGGCCCGGCCCGCGATGCCCTTGACCCGCTCCTCGGCCGTGCGGACCTGCAGGCGGGTCTCCATCTCGGCCTGTCTGGCCAGCTGGCAGGCGGTGGCCAGCTCGTCGCGCACCTCGGTGGTCGGCTCGGTCTCCAGCTCCTGGGCGTACTCGGCCTCGGCGAGCTCGATCTCCAGCTCCGACAGCTCGGCCAGCCCCTCCTCGCGCGCCTCCTGCGCCGCGCGCACGCCGGCCGCCAGGCGCTCGGACTCCTCGGCCGCCGCCGTGGCCGCGGCGCCCAGCTGGGCCAGCCGCCTGGCCGCCGCCGCGCCGGCCTGGTCGGCCTCGCGCTGGCGGGCCCTGACCCGGTCGAGCGCGCTCTGCGCGGCGCTCACCCCGGCCTGCGCGCTCCCGGCGGCGCTCTGCGCCTCGTTGACGTGGGACTGCGCGGCCTCCAGCGCGGCCTGCGCGGCCAGCTCGCCGGCCGCTGCCGCCTCCAGGTCGACCGCCGTGCGCTCGGCGCGCTCCCTCGCCTCCTCCAGGTCGGCGACGGCGTCGTCGAGCGCGGCCCGCACCTGCAGGACGGAGGTGCCGCCCTCGGATCCGCCGCTGGCCAGGTGGGCGCCGACGACGTCGCCGCCCCGCGTGACGGCCCGCACCGCCGGGTGCCGCTCGACGAGGAGGCGGGCCGCCTCGAGGTCGGTCACGACCGCGACGTCCGCCAGCAGATGGTCGACCGCCGCCCGCAGCTGCTCGGGCACGCCGACCAGCTCGGCCGCCCACCGGCCCGCGTCCGGCAGGACGGCCCGCCCGCCCGCCGAACCCGCGAGCCCGTCAGGGGCCGCCGCCACCAGCAACGTCGCCTGTCCCGCGTCCTTGGCCCGCAGGTGCTCCAGCGACTCCACCGCCGCGCCGAGCGACTCGACGGCGACCGCCTCGGCCACCTGCCCGAGGGCGGCCGCGACGGCCACCTCGAAGCCTGGCGTGACCGTCATCGTGGCGGCCAGCGGCCCGAGCACTCCCGGCAGGCCGGCCGCCACCAGCGCGGCCCCGCCGTCGGCGCCCTTGGCCAGGCCCAGCTCCAGCGCCTCACGACGGGCCTGGAGCGCCGCGACGGACCGCTGCGCCTCCTGGTCGGCGCCGCGTGCCGCGGCGGCCGCGGCCTTGGCGGCCTGCAGCTCCGCGCGCGGCACGGCCAGCGCCTCCTTGGCCCGCTCGACGGCCTCGCGCGCGGCGTCGGCCGCCGATGCGGCCTCCTCGACGGCCGCCTGGGCCGTCAGCAGCTCCTCGGTGAGCGCCGGATCGACGGCGGGCTCCTCGGCCTCCTGGGCCTGCAGCTCCTCGCGGGCGCGGGCGGCCCGCTCGTCGGCCTCCGCGACCGCCCTGCTCAGCCTGCCGATCTCGTCCTCGGCGGCGCGGGCCCTGCTGCGCGCGGAGTCGACCCGCCCGCGCAGCCTGGCCAGCCCTTCGCGCCGGTCGGCCGCCGCCCTGGCGGCCATCGCCAGGCGCTGCTCCTCCGCCTTCAGCGCGGCCTCGGCCTCCTCGCGCCTGCCCACGGCCGCCTCCAGCAGCTCCTGGGCCTGCTCCAGCGCCGCGGCCAGCTCCAGCTCCTGCTCGCGGACCTCGGCCGCCTCCCGCTCCAGCTCCTCGGGATCGCGGCCGCGCCGCTCGATCGAGGCGGCGTCGAGGGCGTGCCGGTGGCGCTCGGCCGCCAGGTGCTCCAGACCGGTGAAGCGTTCGCGCAGCGACGCGAGGCGGAAGAAGGTCTCCTGTGCGGCGGTGAGCCTGGGCTGCGCCTCGGCCTCGGCCGCCTCCAGCGCCTCCTCCCGCCGCTGCCCCTCGGCCAGCTCGGCCTCCACCTGCGCCCTGCGCGCCAGGATCGCCGCCTCGTCGGCCGCCTCCCTTTCGAGGGTCTCGCGCAGGATGCACACGTCGTCGGCCAGCAGGCGCAGCCGCGCGTCGCGCAGGTCCGCCTGGATCACGGCGGCCTTGCGGGCGATCTCGGCCTGCCGGCCGAGCGGCTTGAGCTGGCGGCGCAGCTCCGTGGCCAGGTCCTGGGCGCGGGTGAGGTTGGCCTGCATCGCGTCGAGCTTCCGCAGCGCCTTCTCCTTGCGCTTGCGGTGCTTGAGAACGCCGGCGGCCTCCTCGATGAAGGCCCGCCGGTCCTCGGGACCCGCGTGGAGAACCGCGTCGAGCTGCCCCTGGCCCACGATGACGTGCATCTCGCGGCCGATGCCCGAGTCGGACAGCAGCTCCTGGATGTCGAGCAGCCGGCAGGTGTCGCCGTTGATCGCGTACTCGCTCTGGCCCGACCTGAACATCAGGCGGCTGATCGTGACCTCGGTGTAGTCGATCGGGAGCGCGCCGTCGCTGTTGTCGATCGTCAGCGTCACCTCGGCCCGGCCCAGCGGCGGGCGGCTGGAGGTGCCGGCGAAGATGACGTCCTCCATCTTGCCCCCGCGCAGCGACTTGGCGCTGTGCTCGCCCATGACCCAGGCGAGGGCGTCGACGACGTTGGACTTGCCCGAGCCGTTGGGGCCGACCACGCAGGTGATGCCGGGTTCGAGGCGGAGGACGGTGGCCGAGGCGAAGGACTTGAAACCGCGCAGCGTGAGGGTCTTCAGATACACCGAACGCTGCCCTCCCCTGAAACGACTTCGGGAAAGCCTACTGGGCCGCGGACCCGGCCGCTGGTCACCGCGCGTTCCACACGGGACGGGCAGTAAAAACGCCGCCAAGAAAAGGCGGCGGAGAAAATAGCAAGGGACGTCTCTCCGAGACGTCCCTGATGTGGCGCTCCCGATCTCTCAGGTGAGAGCCGGCTCGCGCTCCTGCAGACGGCTGAATGCCTCGTCACGAGTCTGCGCCGCAAGAGCGTCGTTTTGTGCCTGGAGCCGGGTGAGTTCTGCCTCCAGGTCACGGATCCGCTGCTGCAACCGCCGCATCTCCGAGACCATCCGAGGATCAGGACCGCCGACGTGGCCGAGTAGAGCCTTCGCCATGGTAAAGGGTCCTCCACGCTGAGTGACCAGATTGGTTCGCGCACTTGTTGTTCTGCGGGAGGGGTGCGCGTGGTACTTAACAAGAGTCGCATCGGCAGTGTGGGCGGTCAAGTCGAACGCACCGCATGTCCCTTCCGATGGGCACTCCCGACATACAAATATACCCTATTTGGAGCGTTTGACGAAAGGCCTACCGTTCCACAAACCCACTCAAACTACCTCGTGCTTCACTCCAGCGCTCCACAACTCCATCGACTCTGCCCGGGGTGTCGCAACCCTTGAGCAGCTCGACCAGCTTGACGCCCGCCTCCCTGGACCCCTCGGCCACCACTTCCACCCGGCCGTCCGGGGTGTTACGGGCCCAGCCGACCAGCCCCAGCTCCAGCGCCCGCGCCCTGGTCCACCAGCGGAACCCCACACCCTGCACATGACCCCGCACCCACGCGGTCAACCGTACGTTCTCACTCATGACCCACTCCTGCCTGCTGGAAGGCGCGCACCGACGCCGTCTCCCCCTCCTTGCGCCAGACCAGGCCGAGCACCGAGTCGGGCAACCCCTCGACCGGCACGAACGTGATGTCGTCGCGCCCGTGGTAGGCCGCGGTCGGGGTGCAGAACAGCATGGCACCCCTGTTCAGCGCGACCAGCGTGAGCCCCTCCTGGCTCGTGGAGACCGTACCCGCCGAGGGGATCGGACGGCCGAGCGGCGTCGTCGCAGGCGCGGTCAGCTCGCGCCACCGGCGCGGCGCGGGGCCGTCGAGACCCACGAGCGGCAGCTCTGCCAGCTCCTCCGCCCCGATGCGCGCCCGGCCCGCCAGCGGGTGGCGCGGCGAGAGCGCCACCTTCAGCGGGACCTTGTTCAGCCCCGTCCCCGTCACCAGGTCGGGCTCGTCCACGGGCAGCAGCGTGAAACTCAGATCCACCCTGCCCTCGCGCAGCTTGCCGAACGGGTCGGCCATCGGCACCTCGACCAGTTCCACCGCACAGGCGGGATGGCGCCGCTCGAACTCCCTGACCGTGCCGGTGACGACGTCCGTGGGGGTGCCCAGGAAACCCACCCGCAGCACGCCCTCGACCCGGCGAGCGGCCGACCTGGCCCTGCCGACCGCGATCGCCAGGCCGTCATAGGCCGGGCGCAGGTCACCCAGGAAGCGCTCGCCCAGCGGCGTCAGCCGTACCCGCCTGCTGGTGCGGTCGAACAGCCGCGCCCCGATACGCGTCTCCAGCGCCCGTACGAGCTGGCTGACCCGGCCGGGCGACAGGTAGAGGCGTTCGGCGGCCCTGGCGAAGTGCAGTTCCTCGCTGAGCACGACGAAGCACTCCAGTTCCCTGAACTCCATCACGACTCCTTAGCCTGACTAAACCAAGGGTTCGATCCTCGTCATTGTTCCCGCACCCCCGGCCCCCGAAGGCTGTGACCATGACGACGATCGACACCGCCAGGGTGCCCTGGCTCGCCGTGTCCGCCGTGGCGGCGGGCACCTTCACCATCGTGACCAGCGAGATGTTGCCCGTCGGCCTGCTGACGCCCATGGCCGCGACCCTGGGCGTCTCCGCCGGCACGGCGGGGCTGACCATGACGGCGCCGGGCATCGTGGCCGCGCTCTCGGCGCCCCTGCTGACCGTGGTGGCCGGCCGGCTCGACCGGCGCGTGGTGCTGGTCGCGCTCATGGCCCTGCTCGTGGGCGCGAACCTGCTGGCCGCCGTAGCACCCGCCTACCCGGTGATGCTGGCCGCCAGGGTGCTGGTCGGGGTGAGCATCGGGGGGTTCTGGGCGTTCGCCGCCGGCCTGGCCGGACGGCTGGTGCCCGAACGGCACGTCGGCAGGGCCGCCGCCATGATCGCCGGTGGTGTCGCCGTGGCCTCGGTGCTCGGCGTGCCCGCGGGCACCCTGATCCTCTCGTGGGCGGGGTGGCGGGCGGCGTTCGTGGCGGTGGCGGTGCTCGCCGTCGCGGTCCTGGCCGCGCTCGTCCTGCTGCTGCCGCCGCTGCTGCCCACCCGCGCCGTACGGCCCGCCGAACTCGCCGGCGTCTGGCGCGACCCCGCCCTCAGGACCGTCCTGGTCGCCACCGCGCTCGTGGTGACCGGCCACTTCGCCGCCTACACCTACATCCGCCCGTTCCTCGAGCAGGTCTCGGGCGCCGGCCCCGCGCTGATCAGCGGCCTGCTCCTCGCGTACGGCATCGCCGGCGTCATCGGCAACGCAGGCGCCGGCAACCAGGCGGCCCGCCGCCCGCGAGAGGTCATGGTGGCGCTCGCCGCCCTCATCGCGGTCTCGACGGCCGGGCTGCCGCTCGCGGGCGCCCTGATGATCCTGCTGTGGGGCCTGTCCTACGGCGGCGTCTCGGTGACCGGCCAGCTCTGGGTCATCAGGGCAGACGGCGGCGAGGCGGGCATGGCCATGCTGTCGTCGATCTTCAACGCGGCCATCGCGCTGGGCGCGCTGCTCGGCGGCCGGCTCGTGGACGCCGCGTCGCCGAGCGCGGCCATGGCGTTCGGGGCCGCGCTCGCCCTGCTCACCGCGGCTTACGCTGGCATCTGGGGCAGGAGAAGGACGACCGGTTCATGAACGCGTCGCGCCTGATCGGCGTGCCGCACCGCGAGCAGGGCAGGTCACGCCTGCCGTAGGCCTCGAGCGAGCGGTCGAAGTAGCCGCTCTCCCCGTTGACGTTGACGTAGAGGCTGTCGAACGAGGTGCCGCCCTGCAGCAGGGCGGCGCTCATCACCTGGCGCACCGCCGCGAGCAGCTCGGCGATCTTGGCTTTGGAGAGCGTCTCCGTGGGACGCGCCCAGTGCAGCCGGGCCAGCCAGAGCGCCTCGTCGGCGTAGATGTTGCCGACGCCGCTGATCAGCGACTGGTCGAGCAGCGCCCGCTTGATCTCGGTGCGTCTGGCCCGCAGCCGGCGGGTGAACAGCTCCTCGTCGAAGGCCGGCTCGAACGGGTCGGGCGCGATGTGCGCGATGGGCTCAGGCACGCCGCCGGCCAGCGAGGTGAGCATCACGTGGCCGAAGGTCCGCTGGTCGACGAAGCGCAGGTCGTTGCCGCCGTCGGCGAACGACAGCCGCACCCTGAGATGCTTCTCCGGCGCGGTGTCCGGCGCGACCACCAGCAGCTGGCCGCTCATGCCGAGATGGGCCAGGATCGCCTCGTCGCCGTCGAGCGGCAGCCACAGGTACTTGCCGCGCCGCTCGGCGGAGACGATCACGCGGTCGGCGACGTCGAAGACGCCCGCCTGCCGGCGCACCGCCCGCGGGTGCAGCACGTCACTGGCTGCGATCGTCCGCCCGGCGACCCAGGTGGCCAGGCCCCGGCGGACGACTTCTACCTCGGGCAGCTCCGGCATCTAGCCCGCCGGCTGGCTCTCGCGCTGGTCCCGGCGCGCCCTGATGCGGGTCCACGCGGCCTCGGCCGCCTGCTGCTCGGCCTCCTTCTTGCTGCGGCCCTTGCCCGAGCCGTAGGACTCGCCACCGACCCGCACCTCGGCGGTGAAGGACTTGGCGTGGTCGGGACCGCTCTCCTCGACGTGGTACTCGGGCACGCCCAGCGCCTCGGAGGCGGTGAGCTCCTGCAGCGAGGTCTTCCAGTCGAGGCCCGCCCCGAGCGAGGCCGAGCGCGTGATGAGCGGGTCGAACAGCAGGTGGACGACCCTGAACGCCTCATCGAGACCGAGGTCGACGTAGATGGCGCCGATCAGCGCCTCGAGGGTGTCGGCGAGGATCGACGACTTGTCGCGACCCCCGGTGCCCTCCTCGCCCCTGCCCAGGCGCAGGAACTTGCCCAGACCGAGCTGGCGGGCCACGTCGGCCAGCGCCCGCATGTTGACCACCGCCGCCCTGAGCTTGGCCAGCTGGCCCTCGGGCAGGTCGGGGTGGTTGCGGTAGAGGGTGTCGGTGACGACCAGGCCCAGCACCGAGTCGCCGAGGAACTCCAGGCGCTCGTTGGTGGGCAGGCCGCCGTTCTCGTAGGCGTACGAGCGGTGCGTCAGCGCCCGCTCCAGGATGTCGGGGTCGAGCCTGACGGACAGCACCCGCTCAAGCTCGTCTCGCGCGACTTCGACGGCAACCGGCTTGGGACCTGTGCCCACGTTCTCTCCTCCTCAGAGCATCTCTCCTGAACGCGTGGGCGAGGGAACTGAGAGATGCCCGAAAACGTGGTGGGCGTCGGGGGCACTGCCCCGGCGTCCACCACGGCCGCGGGCGAACCGCCGCCGCACGCACCTGAGACGGTGACGCCGACCGGGCGCTGTCGCATCCGGTCGGCACTCCGTCAACAGCCGTGAAGAAGCACGACCGCGCCGTGCTCCTTGCTGGAATGTGCGATCAGGCGGACGGCTCGATGACCTGACGGCGGTTGTAGGTGCCGCAGGTCGGGCACGCGATGTGCGGCTGCTTGGGCGAACGGCACTGCGGGCAGCTCACCAGCGCGACAGCAGACGTCTTCCACTGGGCGCGGCGGGAGCGGGTGTTGCTCCGCGACATCTTCCGCTTCGGGACGGCCACGTCACTTCTCCTGATCGTTATCGTTCTCGGAAAACAGACCTTGCAACGACGCCCAGCGAGCGTCGATCTTCTCGTGCCCGTGGTCAGCGCCGACCTCGGCCAGCTTGACCCCGCACTCCACGCACAACCCCTGGCAGTCTTCACCGCAGACCGGGCTGAGCGGCAGTGCGAGCACCACCGCGTCGCGGAACGTCGGCTCGAGGTCGAGAAGGTCACCGTCGAGCAGTGAGTCCTCCTCCGAGGCGTCCTCGTCGGTGTAGAAGAACAGCTCCTGCACGCCGACCTCGATCTCCGAGGAGAGCGGGTCGAGGCACCGTACGCACTCCCCCGCGAGGGGCGCGCGTGCGGAACCCGTGACGAGCACGCCTTCCATCACTGCTTCAAGCCGGATGTCCAGCTCGACTTCGGCGTCCTTGGGGACACCGATCATGTCGACGCCGAGATTCGCCGGTGCCGGGAGGGACAGGGTCATCCGCCGCATCGAACCCGGCCGCCTGCCCAGGTCATGAGTGGAGATCACCCACGGGGCGCGGGGGTCGAGGTGCTGAGTCATCCTGCTCTCGCTAGGCATGGCGAAACCGTCGCCGTCGTACAAGGCCAGATAGAAACGATACCAGGCGCCGGTCAGCCCCTGAGCCGTTCGATCAAGAGCTTGTGCACGAGATCCGGGACGAGCCCCGAGACATCGCCGCCGTAGCGGGCGATCTCCTTCACCCGCGACGACGACAGGAACGAGTATTCCGGGTTCGTCGGCATGAAGAGCGTCTCCACGCCGGACAGCCGGTAGTTGAGCTGCGCCATCTGCAGTTCGTAGTCGAAGTCGCTGACCACGCGGATGCCCTTGACGATGGCGGGGATGTCGTTCTGCCGGCAGAAGTCGACGAGCAGGCCGTGGAACTTCTCGACCCTGACGTTGGGATACTCCTTGGTCACCGTCTGGAGGATGTCGATGCGCTCCTCCACGGTGAACAGGCTCTTCTTCTCGATGTTGATCAGAACGGCGACCGTCACCTCGTCGTACAGCCGGGCGGCCCGGCTGATGATGTCGAGGTGTCCGTTGGTGATGGGGTCGAACGACCCCGGGCACACTACGCGGCGCACATCGCCTCCCACGTTTACGGGTTCCCGGCGGCGCGACCGTACCAAACGGCCGCTTCGCCGTATCGACGGACCCTCTCCTCCTCGTAGCCCGGGGGCCACACCAGGTCTTTTCCCCTGCTCTCGCGTTCCACCGCGACCAGCGCGCCCGGCGCGAGCCACCCGTTGTCGCGCAGCGACTCCAGGACCCTCGTCACCTCCTCGCCGGTGACGGCGTAGGGCGGATCGGCGAAGACGATGTCGTACGGCTCGCCCGGCCTGGCCAGCAGCCGCTCCACCTTGTCGGCCACCACGCTCGCCGCCTCAAAACCCAGGTCCCTGACGTTCGCCTTGATCGTCCTGACCGCCCTCGGATCGGCCTCGACCAGCAGCGCGTGGGCCGCGCCCCTCGACAGCGCCTCGAGCCCGACCGCCCCCGAACCGGCGTACAGGTCGATCACCCGCGCGCCCTCCAGCCCGTGCAGCGCGTCGAGGGTCGAGAAAATCCCTTCTCTCGCCCTGTCACTGGTAGGCCGCGTCGTCCTGCCCTGCGGCACGGCCAACCGCCTGCCACCCGCGCTTCCCGCGATGATCCGCGTCATGCCGCCCATTCTTCCGCATGTCCGTGCAGGTCAAGAGTGGACAAGTGTCTGCCTCGACTGCGCAAGGGTCGTAGCCACACCCCGTGACGGCCAGCATGATGATGACTGCGACCTTCGAGGTGACCCACATGAAGGTCGACCGGCGTGATCGTGAGCCCTTCCGCACGCCGGTTCCCTCGGCACCTGACCCGAGGGTGGGCCCAGCCGGGGACGGCATTCGGGGGGAGGCCGTCCCCGGCGCTGGGCGCTTTCAGGGTCATCTTGTCCGGCGAAGCCGAGTTTCGGCCACCGCCGTCACGGGTGACCATCCGTGCTTCACGCCACTCCAGCTCACCGGCGCGCCCCGGGCCGCCGATCAGGTCTTCTCCAGGAAGTCGGCCTTCTCGTCGCCCAGGAGACGGTCGATCTCCGCCCGGAGCCCCCGGTGCGCCGACAGCGAGGGGTCGGCCTCCAGCAGGGCCGCCGCCTCCTGACGGGCGGCGACGATCACCTCCTCGTCACGCAGCAGCTGCAGCATCTTCAGCGACGAGCGCTTGCCCGACTGCGCTGCCCCCAGCACGTCGCCCTCGCGCCGCTGCTCCAGGTCGACACGCGACAGCTCGAACCCGTCGAGCGTGGCGGCCACCGCGTCGAGGCGCTCGCGGGCCGGCGTGCCCGTCGCGAACTCCGTCACCAGCAGGCACAGCCCCGGCAGCCCGCCCCGGCCGACCCGCCCTCTGAGCTGGTGGAGCTGGGAGACGCCGAACCGGTCGGCGTCCATGATGATCATGACGGAGGAGTTGGGGACGTCGACGCCCACCTCGATCACCGTCGTCGCCACCAGCACGTCGACCTCGCCACGGGAGAAGGCCCGCATGATCGCGTCCTTCTCCTCGGGCGGGAGCTTGCCGTGCAGCACCTCCACCCGCAGCCCGTGGAGCGGCCCTGAGGCGAGCATCTCGGCCACCTCGAGCACGGCGAGCGGCGGTCGCTTGTCGTCGTCGGAGGCGGCCAGGTCGCCCTCGTCGCCCTCCAGGTCGCCGATGCGCGGGCACACGATGTAGGCCTGGCGGCCCAGGCCGACCTCCTCCCGCACCCGCTCCCAGGTGCGCTCCAGGTAGTGGGGTTTCTCGGCGGCGGGGACGACGTGGGAGGTGATCGGCGCGCGGCCCGACGGGAGCTGCGAGAGCGTCGAGACCTCCAGGTCGCCGAAGACGGTCATCGCGACCGTGCGCGGGATCGGCGTGGCGGTCATGACCAGCACGTGGGGCCGCCCGCCGGAGACCTTCTCGCGCAGCGCGTCACGCTGCTCGACGCCGAACCTGTGCTGCTCGTCGACCACGACCAGGCCGAGGTCGGCGAACTGCACGTGTTCCTGCAGCAGCGCGTGGGTGCCGACGACGATGCCCGCCGTACCCGACGCGGCGTCGAGGAGGGCGACGCGGCGAGCGGCCGCGCCCATGGAGCCGGTGAGCAGCGCCACCGTGGTGCCGCCGAACATGCCGCCCGTGGCCAGGTCGCCCAGCATCGCGGTGATGGAGCGGTGGTGCTGCTGAGCCAGCACCTCGGTGGGCGCGAGCAGCACCGCCTGGCCGCCCCCGTCGACGACCTGCAGCATCGAACGCAGCGCCACCACCGTCTTGCCCGCGCCCACCTCGCCCTGCAGCAGCCGGTGCATCGGGTGCGCCTGGGCGAGGTCGGCGGCGATCTCCTCGCCGACCGCCGCCTGCCCCTCGGTCAGCGAGAACGGCAGGCGCTCGTCGAAGGAGTCGAGCAGGCCGCCCGCCACCCGCGGGCGCGCCTTGGCCGGCCAGGCGACCGCCGCCCGCCTGCGCTGCAGCAGGACGGACTGCAGGACGAACGCCTCGTCGAACTTCAGCCGCTTCTGCGCCCGCACCACGTCGCCGAAGTCCTTCGGCCGGTGGACCGCCTCCAGCGCGTCGGCCAGGTCCGGCAGCTTGTGGCGGCGGCGCAGCTCCAGCGGCAGCGGGTCGTCGAGCGGGCCGAGGGTGTCGAGGACGACTCCCACCGCCCTGCGGATCGCCCACGGGGTGACGTCCTTGCCCGCCGGGTAGATCGGCACCGGCGCCGCCGCGAACTCCTCCGCGCTCGCCTCGGCCTCGTCCTCGAACAGCTCGAACTCGGGGTGGCTGAGCTGCCAGCGCGGGGTGCCGCGCGCGCCGAACAGACCGACCTTGCCGGCGAACATGCCGCGCCGGCCGGTCCGCAGCCGCGACTCGGCCACGTGGGAGCCCTTGCCGAAGAACGACAGGTAGATCTTCTTGCCGGTGCCGTCGACGACCTCGACCTCGAGCCACGTGCCGCCCCTGTTGCGCATGGGCTTGCGCATCAGCCTGGTGACCTCGCCGACCACGGTGACGTGCTCGTCGACCTCGAGCGCGTCGAGCGAGGTGAGCTCGCCCCGCTCGGCATAGCGGCGGGGGTAGTGGCGCAGCAGGTCGCCGACGGTCTCCAGCTCCAGGACGCTCTCCAGGAGCTTGGCGGTCTTGGGATCGAGCGCCTTGGACAGCGGCTCGTCGAATCGACTCACGTCAACCAGTTCTACCGCCTGAGACCGACAGGATATTCACTCGACACCGATGAGCAACGGGTAGCCGCCCTGCTCGCCCTCGTGGACGGCGACCTCCACGTCGGGTCTGGTCCGCGCCAGGAAGCCGGTCACCGCTTCGGCGAGCCGTTCGGGCGCGTCGGCTCCGGTGACGAGCGTGACCAGCTCGCCGCCGCCGGCCACCATCCTGTCGACGATCCGCTCGGCGACCTCGGCCAGCGTGTCGCCGATGAGGGCCACGTCGCCGTCGATCATGCCCAGCACGTCGCCGGGCCTGCACAGGCCGGCGCTGGTGAGCACCCGCCGGTCGGCGACGGTCAGGTGGCCGTAGCGGGTGTGGCCGGCCGCGTCCGTCATGGCCACCACGTCGTCGTCGAAGCGGCGCAGCGGATCGTGGACGGCCAGCGCCGCCAGGCCCTGCACGGTCGCCTTGGTCGGCAGCACGCTCACCACCACGCCGTCCTCGCGCGCGATCTCCGCCGCCGCGACGGCGACCGCCCGCACGCCCTCGTCGTTCGGCAGCACCGCGACCTCGCTGCCCGATTCGCGGATCGCCGCCAGCATCACCGGCAGCGACGGGCTGGAGCCCGGCTCCCGCCGTACGACGACGGCGCCGCACTCCTCGAACAGGGCCGCGATGCCCGCGCCCGCGGCCACCGCCACCACTCCCCTGCCGCCCGCGGCCCGGTGCGTACGGCCGGGCGCGGCCAGGTAGGTCACCCTGATGCGGTGCGGCCTGCCCACCCGCAGCGCCGCCTCGATCGCCTGGCCGGCCTCGTCGACGTGCACGTGGACGTTCCACAGCCCGTCGCCGCCGACCACCACCAGGGAGTCGCCGAGCGCGTCGAGCTCGGCGCGCAGCTTGCCGACCGCCTCGTCGTCGGCGTCGAGCAGGTACATCACCTCGTAGCCTGCGCCCGACTCGGTCATCGGGGTCACGCGCCGTGTCGGCGCGGGCACCTCGTAGCGCTGGGTGTAGGAGTCGGTGACGACCTCGGCGAGCGCCTCCATGATGATCGCCACGCCGGCGCCGCCCGCGTCGACCACTCCGCTGCGGGCCAGCACGTCGAGCTGGTCAGGCGTACGGCGCAGCGCCGTCCGCGCCTGTGCCGCCGCCCGCCGCGCGGTCGCGTCGAGGTCGCCGTCTCCCGGGTCCGCGGCGACCGCCTCCAGCACGCTCAGCACGGTGCCCTCGACCGGTCTGGCCACCGCGCCCCTGGCCAGCTCCGCCGCCCTGGCCAGCGCCCCGCGCAGGTCGGCGGCGGTGCCCTCGCGGTCCTTCAGCACCTCGGCCATGCCCCTGAGCGCCTGGCTGACGATGACGCCCGAGTTGCCCCTGGCCCCGACCAGCGCGCCGTACGCGAGGGTCTGCCACACCACGGCGGCCCCGACGTCCTCCGGCAGCGCCTCGACCGCCTCGGCCGCCGAGATCATGGTGAGGTGCAGGTTGGTGCCGGTGTCGCCGTCGGCGACCGGGAAGACGTTGAGCGCGTCGATGTCGGCCCGCGCGGTTCCCAGCGCGTCGGCGGCCAGCCGTACCCAGCGGCGCACCGCGGGCGGGTCGAGAACCTCCATGTGTGCTCCCTCGCGGCCGCGATGCGCTAGCGTTTATTGCGGAGAATATCCCCGACATCCGCGTGTTGCCGCGTGAGTTCGCGGTCATGGGCCTGGATCGGATATCCTCGTCTGGCTGGCCGGTTGTCCCGGCATGCCCTCCGCCCGAAAGATCCAAGCGGACTGGGCTTATCGACTGAAAAGGAGCGATACCGTGGCTTCGGTCTGCGATGTCTGCCGTAAGGGCCCGACCTTCGGTAACAACGTGTCCCACTCCCACCGTCGCACCCGTCGTCGTTGGAACCCCAACATCCAGACGGTGCGCGCGGTCGTTGGCGGCACGCCGAAGAAGCTGAACGTGTGCACCTCGTGCATCAAGGCGGGCAAGGTCGCCCGCTAACCTTCACGACTTCCGGAAAGCCCGGCGCTCTTGAGCGCCGGGCTTTCGGCGTCTGTAGAGGGAGCTAGACCGCGGGTAGAGGTTTCTTACACCCGGACGAACATCTGCTCGAAGAGCGGTTTGCGTCACGCTCCGTGTGGTCTCTATGGTCAGCGCGTGACGATCACGCTAACCCCCCGCCACAATATGATCAAGAAGATAGGCGTCACCCTCCCCGGCGACCTCTACGCCTGGATGCAGGACATGGTCGAGCAGGGTCACGCCGACTCGGTCTCCGGTCTCATCATCGAGACGCTCGCCTCCCGGCGGCAGCTGGCCCAGCTGGCCATGCTGGTCGCCGACCTGAAGGAGGAGTTCGGCGAGCCGGGGCCCGAGGCGAAGGCCTGGACGCGGGAGGCCCTCGAACGGGCCAGGGCCGCGCGCGAAGGCAGGTTGCCGACCGACGGGCAGGAGTCGTGATGACACCGGAGCCGGCGGAGCGCTTCGTTCTCGACTCCGGCGCGCTGATCCAGCTCGAACGAGGCGACCAGCGGATGATCGAGCTGTTCAGCCAGGTCCTCGAAGGCCAGATCGTCGTCACGATCCCGCGCATGGCGCTGGCCGAGGTGCGCCGTACCGGCCTGCGGCACTCCAGGCTGGCGGCACTGGTGAAGCTCGCCGACGCGCCCGCCGCCACACGCGTGATGCTCGACGAGCTCACCCCTCAGCGCGCGAAGGAGATCGGCAAGAAGATCGGTGAGTGCGGCCACGACGACATCGTCGACGTCAACGTCGCCCTGTGCGGCAGGAGCCGGGTGAGCAAACGGGTCGACTGCACGGTCGTCACCGCCGATCGGGGCGGTCTGGTGCGCGTCGACCCCGAGCTGGCCCACGCCATCACCGACATCTGACCGCTACTGGCGCCACATCCACGCGTGGTCGACCGGACCGATGCCGTCGCCCAGGGGGAAGCCGCGGGCGATCGCGCCCGTGACGTACTCCTTGGCCTTGCCGACCGCGGTCGGCACGTCGTCGCCGAGCGCCAGCCGGGAGGCGACGGCCGAGGCCAGCGTGCAGCCCGTGCCGTGGGTGTGCCTGTTGTCCAGGCGCCGCGCGCTGAAGCGGTACTCCTCGGTGCCGTCGGTCAGCAGGTCGACCGGCTCGCCGGGCAGGTGGCCGCCCTTGATGAGGGCCCACGCGGGACCGAGCGCGAGGATGGAGTCGGCGGCGCGGCGCAGGCCGTCCTCGTCCTCCACCTTGACCGAGGTGAGCTGCTCGACCTCCCACAGGTTCGGGGTGACCACGGTCGCGATCGGCAGCAGCCGCGTCTTGATCGTGTCGATCGCCTCAGGGACGAGCAGCGGGTCGCCGTGCTTGGAGACCCCGACGGGGTCCACGACGACGGGCGCCCCCGCCGCGGCCAGCGCCTCGGAGACCGTCTCGACGAGGACCGGCGACGCCAGCATGCCGGTCTTGATCGCCTGCGCGCCGATGTCGCTGAGCACCGAGTCGAGCTGGGCGCGCACCGCTTCGGGCGGCAGCTCCCAGTACCCCTGCACACCCAGTGAGTTCTGCGCGGTCACGGCGGCGATGACGCTCATGCCATGGACGCCGAGCGCCAGCATGGTCTTGAGGTCCGCCTGGATGCCGGCGCCGCCACCGGAGTCGGATCCGGCGACGGTGAGTACGCGAGGAGGGGTCATGGCATCCATCCAACCACTCAGCCGACCGTGCACTCCCCGCCGACCAGACCGCAGGAGACCGGGGCGTCGCCGCTGCCGGTCGCGGTGAACGTGACCTCGACGGACTCACCGGCGGCCAGCGTGGTGCGCGGCTGGAGGACCAGCAGGCCGCCGTCCTGCACCCACTGCGCCCCCCGGACCGCGGAGACCAGGCCGTCCACGGGGATGCTGAGGGTCCAGTCGTTCAGCGACCTGGTCGAGTCGTTCACCACCTGCACCTCGGCGGTGTAACCGGCCAGGCGCTGCCGTACGACGTCGAACCTGACGTTGACGGCCGCGCCGCCGCTGCTGGTGGAGCTGGACTGGGAGCCGGACCCGGTGCCCGAGGTGGAGCTGGTCACGGGATCGGGGACACCGGGCTGGCCGGTGTTGTTCGCCTCCCGCATGTCGGACGGCTCGGCCGTGGGCGTGGGCTCCTCGGAGGGCTCGGGGTCCTCGGGCACGGCGGACCTGGTGGGCCGGTCGGACGGCCGCGGCGTGGTGGTACGGCGGGGCCCGCGCTCGGGAGCGGTCGAGGCCGACGGGCGCGGCCGGACCGCGGCCTTGGTCTCCGACGGCTGGTCCGTCGGCTCCTCCGTGGGCTCCTCGGCGGTCTCCTCAGCGGCGGGGTCGCTCTCCTCCGCGCTCGGGTCGGGCTCGGTGGCCTCGGAGGTCTCGGAGACGGGCGAGGCCGACTGGCTCGTCGTCCCCGCGCCCGCCTTGGACGCCTCGCCGGAGGAGCTCACCATCCGCACGCCCACGACGGTGCCGCCGAGCACGATGGCGACGGCGGCCACCGACAGGAGCGCGACCTTGCCCCTGCCGCCCTGCCCCGACTCGCGCGCCTCGGCGGCGGGGCGGCGCCTGCCGCGCCGCCCGCGGGACGACCGGTCCTCCCGCTCGTCCTCCCAGTCCGCGTTCTCGCTCCACTCGCCGCCGGAGAGGAAGGCCGTCTCGTTGGGCTCGGCGGCGTCCTCCCACGCGGCCACGGGCTGCCGCGGCGGGCCGGTGGCCACGAGCCTGTCGGTCGGCGAACTGGTGACGGGATGGGGGCCCGTGGCGGGACCTCCGGCGTCGTCGAGGCCCTGCCCGCCGTACGGTGCCCCGCCGGGGACCGGGTCGCCGAACGCGGGGTCGCCGAAGACGCGGTCGCCGAACACGGCGGTCTCCCCGTGCCCGGGTCCGCCGAAAGCGTCGTCGCCCTGCCCGCCGAATGCGGGGTCAGCGGGGCCACGGCCGCCGGGAGCCTGCTCCCCGAAGCCGGGCGCGGCCCGGCCCGCGTCACCGAACGCCGAACCGCCGTACGCCCGGTCGCCGAAGCCGGAGTCGGGACCAGGGCCGGGGTCGCCGAAGAAGGAGTCCGGGCGAGGTCCGCGGTCGCCGGAGCCGGGGCCGGGGTCGCCGAAGAAGGAAGAGCCGGCGCCCGAGGGGCCGCCGCCGAAGGCGGAGACGGGGTCGCCGAAGGCGTCACGGGCCGACATGGGCTCGGTCGCGGGACGGCCCAGCATGTCGGGCTGCTGCGGCGGCACAGCCCACTCCCCCGTCGAGGGACCGGCCTGGAACTGCTGGTCGATCTGGTCGGGCGGTGCGGGCCACCCTGCCTGATCGGCCACGGGCGCCATGAAGGCCCCCGTGGTGATGGGGTCGTCGGAGGAGCGAAAGTCCGCCTTACGGGGGTCTTCCGAGTCGCGTCCCCCTTGGTTCCACGCGTTCTCTGGTTCGCCGGTGCCGTGGCGGGCCATGTTTGCCCTTCCTGCCGGATACATGGGCCGCCCATCTTAATAACATCTTTAATACGCGTTTGTCACAACTTTCCCGAGGGTATCTTCTCGGAACGGCTCTTTCACGCTCTGAAGTGATCCCAGCCGCCGGGTCCCACCGCGCGTCCGGTGACCTGCACCTTCGCCCCCTCGGTCACGTGGCCGACGACGGTCCAGCGGGGCGGAAGCCGCACTTCCGCAGGGAAGACCGCGGCCAGAGAGTGATCTTCGCCACCCGTGAGCACCCAGTCGAGTGGATCGGTCCCGAGCTCCTTCGCGGCGGCTGAGACCGGCTCGCCGACGGGAAAGGCGGCGGGATCGAGGGTGATGCCCACACCGCTCGCCTCGGCCACGTGTCCGAGGTCCTGCAGCAGCCCGTCGCTGACGTCCAGCATCGCCGTGGCGCCCAGCCGAGCCGCCTCAGGACCTCGCTCGTACGGCGGTCGCGGCCGCCGGTGCGCCTCGACCGCCTCCAGCAGCGGCCCGGCCTCCGGAACGATCCCGGCGTCCAGCACGGCGAGCCCCGCGGCCGCGTAGCCCAGCCGCCCCGCGTAGGCGACCACCTGGCCGGGGCGCGCTCCCGCACGGGTGACGGGCGCCTGCCCCGCGAGGTCGCCCAGCGCGGTCACACCGATCACCACGCGCTCGGAGCGGGCGATGTCACCGCCGACCACGCTGGCGCCGACCAGCGCGCACTCGTCCCTGAACCCGTCGGCCAGCCCGTCGACCCACTCCACGGGAACGTCACCCGGCATGCCGAGCCCCACCACGAGCGAGGTGGGAACAGCCCCCATTGCGGCAATATCGGAAAGATTCTGTGCTGCGGCCTTCCTGCCTACGTCATACGCGCTGGACCAATCACGGCGAAAGTGCCTACCCTCGATCAACAAGTCCGTTGTCACTACGACCCGCCCATCGGGCGATTTCACCACCGCGGCGTCGTCACCAGGACCGAGCAGCACGCTCTCACCCTGTGGCAAGCGCCGAGCAATGCGTGCTACAACTCCGAACTCGCCGAGATCTCCGACTGTGATGACGCACCTCCTACTCATAAGAGACATGCCCACCAAAACGCCAGCCACCGTACGGCATGGACAGAACCCACGTTTCTCATGAGGTGGCACACAGGGTACGGTGGCCCTTCGGCGCTGATCCAATCGCCCGGGAGGACGTAATGGTGCAGGCGTACATCCTGATCCAGACCGAGGTCGGCAAGGCCGCCGCAGTGGCTCGCGAGATCTCCGGCATCATCGGGGTCACCCAGGCCGAGGACGTGACAGGTCCCTACGACGTGATCGTGCGCGCCGAGGCCCGCAACGTGGACGAGCTCGGCAAGCTGGTCGTCGCCCAGATCCAGGCGGTCGAGGGGATAACGCGTACGCTGACGTGCCCTATCGTCCACATATGAAGCGAGGCGTCGCCGTCCTGGCGCTGGTCCTGCTCGCCGGGTGCGGCGGCGCCGTCCAGGTCGAACCACCCGCCCCCCAGGGGGAGGCGGTGGCGGCGTGCACGAAACTCTCCAGCCTGCTGCCCCAGCAGGTCGACGGGGCGGGGCGGGTGGCGTCCACGCCCGAGTCGCCGTACGTCGCCGTCTGGGGCTCGGCCGAGATCGCGCTGCGCTGCGGCGTACCGCGGCCTGCCCGGATGGCCGCCACCGACCAGCTCCTCGAACTCGACGGGGTGGGCTGGTTCGCCGACCCCACGACGCCGACGCTGTTCACGGCGGTGACCGACACCGCCTACGTCGAGGTGACGATCGCGAAGACGCACGAGGCGTCCAGCGTGCTGATCGACCTGGCCGAGCCCGTCAAGAAGGCCACCGGCTGACCGGGGGGCCGGCCGGGGCAGGAGACGCGCCCCCGGACGCCGGCCCCGGGGAACAGCCCCCGAGCGCCGGTCAGGGGCGCGGAACGGCTCAGCGCAGCCCGGCGCGGCGGTTGAGCGCGAGCTGGATGAGCCGCTCCACCAGCTGCCCGTAGTCGAGCCCGGTGGCCGCCCACAGCTGCGGCGCCACCGACAGCGACGTGAACCCGGGCATGGTGTTGATCTCGTTGAGGATCAGCCGCCCGTCAGGGGTGTAGAAGAAGTCGACCCTGGACAGCCCCTCGCAGCCGAGCGCCTCGAAGGCTCGTACCGCCATCGCCCGCAGTTCCTCGGCCTTGCCGGCCGGGATGTCCGCGGGCACGTCGAGCGACATCTGGTCCGGGTAGTACTTGGCCTCGAAGTCGAAGAACTCCTGGCCGCCCTGCACGAGCACCTCGCCGGGCACGGAGGCGGCCGGCGGCTCGTCGCCGAGCGACTCCAGCACCGCGCACTCGATCTCGCGCCCGACGATCGCCGCCTCTACCAGCACCTTCGGGTCGTGCGCCCGGGCGTGCTCGACGGCCGCCTCCAGCGACGCCCGGTCGTGGGCCTTGGAGATGCCCTGGCTGGAGCCCGCGCGGGCGGGCTTGACGAACACCGGCCAGCCGAGCTCCTCCACCTCCTTGACCACGCGCTCCCTGTCGAGGCGCCAGTCGCGCTCGCGCACCACCACGTGGCGGCCGACGGGCAGCCCGGCGGCGGCGAGGATGGCCTTCATGTACGCCTTGTCCATGCCGACGGCGCTGGCCAGCACGCCGGAGCCGACGTAGCGCACGCCCGCCATCTCCAGCAGGCCCTGGATCGTGCCGTCCTCGGCGAAGGGGCCGTGCATGACGGGGAAGACGACGTCGACGGTGCCGAGCTCGACCGGGATGCTGCCCTGCTCGTAGGTCACCAGCGCACCCTCGCCCGACGGCAGGGCCAGCTCGGCGCCCGAGGTGTCGACCACGGGCAGCTCGCCGTCCTCGATGGCGAACCGCTGGTCACTCGCGGCGAGCACCCACCGGCCGTCCTGGGCGATCCCGATGGGGATCACCTCGTACTTGGACCTGTCGATCACTTCGAGTACGCTGCCCGCCCCCATGAGGGAGACGGCGTGCTCGGAGTTGCGACCACCGAAAACGACCGCGACGCGTGGCTTGCTCATGTCGCCCGAATCTACCCTGCTTGGGAGTCAAGGGCTCGTGTCACGTCCGCCACGAGATCTTCGACGTCCTCGAGCCCGATCGTGAAGCGTACGGCGGCGCCCTGCCTGACGGCGGAGGTGCTGCAGCCGATCAGCCGCAGCGACGTGACGAGGTCGTCGGCGTCGCCGCGCGGCGTGACGCTCACCCGCGGACCGAACCGCGTGCCCTCGGGTCCCGAGTCGAACAGCCGGCGGGCCAGGTGGTGCCCCGGATGGTGGGGCAGGCCCGGGTAGTCGACGGCGGCCACGCCGGGATGCTTGGCCACGGCCGCGACGAACTCCATGGCGGTCGCGCACCTGCGCCTGACCCGCAGCGTCAGCGTCTCCAGCGCGCCGAGCAGCGCGGCCTCGTCGGCGGGCGAGAGGGGCGCGCCGAGGTCGTCGGTGAGCCTGCGCATCAGGTCGTGGCGGCCGACGACGACGCCGCCCTCGCGGTCGCCGAGGAGCGTGCCGGTCGAGTGGATGACCAGGTCGGCGCCGTGTTCGAGCGGGCGGCAGACGATCGGCGTGGCCAGCGTGGAGTCGACCACGAGCATCGCGCCGGCCTCCCTGGCCAGGCGGTACAGCCCGCGCAGGTCGGCCACGGCGGTGTCGGAGAGCGTCTCGACGTATATGATCTTCGTGTTGCCGCGGACGGCCTGCCGTACGGCCGCCAGGTCACCCGTGTCGACGAAGTCGGCGCTGACGCCGAACCTGCCGAGCACGTTGGCGAGCACGCCGGCCCCCGGCGCGGGAGCGATCACGTGCGAGCCGCCGCGCAGGAACGTCAGCAGGACGGCGGCCAGGGCGGCATCGCCCGAGGCGAACGTCTTGCCTGCCACGTTCTCTGGCGCGGCCACGCCCTCGAGGGCGGCCACGGCCGTGGCGTACCCGCCCCCGGCGGGCGCACGGACGCACCGGGTGTTCTCTCTCACACGCCGTATCTCTCCGGCTTGGGGGTGCGCGACATCAGCAGCACCCCGGCTTCCTCGGGGGTCATGCCGTCGTGGACCACGCCCACCACCACCTCGGTGATCGGCATCTCCACGTCGTGCTTCCTGGCCAGCTCGAGCACCGACTCGCAGGACTTGACGCCCTCGGCCGTCTGCTTGGTGACCGCGACGACCTCGGCCAGCGTCATGCCCTTGCCGAGGTTCTCGCCGAACGTGCGGTTGCGCGACAGCGGCGAGGTGCAGGTGGCGACCAGGTCGCCCATACCGGCCAGGCCCGCGAACGTGTGCGGGTCGGCGCCGAGCGCCGCGCCCAGCCGGGAGATCTCGGCCAGCCCGCGGGTCATCAGCATGGCGGCCACGTTGTCGCCCATGCCCATGCCGACGGCGACGCCCACCGCCAGCGCGATCACGTTCTTGACCGCGCCGCCCAGCTCCACGCCCACGACGTCGGGGTTGGTGTACGGCCGGAACCACGGCGGCACGTGGCAGGCCTCCTGCAGGCGTTCGAGGGTGCGCTCGTCGGGGCAGGCGACGACGGTGGCCGCCGGCTGGCCCCTGACGATCTCACCGACCAGGTTGGGGCCGGAAACGACCGCGACCCGCTCCTGCGGCACCTCGGCCACCTCGCAGATGACCTCGCTCATCCGCTTGGTGGTGCCGAGCTCGATGCCCTTCATCAGGCTGACCAGCACCGCGTCGTCCGGCAGGTGGGACTTCCAGAGGGTGAGGTTCTCCCTGAGCGTCTGCGAGGGGACGCCGAGCACCACGAAGTCGGCGCCGTCCAGCGCCTTGGCCGGGTCGGTCGTCGCGCGCAGCGTCTCGGGCAGCAGGACGCCCGGCAGGTAGTCGGGGTTCTCGTGGCGGCGGTCGATCGCCTCGACGATCTCGGGGCGGCGGCCCCACAGCGTGGTCCGCACGCCGGCGCGCGCCAGGATCATGGCGAACGTGGTGCCCCACGAGCCGGTTCCGAAAACGGCGGCCTTGGTCATCTGATTCACCGCCCTGCCGGGTCGTAGGGGGTCTCCGGAGCTTTCTCTCCCCTGATTTCCGCCAGTTGAACGGTGATCGCGGCCATGATGTCGGCGGTCGCCTCACGCAGCACCGGACCTCGCAACGGCTGCCCCTCGTACTTCGACAGGTCGACGGGAGGTCCGACCCGTACGGTGAACGTCTTGCGAGGAAAGAGTCTCGGCTTCTTTTCCCCGTAGGGCAACAGCTCGTGCGCACCCCAGTGGGCGACAGGGATGACGGTCGCCCCCGTCTGCAGCGCCAGGCGGGCGACGCCGGTCTTGCCGACCATCGGCCACAGCCCGGGATCGCGGGTGACGGTCCCCTCGGGGTAGAACATGATCGCGCCCCCGTCGCGCAGCCGCTGCTCGGAGATCTCCAGCGACCGGGCGGCCTCGGCGGTGCCCCGGTCCACCGGGATCGCCTGCAGCGCGCGCACCGCGGCGCCCAGGAACGGCACCCTGAACAGCGACGCCTTGGCGAGAATGACCGGCCAGCGCCCGTGGTTGTAGAGGAAGTGCGCGATGAGAACGGGATCGGTCCACGACAGGTGATTGGTCGCGATGATGAGCCCGCCGGTCTTCGGGATCAGCTCGCCCCTGCGCCAGTCCTTCTTGACGAGCAGCCACGAGAGCGGTTTGACGATCACCACCGCGAAGGTCTCCCAGGGGCGGGATGGTCGGCCGGGGCGGCTCATGAACTCCTCCAAGACAGACGACTGCGCCCCAAGTCTCCCGGTTGGCCGCTCGGGATGTCGAGACGAGATGCTTAAGCCTATGAGCATCCGCTGGTCACTCGTCATCCCGGTGAAGACGCTGGTAGCGGCCAAGAGCCGGCTGGCCGCGGCGACCGGGCCGCACCGGACCGCGCTCGCGGTCGCGGTGGCCGGCGACACGCTGTCGGCGGCGCTGGCCGCCGCGCCCGTGGCCAGAGTCATCGTGGTCACGGCCGACCAGGGCGCCGCAGGGCCGCTCGCCGCGCTGGGGGCCGTGGTGGTCCCCGACCCCGACCGCGGTCTCAACACCGCGCTGCGCGCGGGTGCCGCCCATGCGGTACGGCTGGCGCCTGGCGACGCCGTCGGCGCCCTCCAGGCCGACCTGCCCGCCCTGCGCCCCGCAGAGCTGGCCACGGTGCTGGAGGCGGCGGCCGAGTTCGACCAGGCGTTCGTGCCGGACGCGCTCGACGTCGGCACGACCTTCTACGGCGTACGGCCCGGCGTGCCGTTCACCCCCCGTTTCGGCGGCGAGTCGAGGGCCAAGCACCTGGCCGGCGGAGCCAAGGAGCTGACCCTGGAGGGCATCGAGTCGGTCAGGCGTGACGTCGACACCCCCGACGACCTGCGCGCGGCCATCGCGCTGGGCCTCGGCCCGCACACCGCCGAGGTGGTCAGCCGGCTTCGGCTCGCAGACGCCTGATCCACGGCGACACGATGACCGGCAGGTGGGCCGTCGCCGTGCCGAGGCAGGCCACCCACAGCAGCACGCCCACGCTCACCCGCTCGGCCAGCAGGCCGCCGAGCAGGCCGCCGACCGGCATCGCGCTCCACATGAGGAAGCGCATGCTGGCGTTCATCCGGCCGCGCAGGTGGTCGGGGGTGACGGCCTGGCGGTAGCTGCTCTGGGCGACGTTGAAGACGACCGCGGCGACGAGCATCAGGAACAGCCCCAGCGGGTACAGCAGGACCCGCCATCCCTCGCCGGCGAATCCGCCGATCAGCGGGAACAGCCCGGCGAGGACGGCGCCGCCGTACATGGCGCCGCCGTTGCCGTACCTGGCGACGATCTTCGGGGCGAGCGCGCCGCCCAGCACGCCGCCGGCGCCCGCGGCCGAGACGATCAGGCCGTAGGCTCCGGCGCCGAGGTCGAGCTCGCGCACCAGGAACAGCGGCTGGACGATCGCCCACAGGCCGTTGGTGAGCATGTTCAGCGCGCCGACCAGGGCGACGCGGCGCAGCACCTGGTGGCCGAGCACGTATCTGAGCCCTTCGGCGACCTCGGCCTTGACGCTCCTGCGCTCCGCCGGGGCGGCAGGGGTCTCGTCGGCTTTGATCGTCGACAGGACCAGCGCCGAGCAGGCGTACGAGATCGCGTCGGCCAGCAGCGCGAAGGGCGCGGCGAGCACCTGGACCAGCCAGCCGCCGAAGCCGGGCCCGGCCAGCCAGGCGGCGTTGCGCAGCGTCTCCAGGGTGCCGATCCCGGTGGACAGGCCGTCCTTGCGGACGATCGAGGGCAGCAGGCTCATGTGGGCGACGTCGAAGAAGACGGTGCCGACCCCGATGACCAGCGCGACGGCGTAGAGCTGGGCGAGCGTCAGCACGTCGGCGAAGGCCGCCACCGGGACGCTGAACAGCGCCAGCGCGCGCACGCCGTCGGCGGCGACCAGGATGGGACGGCGGCGCATCCGGTCCGCCCACACGCCGGCCGGCAGGCCGATGACCAGGAAGGCGGCCATCTCCGCGGCGGTGAGCAGGCCGAGTTGGAACGGGGTCGCGTCCAGCACCAGCAGGGCGGTCAGCGGCAGGGCCACCAGCGTCACCTGGGTGCCGAACTGGCTGAGGACGTCGGCGCCGACCAGCCGCCGGAAGGCGGAGTTCCGCCAGACGCTTTGCGCAACGGGCACGAAGCGGGATCCTCACCGGTTCCCTGTGCGGGGGTCAAACGATTTACGCTGGGGCTCGTGCAGGCGACGGTGCGGAGTTTCGATCCGGAGACCCGTTCGGGGTCGGTGTTCCTCGACGACGGAAGTGTGCTGGAGTTCGGCGCGGAGGCGTTCGACGCGGGGCCGCTACGGCTGTTGCGTACGGGACAGCGCGTGAATCTCGGCGTCTCCGGAGAGGAGATCACCTATGTCACGCTGTCGACTTTCCCGGTGCCCGGCTGAGCGGCCCGCTTACGCAAATAGCACACCTGGATTTCGCAAATAAAACGCCCGGACCCCCTTATCGGGTGTCCGGGCGCTCCGTAGTTACTTACTTCTTCTTGGCGGCCTTCTTGCCTCCGGCGTTGACCAGCTCCTTGAAGTCCGAGCCAGGACGGAACTTCGGCCCCCAGCTCTCGGCCACCTTGATCTCAGCGCCGGTCGACGGGTTCCTGGCCGTGCGCTGCGGCTTGTGGACCATCTCGAACGCGCCGAAGCCCGTGATCGAGACCTTGTCGCCACTCGCGACGGCCTTCTGAATGGCGTCGAGAATGGCGTTCACGGCCTCGGTCGCCGTCTTCTTGTCGCCCACCCGGTCCGCGATGGCGTCGACGAGTTCCCGCTTGTTCATGTAGGTTTCGCTCCCCCTGTTACGGCTCGGGGTTCCAGCAACGAGTCCAACGGTCGAGAAACCCCTTACGGGTTGAATCTAAAGGGGGATTGCGAAGGAACTCAATCACCAGACGCGTTTTTTTGGGCACCCGGCGTGTCGGATTCGCTGTTCAGCTCGGCGAGGAAGGTCGCCAACCGGGTCGCCGCACGTTCGGGATCACGTTTGGCGAGATCACAGATGGCCAGGTATCGGCGCGCGAAACGTTCTCTGTGGGCCGTGGGCAGCAGGCGGACGCGGCGGTGCGCCTCGCGCAACCGCCGCGCCAGTTCGTCGTCCTCTAGACGGTCGTCGGCAGCCATGACTGCCGACCATTCTCGTACGTGGTGATGTCGTCGGCGTGACGCAGGGTCAGGCCGATGTCGTCCAGGCCCTCCATCAGGCGCCAGCGGGTGTAGTCGTCGATCTCGAAGGCCACGACCTCGCCGGCCCAGCGGACCTGCCGCTCGGCCAGGTCGACGGTGACGGGCAGGTTCGGGTCGGCCTCGACGGCCGCCTGCAGCGCCTCGACCCTGTCGCCCGGCAGGACGACGGGGAGCAGGCCCATCTTGGTGGAGTTGTTGCGGAAGATGTCGCCGAACCTGGCGGCGATCACGACGCGGAAGCCGTACTGCTGCAGCGCCCAGACGGCGTGCTCGCGCGAGGAGCCGGTGCCGAAGTCGGGGCCGGAGACCAGGATGCTGGCCCCCTGGTAGGCCGGGTCGTTCAGGACGAAGGAGGGGTCCTCGCGCCAGGCGGAGAACAGGCCCTTCTCGAAGCCGGTACGGCTGACCTGCTTGAGCCAGACGGCGGGGATGATCTGGTCGGTGTCGACGTTGCTGCGGCGCAGCGGCACCGCCGTGCCGGTGTGCGTGGTGAAAGCGTCCATCGTGGCTGTCCTTGAAGTCGTGTGGTGAGGCCGGAGAGGGTTACAGGTCCGCCGGAGCCGTCAGCCGGCCCGTCACGGCCGTGGCCGCGGCGACCGCGGGCGAGACCAGGTGGGTGCGGCCTCCCTTGCCCTGCCGGCCCTCGAAGTTGCGGTTGGAGGTCGAGGCGCTGCGCTCGCCCGGGGCGAGCGTGTCGGGGTTCATGCCGAGGCACATCGAGCACCCGGCCTGCCGCCACTCCGCGCCCGCGGCCTCGAACACCTCGTCCAGGCCCTCCTTCTCGGCCTGCAGCTTCACCAGCATCGAGCCGGGCACGATCAGCGTGCGGGTCTTGACCTGCCGGCCGCGCAGGATGTCGGCCGCGGCCCGCAGGTCCTCGATGCGCCCGTTGGTGCACGAGCCGACGAAGACGGTGTCGACCTCGATCTCGCGCAGCGGCGTGCCGGCCGTCAGACCCATGTACTCCAGCGCCCGCTCGGCCGCCGACCGCTCGACGGGGTCGGCGAAGGACTCGGGCGACGGTACGGCCGCGCCCAGCGGCAGCCCCTGTCCCGGGTTGGTCCCCCAGGTGACGAACGGCGTCAGCGTCGTGGCGTCGATCTCCACGACCTTGTCGAAGACGGCGTCGTCGTCGCTCCTGAGCGACTTCCAGTGCTCGACCGCCTGGTCCCACGCCTCGCCCTTCGGGGCGTGGGGGCGGTCTTTCAGGTAGGCGAACGTCGTCTCGTCGGGCGCGATCATGCCGGCGCGGGCGCCCGCCTCGATGGACATGTTGCAGATGGTCATCCTGCCCTCCATGGAGAGCTTGCGGATGGCCTCGCCGCGGTACTCGACGATGTAGCCCTGGCCGCCGCCGGTGCCGATCTTCGCGATGATCGCCAGGATCAGGTCCTTCGCCGTGACGCCCACCGGCAGCTCGCCGCCGACCTCGATGGCCATGGTCTTCGGGCGGTAGGCGGGCAGCGTCTGCGTGGCCAGCACGTGCTCCACCTCGGAGGTGCCGATGCCGAACGCGATGCCGCCGAAGGCGCCGTGGGTGGAGGTGTGAGAATCGCCACACACGATCGTCATGCCCGGCTGGGTCAGGCCGAACTGCGGGCCGATGATGTGGACCACGCCCTGGCCGGCGTCGCCCATGGGATGCAGCCTGACGCCGAACTCGGCGGCGTTCTTGCGCAGCGTCTCGACCTGCGTCTTGGAGACGGGGTCGGAGATCGGGCCGAGCACGGTCGGGACGTTGTGGTCCTCGGTGGCGATGGTGAGATCGGGCCTGCGCACCTTGCGTCCCGCCATGCGCAGGCCGTCGAAGGCCTGCGGGCTGGTGACCTCGTGAACGAGGTGCAGGTCGATGTAGAGCAGGTCGGGTTCGCCCTCGGCGCGGCGCACGACGTGCTGCTCCCAGACCTTCTCCGCGAGTGTGCGGCCCATTGATCTCCTCCTTGAGATTGCCCCGACTTGCCTTCTCATATGTCGAGACGGCAGTATCGGTGTATGGACAACTCTAGCGGAGTCGGCGTACTGGACAAGGCCGTTCTCGTGCTCAACGCCCTCGAAGCGGGCCCGGCCTCGCTCGCCCAGCTCGTGCAGGCCACCGGACTGGCCCGTCCCACGGCGCATCGGCTGGCCGTCGCGCTGGAGCATCACCGGATCGTCTCCCGCGACACGCAGGGCCGTTTCGTCCTCGGCCCGCGACTGTCGGAGTTGTCCACCGCGGCCGGCGAGGACCGGCTCCTCGCGGTCGCCTCGCCCGTCCTGACCCAGCTCAGGGACCTGACGGGCGAGAGCGCGCAGCTGTACCGCCGCCAGGGAGACGAGCGTGTCTGCGTCGCGGCGGCCGAGCGCACCAGCGGCCTGCGCGACACCGTCCCCGTGGGCTCGGCGTTGCCGATGACGGCGGGGTCCGCCGCGCAGATCCTGCTGGCCTGGGAGGAGCCCGACCGGCTGCACAGGGGTCTGCGCGGGGCCAAGTTCACCGCCGCGACCCTCGCCTCCGTACGGCGGCGCGGCTGGGCCCACAGCGTCGGCGAGCGCGAGCAGGGCGTCGCCAGCGTCTCGGCGGCCATCAGGGGCACGGGCGGCAAGGTGGTCGCGGCCGTCTCGGTATCCGGACCGATCGAGCGCCTGACCCGCACGCCCGGCAGGCTGCACGCGGTGCCGGTCATGGCCGCCGCCGAACGGATCACCGAGGCGATGCGCCGGGCCAACTGACCGCGCGTGCCGTACGGGATGACCGGTGTGGGAGCGGTTGGACGCGCTCCCACGCGCTCCGTCCCCCCGTTTCGCGACTTTTCGTGATCGGCGCTCCGTCGATTTCGTGGGCCGACCGCGGCCGGAGCGCACTAGCCTGAGTGGGTGACAGATCGCATCGAGCTTGCCGCCGATGAGCTGCGTCCCCTGCTCGAAGAGTTCATCGTGTGGGCACGGGAACACGCCCCGGCCAGCGACCCCGACCTGGTCGGCCCTGCCGCGCTGTGGCACCGGCTGTCCGCTTCCGACGACGTCGCCCGGTGGCGCCGCGCCGACCTCAGGACGGTGTTGCTCGACCGCATGCCCAAGGTCGTCGAGGATCCGGACGAGGCGGCCGACGGGATGATCGGCGCGGTGCGCGCCTATCTGACCTTCCTGTCGGACACCGACAAGCTGGCCAAGGGCTCCGACTCCCTCGATGATCTGCTCGACGAGCTCGACGATCTGGAGGACGACTTCGTCGAGGCCATGGAGGACCTCATCGACGACGACGAGGACGTGCGCGAGGAGACCGGCGACCTCGGCGACTTCGAGCCCTTCGCCGACGAGCTGGCCGACCTGCCCACGATCCGGCTGCGCCCCGACGCCGAGCTCGCCGCCGCGGCGCGGGCCGTCCCGCTCATCGCCAAGGCCCGCGACCTCGCGGTCTGGGTCGGCGACGCGCGCGAGGTGGGCGAGGACAGCCTGCTGTCCGACGCCGAGGTGGAGGAGGCGCTGGCCGTCATCGGCCTGCCCAGGCCGGCGACCGAGGGCTCGCTGTCCAAGGCCGTCCCCCAGCTGTGGAACATCTGGAACCTCGCGGTCGACCTGGAGTTCCTCGAACCCGACGGCGACGACACCGTCAGCGTCGACGACGACACCGCCGAGTGGCCCTTCGACGACGACGAGGACGTGCTCGACGCCTGGATGCTCGGCCTCCACTCCGTCGACTACGGCGACCCCGAGCTGGAGGACGACGACCTCACGATGGCGCTCGGCGGCCTCAGCCGCGGGCTGCTGGTCCGCCTGCTGCTGGGCGGCGGCTCGCGCGGGCTGGCCGCGCTGCGTGAGGAGCTCGCCGAGGCCGCCGCCGACATCGACGAGCTCGGCGCCGACGCCTGGGCCGCCGCCCGCGACCACTACGGCGACCCGCTGGCGCCGGTGCTCGACTGGCTCGTCGGGTACGGCATGCTCACCGTCACCGGCGACGAGGTCACGCTCACTCCCCTCGGCACCGAGGGCGTCGTGCACCTGGTCGACGACGCCGACATCGAGCTCGACGCCCGCCCGGCGATCGACGCGATGACCGCCCTCGAACTGCTGGCCTTCAGCGCCGAGCTGCCCGAGGACGAGGCCGACGCGGAGTTCGCGGCGTGGATGGAGCTGCGCGAGCCGGGCGAGGCCGCCCGCGAGCTGCTGGAGGCGGCCGGCGAGGACGACACCGACGCGCTGATCAGGGTCCAGGCGGCGAGCGTGGTCGGCACGCTCGGCGAGGACGCGATCCCGGCCTGGCAGGCGGCGCTGAAGGAGCCCTCGCTGCGTCCGTACGCGGCCACCCACCTGACGCAGCTGGAGGTGGAGGGCGCTCCCGAGCCCACCCAGGACGACACCCACTGGCTCATCCTGGACATGTGGACGATCTCCGCCGGTCTCGGGCGGGCGGAGTTCGTGAGCAGCCTGCGTGACATCGGGCCCGACCTGCTCAACAACCTGCTCGAGGTGATCTGGAAGATCCCGCACGCGCATGTGGAGGAGCTGCTGGAGCTGATCTCGCAGGTCCACCCGGACAAGCATGTGGCGAAGGCGGCCAAGCGAGCGCTCTTCAAGGCCCGTTCGACCTCCTGACCCTCCGCAGCCCCCCGCCGGTGCCCGGCGGGGGGCTTGCGCGTCTCCGAGTGGAGGATCACCTGCCTGGTCGCGGCGGCGAGGTGGCCGTGGCGACCGGTGGGGTCCGCGGGTGAGGGCCGGGCGCGGCCGGCGGGCCCTCACTCCTCCTTCAGGCGGGTGTGCGCCTCGGCCCAGTCCGCGGGCCGCTCGGCGGTCCAGAACTTGAACGTGGAGCCCGCCATCCGGTCGCGGTAGGCGCCGATGATGCTCCGGTGCGGCTGGCTGCGGGCGAAGGTGGACAGGGCCTCGTCGGACGTCCAGGCCGACAGGGTCCAGAACGTCCGGCGCAGGGGGGCGGCCTTCAGCGTGGCGCCGACCGCGCCGGGGCTCCGCCGGGCCTGCAGCAGGATGCGCATCGACTGGAACAGGAAGCCGGGCACGTGCCACAGGCTGCGCAGTTCGAAGCGCGACGCCATGACCTGCACGGGCTGGTCGTGGGCCGCGGCGGGGCCGGGAATCCACGGGGTGATGATCGCCATTCGGCACCTCCTGATTGGATAGTGACACTCTCCATTATTGGATAGCTTCACTATCCAGTCAACTGGCGGTTTCCCGTAACGAACGCGAAGGATTCTCGCCATGGTCGCGGGCAGGGCGCCGTCACTAGCGTCGGCGCATGCTCACAGCCGTCTTGACCGCGCTCTTCCTCGCCGCCCCGCCACCCGCCGTGGACATCACCCCCGCCCAGGTCGACGCCTACGTCGCCGATTACCAGGAGAGGACGGGCCTGCCGGGGGTGGCGGTCGCGATCACCCGGGGATCCAGGGTCGTCCACGCCACCGGGTACGGCAGGACCGCCTCGGGCGCCCCGTTGACCGCCGACACCCCCATGGCCGTCGCCTCGGTGAGCAAGTCGTTCACCTCGCTCGCCGTCATGCAGCTGGTGGAGAAGGGCACGATCCGGCTCGACCAGCCGGTGCGCGGCTACCTGCCCGAGTTCACGATGGCCGATCCACGAGCCGCGCGGATCACCGTTCGCCAGCTGCTGAACCAGACCTCGGGCATGGCCGACGCCACCTTCCGTGAGAAGAGCCTGCCCCAGCCGGACTCCCTCCAGGGCGCCGTGGCGCGACTGAAGGACGCCCGGCTCGCCACCGCGCCCGGCACCGCCTTCAGCTACCACAACACCAACTACCAGGTGGCCGCGCGACTGGTCGAGGTGGTCAGCGGGGAGCCGTTCGCGGCCTACCTCAAGACCCACGTGTTCACCCCCCTCGGCATGAGCCACAGCACCACGATCGACACCGAGCGCGACATGCCGGACAGCGCGCGCGGCCACCTCACCGTCCTCGGACAGGCGGTCGCCGTGCCCGAGCCGCCCGGCTTCGGCAACGGCTCCGGCGGCGTGATCAGCACGGCGAACGACATGGCCAGATGGCTGATCGCGCAACGCTCCGGGATCGTCTCGCCCGCGAGCACGGCGGAGCTGCGCACGCTGTCCCGGCAGAACGACACCTACGCGCTGGGCTGGTCGATCGGTAGGACCCCGCGCGGAAACCTGGCCATCGGGCACAGCGGCGAGCTGTTCACCTCGACCGCCGAGCAACTGCTCATGCCGGAGTCCGGCTACGGCATCGCGGTCATGGCCAACACCGGCATGGCCTTCGGCGACAGCTCCGCCCTCCTCGACGGTCTCGTCGCCATGATCGAGGGCGGCACCCCCGAGCCGCCGTCGGACCCTTACCTGGTCACCGACCTGGTGTTCCTGCTGCTGACGCTGGTGACCGTCGCCCTGGCGGCGCGCGGCCTGGCCCGCTCGCGGCGGTGGGCGGCCCGCCGTACGGGATGGGGACGGTTGTGGGTGCTGCCGCTCCTGGCGCCCCTGGCGCTGTGCGCGGCGGCGGCGCCCGTCTTCAGGTTCCTGGCCCGGGGGCGCGACGCCATGTGGATCCAGGTGTTCTACCTGTACCCCACGTTCATGCTCTGGCTGGTGACGGCCGCAGTCGCGGGCGTGGTGGTGACGGCCGTGCGGCTCAGCCGTTGAGATAGCGGAGGATGGCCAGGACCCTGCGGCTGTAGCCGGGCGTCGGCGCGAGCCCGAGCTTGTCGAAGACGGCGTTGACGTGCTTCTCGACCGTGCTCTGCGACACGTGCAACCGCTCGGCGATCGCGGTGTTCACCATGCCGGTGGCCAGGTGTTCGAGCACGGCCCGCTCGCGGGGGGACAGCGTGCCGAGCGGGGCGGCCGCCAGCAGCCGCCGGACGACGTCGGGGTCGAACACCGTGCCGCCCGACCCGACCCGCTCGACCGAGTCGAGGAACTCGGCCACCTCCGAGACCCTGTCCTTCAGCAGGTAGCCGAGGCCCTCCGAGGGCCCGGCCAGCAGCCGTGCCGCCGAGGCCTGCTCGACGTACTGCGAGAGCACGAGCACGCCCACCTCCGGCCACCTGCCGCGGATCTCCAGCGCCGCCCTCAGCCCCTCGTCGGTGTGGGAGGGCGGCATGCGCACGTCGATCACCGCCACGTCGGGCCGGTGCTCGGCCACGGCGGCCATGAGCGCGTCGGCGTCGCCCACCGCGGCCGTCACCTCGTGTCCGGCGTCCTGCAGGAGCCGGGCCAGCCCTTCCCTGAGCAGCACGGAGTCGTCGGCGAGGATCAGGCGCACGGCAGCCTCGCCGTCACCGTGGTCGGGCCGCCCGGTGGGCTGTCGACCGCGAAGCTGCCGTCCAGCGCGCGCACCCGCCGCTCCAGCCCCGACAGACCACCGCCCGGTACGGCGCCGCCCCTGCCGTCATCGGTGATCGTCACGGCCACCTCCCCCTCCCGCGCACGCACCTCGACCACGATCAGGCCTGCCTCCGCGTGCTTGTTCGCGTTCGTGACGGCCTCCCTGGCCACGAAGTAGACGGCGGTCTCGATCTCCGGCGCCGGCCGCCCGTCGACCGCGTACGCGACGCGCACCGGTACGGCCGAGCGGTCGGCCACCTCGGTCAGCGCCTCCCGCAGCCCCAGCGTGTCGAGCGCGGTGGGATAGACCCGCCAGGCCACGCTCCGCAACTCGTCGAGCAGTCTCCTGGACTCGACGTAGGCCTCGTCGAGCAGGGCGGGGTCGGCGGTGTGGCGGGCGCGGCCGAGCAGCATCGCCAGGGCCACGCCCCGCTGCTGGACCCCGTCGTGCAGGTCGCGCTCGATCCGCCTGCGCTCCTCGTCGACCGCGCGGACGATGCCGGAGCGGGAGACGGTCAGCTCCGCGATCCGGCGGGCCATGGCCTCGTTCGGATCGGGGCCGAGGAAGCGGTCGGCGAGGTGGCGCTCGACACCGATCACCGCGGCGCTCCAGGCACCGGTCAGCGCCAGGACGATCGCGCCGAGGACGAGCCCGTAGGCCCAGCTGCTGCCGATCAGGCGGAGGCCGGGGAACTCCAGCGGCAGCAGGTCCGCCTCCCCTGACGCCAACTGGGCGGCGCCGCCGTACAGGAGGAGGGCGGCGACGAACGCCCCCATGGCGGCCAGGTAGCCGCCCAGCAGGCCGGTCAGGCCGCGCAGCGCCAGGTAGGCGCGGCCGCCCCGGGCGCCGCCCGCGTGGTGGTCGTACCAGGCGGCCAGGCGGGCCCGCTCCAGGCGCACGAGGGTGGCGGTGACCGTGCGGGCGCGGCGCTCCCCCGCCACCCAGGCGAGGCCGCACCAGCCGAGCCCGGCCAGCCCGGTGGGAACGCCTGCGATCAGGCCGATCGCGCGCCGGGAAAGCGTCGTGGCCGATCGTCGCATGAGGCGGAGTCTAGCCAGGGCCGGTGATCCACCCGAAAACGCAGAAACCCGGATACCAGCAGGCATCCGGGTTTCTGCCGATGTAGTCCCGACCGGATTCGAACCGGCGCTACCGCCTTGAGAGGGCGGCGTCCTGGGCCACTAGACGACGGGACCGAAGCGGCTTGCGGCAGTGGTAGTCCCGACCGGATTCGAACCGGCGCTACCGCCTTGAGAGGGCGGCGTCCTGGGCCACTAGACGACGGGACCCTGTCCACAAGCGATGTGCCGGGTCTCCCCGGCAACGGATGTAACTGTACCGCACCTCGTGGAGCACAGCCAAACTGACGGCCTACCCACCAGGCATGTCGCGGAAACGCAAAAACGGATGTCCATGTGTGGACATCCGTTTACAGAGCTGGGGTACCAGGACTCGAACCTAGAATAACTGAACCAGAATCAGTCGTGTTGCCAATTACACCATACCCCACCGCGCTCACGTTCCCTGTCGGGATCCGCTCGCTGGCGACTCCGAAAGAATAGCCCACGTAGGGGGACAAGGCCAAAACGATTGCTCAACCAGCGCGTCCGCGGCTCGCTCGTGCCAAGCTGAAGAGGACAAAACACCACGTGGAGGAGCCCTAGCGTTGGCTGAGAACCCGTTCTTCGCCCCCAGCAGCCTGCCCTACCAGCTGCCCCGGTTCGAGGAGATCAGCGAGGAGCACTACCTGCCGGCCTTCGAGCGCGGCATGGCCGACCACCTGGCCGAGGTCGACGCGATCGCGAACAACCCCGAAGCGCCCACCTTCGACAACACCATCGCGGCGCTCGAGCGCTCGGGACAGATCCTCAACAGGACCGCGACCGTCTTCTTCAGCATCGCCGCGTCCAACTCGACCGACGGCATCATGGCCATCGAGACCGAGGTCTCCCCTCGGCTGACCAAGCACAGCGACGAGGTCAGGCTCAATCGCGCCCTGTGGGAGCGGATCAAACGGGTCACCACCGAGGACGCCGAGGAGGCGTGGCTGCTGGAGAAGTACCGTGAGGACTTCATCCGCGCCGGCGCCGACCTGGGCGAGCAGGAGCAGGCCAGGCTGAGGGAGCTCAACGAGGAGCTGTCCAGGCGCTCCACCGAGTTCTCGCAGAACCTGCTCAAGGCCTCCACCGAAGAAGCCCTGGTCGTGACGGACCCGAAGGAGCTCGACGGCTTCGACGAGGCCCAGATCGCGGCGATCCGCCAGGAGGACGGCCGCTACGTCCTGCCGCTGCTCAACTTCACCAACCAGCCGGGGCTCGCCCAGCTGACCGACAGGGAGACCAGGCGCAGGCTCTACACGCTCAGCGTGGAGCGGGCCCGGCCCAACCTGGAACTGGCCGTCAGGATGGCGACCCTGCGCGCCGAGCGCGCCGCCCTGCTCGGCTTCCCCTCCCACGCCGCCTACGTCGTGGCCGACCAGACGGCCAAGACCGTCGAGGCGGTCGAGGAGATGCTCGGCCAGCTCGTCGGGCCGGCCGTCCGCAACGCCAGGAAGGAGGCGGAGGCGCTGGCCGAGCAGGCCGGGTTCGCGATCGAGCCGTGGGACTGGTCGTTCTACGCCGAGAGGGTGCGCAAGGCGCGCTACGACTTCGACGCCGACGCGATGCGGCCCTACTTCGAGCTCAACAGGGTCTTCAGGGACGGCGTCTTCCACGCCGCGACCCAGCTGTACGGCGTGACCTTCACCGAGCGGCCCGACCTCAAGGGCTACCACGAGGACATGACGATCTTCGAGGTGTTCAACGAGGACGGCTCGCCGCTCGGCCTGTTCGCGCTCGACCCCTACGCCAGGGCCACCAAGCGCGGCGGCGCGTGGATGAACAACCTCGTCGACCAGTCGTACCTGTTCGGCGACAAGCCGGTGGTGATGAACAACCTCAACATCACCAAGCCCGCGAGCGGCCCGACCCTGCTCACCTACGACGAGGTCAACACCGCCTTCCACGAGTTCGGCCACGCCCTGCACGGCCTGTTCTCCGAGGTGCGCTACCCCCGGGTGTCGGGCACCCACGTGCCCCGCGACTTCGTGGAGTACCCCTCGCAGGTCAACGAGATGTGGACGACCTGGCCGGAGATCCTCGCCAACTACGCCAAGCACCACGAGACCGGCGAGCCCATGCCCGCCGAGCTGGTGGAGAAGATGAAGGCGGCGGAGAAGTTCAACCAGGGCTTCATGACGGTCGAGTACCTGGCCGCCACGCTGCTCGACTGGGCATGGCACAGGCTCGCGCCGGGCGAGAGCGTGGCGGACGCCGAGGCGTTCGAGGCGGCCGCGCTGGAGGCGGCCCAGATCGCCTTCCCGCTGGTCAGGCCGCGCTACCGGACCAACTACTTCGCCCACATCTTCGCCGGCGGCTACAGCGCCGGCTACTACTCCTACATCTGGAGCGAGGTGCTCGACGCCGAGAGCGTGGAGTGGTTCAAGGAGAACGGCGGCCTCGCCAGGGAGAACGGCGACCACTTCCGCAAGGAGCTGCTGTCGCGCGGTGGCGGGATGGACCCGCTGACCGCCTTCCGCAACTTCCGCGGGCGCGACCCGCGCATCGAGCCGCTGCTCAAGCGCCGCGGTCTCGACTAGCAGCCGCCGCCCGCGGTCCCGGCCGGGCGGCCGCCGCTCGCGCGTTGCTCGGCCCTCGCCGGCGGGCGGCTCCTGCTCACGGGTCGCCGCCCCGGCCGGAGCCCGTGAGCTCCGCGATGGTCGTCCTGAGCCAGTCGCGCTCGGCCGTGCCGGTGGCTCGGGCGATCAGCAGCATGCCGCGGTGGAACGGGTCGGGGGTCTCCTCGGCCCGTAGCGGCCTGCCGTCCTCGTAGAAGAAGCTCGTCGGCCTGTCCAGGAAGGCCAGACGCCTGCGCAGCACCTCGGCCTGGAGTGAAGGGTCCTCCAGCGCCGACAGGAACGTCAGCAGCGCGAAGAAGCGCGTCTGGTCGCTGATGTCCAGCTCGGCCGGTTCCCGCAGCCGCCGCATCAGCTCCTGCCGCCCTTCGGCGGTGATGGTGAGCACCTGCCTGCGCGCCGCGGCCGCGCCTTCCTCCTCGTGCCGTTCCAGCAGCCCCTTGCTCTCCATCCGCGCGATGGCCGGGTAGAGCGCGCCGTCACTGACCGGGCGCAGGTGCCCGGTGAGCGCGGCCAGCCGCGACTTGAGCTCGTAGCCGTGCATCGGCCGCTGGTTGAGGAATCCCAGGATCATCAGCGTCAGATCCCCGCCACTTGCCATGGGCGCATCGTATCGCTATACCTCTAAACGAGATACAGCGAATCGAGGTAAGCGTGATCCGTCTGGCCCTGCCCATCTACGTGGAGTTGCTCACCGCCGTCGTCGCGGTGAGCGTCATCGACCTGCTCTGGGTCTCCAGCCTCGGCGACGCCGCCGTCGCGGCGGTGACCGTGGCGACCACCACCGAGTACTTCGCCTACGGGCTGATCATGTCCCTCGTCACCGGCGTCACCGTGCTGGTCGGCCGCAGGGACGGCAAGGCTCCCATCGCGCCGCTGATCAGGTCGGGCTGGCGGCTGTGGCTGGTGGGTTCGGCCGCGGTCGCGGTTCCCGGCCTGCTGCTGCGCGAGCCGCTGGCGCGACTGCTCACCGCCGACGCCGCCTCGGCCGCGCTGACCGCCGACTTCTTCCTGATCTCGATGGCGGGCCTGCCGATCTACTTCGCGCAGTCGCTGGCCGACGGCGTGGTCAAGGGGCTCGGCAACACCAGGATCCCGATGCGCAACGCGCTGATCTGCAACGCGCTGGTCATCGTGCTCGACCCGGTGTTCATCCATGGCGCGGGCATGGGCGTCCAGGGCGCCGCGCTGGCCACCGTGCTCGCGCGCGCCATCACGCTGGCGGTCTCCCTGCGGACGCTCGCGAGGATGGCGCCCCGCGACGCCGAGGGCGGCGAAGGCGCCTGGGAGATCATCAGGACCGGCCTGCCGATCTCAGCGGACTTCCTGGCCCGCGCCCTGGTCGGGCTGCTCCTCATCGAGATCGTCGCCCGTTTCGGCGTCGCCGCGCAGGCCGGGTACGGCATCGGCATGAAGATCATGCTGGCGGGCGTGATGGCGTTCTACGCGCTGCGGCAGGCCGCCATGATCCGTACGGCCCGCTCGGAGGCGACCGGCTCGCCACTGGTGACGGGACTGGCCTGCGGCGCGCTGGTGGCGCTGGTGCTCAACGCCGTCGCCGAGCCCGCCGCGGCCCTCTTCACCGACGACCCGGCCGCCGCCGTCAGCTTCCTGCGCTGGATGACGCTCTACCTGGTGCCCTTCGGCGGCCTCGTCGCGGCCGGCGGGGTGGCCCAGGCGAGCGGAAGGGGCAGCCGACTGCTCGCCGCCACGCTGGCGGGCTTCGCCGTACAGCTGCCCCTCGCCTATCTGCTGAGCTCGTGGCTCGGTGTCACCGGGGTCTGGCTCGCGATGGCGGCCGGGACCACGCTCAGCCTCGCAGTCGCGCCAGTGCGGCGCGCAGGCGCTCGCGCGAGCGCTCCCGCCCCAGCACCTCGATCGACTCGAACAGCGGCAGGCCCACCGTCCGGCCGGTGATCGCCACGCGCACCGGGGCCTGGGTCTTGCTGAGCTTGAGCCCGCCCAGGGCGACGCCGACGTCCTCCAGCGCCTCCTTGAGCGACTCGGGGTCCCAGTTGACCGTCTCCAGCCGCTCCAGGTAGGCCTCGATGATCTCGGGGGCGTTCGCCTTCATCGCCTTGTCCCACGAGGCCTGGTCGAAGACCGGCTCCTCGACGAACAGGAACTCCACGTTCGACCTGATCTCCGACAGCACGGCGATGCGGGTCTGGGCCAGCACGGCGACCTTGCTGAACAGCTCGGCGTCCCACGAGGGGTCGAGGTACGGCAGGCAGCGCTCCTCGAAGGTCTCCAGCGGCAGGGCCCGGATGTACTCGCCGTTGAAGGCCCGCAGCTTCTTCTCGTCGAAGAAGGCGCTGGCGGAGTTGACGTCCTCCAGGCGGAACCTGGGCATCATGTCGGCCCACGGCATGATCTCGCGGTCCTCGCCGGTGCCCCAGCCGAGCAGCATGAGGTAGTTGACCATCGCCTCGGCGAGGTAACCCTCCTCGCGGTAGGACTCCAGCGCCACCTTGTCGCGCCGCTTCGACAGCTTCTTGCGCTGCTCGTTGACGATCACCGGCAGGTGCGCCCACACCGGCGGCCTGGCGCCGAGCGCGGGCCACAGCAGCATCTGCTTGGCGGCGTTGCCCAGGTGCTCCTCGCCCCGCACGACGTGGGTGATGTTCTGGGTGATGTCGTCGACCGCGTTGGCGATGACGTAGAGCGGCGAGCCGTCGGTGCGCGCGATGACGAAGTCCTCCTGCGCGCTGTTGGGGAACTCCACCCGGCCGCGGATGACGTCGTCGACGACCGTGACGCCCTCGTCGGGCGTGCGGAAGCGGACCGCGCCCGAGGTCAGGCCACGCTCACGGCAGAAGCCGTCGTAGCCCTTGTGCTCGGAGCCCGTGCGCGCGACCAGGTCCTCGCGGGTGCAGTCGCAGTAGTAGGCCCTGCCGTCGGCCAGCAGCTTGGCGACGGCCTCCCGGTGCTGCGGCTCGAAGGCCGACTGGAAGTAGGGGCCCTCGAAGACCGGGTTGGTGCCGTTGATGCCGATCCAGTCGAGCGCCGAGATGATGCCCTCGGTCCACTCGGGGCGGTTACGCGTGGCGTCGGTGTCCTCGATGCGCAGCACGAACCTGCCGCCGGACTGCTCGGCCAGCGCCCAGTTGAACAGCGCCGTGCGGGCGCCGCCGACGTGGAACATGCCAGTGGGAGACGGGGCGAAGCGCACCCGTACTTCAGTCACGAGAGACCACCTTGTTCGTCAGAGTGCCGATGCCTTCGATGCCGACGCTGACCTCGTCCCCGATCTCGAGCGGGCCCACACCCGCGGGGGTGCCGGTCAGGATGACGTCACCGGGAATCAGCGTCATGACCGCGCTGACATAGGCCACCAGCGCGGGGATGTCGTTGATGAGCTGGGAGGTGCGACCGCTCTGCCGGACCTCGCCGTTGACCGTGGTGGTCAGGGCCAGGTCGGCGGGGTCGAGGTCGGTCTGGATCCACGGCCCGATCGGGCAGAAGGTGTCGAACCCCTTCGCCCTGGTGAACTGCACGTCCTTCTTCTGCAGGTCGCGAGCGGTGACATCGTTCGCGCAGGTGTAGCCGAAGATGACGTCCTTGGCACGCTCGACCGGCACCTCGCGGCAGAGCCTGCCGATCACCACCGCCAGCTCGCCCTCGTAGTCGACCCGTTGCGACTGGGCGGTGGGGTAGGCGATCGCGTCGCCGTGGCCGATGACCGAGGTGGAGGGCTTCATGAAGATGAGCGGCTCCTCGGGCACCTCGTTGCCGAGCTCCTTGGCGTGCTCGGCGTAGTTTCTGCCGATGGCGATGACCTTGCTGGGCAGCATCGGGGCCAGCAGCCGTACATCGGCGAGCGGATAGCGCTCACCGGTGAACTGGACCTGGTTGAAGGGGTGCCCGGCGATCGCCGAGACGACATCGCCCTCGACCACGCCGAAGACGACCTCGTCGCCTGTGGAGAACCTCGCTATACGCACATGACAAGGCTAGTGCCGTCCACCCGATGCCTCGGCGGCTCCATTAATCGCCAAAACCCCCTTTAAACCGCGAATGGCCAACAATCACCCGGCAACAGGACAAGGGAGTCGTTTCCCGAGCGGGGGTGACCGATCGTGGCAGAAGCGATGCCCAGCAACAGCGGCAGTACGACGACCACCGTGCCGCGAGCGAGGACACAGAACGACACCCTCGTCACCGAGCAGGGCAGGACCACCATCGCCGACGGCGTGGTCGCGAAGATCGCCGGACTCGCCGCGCGCGAGGTGGCCGGCGTCTACGACATGGGCGGCGGCGCCGGGCGCGCCATCGGCGCCATGCGCGGCATGGTCGGCGCGGAGCGGAGCGTCACCCAGGGCGTGCAGGTGGAGGTCGGCGAGCGCCAGGCGGCGGTCGACCTCGACCTCATCGTGGAGTACGGCGCGGCCATCCCCGACCTGGCCGGCGCCGTCCGCAGGAACGTGATAGCAGCCATCGAGCGCATGACCGGCCTCGAGGTGACCGAGGTGAACGTCAACGTGAACGACGTCCACCTGCCCGAGTCGGCCAGGCTCCCCGACAGCTCGGGCCAGCGGGAGTCGCGAGTCCAATGACCGACGACGGGCTGGCCCACGCCATCGCCGAGCGGGTGCGGAACTGCCCGGGCGTGTCGGCGCTCTCGGGCGGCCCGTACGGCACCGTGGCGACGTACCTTCCCGGCGAGCGGCTGGCCGGTGTGGCCGTCCGCGACGACCAGGTGGAGATCGCCATCGTCGCCAAGGGCGGCCGTCCCCTGTACATCACCGCCGACGAGGTGCGCATGGCCGTCGCGCCGCTGGTCGGCAGCCGCCCCGTCAACGTGGCGATCGACGACCTGGAGGACTGATGAGCACCATCCACGTGCTGCCGATCATCGGCATGGCCGTCGGCATCATCCTCGGCCTCACCGCCGCCTTCGGCGGCCTGAGCGCGTTCTTGCTGGTCCTCGTGCTGGGCGGGCTCGGGCTCCTGGTCGGTCGCATGGCCGAGACCGGCGCGATCGACCTGTCGGGCTTCACCTCGAGGCGACGATGACCACGAGCGCCTCGATCGTCATCCCTGCCCAGCGGGTGCCCGCCGAGCAGCGGGGCCGTACCCGCATCGGCGAGCGGGTCGTCTCCGGAATCGCCCTGCAGGCCGCCTGCGAGGTGGACATGGTGCGCGCGGTCGCCCGCCGGCACGCCCCCGTGGCCAGGGTCGACGGCGACCTGACCATGATCTGGCTGGACGTGGCGCTCGAGTACCCCTCGCTCATCTCCGCCGTGGCCGCGGAGATCAGGGGGCACGTCGCGCGCAGGGTGCTGGAGCTGACCGGCCTCGAGGTGGCGCAGGTCGACGTGCGCGTGACGAGCCTGGAGGTCCGGCCATGACGCTGCCGGCCCTACCGGAGGAGGAGGGGTGGCCGACGGTCCCGCATCCCGCGGCGCCCGGAGCGCAGCCCGTCCCGCCGCCTTATCCGGCCGCCGACCGGGCGGCGCGGCACGCGTTCAGGTCGTGCAGGACGATCCCGGCGTCCCTGGCCGCGCTGGCGCTGGCGGCGGTCGGGTTCGTCGCGGCCGTCGAGATCGTCACGACGCTCACCGGGCGGCCGGTGAGCTGGCTCCCGCAGGGTGTCCTGCTGTCGTGGGCGACGACGACGCGATGGGACCAGCCCGCGGTCCTCGCCGGGGCCGCCGTGCTGGTGCTCGTCGGACTCGTGCTGCTGGTCCTGGCCCTGCGCGGCGGGCGCGTCCGCACGGTGCCCGTGCACACCGGCGACCCCGACCTGGTCATCGGGCTGCGCCCGAGAGGGTTCGCCGCCGCGCTCGCCCGCGCGGCGGAGGACGTGCCCGGCGTGCACTCGGCCAAGGCCACCGTACGGCGGGGCAGCGTGACCGTCGTCGCCCGCGCCTCCGGCTGGGACGACGCCAGACTGTCGGAGGCCGTGCTGCACGCGGTGACCGCCAGGATCGAGGCGCTCGACCCTGTCGCCGACCACCGCGTGTCCGTCTCGATGAAGGAGCGGCGATGACGACGGGGCGCGGCAACCGTACCGGGCTGGCCGTCCTCGGTCTGCTGCTCGTCGTCGGCGGTGGCCTGGCGCTGGCGCGCGGGCTGCGCGTGCTGCCGCAGGACTGGGCGCCGGCGGCCGAGCCGCTGGTCGGCCGGCCGGTCATCGACTTCTTCGCCAGGTACTCGCCGTGGATCTGGTGGGCGCTGGCCGTGCTCGCGGTGATCGTGGCGCTGGTCGGGATGCGCTGGCTGGTGGCGCAGGGCCGTACGGACACGCTGGGAGAGATCAGGGTGGACAGCGGCACGGAGGGCGAGACCACGGTCGCCGCCCAGTCGGTGGCCAAGGCCGCCTCGACCGAGCTGTGCGCGCTGCCGTCGGTGCAGGCGGCCCGCGCGACGCTGGCGGGCGACAGGGACCGGCCCCGGCTGCGGCTGCGCGTGACCGCCGACGACAGGGTGCCGATCAGCGTGCTGCGGCACCAGCTGGCCACGGTGACCGTGCCGCACGTCATGCAGGCGCTGGCGACCGACCTGCTGCCGGCGGTGGCGCGGGTCGACCTGGAACGGCCGGCGCCGCCGAAGCGGGTGGTGAAATGACGAGGCGGGGCCCGCGCGGGACCCCGCCTCCGTTCGGTTACAGCATTCGGTTACAGCGGGACGACCTGCTCGGCCTGCAGCCCCTTGGGGCCGCGAGTGGTCTCGAACGAGACCCGCTGGTTCTCCTCGAGCGAGCGGTAGCCGCTGGTGGTGATGGCCGAGTAGTGGACGAAAACGTCCGCGCTACCGTCGTCGGGCGCGATGAACCCGAAGCCCTTCTCGGCGTTGAACCACTTCACGGTGCCTTCAGACAACTGCTTCTCCTTCTGATGAGCCTCGCCACTGTGCGCGAGGCTGCGTTGCGGACCCTACCCCGCATTCCGCGAGGTGGCAGTCCAAAGTGTGAAGCTCAGCGCCAATGGTGGGCAAAAAGATGACGTATGGGAGGGTGGATCCCATGTCCGTAGTGAAGATCAACGTGCTGTCCGTCCCGGCGGAGATGCGCGAGGAGCTCGAACGCCGCTTCTCGGGGCGGGCCGGGATGGTCGAGTCCTCCGACGGCTTCGAGTGGTTCGAGCTGCTGCGCCCCGTCGAGGGCACCGACACCTACCTCGTCTACACCCGCTGGCGCAGCGAGGAGGACTTCCAGAACTGGCAGTCCAGCAGGGCCTTCGAGGCCGGGCACGCGCAGGCCCAGGCCGACGCGCAGGGGCAGGCGCAGGGCCAGGGCCACGGGCACGGCCAGGGGCAGGGTCACGGTCACGGCCAGGGCCCCGCCGCCACGGGCTCGGAGCTCTGGTCCTTCGAGGTCGTCCAGAGCACGGGCCCCAAGTCCTAGGGGTCTAGCGGTCCAGCGGGTTGGCCGCCACGCGGGCGGCGAACCCGCCGCGCACGAACGTCGCCGCCAGGCTGTCCGGCTTGCGCTCGGCCTGGCTCTCGAAGCAGGCGACGAACTCCTTCGCGAGGCCGAGCCGCGGGTAACGCGCCAGCACCTCGTCGCGCAGCCCGGCGGGGATGGCCTCGGTGCCGCGTCCGGAGACGTCCATGCCGGTGGACAGTTCGAGCAGGTGCCCTTCGGGGTCCTTCTCGACGTCCACCTCGGCCCACATGTGCCGGACGATCACCTCGGCCGCGCGCTGCCGCCGCTCGACGGGCCAGCCGGCGCCCGCGCCGAACACCCACGCCACGTGCCCTCCCGCCTCCTCGAAGGGCACGGAGTGGTTGTCGAAGGCCTTCGCGAGGCCCAGATCGTGCAGCATCGCCGACACGTAGAGCAGCTCGGCGTCGAAGGAGATGCCACGGTCCCGCGCGTAGGCGGCGGCCCAGACGTAGGCGCGGACGGAGTGGTTGAGCAGCGCCGGCGTATGGAAGGCAGTGGCGACTTCGAGCGACATACGGCAGGCCGTCGTGTCGGGAATCACGATGTTCATGCCGTCACGATAACGATGTCCCATCCCAGCTTGACCAGGTGATCTTATTCCGGACAACATGTTCCGCCCCCTCGGTTCGTTCCGGAAGGATCTGGCGTGCGCCGCCTCGCTCTCCCCCTTGCCCTCCTGCTCGCCCTTGGAGGGCTGGTCCACCCCGCGAGCGCGGCCGTGAAACGCACCGCCGAGTGCCAGGGCGACTGGCTGCCCGCCACGCCGACCGCCGGTGACGTGATGAAGGGCGAGATCTCCTTCCTCGACCTGCCGCCCGTCAAGATCGGCCAGGACGTCGACTGGCGCACCAACCCCTACCGCAACCGGTCCTGGGGCATGGTGTTCCACTCCCTGCGCTGGATGGGCCGCCTGGTCGCCGAGTACGAGGGCAACGGCGACGCGCGCTATCTCGCCAGGGCCACCGAGATCGCCAAGGACTGGGTCAAGGACAACCCCCGCCGCTCCCCCGCCAGCCCCTACGCGTGGGCCGAGCACCCCATCGCCCTGCGCACCCCGGCCCTGGTGTGCCTGAGCAAGCACGTCGACGCCCCGTGGCTCAAGCAGAGCCTGGTCGAGCACGCCAGGGTCCTGGGCGACGACCGCCTCTACGAGTGGGGCCACAACCACGGCATCGACCAGGACATCGCGCTGCTCGGCATCGGCTGCCGCCTCGGCGACAGGCGCTGGCAGGACCACGCGATCAAGCGGCTGACCAAGACCGTGCGGCTCGACATCGACTCGCAGGGCGCGCTGATGGAGCAGGCCCCCCGCTACGCCATCTACGTCCACGACCGGCTCAAGGTCGCGATGGACAACCTCAAGGACTGCGGTCGCAAGGTGCCGGGCGAGATCGCCGGACGCTGGGGCAGGCTGGGCACCTTCATCATGCACTCCACCAGGCCCAACGGCTACATGGTGCCGATCGGCGACGGCGGCGCCGACCACGAGCCCACCGGCTTCCCCAACCCGTCGGAGAAGGTCAAGGTCTTCAAGGCCGGCTACGTGTACGGCAGGACCGCCTGGAACAAGCCCGAAGCGGCGCACTACTCCATCAGGTTCGGTCCGGGCACCAAATTCCACGGCCACGAGGACCACCTCGGCCTCACCTACTTCGCCCACGGCAGGGACGTGCTGGTCGACGCGGGCTTCCACTCCTACGAGTCCACCCGCTACAGGTACTGGACCATGTCCCCCGAGGCGCACAACGTCCCGACCGTGGTCGGCGCCCGCTTCCGGCCCAGGACCGCCACCAGGCTGGCGAAGACCTCCTACGACAAGGACAGGCAGCGCTACCAGCTCACCGACAAGGCGTACGGCGTCAGCCGTACCAGGTCGGTGCTCGTCAACCACGACCAGGACGTGATGGCCGTGCTCGACACGGCGGGCGGCGGCAAGAAGGTCAGCAGCATCTGGCGCTTCGACTCGGCGCTCAAGCAGGTCTCCAACGCCGGCGGCAAGGTGGTGCTGGGCGACGGCAAGTTCAAGGTCAGCCTGGTGCAGCTGGCGGACTGCAAGCCGCTCGGCGGGCAGAAGGTCGAGCGGGGCGGCACCCTCGGCTGGGTGTCGCCGACGTACATGTCCAAGAACCCCGCCACCGCGGTCGTCTCGCCCGCCGCGCGGTCCGTCCTGACGGTGATCGTGCCGGGCACGGACCAGCCCAAGGTGTCGTGCGCAGGGGGGAAGGTGACCGTGCAGGCCGCTGACGGCCCGGTCACCTTCAAGGCCTCGATCTTCTAGCCGTCACCGGCCCACCCGGCATCCCGGTCGAGTCCGGCCGGGGTTGGGCCGGGGTGGGCCGGGACCGCGGGCCGGGTCCGGCGTCCCGGATCCGCCGGCGCCCGCGGGTTCGCAACAGCTCGCGGGATTCGCTACAGCTCGCGGGATTCGCTACAGCTCGCGGCCCGAGCGCAGCAGGCCGAAGGTGACCGCCTGCTCCAGCGCCTGCCAGCTGGCCTCGATGATGTTCTCGTCGACGCCCACGGTCGCCCACTCGCCGCTCTCGTCGCTGGAGGTGATGAGGACGCGGGTGATGGCGCCCGTGCCGTGCGAGCCCTCCAGGATGCGGACCTTGTAGTCGACCAGCTCCAGCTTGGCCAGCTCGGGGTAGAGCTTCTCCAGCGCCAGCCGGACCGCCTTGTCCAGCGCGTTGACCGGGCCGTTGCCCTCGCCGGTGGCGACGATGCGCTCACCCTTGGCGTGGACCTTGACGGTGGCCTCGCTGATCACCTCGCCGCCCTTGGTGCGCTCCACGATCACCCGCCACGACTCGACCTCGAAGTGGCGCCTGCGGGCGCCGTGGACGGTGTCGCGCAGCAGCAGCTCGAAGGAGGCGTCGGCGGCCTCGAAGGTGTAGCCCTTGGCCTCCAGGTCCTTCACCCTGCCCACGAGCGTCTTGGTGGACTCGGGGGTCAGCTCGTAACCCAGCTCACGGCCCTTGAGCTCGACCGAGGCGCGGCCGGCCATGTCGGAGACCAGCATGCGCATGTCGTTGCCGACCAGCGCGGGGTCGATGTGCTGGTAGAGGTTCGGGTCGACCTTGATGGCGCTGGCGTGCAGGCCCGCCTTGTGCGCGAAGGCCGAAGTGCCCACGTAGGGGGCGTGGGAGTTGGGGGTCACGTTGGTGACCTCGGTGATCGCGTGGGCGATGCGGGTCATGTCGGCCAGCGCCGCCGCCGGCACCAGGTCGAACCCGCGCTTGAGCTGCAGGTTGGCCACGACGGTGAAGAGGTTGGCGTTGCCGGAGCGCTCGCCGTAGCCGTTGGCGCAGCCCTGCACGTGCGTGGCGCCCGCCTTCACGGCGGCCAGCGTGTTGGCCACCGCGCAGCCCGTGTCGTCGTGGCAGTGGATGCCGACGCGGGCACCGGTCTGCACGGCCGCGTGCACCACGTCGGCGAGCTCGTCGGGCAGCATGCCGCCGTTGGTGTCGCACAGGGCGATGACGTCGGCCCCGGCCTCGGCGGCGGTCCTCAGCACCTCCAGCGCGTAGGCTGGGTTGGAGTTGTAGCCGTCGAAGAAGTGCTCGGCGTCGAGGAAGACACGCTGACCCTCCGCACGAAGGTGAGAAACCGTGTCGCGGATCATCGCGAGGTTCTCCTGGAGACTCGTACGGAGGGCCAGCTCCACGTGCCGGTCGTGACTCTTGGCGACAAGGGTCACGACCGGCGCGCCGGATTCGCGCAGAGCGGCCACCAATGGGTCGTCGGCTGCCTTCACACCGGCCCGGCGGGTCGCGCCGAACGCGGCTAGCTGCGCGTGGTTCAGGTCGAGCTCGGTTCGAGCGCGCCTGAAGAACTCGGTGTCCTTGGGGTTGGCGCCGGGCCAGCCCCCCTCGATGAAGCCGACGCCCAGCCCGTCCAGGTGACGCGCGACAGCGAGCTTGTCGGCGACGCTGAGGTTCAGGCCCTCCTGCTGTGCGCCATCTCGCAGCGTGGTGTCGTAGACGTGGAAGCGGTCGTCGGCCATCGAGATCTCCTGAGGAAAAGAAAAAGACCCCTCACGGACGTGAGAGGTCTGCGCGCTGGCTCTGTCCTTGTCAGCCAGCGCGCCTGCCGATAATGAGCAGACCGAAGTACATGGTGCTAGCGAGTCTGCCATACGGACTCACCATCTGGCACATCGATCTCACACTCCGAGACATCAGACCGACGTGCCCTGGTCGTCGAGGGCCGACAGGTCACGGATGGGCCGCCCGTCGAGCAGCAGCGTCGGCGTGCCGTCGATCCTGATCCTGGCGTTGTCCTCGAGGTGCTGGTCGGCGTGCCGCTGCGTGGTCACGCACTCGGCGAACGCCGAGTCGGTCACGCCCGCCTTCCTGCCCGCCTCGACGAGTTCCTCCACCGAGTAGCCCGACGCCTGGCCGTGCGGGGTCGGCTGGATGGCGTACAGCTGGGAGCGGAAGGCCAGCCAGCTGGCGGAGGGAACGCAGCGCGCGGCGGCCGCGGCCCTGATGGAGTTCGAGCGCGACGGCTCCTCCCTGAAGATCGTCACGGCGTGGAAGACGACCCTGAGCCTGCCCTCGTCGACCATCTGCTCGATCTTGGCCTCCGAGGTGTCGTGCAGCTGCTTGCAGTAGGGGCAGTCGAAGTCCTCGAACACGTCGAGCACCGGCGCCTCGACACCCGGCCTGGCCAGCAGCATGGATCCGTCCGCCTGCCGGACGAGCCTGACCTCCGCCGCGGCGCTCCCCTTCGGGAGAGCGGCGATGATCAGCAGTCCCGCCAGGACGGCCAGCGCCACGAAAGCGGCCATCAACCGGGGACGACCCCGCTTCTCCTCCGTCAACTCCACGTATGGCTCCGCCCATAAGATCCGTTTTCGACCGCGTGTCAGCCTATCCGGGTGGGAAGAATGGGCCTCATGAAGGCGTCGTACCTCTCACCCGCCGTCGGGCAGTACATCATGTCCCACTCCACCCCGCCCGACGACCTGCTGGACCAGCTTGCCGCCGAGACCAGGGAAGTCACCGGCAGCCACGCCGGTATGCAGATCTCACCCGACCAAGGTCGCTTCCTCACCATGATCACACAACTGGTGCGGCCATCCCTGGCCGTGGAGGTCGGCACGTTCACCGGATACTCCTCGCTCTGCATCGCGCGCGGGCTGTCCGGCGGGCGGCTGCGCTGCTTCGACGTGAGCGAGGAGTGGACGTCGATCGCCAGGCGCTACTGGGAGAAGGCCGGGGTCGCCGCACGCATCACGCTCACCATCGGGCCGGCGGCCGACGCGTTGCGCGAGCTGAAGGAGGAGATCGGCCTGGCCTTCATCGACGCCGACAAGGCGCAGTACCCGACGTACTACGAACTGGTGATGGAGCGGCTCGGCCCCGGCGGGGTGATCATGGTGGACAACACGCTGTGGAACGGGCACGTCGCCGACCCGTCCTACGAGGACGCGGCGACGCGGAGCATGCGCGAGTTCAACGACCTGGTCAGGAACGACCCTCGCGTGACATCGGTGATCCTGCCGGTCGCGGACGGGCTGACGATGATTCGAAAGAATTAGCCAAAAGTCAGTCAAGCCTTGGCTACGATCCGTCGTGCGCTGAACACGTTGCGCTCGACCTCCCGGAGGGGATGATGGTCCCATGGCCAAGGTTCTGGAACGACCGACCACAGAGAAGCCGACAATGCAGGAGGCCTACCAACAGATCTGCGACCTGCTCCCCGACCACCGTGTCGAGGTCGTCGACGGCCGGATCGTGGTGAGCGACGTGCCGACCTGGGACCACAGCAAGATCGTCTCTCGACTGCTCAAGCTGATTTTCAGCGTGATCACCGAACACGATTGGGAGTTCGGCGAGCTGGTCAAGCTCTTCCTCGGCCCGCAGGCCGACCGCTACATCCCTGACCTGACCGTCGTGCCCGGCGACCCGCGCACCTGGGGAGACGACCAGATCTACGCCCAGGACACCAACCTGGTCGTGGAGGTGGTGTCGCCGTCCAGCGTCAACGACGACCACGTGGTCAAACCCCGCGAGTACGCCAAGGCGGGCGTCCCGCTCTATCTCCTCATCGATCCCGCCCGGGCAGTCGTGGTCCTCTTCAGCCTGCCGGGCGCGAGCGGCTACGCCCAGCGAACCCAGATCGCCCTGGGCAAGCCGCTGGAGCTGCCGCAGCCATGGGCGCTGACCATCGACACCGGCAAGCTCGTCGATCCAGGCACGCCGAAAACCGGTTCGCCCGGGTGACCTGGCCCCGTAAGAATGCCCGGCGTGCACCTTGTTCTCGAGACCGAGCGGCTGATCCTGCGCCGCCTCACCCCTGACGACCTCGACAACCTCGTCGAACTCGACAACGACCCCGACGTCATGCGCTTCCTCAACGGCGGCAAGCCCGTCGCCCGCGAGGAGATCAGGGACGTCACACTGCCCAGGCTCCTGGCCTACTACGAGCGGCCCGGCGGCTTCGGCTTCTGGGCGGCCGAGGAGAAGGCCACGGGCGAGTTCATCGGCTGGTTCCACTTCAGGCCGCAGCGGGACGCCCCTCCTGGCGAGATCGAGCTCGGCTACCGGCTGCGGAGGCCGGCGTGGGGCAAGGGCTTCGGCACCGAGGGCTCGCGCGCGCTCATCGAGCGCGGCTTCACCGAACAGGGCGTGGAGCGGGTGACCGCCTTCACGATGTCGGTGAACACCGGATCCAGGCGCGTGATGGAGAAGTCGGGGCTGCGGTTCGTACGGACCTTCTTCCAGGACTGGCCGGAGAGCATCGACGGGTCCGAGGAGGGCGAGGTCGAATACGCCCTGACCAAGGCCGAATGGGAAGCCGGCCGCAATTCCAGCTCGGCCCGGTGACCGAAAACAGACCCGAACAGATGCGATAAATTTATTTCCGCCTGCTATGCTGAGAAATAGGCAGCGTATTTCTTGTTAGCCTTCCTCGCGAGTCGCCCAACTCCCACCGCGAGGAATTTCTCATGTGTTATGACGCCGCCGCCCTTCCCCCCGTGCCCGGCCCCGCCGTCACCCAGGTCGCCGAGGCCGGCCCGATGACGCTCACCGCCACCGACGGCGCCCTGGTCGGCGCCTATCTCGCCCGTCCCGAACGGCCGTCGGGGGCGGCCGTGCTGGTACTGCCCGACAACAAGGGCCTGTCCGTCTTTTATGAAACGCTCACCATCCGGCTCGCCGAACAAGGGCATACCGCGCTGGCCATCGACTATTTCGCCCGCACCGCCGGCGTCGATTACCGCAGTCGCGGTGCCGAATTCGACGACATGGCCGTCCTCATGCCGCATCTGGTCCGCCTCACCCCCGCGGGACTCGACGCCGACATCAATGCGGCGGCCGAGCACGTGCGGTCGATCGGGGCCCGGTCGCTCTTCTCGCTCGGTTTCTGTTTCGGCGGGCGCCAGGCCTTCCGTTCCGCCGCCGCGCGGTTCGGGCTGGCGGGCGCCGTCGGCTTCTACGGGTTCCCCGACGCGATCAACGGCGCGCCCGGCCCCACCCAGCTCGCCGCCGACCTGACCGCCCCCATACTGGCCCTCTGGGGCGGAGCGGACGAGGCCATCCCGCCCGCCACGGTCGACGCCTTCGCCGAGGCTCTGACCACGGCCGGATGCCCGCACGAGTTCGTCACCTACCCCGGCGCGCCGCACGGCTTCTTCGAGCTCGCCGCCCGCGACTTCGCGGACGCGACGGCCGACGCGTGGCGCCGGACGCTTGACTTCGTCGGCACGCACGCCGGTCTCACCAGCGAAACGTGACGGGCTCACCTCGCCGGACAGGAGTGAGGCAGCTGCGCCTGGGGCACGGTCACCTCGCCGGACAGGGGTGGGGCAGCTGCGCGTGAGGGCAGCAGACGACGCCGAGACACAGATAGCGGCCGCCCTGGAGCCAGATCCCCCACTGCACGTCCACCCCGCGCGCCAGCAGGTCGGCCGCCTCCTCCAGCCGGTACTCCACTCCGATCCGCGCCTCCTGGTCAGGCCGCAGGAACGACCCTTCCGCGTGCGCGTACTGGGCGCGCAGCCAGGCCAGCACCTGGCCCACCTCGTCGCCGGTGAGCGAGATCCGCGAGCGGGGCTTCAACAGCCAGTCGCCGGTCCGCATGGGCGGCAGGTGCGAGCGGCTGAACAGGGCCGGGTCAGGTTCGGGAAGCGGATGGGCGGTCCCCGGCGGCCGGCCCGTCCCCGGCACGGGGCGGCGCTCCGCCTCCCGCCACAGCTCGTCGCCCACCCCCACCCAGCTGTAACAGTGCCAGTGCATGAGCTCCCCCTCGGGCGGCGCCGCTCAAGACCATCGTCTCTCTGACCGCCGGGCGGAGCGTGCCTTCTCGTCTCCGAGGGAGATTCCCTGGCAACGGGTGGGCCTACGCGAGGCGGGGCTCCGGTCGACCCGAAGGACGGACCGGAGCCCCGCGGCGGCAGGCCTGTCTCCTCGTCAGGAGAGCTTGTGGATCCAGTTGTGGGTGTCGGGGCGGGTGCCGTACTGGATGCCGAGCAGTTCCTCGCGCACCTTCATGGTCACGGGGCCGGGGGTGCCGTCGCCGATCGTCCAGGCGCGGTCCGCGCCCTTGACCGACCCGACCGGCGTCACGACCGCCGCCGTGCCGCACGCGAACACCTCGGTGAGTTCGCCCGACTCGCAGCCCGCCTGCCATTCCTCGATGGACAGGCGGCCCTCCTCGGCTTCGAGGCCGAGGTCGGCGGCCAGGGAGAGGATGGAGTCGCGGGTGATGCCGGGCAGCAGGGTGCCGGTCAGCTCGGGGGTGAAGAGCTTGTTGCCGAAGACGAAGAACAGGTTCATCCCGCCCATCTCCTCGACGTACCTGTGCTCGTTGGAGTCGAGCCAGACCACCTGGTCGCAGCCCTGCTCGACGGCCTGACGCTGGGCGACGAAGGCGGCCGCGTAGTTGCCGCCGCACTTGGCGGCGCCGGTGCCGCCGGGGGCGGCGCGGGTGTACTCGGTGGACAGCCACACCGACACCGGCTTCACGCCGCCGCTGAAGTAGGAGGCGGCGGGGGAGGCGATGACCATGTACCGGTAGCTCTTGGACGGGTAGTTGACGCCCAGCCCCACCTGCGTCGCGATGATGAAGGGCCGCAGGTAGAGGCTGTGTCCCTCGGTGGTGGGCACCCAGTCGCGGTCGGCCTGGACGAGCAGGTCGAGCGACTCGACGAAGGTGTCCTCGGGCAGTTCCGGCATGGCCATGCGGACGCAGGAGGCGTTGAAGCGGCCGGCGTTCGCGTAGGGCCGGAACGTCACGATCGACCCGGTGGCCTGGCGGTAGGCCTTGAGCCCCTCGAACAGCTCCTGCGCGTAGTGGAAGACGGAGGTGGCGGGGTCGAGGACGAGCGGCCCGTACGGCGTGAGCCGCGCGTCGTGCCAGCCCCTGCCCTCGGTGTAGTCGATCGAGATCATGTGATCGGTGAAGGTCTGTCCGAACCCCGGGTTCGCCAGTACCTGCTCGCGCTCCGCAGCGGTGCGAGCGTGGTCGGAGAGCTGCACATCGAAGCTGAGCTTCTGAGCGGTGGTCATGACAGAAATCCTTCTCTTTCCGCGAGATTTGCCCTGAGTCCATTTTGCGATGAACCGGGTAACGGGAACTTACAGCAAACGCCTGGCGTTCTCGCGAGCCGCCAGGCGCTGATTGTGGTATCCAGGCGGCTACGCGCTCGCCGGATCCCGGACAGTATGGACCCGGCCGAAGGGCGCCAGGCCGCCTATGGTGCTGGAGTGGCAGGCGGTCAGGCGCCGCCGGCTACTCGTGCGGTGATGTCGTCACCGATCTCGTGCGTCGTACGGCCGGCCCGTCCGGTGAGGCGCTCCACGATGTCGTCGGCGACGGCCTGCTCGACGCGGGCCGCCTCCTCGGTCAGGCCGAGGTGGTCGAGCATCATGGCCACCGACAGGATCGTGGCGGTGGGGTCGGCCTTGCCCTGGCCGGCGATGTCGGGCGCGCTGCCGTGGACCGGCTCGAACATGCTGGGCGCGGTCCGGTCGGGGTTGATGTTGCCGCTGGCGGCCAGCCCGATGCCGCCGGCGATGGCGGCGCCGATGTCGGTGATGATGTCGCCGAAGAGGTTGTCGGTGACGATCACGTCGAAGCGCTCGGGCTGGCTGACGAAGAACATCGAGGCCGCGTCGATGTGCTGGTAGTCGGTCGTGACCTGGGGGAACTCGGCGGCCACCCGGTTGACGGTGCGCATCCACAGGTCGCCGGCGTAGGTCAGCACGTTGGTCTTGTGGACCAGCGTGAGCTTCTTGCGGGGGCGCTCGGCGGCCTTGGCGAAGGCGTAGCGGACCACGCGCTCGACGCCGAAGGCGGTGTTGAGCGACTCCTGGGTGGCGATCTCGTGCGGGGTGCCGCGACGCAGCACGCCGCCGGCGCCCGCGTAGAGGCTCTCGGTGCCCTCGCGCACGACGATCATGTCGATGTCTTCGGGGCGGGTGTCGGCCAGCGGGGTGGTCACGCCGGGGAAGAGCTTCACCGGACGCAGGTTGACGTAGTGGTCGAGCTCGAAGCGGAGCCGCAGCAGCAGGTCGCGCTCGAGGACGCCCGGCGGGACGCTGGGGTCGCCGATCGCGCCGAGCAGGATGGCGTCGTAGCCGCGCAGCTCCTGCAGGGTCTCGTCGGTCAGGGTTTCGCCGGTGGCGTTGTAGCGAGTGGCGCCCAGATCGTAGTGGGTGGTCTCGATCTTGGCGCCGACCGCCTCCAGGACCTTGAGCCCCTCGGCGACGACCTCGGTGCCGATCCCGTCACCGGGGATGACGGCCAGACGAATGTTGCGCGACTCCATGGCCGGTACCTTACCGGGTCGTCTCGGCTGGCGAACACCTGATCTCATTGTCCGGACACGGCGTTTTGTCGTGTTTGCGGTCTTTTGACCCTTTCGTTAGAGTCTCGGCCAGCCTAATCCGGTGCGACGTTCGCACGGAGCCGGGGACCCATTCCCCCTGGGGCGAATCGGCACCCCCATGCCGTAGGGCGGCTTCCACGCCCGAGCCCGTCAGCTAACCCGGTCGGCCCCGTGGAAGGACATTCCCCTGTCTCGCATCATCACGGCTGCCGTCGTCGGCGGCCTCCTCGCCACAGGTATCGCCGCCGCCTCCCCCGCGTCGGCCGCCCCCACCCCGGTCCTGAAGCAGCCGGTCACGGCCGAACCCGGCACCGACCGGCCCGTCCAGGACGACCCCGCTCGTACGGTGACCCTCACCGGAGCGGACATCAAGAAGGCCCAGCTCGAGAAGGCACCCAAGCCCGCATGGCAGATCGCGCTCGACTTCGCGATGGCCAAGCGGGGCACGCCGTACGTCTGGGGCGGCACCGGGCCGAACGGCTACGACTGCTCAGGACTGACGATGAAGGCCTACAAGAAGGCGGGGATCGAGCTTCCTCGCGTGGCCGCCGACCAGTACCAGGCGTACGACAAGAAGATCACGTGGAACAACCTGAAGCCCGGCGACCTGGTCTTCTTCAGCGGACTGGGCCACGTCGGGATGATCTCCAAGCCCGGCTACATGGTGCACGCGCCGCACAGCGGTGACGTGGTGAAGGAGGAGAAGCTCAGCGCGTGGCGGCGCCAGGCGTTCGTCGGCGCGGTACGGCCCGACCCCAAGGGCGTGAAGCAGCAGGCGCGACTCGTCGAGGCGAAGTCCTCGTCCGCGCCCGTGGGGCTACGAGCCACGTTCTGACCCGTCGGAGCGCGCGTCAGCCCGGGAACCGGAGGCGGTTTCCGGGCTGACGCGCGCCCGGAGGGGGATCCGGGGTCTCCCCGGTGGAGCAGGGGGACCTCCACCGGGTGGTCCCGCTCAACGGGGGAAGCCGGCCGGCGCCCCCAGGGGAAAAGGGTGGTCCCACCCAGCGGGGGAAGGGTGGTGTCCCGCCCAGCGGGGAAAGGGGCGGTCCCGCTCAGCCGGGGAAGGGGGAACCGCCGTTGTCCCTGCGGTCCAGGGCGGTCTGGAGGGCCTGCGCGGCCTCTTCCTCGTGGTCGTCGGCGCGGTTCCATGGATACATGTCGTACACGTGGCTCATCTCGTTTCGCGGACGCGAGTGAAATCGGACGTCGGATCCCGGTCGCGAATCCGACCGGGCCTGGTCTCGTGCGGTCCGGATCACGGACCGGACGAAAGGGGACTTAAGGCCGACGCAACGCCGCTCACCGCGACGGGTAGTCGACCTGCCCTAACAGGCCCCGTCGCGGCAGGTAATAAGTACGAGTACCCAGCGCATCCCTACCAAAGTACCTGGCACGGTCCAGGCTGTCTCGTTGGACGTCCGAATATCTCACGATGCGAGACGACAGCGGAAAGAAAGAACGCCCTCCCGCCGAGCGGCGGAAGGGCGTTCTCCATGGGAAGCGTCAATCGGACAGGTCGACCGAGCGCCCGCTGTCGGCGCCGATCTCCGCCACGATCTGGTCCATCACGTCCGACGGGATCGCCGAGTCGACGGTCAGCGCGATCAGCGCCTTGCCGCCCTTGACGTCCCGCGCCACCTGCATGGAGGCGATGTTGATGCCCTTCTCGCCGAGCAGGTGACCCACGACGCCGACGATGCCGGGCCGGTCGGTGTAGGTGAAGAAGGCCAGGTGGTCGGTCGGCTCGATCTCCATCTCGTAGCCGTTGACCTCGACGATCTTGGTGATCTGGCGCGGCCCCGACAGCGTGCCCGACACCGAGACGGTGCGGCCGTCGGCCAGCACACCGCGCACGCCGACGACGTTGCGCCAGTCGGGGCTCTCGGAGCTGGTGACCAGCTCGACGGTCAGGCTGCGCTCCTTGGCCAGCAGCGGCGCGTTGACGTAGGTGACGGCGTCCTCGACGATGTCGGTGAAGACGCCCTTGAGCGCGGCCAGCTCCAGCACCCGCACGTCCTGCGCGGCGATCTCGCCACGGACCTCGATGTCGAGCTTGGTGGCGGTCTCACCGGCGAGCGCGGTGAAGACGCGGCCCAGCTTCTCGGCCAGCGGCAGGCCCGGCTTGACGTCCTCGGCGACGACGCCGCCCTGGACGTTGACCGCGTCGGGCACGAACTCGCCGGCGAGGGCCAGCTTGACGCTGCGGGCGACCTGGGTGCCGGCCTTCTCCTGGGCCTCGTGGGTGGAGGCGCCGAGGTGCGGGGTGGCGACGACCTGGTCCAGCTCGAACAGCGGGCTGTCGGTGCAGGGCTCCTTGGCGAACACGTCCAGGCCCGCGCCTGCCACGCGCCCTTCCTTGATCGCGGAGTAGAGCGCGGCCTCGTCGACGATGCCGCCGCGGGCCACGTTGATGATGCGCACCGACGGCTTGACCTCGTGCAGCTCCTTGTCGCCGATGAGACCCAGGGTCTCCTTCGACTTCGGCAGGTGCACGGTGATGAAGTCGGCGGTCCTGATGACCTCCTCGAGGCTGACCAGCTTGACGCCCATCGCCGCGGCGCGGGCCGGCGGCAGGTAGGGATCGTAGGCGATCAGCTCGACGCCGAACGGCTGCAGCCGCTGGGCCACGAGCTGACCGATCTTGCCGAGGCCGAGGATGCCGACGATCTTCTCGTCGAGCTCGACGCCGGTGTACTTGGACCGCTTCCACTCGCCGTTCTTGAGCGCGGCGTGGGCCTGCGCGGTGTTGCGGGCGCTGGCGAGGATGAGTGCGATCGTCTGCTCGGCGGCGCTGGTGATGTTGGAGGTCGGCGCGTTCACGACCATGACGCCGGCCTTCGTCGCCGCCTCGACGTCGACGTTGTCGAGACCGACACCCGCGCGGGCGACGACGCGCAGTTTCGGCGCCGCGGCGATGGCCTCGGCGTCCACCTGGGTGGCGGAACGGACGATGAGCGCGTCCACGTCGGCGAGCGCGGGCAGGAACTGCGAGCGGTCGGCGCCATCGGTGTGACGGACCTCGAAGTCGGCGCCGAGCACCGCGAGACCTGCTTCCGACAGCTCCTCTGCGACCAGAACGACGGGCTTGTTCACTGTGATGGATCCTTCGGGCATGCGACGGGCTGAGGGACACGTCAGCGGGCCCCTCGGATCTCTCTGAGTCTATCTAGGCTTGTGAACGCATTCACGAGGGTCTCAGGATCTGGGCGAGCCCGGTACCCACCCCCCGGGAACTCATCCCGACCGCAGCCAACTTTGTCTTGATCGGGAGATTTCTTCGCTATTAGCCTGATAAGCCGTGGGCTACTACCTATCGTTCACCCTATGAGCATCGGGAACCCCGCTCTCGCCGACGTGCTCGTCCAGCACGGCAGTCCGCACCTGCTGCTGGCCGCACTCGCCGACAGGGGAATCCTGGTCGCCGTGCGCCCTGACCGCTCCGTCGTCCTGGGCACGACCCAGGTCGGTGACCGCGTCCTGCTCGGTTATACCGGGCCCCAAACCTACGCACGGCACCGGGGCGGCCATTCGCTGTCGGCCTGCGACGCCGACACCATCCTCGACATCCAGCGCGTCACCGGCGTGCGGGAGATCGTGATCGACGCCGCAGGCCCGGCCGCGGCAGCCGTACCGATCGAGGATCTCCAGCGTTTCCTCGTCTCGACGCGGACGGGGTCGCAGCCGGTGCTGTCCGGCGCGATGCCCACCGCGTACGCGACCGGGGCCATGGCCGCGGTCTCGACCGGCGGCTCGGTGCTGCAGAGCGCGCCGCCCGTGCAGGTCGCGCCCGCGCCGCAGTCGTGGATCCCCGCGCCGCGCCCCCACCTGTCGGGGCCCATGCAGCAGGTGGATCCCGGCTACCGCCGGTGCACCCACCCGATCCTGCCCGCGCTGCGCGGCGCGATCGTGCTGCTGCTGTCCGACTACCCGCTGGTCCACCACGTGTGGATCTCCGAGGCGCGGACGGCCTCGGGCGCCCCCGGCATCATGCTGCACGTCAAGGTCCACATGTCGGCCGCCGAGGACGTGGTCCGCGACCTGCACCGCGGGGTTCGCGCCAGGCTGCCGCAGCTGGCGGCCAGCGAGGCGCCGATCCTCATGGCCCGGGTGGCCGACGCGCGTAGCGAGCGCAGGATGGTGGAGCTGGGCGCGCACGTGGTGTGCGCGGACGTCACGGACTGATTGGGCCTACTGCGCAAGAGCACGGACGTCACGGACTGATTGGGCCTACCGAGCAAGAGCTCGGTCGGCTTGACTGGCGGCGTGATCGTCTCCACCGGCGTGCGGCTCGGGTACGGCGTGGGCTCGTTCTGCACGGCCACCTACGCCGCGGTGCCGGGACTGCTGCTGCTCTACTACATGACCAACTTCCTGGCCGTGCCCGCGTGGTTCGCCGGCCTGGTCGTGGCCGCGCCCAAGGCGTGGGACCTGGTCGTGAACCCGCTGGTGGGCCGGTGGTCCGACCGTACGGTGTCACGGATGGGACCGCGCAGGCCGTGGATGCTGGCGGGCGCCTGCACGCTCCCGCTCGCCTTCGCGGCGCTGTTCGCGGGCCCCCCGCTCACCGGCACGCCCGCCGCCGTCTACGTGGCGGCGGTCTTCCTGGTCGCGGCCACCGCCTACGCGCTGTTCGAGGTGCCGTACAAGGCGATGCCCGCCGAGATGACCGGCGACTACCACGAGCGGACCGCGTTGCTGCAGTGGCGGATGGTCTTCATCGGCGCGGCGACCGTGATCAGCGGCGTCGTTGCACCCGCCATCGTCAACAGCCAGGGCGACGGCGGCACGCCGGCCGGCTACCGGCTGATGGGCGTCACCATCGCGATCGTGATGCTGACCGCCATGCTCGGCGCCTTCTTCGGTACGGCCCGCGCCCCCATGACCGGCGCCCCCGAGCCCGACGGCGGCTCGCTGTGGTCGCAGTTCGCGGTGCTGCGCGGCAACGCGTCGTACGGCTGGCTGCTGGCGCTGAGCTGCACGCAGTTCCTCGCCGTCGGGGTGATGCTGGCGGCGGCGCCGTACTTCGCCACCTACGTTCTCGACGACCCCAAGGCGACCAGCACGCTGTTCGCCGCGCTGATCGGGCCGATCCTGCTCACGATGCCGCTGTGGCTGAAGCTGTCCAAGCGGTACGACAAGCGCGGGGCGATGCTCATCGCCGGCCTCGTCTTCGCCTGTGGTACGGCGGCGGCGGTCGCCACGCCCCTGTTCGGCGACCTGTTCGCGCACCTCATGCTGCTGGTGGTGGGCATCGGGTTCGCCGGCGTCCAGCTGCTGCAGTTCTCGATGCTGGCCGACGTGATCGCCCTCGACGCCGCCACGACCGGCATGCGGCGCGCGGGCGTGTTCACCGGGTTGTGGACGGCGGTCGAGAGCGCGGTGAGCGCCTTCGGCGCGCTGATCTTCGGCGCGGTGCTGTCGCTGGGTGGATTCGGGCCGTCCGATCCGGGCAGGCCGGTGGCGCAGCCGGAATCGGCCGTCACCGCCGTGCTCCTCGGTCAAACAGCCGTGCCAGCCTCCATTATCTTTCTTGCCGTCCTCATGACGTTCCGTTACCGATTGACAGCGGAACATGTTCTGCATGACCCGCTCGAGTCTTCTACATCAGGCGAGATACGCCCTCCGGCACCCTGACAGAGTCCTCCCCCACGCGCGGCGGCTCACCAGAGACCTGTGGTTCCGGCTGCACACCCGTGACCACGTCGACTACTACCGGGCCGTGATGCGCTCCGACACCGGCCGCAACCCCGACCGCGCCGTCGGCGCCAAGAGCAGGCAGCGGTGGCTGAAGCTGGGCCAGACGCAGTTCGACTACCTCGTCACGCACGGCCTGCGCCCCGAGCACCGCATGCTGGAGATCGGCTGCGGCAACCTGCGCGCCGGGCGGCTGTTCATCGACTACCTCTCCCCCGGCAACTACTACGGGCTCGACATCTCTCCCGACATCCTCTTCGCCGCCCAGCGGACGCTGGCCGACTACGGCCTGCAGGGCAAGCTCCCCCACCTCATCCCCGTCCGCGATCTGCGCTTCGAGTTCCTGCCGGACGAGTACTTCGACGTCGTCCACGCCCACAGCGTCTTCTCCCACTCCCCTCTGCACGTGATCGAGGAGTGCTTCGCGCACGTGACCCGCGTCATGAAGCCCGACGGCTGGTTCGACTTCACCTTCGACAGGACGCAGGGCAAGGAGCACCACGTCCTGCGCGAAGACTTCTACTACCGGACCGAGACGCTCGCGCGGCTGGCCGAGCGGCACGGCCTGACGGCGGAGTTCATGGACGACTGGGAGCTCCTGCCGCTCAAGCAGTCCAAGCTCCGCGTGCGCCGCGCCGTCAGGTGAGGCGACGGGTCACCGTCAGCCTTCCTGGCCGCGCGAACACTCCCGCGACGAGCGCGGCCAGCAGCGGCAGGCCGATCACGAGGCCGCCGACCAGGGGCCACGGCACGGCGATCGTCGCCGGTTTGATGTCCTGCATGACGCGGACCCAGCCGTATGCCCGGGTCGTGCCGCCGCCGCTGGTCATCACCCACGCCAGCGCGACACCGGGGGCGGCGCCGGCGACGGCGCCCACCAGCGCGCCGAGACCGGCGATGTAGCCGGCCTGGCCGGCCACCGCCAGCCGGCCCGTCGTGGCGGGCGCTCCCACCGCCGAGACGGTCGCGAGGTCGGGCCGCATGTCGGCCGCCGCCAGCGCGGTGGCCACGAACGTGCCGCCGAGCACCAGCACCAGCGTGCCGCCCAGCAGCACGAGCAGTTCATCGCCGATGTCTCGGTGATATCCCCTCTCCAGGTTGGCGCCGGCATGGGGACTGATCGCCAGGAGGTCCCGTTTGAACCTGTCCATGGCCTTCGGCTGGTGCCGCGCGTGGAGCTGGCGCTCGGTGAGCTTCCACCCCTTCGCCGCCACCGCCGACGGCGGGACCAGGACGGCGCCCAGGTTCCGGTCGGCCGCCTTCGCCACGATCGCGGGCAGCTCGAAGGTCTGGTACGGGTCGCGGGACGCGTAGGTGCCGGCCTCGACGACGAGCCTGCCGTCGCGCACCAGCGACGGGTCGAAGACCACCGCCTTGCCCGCCGCGAACGCGGCGGCCGTGCGCGGGTCGTGCTCGCCCTGGAGCAGATCGAGCAGCCGCTGGTCGCCGATGGAGAAGTCGAAGGACTCCACACCGCATCCGTCACACCGGACCGGCCGCCGGGCGCGCAGGTCGAGCAGGCGGCCCCGGTCGTCCGCCGCGCGGTACCCTCCGACCAGTTCGACGCTGGGCAGCCGTTCCTCCACGGCCGTGCGGATCTTGGCCCATTCCGCGTCGTCCGCGGCGGCCGCACTGATCGCCAGCGTGCCGGCCGGAACGGCGGACCGGTACGACTCCTGGTGGGCGATGTGCTGGCTGTAGATCCCGATGCCCACCGTGACGGCTCCGGCGGTCGCGGTCATGACGGCCGCGACGGCCGACGCCGTACGCACGCGATGCCGGACGGCGTCGCGCACGGTCAGCCGCAGCGCGAGCGGCAGCCGGCCGGCCGGTCGCCCCGTGGCCGTGACGATCCACGGCGTCAGCGCCACCATCCCGAGCAGCCCGAGCATGGCGGCCATGAAGATCCACAACTCCTCGGTCCTCGCCGCCAGAACCATCGCGGCGAGACTGGCGGCCACCAGGACCAGCCCGAGCACCGGCTTGCCGGCCTTGACCCGGGTGCTGCCCGAGCGTCCTGCCAGCACGGCGGCGGTGTCCTGGCGGGCCGCCTGCTGGGCGGGAACCAGCGCCGCCACCACGCCGCTGACCAGCCCGAGCGCCGCCACGCCCGCCACCTGCCACCAGGGCACGTCGGTCGGGCCCACGGTGGTCGAGACGAACGGCACCAGCAGCAGCCCGCCCGCCGTCCCTGCGACGGCCCCCACGGCGGAGGCGAGGCCGCCCAGGACGAGACCGTCGGCCAGCACGACCGCCCGCAGGTGCGCCGCCGAGCCGCCCTGGGCGGAGATCATCGCGAGCTCCGTCCTGCGGCGGCGCAACCCGATGGCGAACGCGGGTCCGGCCAGCAGGACGGTCTCGGCCGTCACCATGAAGACGACGAGCGCGACCGCCAGCACGTCCATGCTCGTCGTCGGCACCATCGGCCTGTCGTAGGCGGCGGTGTTCGCCGAGAGTCCGACGAGGCCGACCTCGTTGAGGCGCCGGGTGTCGGCCAGGGTCGCGGGGGCCGGGGTGTCGGCCAGCCAGCCGGTGCCGGCGCCGTCGCGCTTGTTCAGCAGCAGCACGCCCCTGAACCCGATGATCTCGCGGTGCGCGGAGCTGAACGGGTAGGCCACCACGCCCACCACTCTCACCTGGCGGTCGGCCCGGGTGACCCTGATGGTCTCGCCGGGCCGGAACGGGAGCCCGTTGGCCACCACCACCTCGTCGGGACCGGCGGGGTAGCGGCCCGCGACGAGCGGCCGCATGCCCTTCGCCAGGGGATCGCGCAGGTCGATCTCGGCCGCGCTGACGTGCTCGTAGCCGTCGTCGAGCCAGACGTCGACGCTCCCCTCGTCGAAGCCGATCAGCCTCGCGCCGGGCTGCAGCCGCGCGGCCGCCTGCGCCGCGGTCGTGGGCCCGCCCCGCTTCGGTTCGCCGTCGTCGACGGGGCCCGGCAGTCCGATGGAGCCGTGCTGCTCGCCGACCCTGGCGTACTCCGTCGTCGTGATCCGCAGGTCGGCCGCGCCCAGCTGCCTGACCAGCCCTTCGCGGAGCGAGACGTTCGCGGTCGCCACGACGGTGAGCAACCCCGTGATCACCAGGACCGGCAGGCCGATCATCACCATGATCAGCGCGGTGCGCCCCTTGGCCCTGGCGGCGTCACGCCGGGAGATGCGCAGCGCGGCCCTCATCGGGCGCTCTCCACCGGCGCGGCCGTCGTGTCGGCGATCAGCCCGTCGCGCAGGAACACCACCCTGTCGGCCCACCCCGCGTAGCGCGACTCGTGGGTGACCAGCAGCACCGCCGCGCCCGCCTCGCAGCGGCTGCGCAGTAACTCGAGGATCTCGTCGCCGGTCGGCGTGTCCAGCGCGCCCGTCGGCTCGTCGGCCAGGATCAGCCGCCGCTCGCCCACCAACGACCTGGCGATCGCGACGCGCTGGCGCTGCCCGCCGGAGATCTCGTCGGGGAACCTGTCGGCGACGTGCGCCAGGCCCACCTGGCCCAGCACCTCGAGCGCCTCCCGCCGGGCGTCGCGGGCGCGCACGCCGTCGAGCTCGCGGGGCAGCATGACGTTCTCCGCCGCGGTCAGCGAGGGGATGAGGTTGAGGTCCTGGAAGACGTAGCCGACGCTCCTGCGCCGCAGCGCCGCCAGGTCCCTGACCGTCGCCAGGTCGACGCCCTCGACGGTCACCGTGCCGCCGGTGGGCCGGTCGAGGCCGCCCGCGAGGTTGAGCAGCGTCGACTTGCCCGAGCCCGACGGGCCCATGACCGCCACCAGTTCCCCCGACGCGACCTGCAGGCTGACGCCCCTCAGGGCATGGACGGCGGCCTCGCCCTCCCCGTGCACGCGCGCCACGTCGTGCAACGACACCACCACCTGCTTCATGCTCCAGCCTCCTTGAGTACGGCCTCGCAGTGGTCGAGCCAGCGCTGCTCGGCCTCGGCCTGAAAGATCATCGAATCCAGCACCAGACGCTGGGCGGGGCCCGCCGAGCCGGCGCGCTTGGCCCGGGTCAGCTCCTGCAGGGTGCGCATCGTGGCGGTCCGCTGGCGCTGCACGACCTTGCCGACGTCCACGTCCTTCGCGGTGACGGCCATCGCCAGCTTGATGACCAGCTCGTCCCTCGGCCGGTCGGACTGGGCGACGGGGGTGCTGAACCATCGCCCCATCTCGGCCCGACCGGCCTCGGTGACCGTGTAGACGACCCGGCCCTGCTCGTCCTCCTCGCCGGAGGCGACCAGGCCGTCCCGTTCCATGCGCGAAAGCGTCGTGTAGACCTGGCCGATGTTGAGCGGCCAGGTCGCCCCCGTCGACGCCTCGAACTCCGCGCGCAGCTGATAGCCGTACCGAGGCCCCTGGCTCAGCAGCGCCAGGAGCCCGTGTCTGATCGACATGAATACTGAGTATGCATACGCAGTATGCCCCATTCAAGGTTTTCTGGACAGGAAACGCGGTTCGGGCCGATACTCGGGGCATGAGCTCGACGCAACCCCCATTTCGCGCCTCCGATGGGGAACGTGATCGCGCCATCGACGAGCTCCGCGACCGCGCCGTCGAGGGGCGTCTGAGTCACGACACGTTCGTGGGCCGAGTCGATCAGGCACTACGTGCGCGCAGCCGCCACGAGCTCGACGAGCTGGTCGCCGACCTTCCCCCGCGCAACACCCTTCGCCAGCGGCTGACCGACGTGGTGGCCTCGGTCTCGGAGTTCACCACCCGGGTGCAGTCCGCGTGGCGCAAGCCGCGCCTGCCGCGCCTGGCGCTGCCCGACGACAGCAGGCTCAGGTACGTGGTCGGCCGAGGGTCGGCCTGCGACCTGGTGCTGGCCGACCTGACCGTCTCCCGGGTGCACGCCGAGCTGCGCAGGACGGACGACGGGTCATGGATGCTGGTCGACCTGGGATCGCTGAACGGCACCCGCCTCAACGGATGGCGGCTGGTGGGGCCCGCGCGCGTGCGCTCGGGCGACGAGATCTCGTTCGGCGACGTGGGCTTCCTGGTGTCCAGCCCGGCGACCACCGTCTGACCCACATCGCCCGAGGTTTCCGTTCCGCGCCGAGGCGCTTCCACCTGCCGTCACACGCTGCGGCGACGTGCGGGATGGCCAACCTCGGCAAGGACGCCAGGAAAGATACGGAAATTTGCGGATTGCGGCGGGGGATCGGCGCTCCCATGATCCCTGCGAGACCAAGTACGCACCCTGGAGACCTCCATGCGTCGCACCCCCGCCTCACTCGCCGCCGGAGCGCTCGTCGTGGCCCTCGCGTGGGCGTCCGGCCCCGTCGCTCCCGCCACGGCCGCCGACCCCTCCCCCGGCGTCGCCGACCTCACCCAGGACCTCAACCAGATCCTCAGCGACTCCCGGCTGGACATCGCCCGCGCCGGCGTCGTGGTCAAGAGCGCCGCCACCGGCGAGGAGCTCTACTCGAACGACGCGGGCAAGCTCATGACCCCCGCCTCCAACGCCAAGCTGTTCACCTCCGCGGCCGCGGCCGAGGTGCTCGGCCTCGACCACCGGTTCACCACCAGCGCGCTGGCCGCCGGCCGTACCGTCGGGTCCGTGCTCACCGGTGACCTGGTGCTGCGCGGCACCGGCGACCCGACGATGCTGGCCGCCGACTACGACGCGCTCGCCGCCGCCGTCGCCGCGAAGGGCGTCAAGCTCGTCACCGGCAAGCTGGTCACCGACGACACCTGGTTCGACACGGTACGGCTCGGCCAGGACTGGGCCTGGGACGACGAAACCGCCTACTACGCCGCCCCGATCTCCGCGCTGACCGCCTCACCCGACAAGGACTACGACGCGGGCTCGGTCATCGTCTCTGTCGCGCCCGACGGGGACAAGGTCAAGGTCTCCACCACCCCCGAGACCGACTACCTGAAGATCGTCAACAACGCCACCGTCGGCACCTCGACCGACGTGCTCGTCGAACGCCGGCACGCCACCAACACGGTCGTCATCACCGGCACCGTGGCCGGGCCGTACAGCGAGTGGGTGGCCGTCGACGACCCCACCCGCTACGCCGCCTCCCTGTTCCGCAAGGCGTTGAACGCCCACGGCGTCAAGGTCCTCGGGCCCACCGTCAGCGGCGCGCCCGAGGGGGCGACCGAGCTGGCCAAGCACGAGTCGATGCCGCTGAGCGAGCTGCTGGTGCCGTTCATGAAGCTCAGCAACAACATCCACGCCGAGATCCTGACCAAGGCCATGGGCCGCAAGGTCGCCGGCCAGGGCACGTGGGCCGCCGGGCTCAAGGCCACCTCCGACTTCGCCAAGGCCAACGGGGTGCAGATCCTGAACCTGCGCGACGGCTCCGGCCTGTCCCGCCGCGACGGCGTCACCGCCACCTCCATCAGCCAGCTGCTGCTGTCGGTGCGGAGCAAGCCGTGGTTCAAGACCTGGTACGACGCGCTGCCCATCGCCGGCAACGCCGACCGCTTCACCGGCGGCACCCTGCGCAGCCGGATGCGCGGCACGCCCGCCGCCAACAACGTCCACGCCAAGACGGGGTCGCTGACGAGCGTCACGTCGCTGTCCGGGTACGTGACGAGCGCCGAGGGCGAGCCGCTGGTGTTCTCGATCATGCTGAACCAGTACCTGTCCGGGTCCCCCAAGGACATCGAGGACAAGATCGCGGTACGGCTGGCGAAGTTCAGCCGCACCGCTCCGGACACCGCCGCCCAGCTGCGCGGCGAGGAGAGCCCGGCCGCGCCGGAGGGCGGCGAGCTGGAGTGCTCGTGGCTCAAGCCCGTCGAGTGCTGACCCTCTGACCGCCACCCGCACGGCCCGCCCGGAACCTTTCAGGCGGGCCGTCCCCTTTCCACACACTTGACACCTCCGGCACCCCACACACCCCCGCCCCGCGAAGCCCACAGCTCGTGCACCCCGCGCACCACCCACCCCACACCGCCACGGCCCCACGCATCCCGCACACAACGCACCCCGCGAACCGACAACCCCACGGACCCCGCACACCACCCACCCCACATCGCCACGGCCCCACGCGCCCCGCGCACAACGCACCCCGCGAACCGACAACCCCACGGACCCCGCGCACCACCCACCTCGCACCGCCCAGCCCCACGCATCCCGCGCACAACGCACCCTCCGAACCCACGACCCCACGCACCCCGCGCACCACCCACCCCGCACCGCCCACGGCCCACCCGGTCCACCGGGTTCGCCGGTTCCACCCGCCCGAGGCTCGGCAGGTACCGGGCCCCGCCTACGGATCCGCATCTCGACCGAACCGCGGGAGTCACGGGGGATCCGCATCTCGACCGAATCGCTGGTATCACGGGGTCCGCATCTCGACCGAGCCGCTGGTGTCACGGGACCGCCGGCATCAGGGGCACGGGCCGCCCTCCGACCGCCACGGTCGCGCGGCCATCGACGCCACGGACTCCACCGAGGTCGGGAGCTCTCGGTGCCGGGACCGCGGCCCCATCCGCCACGTACCGTCCGGACATCACCTTCCGTAACGGCGCCCGGCCACGGACGCTCGGTGACGCGTGTCCCTGGACGGAGGCCGGCCACGCGCCCGGGGTGGCGCGTGGCACGGCGTGCCGTACCGGCCGGGAGGGAGGAGGGAGCGGCTACGAGACGACCTTCAGCCGGCGGAGGGTGTAGCCGCCGCCCGACGGATCGAGGGCTTTCGTCGCCTGCTTGAACAGGTACTCCGCCCGCTCGTAGGACAGGCGGCGGCGTCCCGTCTCCGGGCACAGGTCGGCCGCCGGCGTCGTGGCCGGCCGCGGCCGCCGATCGGTGAGGAACACCGGCCCACGGGTGCGGCCGGCCACCAGGAGAGGGAGGAGTCCGGCGGTCTGCGAGCGCCAGCTCACCCAGGTGCCGCCCGCGCGGGCCCGGCGGTCGTCGAGGTCCAGGTCCTCCACGTTCAGCGACAGGACGGCCGTCACCCCGGCCCCGGACTCGTGCAGCAGCCGCCACAACGTCCGCTCGCGCAGGGGCAGGTCAGGGCTGCTCCACAGCGCCTCCAGCTGTGCCGGGCCGATCCGCTCCGCGGGTGCGCGCGTCTCGGGTCGCCGGTCGAGGCCCGCCGCGAGATCGTCCAGGGACGCCCAGGCGCCGAACGACCGGATGGCGGACCGATGCCGGTTCCACGTCCTGGCCGCCGCGTCGCCCCAGGCCGTCTGGAACACCCGGGTGACGTGGGCGGCGGTGAGGGAGTCCAGAGGCAGCTGCTCGCCCAGGGCCAGGAGCAGGCGGCGCAGGGTCTGCCGGTAGGAGCGGATCGTCGGGGCGCCGAGATCGTCCCGTGCCAGGAATTCCTGTACGGCCCGGCCAAGCGTCCGGACGGGCGCGCCGGTGACCGCGATCTCGTCGGCGCGGCGGCGCAGGAAGTCACGCTCGGCGGCGTTCCTGGTGAGGGCCGCGGCGCGCTCGAACTCCAGCCGCGCCTCCGCGTGCCGTCCCAGGCCGAGCAGGAGATCGCCCCTGACACTCGGCAGCAGGTGGTAGTCGCGCAGCACGGGATCCTCGACGAGGGTGTCGGCCACGGCGAGCCCGGCCTGCGGCCCGTGCGCCATCCCGACGGCCACAGCCCGGTTGAGCTGCACGATCGGCGTCGGCAGCAGGCGGGCCAGCCCTTCGTACAGCGCGGCGATCTGCGCCCAGTCGGTGTCCTCGGGGGTTCGCGCCTGCGCGTGGCACACGGCGATCGCCGCCTGCAGCACGTAGGGGCCGGGAGCGCCGCCGATCGCCCTGGCCCGCAGCATCGCGGTGAACCCGCGGCGGATGAGGAGCTGGTCCCAGCGACCCCGGTTCTGCTCGTGCAGCTGGACGGGTTCTCCCGACGGCCCGGTCCGCGCGGCCGAGCGGGACGCCTGGATCTCCATGAGCGCCACCAGCCCGTGCACCTCGGCCTCGTCCGGGGCGAGCGTGGCCAGCAGCCGGCCGAGCCGCAGCGCCTCCAGGCAGAGCCCCGGCCGCATCAGGTCGTCGCCCGACGTCGCCGAGTACCCCTCGTTGAAGATCAGGTAGATGACCTCGAGCACCGACGACAGGCGCGCGGCCGTCTCCGTGCCGTCGGGCAGCTCGAACGGCACCGCCGCCGCGGCGAGGGTCCGCTTCGCCTGGGCGATGCGCTGGGCGATCCGCTGCTCGGTGACGAGGAACGCCCGCGCGATCTCCGCGGCGGTCAGGCCGCCGAGGAGCCGCAGCGTCAGCGCGACCCGCGCCTCGGTCGGCAGCACGGGGTGGCAGGAGACGAACATCAGCCGTAGGACGTCCTGCTGCTCGGTGTCCGGCGGCTCGGTGTCCTGCGGCTGGTGAAGCTCATGGGCCAACTGCTCGTACCCGCTCTCCAGGCGGGCGGAGCGCCGGATGTGGTCGATGGCCCTGCGCTTGGCGACGGCCATGAGCCAGGCGCCCGGATTATCCGGGACCCCCGACTGCGGCCATTGTTCGAGCGCGGCGACGAGCGCGTCCTGGGCCAGTTCCTCGGCGAGGCCGACGTCGTGCACCATCCGGGCGAGCGCGGCGATGATCCGCGCCGATTCCAGCTTCCAGACCGCGTCGACGCTGCGATGGGTGTCCGTCGTGGACATGCCGGCAGCGGATCAGGCCCCGAAGACCTGCTGGATGACGCTCTCGCCGTCCCCGACGATCTTGCGGAAGCGGCGGGTCAGCTCGATCGCCTCCTCCTTCGAGCGCACCTCGACCAGCGCGAACCCGGCCACGGCCTCCTTCGCCTCGGCGAACGGCCCGTCGGTCACGGTGATCTCGTCGCCGGCGGACGTCACGCGGATGCCGCCGGGCTCGAGGCCGCCGGTGGCCAGCAGGATGCCCGCCGCGGTCAGCTCCTCGACGAACGCGGCCATCTCGACGTAGAGGGTCTCGTCGGGGGGCGTGTCAGAAGCCTTGGACATCATCAGGTAGCGCATGGGCCTGCCTCCTCGTGTTCGCGTGTCGCTGCCTACGCGTCGTACCACCCTAGCGACAGGAAACACACGCATTCCCTGTCACATCGCTGGATCGACGTCTGGATGAGAACCGACACCGAGAAAGGCACCGGACATGACCGCCATCCAGCTCCCCACCGCCACCGCCGGGCCCGCCGCCACCACCCGCGCCCTGCTCACCTGCGCGACCGTGGCCGCGCCGCTGTGGGCGACGGTCTCACTCCTGCAGGCCGCCACCCGCGAGGGCTTCGACCTGACCCGCCACCCGTTGAGCGCGCTGGCCAACGGCTCACTCGGCTGGCTGCAGATCGCCAACTTCCTGGTCGCGGGCGTGCTGACCGTCGTGGGCGCGTCCGGCCTGCGCCGTGCGATGCACGGCACCCCCGGCGGGACGTGGGTGCCGCGGCTGGTCCGCCTCAACGGCATCGGCATGATGGCCGCCGGCGTCCTGGTCATGGACCCGGGCGACGGCTTCCCCACCGGCACCCCGTACGGCATGCCGCAGACGATCAGCTGGCACGGCTACGGCCACATGGCCGCCGGATCGATCGCCTTCGCCGCCCTGATCGCCGCCTGCTACATCCTGGGCCGCCACTTCAGCCGGGCCGGCGACCGCGGCCGCGCCGTCGCCTCCCGCGTCGCCGGCACCGCCCTCCTGCTCGGCAACGGCTGGGCGATGAGCGGGGGCACGGCGGGTTCCCTCACCCTGGCCATCGGGGCGATCACCGCGATGCTCTGGATCTCCGTGGTCGCCGCCCGCTACCGCCGCAGCTCGTGACCGCCGCCCTGCCCCTCCCGGCCCTGCCCCTCCCCTCCGCCCCACCTCCGGGGCGGACGGGAGAGGCAGGGCCGTTCGGCGTACCGGGGTTCCGGCATGAGATCGGCGTGGAAAGGGCGAGGGGCGATCGAGGTGGACCGCGGCTGATCAGCGGTTTCGGCGCGGGCGGAATCCGGCACTCGACATGTTTCACATCACATCTGGTGGCGCAGAGATCGAAGAGACGTAGACGCGCAGGTCGGGCACATGGTTTACCGCGGACAGAAGAGATCTTTGTTACGAAAGGGACACATGGAGCCCCAGATTTTCGTGGTTTTTTCGTGACATTTCGTTTCAGTCACACCAGAATGCGTCATCGACCCAGTGTCTAACCCCACGGAGGACAACGTGCGCAGACAGCTCCAGGCACTCGCCTGCCTCGGAAGTCTGGCGGCATTGAGCACGTCGGTCACCGCCGCGTATGCGGAGACCCAGCCGAAGAACTCCTGCCGCGTGGTCGCGGCCAAGCCATACCTCGACACCACCGGCACCGTCAGGGGCGGCGCCGCCCGGACCGGCTGCGACGACCAGGCGCGCCTGCGGGTCCGCGTCATCGAGGTGCGCCCGGGACCGGACCGCCTGCTCAAGAGCGGTTCGCAGCTCGTCACCAACGGCAGCGTCGTGGCCGGGATCCGCTGCAGCGACGTGCCGCGCCGCCTCTACGTGACCGCGACCGACTACCGGGGCAACTCGCACCGCTCCGGCGTCGCCTCGATCTCGTGCGACACCGCCCCGACGCCCGCGCCGTCGCCCACCGGGAGCCCGACCACCACCCCGACCGCCAGCCCGACCACCACGTCGACGGCGACCCCGACGAGCACGCCGACCGGCGGCGGCACGACCATCGAGGACGAGGTCGTCAAGCTCACCAACGCGGAGCGCGCCTCCGGCGGCTGCAAGCCGCTCACCCACGACCCGCAGCTGCGCGCCGCGGCCGAGGGCCACTCGGCGGACATGGCGGCCAAGGGCTACTTCAGCCACACCTCACCCGACGGCCGCGGCCCCGGCGACCGCATCAAGGCCTCGGGCTTCTCCCCCGTCAGCGCCTGGGGAGAGAACATCGCCATGGGCCAGCGCACCGCCGCCGACGTGGTTCGGGGCTGGATGAACAGCCCGGGGCACCGCGCGAACATCATGAACTGCAACTACACCCACATCGGTGTCGGGCACGACGCGAAGGGCCCGCACTGGACCCAGGTCTTCGCCCGCCACTGATTTCCCTCACGTGCGTCGGGTCAACCCATCACCCCGCCCGACGCCTCCCAGCGGGCCCGCCGCCGCTCCTCCTCCGCACAAGGGAGCGGCAGGCGGGCCCGCGCCGTTCCGTTGCCCGGACGCCCGACTCCGGAACCCGCCCAGATCCGGCGGCTCACAAGGGAGTGTCAGGCGGGCCCGCGCCGTTGCCTCGCCCGATGCCCGCCTCCGGGACCCGCCGAGGTCCGACGGCTCACACCGGGACCGGGTCGCCGGCGCCCGCCCGGAACTCGGCCAGGAAGGGCTCCTCGTCCAGCGCTGCCACCACCCGCGCCGTGATCCGGTCGACGTCGCCGCGTTCGGCCTGCGGCAGCGGTCGCCCCACCGACTCCCTGGCCGCCGCGGCCGCCCCGAGCAGCCTGGCGGCACGCCGGTGATCGCCGCCCAGCGACACCGCCCCCGCCATTCCCTCCAGCGCCAGCGCGATCGCCCGGGGATCGGCGATGGCGCTGGCATGGGCGTGGCTCTCGCGGTGCAGCGACGTGGCCAGCTCGGCATCGCCCCGCAACTCGGCGATGAAGCCCAGCTCCGCCAGCAGCAGGGCCGAGCCCGACTCCCCCGCTTTCCTGATCCAGTCGAGCGTGGTGCGCAGGTGCTTCTCCGCGGTGGCGAGCCGGCCCTGCCGCCGGGCGCTGAGCGCGAGCCCGATCTCGGCGAACTGCTCGGCGTAGGGGTGCGCCTGCGTCACCGCCAGCCGCCTGGCCCGTTCGTGCAGCTCGTCAGCCCTGGCGTAGTCGCCCCGCAGCAGCGCGATGCGGCCCAGCCCCGCCGTGTACCTGGAGACCTCGAACCCCAGCTCCAGCTCCTCGGCCATGGCCAGGCCCCGGGAGTGAAGCGCCGCGGCCCGGTCGTAGTCACCGTCGATCTCCGCGAGCGTCGCCAGCGGCTCGACCGTCTGCAGGATCCCCCAGTGATCGCCGAGCTCCTCGAACAGCTCCGCGCTGCGCTCGCCGTCCCGCTCGGCACCGGGGAGGTCGCCCCTCATCATGGCGTGGAGGGCACGGGCGACGAGCCCGGCCGCCGTGCCCCACCGGTCGCCGACCGTCTCGCACACCGCGAGAGACCTGGCGATCAGCTCCTCGCTGCGGAGCTGGACACCGTGGCCCCACATGCTGAACCCGAGGAACCACTGGGCTCTGGCCAGCAGGTGGAGATCTCCCGCCGCTTCCAGCACGGCGAGCGCGGCCTCCACCCGCCCCCTCAGATCGACGGCGACCCCCAGGCGCAGCGTCAGGCCCGCCTCCAGGATCTCGGCCAGCGCCCTGAGGACCGGGTCGGCCGCACCCTCGACGGACCGCGCCAGAGCCAGTGCCCTGCGCCCCTCGTCGAAGCGGCAGCGCATCAGGAAATGCAGAGCCATGGCGTTGGCCAGGCGCAACGCGAGCTCCGCCGCGCCCTGGCGGGCCGCGGTGTCGAGCGCGGCGCGCAGGTTGGCGCTCTCGGCGTCGATGGCCGCCAGCCACCGCGACCGCCCCGCGGCCCGCCGGCCGCTCTCCTCGGCGAGGGCGAGGTAGTGGTGGGCGTGGCGGCGCCGCACGCATGCGAGCTCGGCCGCCTCCTCCATCCGTTCGAGGCAGTAGGCGGCCACCGACTCCAGCAGGCGGTAGCGGGTGCCCAGCGGCGTCGTCACGGTGACGACGAGCGAGCGGTCGACGAGCCTGGCCAGCAGGTCGAGCACGTCGGCCGGGTGCACGCCCTCCCCTGAGCACACCGCCTCGGCGGCCTCCAGCGTGCAGCCGTCGGCATGGACGGCCAGGCGGCGCAGCACGACCCGCTCGGCCTCCGTGAGCAGCTCCCAGCTCCAGTCGATCATCGCGCGCAGGGTCTGCTGCCTGGCAGGGGCGCCCCGCCTGCCCGCGCCGAGCAGGCGGAACCGGTCGTCGAGCCGATCGGCGAGCTGGGCCGGGCTGAGCACGCGCATGCGTGAGGCGGCCAGCTCCAGCGCGAGCGGCAGCCCGTCGAGGCGGCGGCAGACGGCCGCGACCGCCTCCGCGTTGCGCTCGTCGAGGACGAACCCCGGCGCGGCCGCGGTCGCCCGCGCCGCGAAGAGCCGCACGGCGCTGGAGGCGGCGGCGTCGCCCGTGCCCGAGGGCAGGTCGAGCGGCTGGACTGCCCACAGCCGCTCCCCGTCGATGGCCAGCGCCTCCTGGCTGGTGGCCAGGACGCGTAGCGCGGGCGCCGACCGCAGCAGCCTCTCGGCGACGGCGGCGACCTGGTCGACGACGTGCTCGCAGTTGTCGAGCAGGAGCAGCACGCGTTTGGCCCGCAGCACGTCGGCCAGCCGCTCGGTGGCGTCGGCGCCGCGCTTGCCCGCCGCCCTGTCGTCACGGACGCCCATCGCCGCCGCGATGGCGTCGACGACCCCGCCGGTGGCGGGTCGGGCGGCCAGCTCGACCAGCCACACGCCGTCGGGGTGGGCTCCTTCGAGCTGCGCGGCCACCTCCAGCGCGAGCCGGGTCTTGCCGACCCCGCCCGGCCCGGTGAGCGTGACCAGCCGGTGGGACTCGACCAGCGACCGCACCTCGGCCGTGGCGCCCTCCCTGCCGATCAGGCCGGTCATGGGCACGGGCAGGTTGGTGGGAGTGGTGGCGGGCGGGGCGTCGAGCGCGGGGTCCTGCTCGAGCATCGCCTGGTGGAGCGCCACCAGCTCGGGCCCGGGATCGAGGCCGAGCTCCTCGGCCAGCAGGGTGCGCAGCCCGGCGTAGCCGTCGAGCGCCTCGCTCTGCCGGCCCGCGCCGTAGAGGGCGCGCAGGTGGACGGCCCGCAGCCGCTCGCGGAGCGGGTGCTCGGCCACCAGGTCGGCCAGCTCGGCCGCGAGCTGGGCGTGCTCGCCGAGGGCGAGCCTCGCCTCGGCCTGCTCCTCGATCGCCACCAGCCGCTGCTCGGCCAGGCGGGCGCGCACCGGCCGGACGAACTCCTCGTCGGCGACGTCGGCGAACGGCTCGCCGCGCCACAACGCCAGCGCGTCGGCCAGCAGCGCGACCTTGGTGGCGGGGTCGTCGCTCGCGCGGGCCTTCCCGGCGAGCGCCTCGAACCGGTCGGCGTCGAGCGTGCCCTGCTCCACGCGCAGCGCGTAGCCCGAGGGGGCGAAGGCCAGCCGCCGCCTGCCGTCCCGCTCCGCCTCCTCCAGCACCCTGCGCAGCTGGGACACCTTGACCCGCAGCGCCGCCGCCGGCTTGCCCGGCGGCCGGTCACCCCACAGGTCGTCGATCAGGCGGTCGGCCGGGACCGGCCGGCCCGCGTGCGCGAGCAGGTCGGCCAGCAGGGCCCGGACCTTCGCCTCGGGTATGCGCAGCGAACGCCCCTCCGTCGACCAGACCGCCAGCGGGCCGAGCACCCCGAATCGCATGCCGCTCAAGCTAACAAGCGCCACCGACGATTTCGGGGCGGCTACGGGATCACCGTAAGGCTTCCATAACCCGCCCTCTCCACGCTGATCCCCATGAACCGCCCCAGGAAGGCATGCGGCACCTGCCGCCCGCACGTCCCCAGCCCGCCCGCCGTCGACGGCCTCGACCAGGTCGCGGTCCGGCCATGAGCGGCACCAGGTGGAGGGCGCTGCCCGTCCTGCTCGTGGCCGCGTTCGTCACGACCCTCGACTTCTTCATCGCCAACGTCGCGCTGCCCGCCATCCGCGCCGACCTCGGCGCCGGCGAGTCCGCGACCCAGCTGGTGATCGCGGGCTACGGCCTCGCGTACGCGGCGGGCGTGATCATCGCGGGACGGCTCGGCGACCTCCACGGCCCCCGCCGGGTCTTCCTCGCCGGCCTCGCCCTGTTCACGCTGGCCTCGGCGGCCTGCGGCGCGGCCCCCGACCCGGCGTTCCTGGTGGCCTCGCGGATCGCGCAGGGCGGCGCGGCGGCGCTGATGGCGCCGCAGGTGCTGACCCTGATGAGGACGCTCTACCAGGGCGCCGACGGGGCGAAGGCGTTCGGCTGGTACGGCACCGCCGTCGGCCTCGCGGGCGTCGGCGGCCAGGTCGTCGGCGGCGCGCTGATCGCGGCGGACGTGGCGGGGCTCGGGTGGCGCGGCTGCTTCCTGGTCAACGTCCCGATCGGCCTGCTCGCCCTGGCCCGCGCCCGCCGTCTCCTGCCCGGCCCACCCGCCGCGCCCGCGGACCACCGCCGGCCGGAGCGGCGCAGGCTCGATCTGCTGGGGGCGGCACTGGTGGCCGCGGGCCTGGTGGCCGTCGTCTTCCCGCTCGCCCACGGCCAGGAAGCCGGCTGGCCGGCCTGGTCATGGGCCTGCCTCGCCGCCTCGCTCCCCCTCATGGCGGCGTTCGTCGCCAGGCAGAAGCGGCTCGCGAACCCCCTGCTCGACCTGAGCGTCTTCCGCGAGCGCGGGTTCGTGCCGGGGCTGGGCGCCGTGGCGCTCCTGTTCGGCGGCTCCTCCGGCCTGTCGTTCCTGCTCGCCCTCTACCTGCAGGACGGCAGGGGCCTGACCCCGATGGCGTCGGGCGCGCTGTTCACGGCGGTCAACGCGGGATTCTTCGCCGCGTCGCTGTGCTCCAGGCGCGGCATGGGCTCGCGGCAGGGCAGGCGGTTGCCCGTGGCGGGCGCGCTCACCCTCGCCGCGGGACTGCTGTGGAACGTCCACGCGCTCGGCGGACCGGCGGGCGCGCTGCTCCCCGGGCTCTTCCTGGCGGGCGCGGGGATGGGCCTGGTGATGTCGCCGCTGCTGTCGGCGGTCCTGGCGTCGGTACGGCAGGCGCACGCGGGCGCGGCGGCCGGTGTGCTGGGAACCGTCCAGGAGGTGGGCGGCGTGCTCGGGGTGACGGCGACCGGCCTGGTGTTCTTCGGCGTGCTCGACGCCGGCGACTGGACGGGCGCGGCGCGCGCGGGGCTGGCCCTGCTGGTGGTGTTCGCGCTGGGCGCGGCCGTGCTGACCTGGCGGCTGCTGGAAGGAGGGGGCGCGGTCCGTGACGGCGAGCGGCCCCGCGCGCTCGAGGAGCGTCCCCTGGACGGAGGCCTGCCGGTGACCGCGGAGGCGCGTGGGCGGGCCTGCCGTACCGGCGACAGGACAGGTACCGGCGACGGGACCGGTACAGCCGACAGGGCAGGTACCGGCGACAGGGCGGAGGGCGACGCGGCCCTCGTCGGCGCCGCTTCCCCGTGAGGGGCGCGACGCCGCCCGGGCGCCCCGGTCAGGGACGCCCGGGAGCGGGTCAGCCCTCGGACTTGAGCCAGCTCATCATCGGACGCAGCTTGGCGCCCGTCTTCTCGATCGGGTGCTCGGCCAGCTCGTCGCGGAAGCGCGTGAACTCCTTCTGGCCGCCGTCGAACTCCTCGACCAGCTGCCGGGCGAAGGTGCCGTCCTGGATCTCGGCCAGGATGCGCTTCATCTCCTTCTTGGTCTCCTCGGTGACCACGCGCGGGCCGCGGGTGTAGCCGCCGTACTCGGCGGTGTCGGACACCGACCAGTACATCTTGGAGACGCCGCCCTCGTACATGAGGTCGACGATCAGCTTCATCTCGTGGAGGCACTCGAAGTAGGCGACCTCGGGCTGGTACCCGGCCTCGATCAGCGTCTCGAAGCCCGCCTTGATCAGCTCGGACACGCCACCGCAGAGGACGGCCTGCTCGCCGAACAGGTCGGTCTCGGTCTCCTCGGTGAAGGTCGTCTTCAGTGCGCCCGCACGGGTGCCGCCGATGCCCTTGGCGTAGGACAGCGCCAGGTCGAGGGTCTTGCCGGAGGCGTCCTTCTCCACCGCGACGAGGCACGGCACGCCGCGGCCCGCCTGGTACTGGCGGCGCACGAGGTGGCCGGGGCCCTTGGGGGCGACCATGGCGACGTCGACGCCCTCGGGCGCCTCGATGAGGCCGTAGCGGATGTTGAGGCCGTGGCCGAAGAAGAGCGCGTCGCCCTCCTGGAGGTTCGGCTTGATGTCGTTCTCGTAGATGCCGCGCTGGAGGTGGTCCGGCGCGAGGATCATGATGAGGTCGGCCTCGGCGGCCGCCTCGGCGGGGGTGACCACGCGCAGGCCCTCGGCCGCGGCCAGGTCCCTGCTCTTGGAGGTCTCGGGCAGGCCCACGCGGACGTCGACGCCGGAGTCACGCAGGGAGAGGGCGTGGGCGTGGCCCTGGCTGCCGTACCCGATGACGGCCACGACCCGGCCCTGGATGATCGACAGGTCGGCCTGGTCGTCGTAGAAGATCTCGGTCACTTACATAAACCTTTCAGGCGGTACGGTCCAGTGCCCTGAGGGACCGGTCGGTGATGGAACGGGCGCCGCGGCCGATGGCCACCATGCCCGACTGGACAAGCTCCTTGATGCCGAACGGCTCCAGCACCTTGATGAAGGCCTCGAGCTTGTCCGGGGTGCCGGTGACCTCGATGGTCACCGCGTCGGACGCGACGTCGACGCAGCGGGCCCTGAACAGCTGGACCAGCTCGAGAACGTGCGACCTGGTCTCGGCGTCGGCCTTGACCTTGATCAGCATGAGTTCGCGCTGGACCGACTGGGAACTGTCGAGCTCGACGATCTTGAGGATGTTCACCAGCTTGTTGAGCTGCTTGGTGACCTGCTCCAGCGGGAGCTCCTCGACGCTGACCACGATGGTCATGCGCGAGATGTCGGAGTGCTCGGTCGGCCCGACCGCCAGCGAGTCGATGTTGAAGCCGCGCCTGCTGAACAGGGAGGACACGCGGGCCAGGACGCCCGGCTTGTTCTCCACCAGCACCGACAGCGTGTGCCTGCTCATTCCTCGTTCTCCCACGTCGGCGCCATGTCCCGGGCGATCTTGATGTCGTCGTTGCTGGTGCCCGCCGCGACCATCGGCCACACCATGGCGTCCTGGTGGACCACGAAGTCGACGATAACCGGACGGTCGTTGATCTCCATGGCCTCCTTGATGACGGTGTCGACGTCCTCCGGCCGCTCGCACCGCAAGCCCACACAACCATAGGCCTCGGCCAGCTTGACGAAGTCGGGGATCCGGAGTTTCGTCTGCAGGTCGGTGTTGGAGTAGCGCTGGTCGTAGAACAGCGTCTGCCACTGCCTGACCATGCCGAGGTTGCCGTTGTTGATGACCGCGATCTTGATGGGCACGCCCTCGATCGCGCAGGTGGCCAGCTCCTGGTTGGTCATCTGGAAGCAGCCGTCGCCGTCGACCGCCCAGACCGTCGCCTCCGGGCGGCCCATCTTGGCGCCCATGGCCGCCGGGACGGCGAAGCCCATGGTGCCCAGGCCGCCCGAGTTGATGAACCGGCCGGGCTGCTCGTAGTCGATGAACTGCGCGGCCCACATCTGGTGCTGGCCGACGCCCGCGACGAAGTAGGTGTCGGAGTCGGCGAGCGCGCTCAGCCGTTCCATGACGTACTGCGGCGCCAGCGAGCCGTCGGCGAACTCCTCGTAGCCGAGCGGGTAGGTCGTCTTGTAGCCGTTGAGCGTCTTCCACCAGTCGGTGTAGTCGCCCTTGCGGTTCTCCGCCTCGACGGCCGCGATCATCTCGGTGATGACCTCGCGGCAGTCGCCGACGATCGGCACGTCCGCGTGGCGGTTCTTGGAGATCTCCGCGGGGTCGATGTCGGCGTGGACGACCTTGGCGTGGGGCGCGAAGGTGGACAGCTGTCCGGTGACCCGGTCGTCGAAGCGCACGCCCAGGCCGATGATGAGGTCGGACTGCTGCAGCGCGCCGACCGCCGACACGCTGCCGTGCATGCCGGGCATGCCCATGTGCTGCGGGTGGCTGTCGGGGAAGGTGCCGCGCGCCATCAGCGTGGTGACGACGGGGATGCCGGTCAGCTCGGCCAGCCGCAGCAGCTCGGCCGAGGCGCCCGCCTTGTGGACGCCGCCGCCGACGTAGAGGACGGGCCGCTTGGACTCGGCGATGAGCTTGGCCGCCTCACGGATCTGCTTGGAGTGCGGCCTGGTCACCGGGCGGTAGCCGGGCAGCTGCATGACCGGCGGCCAGACGAAGGTGGTCTCGGCCTGCAGCGCGTCCTTCGAGATGTCGACCAGGACCGGCCCGGGGCGTCCGGTGGAGGCGATGTGGAACGCCTCCATGACCGTGCGGGCGATGTCGGCCGCGTCGGTGACCAGGAAGCTGTGCTTGGTGATCGGCATGGTGATGCCGGAGATGTCCGCCTCCTGGAAGGCGTCCGTGCCGATCATGCTGCTGGCGACCTGGCCGGTGATCGCCACGATGGGCACCGAGTCCATGTAGGCGTCGGCGATGGGCGTCACCAGGTTCGTCGCGCCAGGACCGCTGGTCGCCATGCACACCCCGACCCTGCCCGTCGCCTGGGCGTAGCCTTCGGCGGCGTGACCCGCGCCCTGCTCGTGCCGTACAAGCACGTGACGGACCTTGGTCGAGTCGTAGAGGGGATCGTAGGCGGGAAGGATGGCGCCGCCAGGGATCCCGAACACGGTGTCGACTCCGACGTGCTCCAGCGCCCTCACGAGGGCTTGTGCACCTGTCATCCGTTCGGTCATCGCTCGTTCCTTGCGTGGCGTTGAGCATTGAGGACATAAAAAATGCCCCGGCCCGCACGGGGGGTGCGGGGCTGGGGCGGCGCGCAGGTCGACGTGCTTCGCTAACGGCCTGCGCGCCGGCGAAGTACTACGAGAATCTCACTGCGAAGCATGGAACACACGATAGCCGCTCCTAGGGCTGCTGTGTCAATTTGGTGGAACGCGCGTCTCACGATCCGAGACTTGTGAGATTGGTACGCATGAGCGAGTCGACCCCGCGCGCCGCCATGGGCCGGGCCACGAGGTAGCCCTGACCTCGGGTGCAACCCATCTCCCTGAGCAGCTCCAGCTGCTCGGGCCGCTCGATGCCCTCGGCCACGACGATCAGCCCGAGGTCGTGGCCGAGCCGGACGATGGTGCGGGTGAGCAGCGTCAGCGTCTCGTCGCGGCCGAGGCCGGAGACGAACGACGGGTCTATCTTGATCATGTCGACCGGGAGCTGGCGCAGGAAGGCCAGCGAGGCGTAGCCGGTGCCGAAGTCGTCGATGGCCAGCCGTACGCCGAGGGCGCGCAGCTCCGACAGCCTGCTGATGGTCTCCTCGGCGTCCTCGACCAGCATCTCCTCGATCACCTCGAGGGTGAGCGCGGAGGCGGGCAGGCCGCTCTCCTCCAGCGCCTCGGAGATGGTCTCGACGAAACGCGGCGCGGTGATCTGCCGGGCCGACAGGTTGAGCGACAGGCCGATGTCCCACGAGGAGGCGCGCCAGGCGGCCACCTCGCGGCAGGCCTCGCGCAGGATCCACTCGCTCAGCGGCACGATGAGCCCGGTGTCCTCGGCGGGGCCGAGGAACTGCTCCGGCGGCACGAACACCGACCCGCGCCACCACCGCACCAGCGCCTCGACGGCGGTGACCCTGGAGGTGGCCAGGTCGACGACGGGCTGGTACTCGATGGCGAACTGCTCTTCGACCAGCGCCCGGTGCAGGTCGGCGGCCAGCTCGAGCCTGCGCACCACGTCGGCGTGCATGTGCGCGGCGAACACCTCGACCCTGCGCCCGCCGAGCTCCTTGGCCCTGGCCATCGCCACGTCGGCGTTACGGATCAGGTCGCCCGCCGGCAGGCCGTCCTCGGCGAAGGCCACGCCCACACTGGCGGTCAGCGCCACGTCGCGGTCGGCCACCCTGAACGGCTCCTGCGAGACCGCCCGTACCAGCCGCTCGGCCACATCGACGGCGACCTGCGCCGCCTCGGGCCCCGTCTCGACCAGCACGGCGAACTCGTCGCCGCCCCAGCGCGCCAGCGTGTCGTCGGGCCGTACGGCACCGCGCAGGCGGCGCGCCGCCTGCCCCAGGAGGTAGTCGCCGCTGGCGTGCCCCACCGAGTCGTTGACCGAGGTGAACCCGTCGAGGTCGAGGAAGATCACCGCGGTGCGGCCCGACTGCCTGCCCTCGAGCACCTCGCGGGTGCGCTCCTCGAAGTAGGAGCGGTTGGGCAGCCCGGTGACGCCGTCGTGGAAGGTCAGGTGCGCGACCTGGTTGCGCAGCGCCTCCTCGTCGCTGATGTCACGGGTGGTGATCAGCAGCAGGTCCTGGCCGCGCACGTGGCGGGTGGCCACGGACTCGGTGGGCCGCCAGGTGCCGTCGGCGGCGCGCACCCGGCAGGCGATCAGGCAGGCGCCCGGTGCCGCCTGGTCGTCGTCGAGGTCCATCTGGCGCAGGGCCAGCTGGATGCCGGGCACGTCCTCGGGGTGGATGTAGTCGAAGATCGAGCCGCCCACCAGGTCGTCGGCCTGGTAGCCGTAGATGGCCTCGACGCCCGCGCCCATCTCGCGCACGACGCCTTCGTAGTCGCACAGCAGGACCACGTCGCCGGTGCTCTCGGCCAGCTCGCGGAGCTGGCGCTCGCCGAGCGCGACGAGATGGCGCATGCGGGCGGTGGCGCCGATGAGCACGAAGACGCGCACCACCAGGATCACCACCGCGGAGACGGCGATGACGGCGACGCCGGTCACGGGCGGGCCCTTGAGGTTGAGCAGCATGGCGATCGCGGCGATCACGACCAGGCACAGCGGCACCGCGGCCAGCAGCGTGGCGGTGACCTGGCCGGTCGGCGCCTTCGCGGCCTCGTCGCCCGCCTCGACGATCCGCGACCTCCTGCCGCTCCACGGCAGCGCGGCCAGCAGCAGGAAGGCGACGGGGGCGAGCAGGAGGCTCCACCGGGGCGGCTCGACGCCGCCGAGCCTGGCGACGGCTGCCGCCAGCTCGCCGATGGTCGCGGCGGCCAGTACGGCCAGGCCGGCGAGGCCGAGCGGCCAGAGCGGGGACCTCGCGGTGATGACCACGGGCCCCACCGCGCAGGTCAGCAGCAGGCCGATCAGCGCGGGCAACAGCGTGATCATGAACGTCGACGAGTCGCCGACGTCGACGTAGAGCGGTCGGAGCGCGACCGCCCAGCTGATCAGGAAGAGCGCGGCCGCGCACAGGTAGGCGTCGGTCAGCTGTCTCAGCACGACCTGAGGCCGCATCTGCCTGCCGGCGGACAGCACGCACCCCCCCGCGAGCAGCACGGTGGCGACGAGCATGAGCAGATCGGAGAAGTTGACCGCCAGGCTGGAGCCCGCGACGGGGCGCAGCACCACGCCGAGCAGCCAGACCACGGCCGCCGAGCCCAGCCAGCGCGCCGTGGTGCGGTGCTGGGGCGCCATCTTCACCGAGGCGACCAGCAGCGAGACCGCGGCCAGCAGCGCGGCCAGCCCTCCCGCGACCGCGGCGGTCGCCAGGGCCGGCGCGCCCGCGACGAGGGCGGCGGCCAGCCCCGCCACGCCTGTCGCGGCTGCGGCGGCCAGCGGCGCCCGTGGATCACGCCAGCGGATCAATGTCGTTGCCCATCCCGTGTCAAGTCAGCTCACGTGACTGCCGGAGTCCGGCAGTCGCACATCGCCAGTGTGTGCTCTCGCGGGCGCGCGGGGGGCGACAACCGGGGAGTCGTCACCGATCTGATAACCATGAGGACCACTTTGCTCCGAAGATCGCCTTGACAACGGGTCATGGATGGCTGTCGTGGAATCATCGATGACGACCACCGTACGCACCGAAGGTCACGACGCAGACACGTTCGGGATTCCCTTTGTCAGTACGACTCCGTGATGACGTTCTTCAACGGCTCGCCCGCCAGGTATCGCAGCAGCTGGGAGCGGATCAGCCGCAGCGCGCGGCGCGTGGAGGCGGGCGTGCTGCCCGCCACGTGCGGTGTGATGAACACCCCTGGCGCGTTCCAGAGCGGGTGCCCCTCGGGCAGCGGCTCGGGGTCGGTCACGTCGAGCGCGGCCCTCAGCCGTCCGGAGACGAGCTCGGCGACCAGCGCGTCGGTGTCGACGACCGTGCCCCTGGCGGCGTTGACGAGCAGCGCCCCGTCCTTCATGCGGGCCAGGAAGCCGGCGTCGACCATGCCTGTGGTGACGGGCGTCGCGGGGACGAGCAGCACCACGACGTCGGCCTCGGGAAGGAGGGCGTCCAGATCCTCCATGGCGTGGATGCCCTCGCGGGCCGTCCTGGCCACCCTGACGATCTCGACCTCGAACCCGGCGAGCCTGCGCTCGAGCGCCGCGCCGATGGATCCGTAGCCGACGATCAGCACGCGGGCGTCGGCCAGCACCCCGGTGTGGTGGTAGGTCCACTCGCCCCTGCGCTGGGCGTCGGCGAAGGCGGGGAAGTCGCGCAGCGCCGCGATCATCGCCCCGACCGCCCACTCGGCCGTGCCGGCGTCGTGCACGCCGCGGGCGTTGCACAGCGTGACGCCCGGGGGCAGGTACGGCTGGTAAGGGTCCACGCCCGCCGTCACGGTCTGCACCAGCCGCAGCCGCTTCATGCTCGCCATGAGCCCGGGGGTGTCCGGCACGGGGATCAGCGGCGGGATCCACACCTCGACCTCGTCGGCCCCGTCGGGGACGGGCCCGCGGCCGTCGTGGACGACGCATTCGACATCGGGCAGATCGGCCAGCACTCCTGCGGCTTCTTCGGACGGCACCCAGATCTTCATACGCGGAACTTTATGGGGAAGGCATGAGTATGGGGCACATGAGGTCCATCTTCCAGATCATGATCGTCATGGCACTCGCCGCGGGATGCGCGGCGGCGCCGGCCGAGGTCGGCGGCGGCGCGCGCCCGGCCGGCACGGCCACGCCGTCGACCACGCCCGGCGAACCCCGCACGATCGCGCGGAACCTGCGGGTGCCGTGGGCGATCGCGTTCCTGGAGGGCGGCGACGCGCTGGTCACCGAGCGCGACCGCGCCAGGCTGCTGCGCGTGACGGCGGCGGGCGGGGTCACCTCGCTGGGCCGGGTCGAGGGGGTGGAGCCCGACGGCGAGGGCGGGCTCATGGGCGTGGCGGTGAAGGGCGAGCGGGTCTTCCTCTACTTCACCGCGGCCGAGGACAACAGGATCGTCCGCTATCGCCTCACCGGCGACCGGCTCACCGACGCCAAGGTGATCGTCGACGGCATCCCGAAGGGCGGCATCCACGACGGCGGCAGGCTCGCCTTCGGCCCCGACGGCTTCCTGTACGCCACCACGGGCGAGACCGGCGACCGGCGGCTGTCGCAGGACCGCGACTCGCTCGGCGGCAAGATCCTGCGCATGACCGAGGACGGCGCGCCCGCCCCCGGCAACCCGTTCGGCACCCTGGTCTACAGCTACGGTCACCGCAACGTGCAGGGCCTGGCGTGGGACCCGGCCGGCCGCCTGTACGCCTCGGAGTTCGGCGCCCAGTCCTACGACGAGGTGAACCTGATCAAGGCCGGCGGCAACTACGGCTGGCCCGAGGTGGAGGGCGTCGGCTCCGATCCGGCCTTCATCAACCCCATCGTCACCTGGAGCACCTCGGAGGCGTCCCCCTCGGGCATGGCCTACGCGAAGGGCTCGCTGTGGGTGGGCGCGCTCCAGGGCAGGCGGCTGTGGCAGGTGCCGCTGGGCCAGGACGGCTCGGCGGGCACGCCCGTGGCCCACTTCGACGACACCTACGGCAGGCTGCGGGCGGTCACCACGGCGCCGGACGGCACCCTGTGGGTGGGCACGAGCAACCACGACGGCAGGGGCGACCCGCGCGACGGCGACGACCGGATCCTGTCGGTGCCGCTGAGCTGAGCGGCGTCACTCCGTGTCGTCCGAGGCGGGCTTCACGCAGGTGACCTTCGGGCCCATGCGGTAGACGGTGGTCTTCGTCTCCCGCTTGACCTCGGCCCCGTTCTTGGTGATCACCCGGGTGACGTCGACGGTGAACCCGTCGTGCGGATCCTGCGGCGTGCAGCCGGGGCTGTCGTCCTCCTTGGCCGTGGCGGCGACGAAGGCGCGCTTCGGCGAGGAGATCGACTCGACCTTGTCGTACCGCTTGGTGCTCCACAGGTCCACGGTGATCGAGGTGCCGGTGTAGGAGGTCTTCACCAGCACGCCGTACTCGGAGTCGTTCTTCCACTTCAGGTCCACGCTGGGCCAGAAGACCGTCGCCTCGCGCCCGGCGGGGTAGCGGGAGATCCAGTACATGTGGGCCAGGTGCTCGACGTCCTGGAACCCGCCGAAGTAGGCGGCGTTGTACATCGTGGTGGCGAACTGCGAGACGCCGCCGCCGACGCCGTCCTCCATCTTGCCGGCGACGATCTGCCCGGCCGGCACGTAGCCCTTGGCCGCGGTCCGCTCGCCGACGATGCCGTTGATGGAGAAGGTCTCGCCGGGCTTGACGATGTAGCCGTTGAGGGTCCTGGCCATCAGCTGGATGTTGGTGACCCGGGCGGCGCAGCAGGGATGCTGGGTGGTGAAGGAGCCGACCTTCTCCTTGATGCCCATGGCGCGCAGCTCGCTGTCGGTCAGGCGCGGGGAGACGACCGCCAGTTCGACCGGGATCGTACGGCTGCCGCCCGTCTTCAGCGCCTCGGCCACGTCCGTGGCCAGCTTCTTGTCGTCGACGCCCTTGCCCTTGCGGGCCTTGACGAGCTTGAGCTTGCCGCCGACCACGTCGTAGGTGGCGTCGCGGGGGGCCTGCGCGGCGTCGACGAGCTGGCTCTCGATGCCGGCGATCGCCTCGCGCGCGTCGAAGCGGGGTTCGAGCCCGCCCTCCCCGTCGGCGACGAAGGTGAGGTTGGCGGCGATGACGGCGGCGGGGATCTGCGCCTGCTTGCCGTCCCTGGTCAGGGTGATCGGACCGGAGACGGCGCGGGTCGCGGTGGCCGCGGCGGCCTTGACCGCGGCGGGCGTGGTCGTGGGCTTGTCGGTCTCGACGGGCAGCGTCACGCTCTTGCGCGGGCCGAGGAAGGCCGCGCTGATCAGCTTGGCGGCGGCGGCCTGGTCGAGGACGCGGCCTTCGCGGGGGGCGACGGTGACGGGCTCGAGCCCCTTGAAGGCGACCTTGCCCTCCCGCGCCTTCTGGTCGACCTTGGCGGCCAGCGCCTCGACCGTCCTGGAGAGCTGGGCCGACTCGACGGTGACCTTCGGCTCGATCGCCGTGGTGCCGGTCAGCGCCCGCCACACCTCGACCGGGCTGGGGAAGCCGCTCGGCGCCTGCTCGATCGTGCCGACGACGTCGAGCTCGACGCCCGCCTCGTCGGGCTGGACGGTCTCCTTGCGGCCGTTCACCTCGACCTGGAGCGGCCGCTCGATCGTGGGCGCCAGCTCGTCACGGAGCTTGTCGGCGGCCTCGGTCACGGTCAGCCCGCCGATGTCGACGCCGCCGACCTCGGTGCCGCGCAGGACCGACCCCGACATGATCACCGCGGGGACGACGTACGCCAGGGCCAGCAGCACCACCACCGCGATGGCGATCGCGGGCAGCACGCGGCGGCGCCTGGGCGGCGGAGGGGGTGGCGGCGGCTCGGCGGAGGGCTGGCGCTCCTGCAGGCCGAAGACGGGCGGCGGCGGGGGCGGGGGCTCGTGGTGCTGCCCGTCGGCCATCGGCCACGGCTGTGGCGGCGGGGCGACGGGAGGCAGCGCGCCTGATCCGGCGGAGGGCGGAGCCTGGCCGCCGGATGGGCCGTAGATGTCGGGCGAGACTCCCGGCGGCAGCCCGCCGACGCGCGGCTTCCTGCCGCCGCCGGGCGGGGGCGTGGGCACCGAGGCGAACGGGTCGGTCGGTGGGTCCATCGGTCGGGCGTTCGCCACGCCTCAAGCTCCTCCCAATCCGCTGCCTTTCCTCAGGAAACACTAAGGCACTGCTGGTGCGATATGTACCTTGAATCAGGACATCCAGCGATAGCGGTGCTCGGGACGGCCCGCCGTGCCGTACCGCGGACGCAGCTCCGCCTTGCCCGCCGCACAAAGGTATTCCAGATAGCGGCGCGCGCTGACTCTCGACAGCCCCGTCAGCGTGGCGGCCTCGCTGGCCGACAGGTCGCCGCCCGCTTCGCGCAGCGCGTCGGCCACCAGCGCGCAGGTCGCCGACGACAGGCCCTTGGGCAGCGGCGTCTTCGTCACCCCGAACAGGCGGTCGATGTCGTCTTGGCGCACCTCGGGGCCGATGGCGGTGAGCTGCCTGCGCGTGTCGGCGTACTGGGCCAGCCGCTCGGCCAGCGCGGCGGCGGTGAAGGGTTTGATGAGATAGCTGAACGCGCCGCCGCGCATCGCCGCCCTGACCGTCGGCAGGTCGCGAGCCGCGCTGATCATGAGGACGTCGACGCCGCGCAGCCGGTTCAGCACCTCGAGGCCCGACATGTCCGGCAGGTAGATGTCGAGCAGCACCAGGTCGGGACGGTGCCCGGCCACCGCCTCCAGCGCCGCCTCGCCGGTGTGGACGGCCCCCACGACCTCGAACCCCTCCACCTTCTCCACGTAGCCGCTGTGGATGCGGGCCACCATGAAGTCGTCGTCGACGACGAGCACCCTGACGGTCATGGCAGCAGCGCCGTGAACACGGCGCCTCCCGCGTTGTGAACCCGCACCCAGCCGCCCCTGCGCAGGCACGCCTGCCTGGTCAGGGCGAGGCCGAGCCCGCGTGGGCCCGAGCGGGCGGCCTTGGTGGTGAACCCTTCCCTGAAGACCTCGTCGACCAGGTCGGGGGTGATGCCGGGGCCTGAGTCGCCGACCCGCACCCGCAGGCCCTCCTGCGTGGCCCGGACGGACACCTCGATCGTGCCCGGCGCGCCGTCGAGCGCGTCGAGCGCGTTGGCCACCAGGTTGCCGACGACGAGCACGGCGTCCTGCGGGTCGTCGACCGCGTCCTGCGGCACGCAGGTGTCGTCGGCGAGCACGAGCGTCGCGCCGCGCTCGGCGGCCTCCGCCGACTTGGCCAGCAGCAGGGCGGCCAGCGTGGGGTCGGCGACCCGCTCGCGGATGCCGGTCGCGTAGGTGTTGCGGGTGGTCCTGGTGATGAAGCTGATCGCCGCCTCGTGCTCGCCCAGCTCCAGCAGGCCGACGACGGTGTGCATGCGGTTGGCGAACTCGTGGGCCTGGGCCCGCAGCGCCCCGGTGGTGGAGCTGGCCGACTCCAGCTCGCGCGACAGCCGGACCAGCTCGGTCCTGTCGCGCAGGGTGATGACCCAGCCGCGCTGCCGGCCGCGTACGGACACGGGCGTGCGGTTGAGCACCAGCACGCGCTCGCCGTGCAGCACGATCCTGTCCTCGCCCGGGTCGGCGCCGCCGAGCACGTCGCGCATGCGCTCGGAGACCGGCATCTGGGTCAGGTCGTCGCCCACCTCGCCGAGCAGCTCGCGGGCGGCGTCGTTGACCAGCGTCACCCGGCCCCGCATGTCGAGCGCGAGCACGCCCTCCTTCACGCCGTGCAGGACGCCCTCGCGCTGCTCCAGGAGCTTGGCGATCTCGCCCGGCTCCAGGCCGAAGATCTGCCTGCGCACCCGGCGGGCGATGAGCGCGGCGCCGGCCGAACCCGCCACCAGGACGGCGAGCGCCGTCCACAGCAGTGGCGCCAGCACCGAGCCGACCTGCGCGTCCACCCGCTCCACGAGCACGCCGACCGAGGCGAGCCCGATGACGGTGCCGTACTCGTCGAAGATCGGGGCCTTGCCGCGCACGGTGGTGCCGATCGTGCCCGTCTCGACGCCGACCCACTTCTGGCCGGTGCGCAGGACGGCCGAGCCGTCCGTGGACAGCTGCTTGCCGATGAGCGAGGGGTTGGGGTGGGCGTAGCGCTTCTGCTCCCTGTTGGCGATCACGACGTAGTCGGCCCCGGTCTCCAGCTGGACGCCCGCGGCGATCGGCTGCAGCAGGACGGCCGGATCCCCCGTGGCGAAGGCGGCACGCACCTGTGGCATTCCCGCCACCGCTTCGGCGATCGCCAGCGCCCGCTGCTGGTACTGCGAGTCGAGCTGCCTGCGGGTGTGCTGGGCCCACACGACAGCCGTGCCGCTGACGGCGAGCACGACGATCACCATCTGCAGCACGAAGAGTTGCGTGCCGAGTCTCACAGGGCCATGGAAGCACCGGCAGGTCACGCGAGGGTCGCGACCAATATGACCTTTACGACGGGAAACGCGTAAAGGGTCGACGCCAGGAAATGTGCGTTTCACTATCCAGTATTCGAGATTGTGACACCCCCCACATTGGAGTGATCATGCGACTCCGCATACTCGCCGCCGTCGCCGCCGTCGCCGTGGCGGCCCTGACCGGCTGCGGCCAGGGCGCGGGCGGCAGCGGCTCCGGCACGCTGCGCATCATGGCTCCCGCCGCCGTGGGCGGCGGCTGGGACCAGACCTCCCGTACGGCCGAGCAGGCCATCAAGTCCGTCGACTCCCAGCGCGCCATCGAGGTCTTCAACGTCCCAGGCGCCGGCGGCACGATCGGCCTGGCCCAGCTCGCCGGCGAGAAGGGCAACGGCAACATGCTCATGACCATGGGCCTGGTCATGGTCGGCGCGATCGAGCAGAACAAGTCCAAGGTCACGCTGGCGGAGACGACACCGATCGCCAAGCTGACCGAGGAGTACGAGATCGTCGTCGTGCCGGCGGACTCGCCGCTGCAGACGCTGGCCGACCTGGTGGCCGCGTGGAAGGCCGACCCGGCGAAGGTGTCGGTCGCGGGCGGCTCGGCGGGCGGCACCGACCACATCCTGGCCGGCCTGATGGCCAAGGCGGGCGGCGTCGACCCCAAGCAGGTCAACTACATCGCCCACTCCGGCGGCGGTGAGGCGCTCAACGCGCTGCTCGGCGGCAAGGTCACGATCGGCGTGTCCGGTGTCGGCGAGTTCGCCGAGCACGTGAAGTCCGGCAAGCTGCGCGCGCTGGCCGTCTCCGCGCCCACCCGCATCGACACCGTCGACGCGCCCACGCTGAAGGAGGGCGGGCTCGACGTCGCGCTGGCCAACTGGCGCGGCTTCGTGGCGCCGGCCGGGCTCAGCGACGCCGACAAGAAGGCGCTCACCGACCTGGTGACCACGATGCACGGCTCGAAGGCGTGGAAGGACGCGGTGGCCAAGAACGGCTGGATCGACGCCTTCCAGACCGGCCAGCAGTTCGCCGACTTCCTCACCGCCGAGCAGACCCGCGTCAAGGCCGTCATCGCCGAGATGGGGCTCGTCTCCTGATGTCCGCCCCGCACGAGCAGGACGGCGCCACGGCCCGTGGCGCCGTCCCCGCGGCTCAGGATCCGCGTCCTGGCCCGGCCGGCCCTCCCCCTGACGACCGGGCGCCGGTCGGCGAGGCCGGGAAGCGCGGGTGGTGGCGGCCCGAGATGGGGCTGTCGGTCACCGTCCTCGCCCTCGGCGTGCTGGTCATCGTCGGCACGCTCGACGTCTCCGCCGCCACGTCCCGCCTCGGCCTGGGCCCCCGCTTCTTCCCCATCCTCATCGGCGGCGCGCTGATCCTCATCGGCGCCTTCTACACCCTGGACGTCGTGCGCGGCGGCCGGGGCGACCCCGAGGAGAGCGAGGACGTCGACGCCGACGCCCCCGCCGACTGGAAGAGCGTCGGCCTGGTCAGCGGTATCTTCCTGGGCTTCACCGCGGTCCTGTCCACCCTGGGCTGGGTCCTGTCGGCCTCGCTGCTGTTCTTCGGGCTGTCGGTCGCCCTGGGCGCCGAGAACAAGGTCAAGGCGGCCGTCATCGCCGTGGTCCTCGGTGTGCTGTCCTACGTGGTCTTCGTCAACGGCCTCGGCGTCTCGCTGCCGGGCGGCCTGCTGCAGGGGGTGATCTGAGTGGATTCGCTCCAGGCGCTCCTGGAGGGCTTCGCCACCGCGCTCACGCCCGTCAACCTGCTCTACGCGCTCGTCGGCGTCACCCTCGGCACGCTGGTCGGCGTCCTGCCCGGCATCGGCCCCGCCATGACCGTGGCGCTGCTGCTGCCGATCACCTTCACCGTGCCTCCGGCCAGCGCGTTCATCATGTTCGCCGGCATCTACTACGGCGGCATGTACGGCGGGTCCACCACGTCCATCCTGCTCAACACGCCCGGCGAGTCGTCCTCGATGATCACCGCGCTGGAGGGCAACAAGATGGCCAGGCGGGGCAGGGCCGCGCAGGCGCTGGCCACCGCCGCGATCGGCTCGTTCGTCGCCGGTACGCTGGCCACCGGCCTGCTGGTCGTCGCCGCTCCCGCGGTGGTCGACTTCGCCATCTCCTTCGGCCCCGAGGACTACTTCGCGCTGGCCGTCCTGGCCTTCACCGCGGTCTCGTCGGTGCTGTCGCGCTCGATGATCCGTGGCCTGGCCTCCCTCGGCCTGGGGCTGGTCATCGGCCTGATCGGCATCGACGAGCAGACCGGGCAGGCCCGCCTCACCTTCGGCGTCGACCAGCTGCTGGACGGCATCGACGTGGTGATCGTCGCGGTCGGCCTGTTCGCGCTGGGCGAGGCGCTCTACGTGGCCTCCAGGCTGCGGCACGCCGGCCCCGAGGTGGTCCCGGTGGGGGCGGCGTGGATGGGCCGCGCCGACTGGCGCCGCTCCTGGAAGCCGTGGCTGCGCGGCACCGCGCTCGGCTTCCCGTTCGGCGCGCTGCCCGGCGGCGGGGCGGAGATCCCGACCTTCCTGTCCTACGCCACGGAGAAGAAGCTCGCCCGCGGCGCGGCCAGGGAGGAGTACGGCAAGGGCGCCATCGAGGGCGTCGCCGGCCCCGAGGCGGCCAACAACGCGTCCGCGGCGGGCACGCTCGTCCCGCTGCTCACGCTCGGCCTGCCCACCTCGGCCACCGCGGCGATCCTGCTGGCCGCCTTCCAGCAGTACGGCCTGCAGCCAGGACCCCAGCTGTTCGACCACAACCCCGCCCTGGTGTGGGGCATGATCGCCTCGCTGTTCATCGGCAACACGATGCTGCTGGTGCTGAACCTGCCGCTGGCCCCGCTCTGGGCCCGCGTCCTGCGCGTCCCGCGCCCCTACCTCTACGCGGGCATCGTGCTGTTCGCGGCGCTCGGCGTCTACGCGCTGAACTCCTCGGCCGTCGACCTGGTGGTGCTGTTCGTGCTCGGCCTGCTCGGCTACGCCATGCGGCGCTTCGGCCTGCCGATCGCCCCCGCGGTGATCGGCATGATCCTCGGCCCGATGGCGGAGAAGCAGCTGCGCAGGGCGCTGGCCATCAGCGCGGGCGACGTGACCACGCTGGTCAGGAGCCCGATCGCGGCCGTCCTGCTGACGCTGGCCGCGCTCGCCCTGCTGACGCCGCTGTTCCGGCGGCTGTGGGCACGCCGCCACCCCGCCGCGGCGGCGAGCACGCATCGGCCGCCGGAGGACTGAACGCGGGCCCGTCCGGCGTCACCCGGACGGCCGCGGGAACGCGAACGTCACGGCCCCGCCGGCCCGTCCACCCGGCGGGGCCGCGCCCCGAGCCGACCAGGAGGCCGAGTGGGAGGCCGATCAGGAGGCCGATCAGGAGATCGCCGGCTTCTCGTCGGTCCACCCGGCCACCAGCACGACCTCCGTCCTGCCTGCCGTGCTGGCCTTCACCACCTGGCTGGTGCGCGCGTCGATGACCAGCTCGCGCTCCACTCCGCGCACCGTGTAGCCGAAGGTCGACCTGCCGAGGTAGCGCACGTCGGGCAGGTCGGCCAGCGCCCGGTAGGCGGCGGCGCGCACGCCGGGCGGGGCGGGCTTGCTCCACAGCAGGCCGGTGAGCGCGTCGGCGACCACGCCGCCGCGGTCCCGTTCCGGCACGCCGCCGAGCATGTCGGTCACGTGGGCGCGCAACGCGCCTGGGTCGGCGGGAAGCGCCTCGATCTGGGCGATCGTCATGGGGTGCCCGTTCAGGGTGAACGGCTCGTCGGTCTTGGTCGTGACGGTGGTCGTGCCCTTGTGCTCCCTCGTCCAGGCGCGGCCGTCCCTTCCCGCCCACAGCTCCTTGACGTCAGAGCCGTTCACCACGCGCTTGACGTACCAGTAGGCGCCCTTCGCCGGAGGGACGGCCGCCGCCGCGCCCGCCGCGGCGAGCAGGACGCTCGCCTTGTCGGTGCCCGTGGGGCCGGCGTGCAGCCTCGGCACGACGAAGGCCACCGCGGCGACGGCCATGACGGCGAGCCCGGCCAGCAGCGGCGTCCAGCGCGGACGCCGGCTGGAGACAGGGGCGGTGCCGCGCTCGGCCTCGAGCCTGGCCCTGACCCTGTTCCTGGCCGCCTGGTCCGGCGCGGGCTCGCCGTACAGCTCCCTGATCCGCCGCAGGTCATCCATGGTCGCCCTCCATCGGGTTGGTGCCGCCAAGGGCCTTGCGCAGCTTCTTCCTGGCGCGGTTCAGGCGGGAGCCGACCGTGCCGTACGGGATGCCGAGCGCGGTGGCGATCTCCTCGTGCGAGAGCCCGGCGAGTGCCACCAGCAGGAGCACGTCCCGGTCGCCCTTGCCCAGGCGGGCGATCGCGCCGGCCAGGCTCGGCCCCAGGCTTTGCGCGCTGACCCGCATCGCCACCACGTCCGCCAGGCCGGAGACGTCGCGGTCGGCCGCCATGCGGCCCCTGGCGCGCAGCGCCCTGACCTCGGCCCGCCGGTGCTTGCCGATGAGGTTGGTGGCGATGCCGTACAGCCAGGACCTGACGCCGGCCCGCTCGGGATCGTAGCGGTCGCGTTTGCGGAAGGCGGTGAGGAAGGTCTCGGCGACCACGTCCTCGGCGTCGTCGGGGCCGAGGCGCTGCGCGACGTACCTGAAAATCTCCTCGAAGTAGGCGTCGAAGATCTCGCGGAACCCCTCGGGTCGGGCGAGATCCGGCTCGCGCACCGCGGTAACGGTCATGGGTGGCCCTCCGTGGACGAGGCTGTCCAGAGGTATCACCCGATCGGCCGATCCGCTTTCACGGCCGCCGTCCCAGCTCTCGACGCGGAAGGGCGGGGGACGGTGACCGTCCCCCGCGCCGGCGGAAGTCATCACATGGGTACGACCGCCGCGGAGGACGTCGGGTTCGCCCGGAACCGGGGTGCCACCCACAGGCCCGCCAGCGCCATGACCAGCGTCGCCGCGTAGACCGCCCAGTAGCCCTGACCGGCACCGGCGAACAGCGCGCTGGTCACCGCCACGGACACCACGGAGAACACCGACTCGCCCACCTGAAGCGCCGAGCTGTTGACGCCCTGCTCGCCCGGCCTGGACAGCTCCAGCGTGAGCACCGACAGCGTCGGGTAGACCAGGCCCATGCCGAACCCGGTGATGATCCACGACGGGTAGGCGAGGGCGACGGGCACGGCGTCGAAGGTGACGGCGCCCATGAGCAGGATGCCGAGCGCGACAGCGGCGGTGCCGCCGAACAGGTTCACCGACCTGCCGAACACCTCACGCCCCTGCAGCCACGACGCGAACGACCAGGTCAGCGCGCCCCCGGTGAGGGCGAACCCGGCCAGCAGCGGCGACATGCCGCGCTCGTTGATCAGCATCAGCGGGACGATCACCTCGGCGGCGAAGAAGGCCGCGGCGGTCAGCCCGCGCAGCGCCACCACGGCGGGCAGGCCCCTGGCCGCGCGCAGCGTCCCCGCAGGCAGCAGCTTCGGCAACGCGAACAGCAGCAGCGCCAGACCCGCCAGGAGCAGCGGCAGCCTGCCGTCGCTGCCGTACTGCATGAGGCCCGCGCCCACGGCCGTCAGCGCCGCCCACGCCACCTTCCCGCCCAGGCCGGGAGCGGGCGCGGCCTGCCCGCCCGTGACCGGCTGCCCCGCCAGTCCGCGCGCAAGGATCAACGCCGCGACCACCGTCAGCGCGGGCACCAGGAGGAACACCCAGCGCCAGCCGAGCGTGCCGACCACCAGCCCGACGACCGCCGGGCCGACCATGGACGGCACGACCCAGGCGGTGGCGAACAAGGAGAAGATCTTCGGGTGTGACTCCTCCGGATAGACCCTGGCCACCACCACGTAGAGCGCCACGTTGACCAGCGCTCCGCCGAAACCCTGCACGAGCCGTCCGGCGATCAGCATCTCCATGGAGGTGGCCAGCCCGGCCACCAGCAGGCCGCCGGTGAACCCCGCCGCCCCTGTCCACAGCGGTGCGCTCGGGCCCTTCACGTCGGCCCACCGGCCGCCGAGGACCGTGCCGACCACCGCGGCCGCCATCGCGCCGCTGAACGCCAGGCCGTACAGGTGGAGACCGCCGAACTCGCGCGCCACGACCGGCATGGCGATCGCCACCGCGATGTACTCGAAGGCCACCAGCGACACCAACGCCACCAGACCCGCTGTCAGAGATTTGCGCGACATGCCACCGACGCTACGGACGGGCCCTCGCCCGCACATCGTGCGCTGGTCCTAGTCCCTCCTCCGTACATCGCCCTAGGCACCCGGCGAGGCCGTTTTCGGCCCTCCCGGCCACCCGGCATCCTGGCTTTCCCAGCATCCCGGCATCCTGGCTTTCCCAGCATCCCGGCATCCTGGCTTTCCCAGCATCCCGGCTTCCCGGCATCCCTGCTTTCCGGATTCCCGGATTCCCGGATGCCGGCTTTCCGGCTTTCCGGCTTTCCGGCGTTCCGGCGTTCCGGCGGAGGGGCGCGGTGGGGAGCAGGCAGGGCGGCAGGGCGGGAACGCGACGACCCCGGCACGGGTTGCGTGCCGGGGTCGTCGTGCCTGGGCGTCGGCTACTCCGAGACGCCGAGCCGCTCCAGGATCAGCTCGCGGGCCCTGGCCGCGTCGGCCTTGCCCCGGCTGGCCTTCATGACGCCGCCGACCAGCGCGCCCACCGCGGCGATCTTGCCGGAGCGGACCTTCTCCGCCGCGTCGGCGTTGCCGGCGAGGACACCGTCGATGATCGCCACCAGCTCGCCCTCGTCGGCGATCTGCAGGCCACGGGCCGCGACGACCTCGTCGGGGTCCCCCTCGCCGGCCAGCACGCCGTCGAGCGCCTCGCGGGCCAGCTTGTCGTTCAGCGCGCCGGAGGCGACCAGCTCGGTCACCCTGGCGACCTGCGCCGGGGTGATGGGCAGCTCCGCCAGGGAGACGCCGGCCTCGTTGGCCCTGCGGGCCAGCTCGCCCATCCACCACTTGCGGGCGTCGGCCGCGGGAGCGCCCGCCGCGATCGTGGCCTCCACGATCTCGATGGCGCCGGCGTTGTACATCGACTCCATGTCGTGGTCGGTCACGCCCCACTCGGTCTGCAGGCGCTTGCGGCGGACCGACGGCAGCTCGGGCAGCTCGGCCTTGAGCTTGGCCACCCAGGCGGGATCCGGCGCGATCGGCACCAGGTCGGGCTCGGGGAAGTAGCGGTAGTCCTGCGCCTCCTCCTTGGACCTGCCTGACGTGGTCGTGCCGGTGTCCTCGTGGAAGTGGCGGGTCTCCTGGGTGATCCGGCCGCCGTCGGCGAGGATCGCCGCCTGCCGCTGGATCTCACTGCGGACCGCCCGCTCGACGCTGCGCAGCGAGTTGACGTTCTTGGTCTCGGTACGGGTGCCCCACTCCGACGACCCGCGCGGCATGAGCGAGACGTTGACGTCGAAGCGCATGGAGCCCTCCTCCATGCGGACGTCGGAGACGCCCAGCGAGCGCATGAGCTCGCGCAGCTCGGCGCCGTAGGCGCGAGCCACCTCGGGGGCGAGGCGGTCGGCGCCCGGGATCGGCTTGGTGACGATCTCGACCAGCGGGATGCCCGCGCGGTTGTAGTCGACGATGGAGTAGTCGGCGCCGTGGATGCGGCCGGTCGCGCCACCCACGTGGGTGGACTTGCCGGTGTCCTCCTCCAGGTGGACGCGCTCGATCTCGATCCGCACGATCTTGCCGTCGACCTCGACGTCGAGGTAGCCGTCGGAGCAGAGCGGCTCGTCGTACTGGGAGATCTGGTAGTTCTTCGGCATGTCCGGATAGAAGTAGTTCTTCCGGGCGAAGCGGCACCACTCGGCGATGGAGCAGTTCAGCGCCAGGCCGATCCTGATCGTCGACTCGATCGCCTCGGCGTTGGCCACCGGCAGCGAGCCGGGCAGCGCGAGGCAGGTCGGGCAGGTCTGTGTGTTGGGCGGAGCGCCGAAGGCCGTGGGGCAGCCGCAGAACATCTTCGACGCGGTGCCGAGCTCGACGTGGGTCTCCAGGCCGAGGACCGGCTCGAACCGGTCGAGGGCCTCGTCGTATGCCATGACGCTCACAGTTCGGGAGCCTCCTTCAGCAGCGGGCCGCCCCAGCGGCTCTCCAGGGCCTTCTCGACCGCGGCGCCGACCCGGTAGCAGCGGTCGTCGCCCAGGACCGGGGCCATGATCTGCAGGCCGACCGGCAGGTTGTCCTCGTCGGCCAGGCCGCAGGGCACCGAGATGGCCGCGTTGCCGGCCAGGTTGGACGGGATCGTGCACAGGTCGGCGAGATACATCGCCATCGGGTCGTCGGCGCGCTCGCCGATCGGGAACGCCGTCGTCGGCGTGGTCGGCGAGATCAGCACGTCGACCTGGTGGAAGGCGGCCTCGAAGTCGCGCGCGATGAGCGTGCGGACCTTCTGCGCCTGGCCGTAGTAGGCGTCGTAGTAGCCGCTCGACAGCGCGTAGGTGCCGAGCATGATGCGCCGCTTGACCTCGGGACCGAAGCCCGCGGCCCTGGTCAGCGCCATCACCTCCTCGGCGCTGCGGGTGCCGTCGTCGCCGACGCGCAGGCCGTAGCGCATGGCGTCGAAGCGGGCCAGGTTGGACGAGCACTCCGAGGGCGCGATCAGGTAGTAGGCCGGCAGCGCCGTCGTGAACGACGGGCAGGAGACCTCGACGACCTTGGCGCCCAGCGACTCCAGCAGCGCGACGGTGTCGTGGAAGCGGTTGAGCACGCCCTGCTGGTAGCCCTCGCCGTCGAACTCCTTGACGACGCCGATGCGCATCCCCGCGATGTCGGCGTTGCGCGCCGCCTCGACGACGTCGGGCACGGGCGCGTCGATGGAGGTGGAGTCCATCGGGTCGTGCCCGGAGAAGGCCGCGTGCAGCAGGGCCGCGTCCATGACGTTGCGGGCGAAGGGCCCGGGGGTGTCGAGGGAGCTGGCGAAGGCGATCAGGCCGTAGCGGGAGGACCCGCCGTAGGTCGGCTTCATGCCCACGATGCCGGTGACGGCGGCGGGCTGCCTGATCGAGCCGCCGGTGTCGGTGCCGGTCGACAGCGGCGCCTGGTAGGCGGCGACCGCCGCGCTCGACCCGCCGGACGAGCCGCCGGGGATCCTGCTGAGGTCCCACGGGTTGCGCGTGGCGTGGTAGGCGGAGTTCTCGGTGGAGGAGCCCATCGCGAACTCGTCGAGGTTGGTCTTGCCCAGGATGACCAGGCCCGCCTGGCGCAGCCGCGCGGTCACCGTCGCGTCGTACGGCGGGCGCCACCCCTCGAGGATCTTGGACGCGGCCGTGGTCGGCATGTCCTTGGTGGCGAAGATGTCCTTGTGCGCGATCGGCACGCCCGCGAGCGGGCCGAGCTTCTCGCCGGCCGCCCGCCTGGCGTCGACGGCGCGCGCCTGCTCCAGCGTGACCTCGCGGTCGACGTGGAGGAACGACTGGACCTGGGGCTCGACCTGCTCGACGCGGTCGAGATGCGCCTCGGCGACCTCGACCGCGCTCACCTCGCCCGCGGCGATCAGCGCGCCCAGCTCGGCGGCGGTCTTGCGGATCAGACTCATGCTTCCTCCCCGAGAATGCGCGGAACCCGGAAGCGGTCGTCCTCGACGGCCGGCGCGCCCGAGAGCGCCTGCTCGGGCGTGAGGGACTGTCGCACCTCGTCGGCACGGAACACATTGGTCAGCGGAAGCGCGTGCGACGAAGGCGGGACGTCCTCAGCGGCGACCTCTGCCACCTTCGCGACCGCGGCGATGATGTCATCGAGCTGGGTGGCGTAGTGGTCGAGCTCGTCGTCGGAGATCGCCAGCCGGGACAACCGGGCCAGGTGCGCGACCTCGTCGCGGGTTATGGCGGACATGAGTCGTTGAACCCGTTTCATGGATGGAGTTTGGACAGTGTCATCCTAGGGCTCTTGACGCAGGGTGGCCGAACCGTTAACACGCCTGTGGCGTGGCGGCGGCCGGAAGCGGGCCGTTCGGCGTCGACGCGGCCCGCAGGCGGGCGTCAGACGGTCTGCGAGATCTCCACGTAGTCGATCTCCTCCACCCCGACCCGCTCCCGCAGCCAGACCGTCGCGTCGGCCGGCGCCATCGCCCGGCCGAACAGCCAGCCCTGCCCCATGTCGCACCCCATGTCGGCCAGCCGGAGCGCCAGCTCGTCGGACTCCACGCCCTCGGCGACCGACCGCAGCCCGAGCGAGCGCACCAGGTCGACGATCGAGCGCACGATCCGCTCGTCGTCCTCCGAGCACGACATCCGCTGCACGAACGAGGCGTCGATCTTGACCTCGGAGGCGGCCAGCCGCTGCAGGCGGATCAGCGACGAGTAGCCGGTGCCGAAGTCGTCCAGCGCCAGGGGCACGCCGAGGGCGGCCAGCGCCCTGATGGTGTCGTGGGTGTAGGCCTGGTCGCCCATCAGGATCCGCTCGGTGACCTCGAGCTGGATCGCCTCCGGCGGCAGCCGGAAGCGGGACAGCCCCGCCTCCAGCTGGTCGGGCAGCGCGGAGTCGAGCAGGTCACGGGCGGAGACGTTGACCGAGATCTGCACCTGCAGCCCGGTGTGCCACCAGCGGGCGGCCTGCTCCATGGCCGCGTCGATGACGTACTCGGTGATCTGCCGCATCAGGTAGGACTGCTCGGCCAGCGGGATGAAGTCGGCGGGCGAGATCGGCCCCCGCACGGGGTGGCGCCAGCGCAGCAGCGCCTCCATCCCGCGCACCTCGCCGGTGGCCAGGTCGACCTTGGGCTGGTAGTGCAGGCGCAGCTCGCGGTTGTCGACCGCGCGGCGCAGGTCGCCGAGCAGGCCGAGACGTTCGGGCGAGTTGCGGTCCTTGTCGGGCTGGTAGAGCTCGACGCCCGTGCGGCCCTCCTTGGCCAGGTACATCGCCACGTCGGCACGCTGCAGCAGCAGCTCGAAGTCGGGCGCGTGGTCGGGGAAGAGCGCGATGCCGACCGAGCCGTCCATGTCGAAGGTCATGCCCTCCAGGCGCACGGGCTCGGTGAGGGCGGCCCTGAGCCGGGCTGCGACCTCCCTGGCGGCGTGCGTGTCCCTGATGGACGGCAGCAGCACGGCGAACTCGTCGCCGCCGAGGCGCGCGACCACGTCGCCCGGCCGTACCGAGTGGGTCAGCCGGTGGGCCACCATCTGCAGCAGCCGGTCGCCGACCGGGTGGCCCATCGTGTCGTTGACCTCCTTGAACCGGTCGAGGTCGATCAGGAAGAGGCCGACCCGCTCGTCGGGGCGGCACTCGGCCAGCGCCTCCTCGGTCGAGACGATCAGCATCTTGCGGTTGGGCAGGCCGGTCAGCTCGTCGTGCAGGGCCTGGTGGTCGCGGCGCATGGACAGCGTGGCGGTGAAGTAGACGGCGGCCAGCGGCGCCACGAACAGCGGCACCAGCCCCGGAGAGTCCTGCATGACGACGACGACCAGCGGCGCGAGCCCGAGCAGCCCGGCGTAGACGAGCGCCTGCGGCCCCACGGTCGCGCGCAGCACCCTGCTGAGCGAGCGCCGTTCGTGCAGGGCGACCGCGCCGCACACCAGCAGCGCCCGCGCGGCGAAGTAGGCGACACCCGACAGCGCGATGGGCACCATGGCGAACCCGGCCGGCACCCAGGGCGCCGACGGGGTCGGCACGATGCCGAACAGCCCCAGCACGACCGCCGCCGCGGTGAACGCCAGCGTCGCCTGCGCGATGTTGAACATCACCCGATGCCACGCCTTGCGCGTGACGATCCCGTTGACCGCGATGCCGACCACCTGCATGAGCACCGCCACCGGCAGGCCGTAGTGCAGTAACACGGCGAAGGTGAACATGGTCGCCGGGTAGGTGCCGCCCACGGCGGTCGCCGAGGACACCATGACGGGACGCAGCTCGCCCAGCACCACCAGCACGGCGAGCACCCAGAACAGCGGGGTCCTGGCCAGCTCGGCCAGGCCCGCCAGGTCGAGTCGTAGCTCGGCCACGAGGAGCGCGGTGAAGCCGATCACGGAGACCGCCAGGAGGAAGGCCCAGAGCGGGCTTCCCACACGTGGTCCCGTGTCGCGCGTGTCAGTTGGGTCGGTCATCGGTAACAGAACCCCCAAGAGGTCACTATGGGAGGGTACGACCTCCACCCCACTTCCCGAAACCACCCGCCTACGTTCCGTCACACCACTTGCCCAGATTTATCAGCAAGAAGCATCTTTTGTACGTTTTTGCTCGACAGTGGTTCCCCCTGGTCACTGCCGCCCCCTCAGGGGCTCCCCGTCACGTCGGCGGGGGGCGGCCGTGACCGCAGCCGCCCCCGCCCCGCGTTCACCCCACGAGCCTGACGAACTCCTCGAAGGAGATGCGGCCGTCACCGTCGGCGTCGGCGTTCTGCTCGAGCGAACCGAGCGCCTCCCCGGGAAGCCCGGGGAAGTGGCGAACCAGCTCCGCCTGGCTGATGAAGCCGTCGCCGCTGGCGTCGATCGCGTCGAAGGTCTGGCGCAGCTCCGCCAGCCGCTCGGGGCTGAGATCCGACATATGTGAACCCTTTCCGTGGAGAGGGCTATTCTTCCGGCTTCACCGCCACCTCGGCAGCCGCTTCCGCGCCCTTGTCGAGGAGGACATGGAATCCGGCCTCGTCGAGGACGGGCACCCCGAGGCTGACCGCCTTGTCGTACTTCGACCCGGCGTTCTCCCCCACGACGACGAAGGCGGTCTTCTTCGACACCGACCCGGCCACCTTGCCGCCCCTGCCGGTGATGGCCGCGGCGGCGGAGTCGCGGGTGAAGCCCTCGAGGGTGCCGGTGACGACGAAGGTGAGGCCCTCCAGGATCTGCGGGCCCTTCTCCGGGGCCGGCTCGTCGGCCATGCGGACCCCGGCCGCCCGCCAGCGCTCGATGATCTCCCGGTGCCAGTCGACCTCGAACCACTCGCGGACCGTGGCGGCCACGCGCGGGCCGATGCCCTCGACCGCGCTCAGCTCCTCCTCGGAGGCGTTCATGACCTCGTCGATCGAGCGCAGCGCCCCGGCCAGCGCCTGGGCCGTCGGCGGGCCGATGTGGCGGATGGACAGCGCGACCAGGACCCGCCAGAGCGGGACCTGCTTGGCCTGCTCCAGCTCGTCGATGAGCTTCAGCGCGTTCTGGCTCGGCTGGCCGTTGACGTTGGAGAAGAACGAGACGACCTTCGGCTCGCCGGTTTTGGGGTCGATCTTGGGCAGGCCGGTCTCCTGGTCACGCACCACCGACCTGATCGGCACCAGCTGCTCCAGCGTGAGGTCGAACAGGTCGGCCTCGGTGCGCACCACCGGCTCCTGCTCGGCCACCGGCTGGCTCAGCGCCGTGGCCGCGACGTAGCCCAGGCCCTCGATGTCGAGGGCCTTGCGGCCCGCCGCGAAGTAAAGGCGCTCGCGGAGCTGCGCGCGGCAGCCCAGGGCGTTGGGGCAGCGCAGGTCGGCGTCGCCCTCCTTCTCGTAGGCCAGCTCGGTGCCGCACTCGGGGCAGTGGGTCGGCATGACGAACGCGCGCTCGGAGCCGTCGCGCAGCGCGGTCACCGGCCCGACGATCTCCGGGATGACGTCGCCCGCCTTGCGCAGCACGACGGTGTCGCCGATGAGCACGCCCTTCTTCTCCACGATCGCGGCGTTGTGAAGGGTGGCCCGCTCGACCGTGGACCCGGCCACCACGATGGGCTCCATCACCGCGTACGGCGTGACGCGACCGGTGCGCCCGATGCCGACCTCGATCCCGAGGAGCTTGGTGTTGACCTCCTCCGGCGGGTACTTGTAGGCGATCGCCCAGCGCGGCGCCCGCGAGGTGGAGCCGAGCTCCCGCTGGGTCCTGATCTTGTCGACCTTGACGACCACGCCGTCGATCTCGTAGGCGGGGTCGTGGCGGTGCTTGCGGTAGTGCTCGATGAAGTCGTCGATGCCCCGCACGTCGGGCACCACCCGGTAGAGGTCGCTGACCGGCAGCCCGAACTCCCGCAGCCGGTCGTAGACCTGTGACTGCGCCTGCGGCTCGGCCGCGCCCTCCCAGACGCCGACACCGTGCACCAGCATCCGCAGCGGCCGCTGCGCGGTGATGCGCGGGTCCTTCTGCCGCAACGTGCCCGCGGCGGCGTTGCGCGGGTTGGCGAACGGCGGCTTGCCCTGCTCGACCAGCTGCTCGTTGAGCTTCTCGAACTCCTCGACCGGGATGTAGACCTCGCCGCGCACCTCGACCAGCGAGGGGATGTCGCTGCCCACGAGCCGGTGGGGGATGCCGGTGATCGTGCGGACGTTGGCCGTCACCTCGTCGCCGGTGCGCCCGTCGCCTCTGGTGGCGCCGCGCTCCAGCCTGCCGTTCCGGTAGACCAGCGCGATGGCCAGCCCGTCGATCTTCAGCTCGCACAGGTAGGGGCCCGGGTCGCCCTCGGCCAGCCGCTCCGCCCTGACCTGCCAGGCGGCGATGTCGGCGTCGGTGAAGGCGTTGTCGAGGCTCTCCATCTTCTGCAGGTGCTCGACCTTCTCGAAGTCACCCGAGACGGGCGCCCCGACCTTCTGCGTCGGCGAGTCGGGCGTCTGGAGCTTCGGATGGGCCTCCTCGAGCGCGAGCAGCTCGTTGAACCAGCCGTCGAACTCCGCGTCGCTCACCGTCGGCTGGTCGAGGACGTAGTAGCGCCAGCGCGCCTCCTCCACCAGCTCGCTCAGCTCGGCGTGGCGCTTCAGCGCGTCCACGGGCACGCCCTCGACCTCGGCGCTCATCGCTTACTCCCTCCGTCAAACCTGAGAGAACGCTATCTCGCGGCACCGACATTCGGCTCCCGACGGGCCCTGCCGTCCGCCTCGCCGTCCGCCTCTCACGCCACCCGCTTCCACGTGGCCGAGCACGCCTCCCTCGGCGGCGAGCTCGCGGGGCTGAGACACAGCTGCGCCGACACGCGCTCGACGCCGCCGCCCCTCTCGTACACCGGCAGCGAGCGGTTCCTGTTCCCGCAGTTGCGGTTGGTGGCCGCCTCCCACCGTGCCACGACCCGCCGGTCGGCGTCGCCCCTGAGCCTGAGCAGCAGGATCACCCAGGTGCAGTTGCGGTCGTTGTGCTTGTCGGTGACCGTCGGCACGATGACGGTCAGCTTGCCGTCCCTGATGGTGGCGGTGACCGCGGCCCAGTTGCCTCCGGGTCCGGAAACCGTGACGGCCGAGCCCGCGTACGCGGGCGCCGGCGGGAGCGCGAGTGAGGTCAGCAGGACGGCGGTGGCGATGGGACGTCTCAAGGTCATCTCCTAGGGGCACGAACGCTGGTAGGCCAGTCCGTCGGTCAGCCGCATCCACTCCTTCTCGTCCAGCTCGCGACGGACGATGCCGCAGGCGGCCGCCACGGGGTCGCGCAGCACGGCCATGTGCGGCGCGAGGTCCCGCACGACGGCCTCAGGCCCCGGCCCGACGGCGAGCATCCGGGTCCCGTCGGCGCTCATCGTGACCTCGTCGGCCGCCGGCAGCGCCGCGTACCTGCGGGCCTGGCCCGACCCCTCCACGTGCCACAGGGTGACGGGGCCGCCGCCCGCCCCCGTGTACGCCACGGCCGAGCCGAGGGCGAAACCGACGGACGACACCACGGGACCGTCGTTGCCCAGGTCGGCCAGGTGACGCGGCCTGGCCGGGTCGGAGACGTCCCAGAGCCTGGCCAGCTTCGCGCTGCCGCCGGTGAGCAGCCGGCGACCGTCGGGCGACAGGGCGGCCGAGACGATCCCGGAGGGGTCGGCGGCGAAGGCGGCGGCGGGCACCGGCCTGCGCGGGTCCGCCAGGGTCCAGAGCCGCACCACGCCCCGGGCGTCGCCCGTGACGGCCAGCCGCCCGTCGTCGCTGATCACCGCGGCGTCGACGGAGGCGGAAGCGCCGGTGGAGGCCGGGACGCCAACGGAGGCCGGGACGCCTCCCGGGGCCGTGACGTCCGCAGGGGCCGGAGTGCCCGCCGGGGCCGGGGCCCCGACGGAGGCGGGGACGTCCGCAGGGGCAGGGGCGTCGCCCGGGTCGTCCGGGCTCGCGATCGGCGGCAGCCGTACCGGGGGCGAGGTCGGGGCGGGCCACAGCGTCGTGGTGCCGTCCTCGGTGCCCGCCAGCGCCCGTCCGCCCGCCGAGGCGACCGCCGTGACCCTGGCGCCCGGCGGCAGCAGCCGCGCGGCGGCGCCCTCCGTCCACCGTACGGCGCCGCCGTCCACCCGTCCGGCCAGCACCGCCGTACCGTCCAGGGCCAGCGCCGACACCTGCCCGGCGTCCTCGGCGAGCGCCGCCGCCTCGGTCAGCCGGCCGGCCCCCATCTCCCACAGCGTGACCGCGTGCTCGGCCGTCACCGTCACCAGCCGTCTGCCGTCTCGGGCGAGCACCCCGCGCCCGACGTCCGGCCGCGGCACTCTCGCCAGGACGGCGGGCGGACGCAGCCGCGCGGTCCCCCACAGCACCGTCCTGCCGTCGCTGTCAGCCGTCACCAGGTCGGAGGTGACGGGGTCGAAGGCGGCGGCCACGATCCCGCCCGTGCCCGCGCCGACCACGGCCCGCTGCACCGGAGCGCCCTCGCCCACCTCCCACACGATCGTGCGCCCGTCGCCGCCCGCCGTGGCCAGCAGCCTGCCGTCGCCGCTGAAGGCCACCGCCTTCACCCCGGAGGCGTGCCCCGCCAGGTCGGCCAGCGGCCTCGGCCGGGCGCCCTCGATGTTCCACAGGTAGGCGCGCGAGCGCCGGCCGCTGGTGGCGATCGTCCTGCCGTCGGGACTGACCGCGACCGCCCACGTGACCTGCGCCTGCTCCCCCTCGGCGGACGCCGGCGTGGTGAAGCTCCCGGCGGCCTTTCCCGGCGTCCACAGCAGGCACGCGGTGAACCTGGAGCAGGCGACGACGCGCCGCCCGTCCTTCGTGAAGGCCACGGATCTGACCGGATCGTCCTGGTGCGTCGGCAGCGTGGTCGCGGGCTGGTCGTCGCCCACCGGCCACACGTGCGCGCCCGCGGCCGTGCCGAGCGCGAGCCGCCTGCCGTCGGGGCTGAAGGCCAGCGCGTAGATCCTGCCGAAGCCAGGCTCGAACGTGGCCGTCCGTGCCCAGCCCGCCACCTGCCAGAGGATCACGGTGCCGTCGTCGCCGCCGGTGGCGAGCGTGCGGCCGTCACCGCTGAAGGCCGCGGTCCGCACGTGTCCCGTGTGGCCGCGCAGCGAGGCGACCCGCACGGGCGCGTGCGGCCTGGAGGTGTCCCACACCTCGGCCGTCCCGCCCATGCCCACGGTCGCCACCATCCGGCCCCGTGGGCTGAAGGCCAGGCCCAGCAGACCGGGGCCGGCGCCCTCGAGCCTGGCCGAGTAGAGGGTGCCGGCCAGCAGCCCGACCAGCGCGGCCCGGTGCCGCTCGCCCGGCTCGATCGCGAGCGCGGCGAGCCCGAGGCGGAGCGCGACCGGCGGGTCCGTCTGGACCTGGGCGTTCGCCTGAAGGACCAGGGCCCTGGCCGTGGCGCTCCGGCGGGCGGCGTCGGCGCTGCCGTACAGGTGGAGGGCGATGCCGCCGGCGGCCACGGACAGGACCAGCAGGACGCCCAGCACGGCCGACAGCAGGACCCTGCGCCTGGCGCGGCGGCGGGCGGCCAGTGCAGCGCGCTCCTCCGCGGCGGCGGAGGCGTCGAGGAAGGCGCGGGCGGCCGCGCCGAGCCGCCTGCCCTCGGCCCATTCGCGGGCGAGCGCGAGCCTGGACCCCCGGTACAGCCCCGAGTCGTCGCCCTCCCACGCCGCCGCGGCGGCCACGAGGTGCTGCTCGACGAGCAGGCCCGCCCGGTCGGAGTCGAGCCAGCCGCGCAACGCGGGCCAGGCCGCCAGCAGGGCCTCGTGGGTGATGGTGACCGCCGGCCCGTCGATGGTGATCAGCCGGGCGCCGCCGGAGGCGAAGGCGTCGATCACCTCGCAGGCCGCCAGCGCGTCGGGCACCTCGGCCAGCAACCGGTCCAGCTCCACCCGCCGCCGGGTGTCGTCGGTGCCCTCCCCCACGTGGACCAGGCGGGTGAACACCGCGCGGGCCTGCTCCCTCGACGGCAGGGCGTCCAGGACGGCGTCGGCGGTGGCGGCCAGCGCGCCGTGGATGCCGCCCGTGGCCTGGTAACCCGCCACGGTCAGCGCGGCCCCGCGCCGCCGCTGCCAGGTGACCAGCAGGGCGTGGGAGAGCAGCGGCAGCCGCCCCGGCTCGCCGCCCAGGTCGCGCAGCAGCAGCTCGACCAGTCCGGGCTCCACGGTCAGCCCCGCCGCCAGCGCGGGCCGCTCGACCGCTTCGCGCAGCCCCGCGGCGCTCATCGGGCCCACGACGACGGGCCCGCGTTCCAGACCCGCCCTCAGCTCGGGTACGGCGGCGCACCGGCCGAGGAAGTCGGCCCGCACACCGAGCACGACCCGCCCGCGCAGGTCCGGGATCCTCCCCGCGGTGAACGCCTCCTCGAACTGGTCGACCACCAGCACGTCCACGTCGGCGGGAACCGGCTCCGACGGTGTGATCACCGCCACCGAGGTGCCCGCCGCGCGCTGCCGGAGCGCGGGCACCAGCCCGGCCCGTAACAAGGACGACTTGCCCGAGCCCGACGCGCCCGTGACGATCAGCGGCGCCGGGTCGTCCAGGCGCCTGACCAGGGTCTCCACCAGCCGTTCGCGGCCGAAGAACAGCGGCGCGTCCGCCGTCCCGAACGCCTCCAGCCCCTTGTACGGCGGGCCGTCGAAGGGCGGCGGCCGCTCCCGCCGTCCCAGGACGCCCGCGGTGTGGGCGGCGCGCAGCAGCACCAGCTCGCCCACCCGCCCGGTGGTGCGGACGCGCGGCACGGGAAAGCCCGCGGCGGGCAGTTCCCTGCTCAGCCGGCGGTGCAGGCCGGCGAGGGTCAGCACCGGCGGCGGCGCGGCCAGCAGCCGCAGCAGCGCGCCGCTGAAGGCGGTGTGGCGCAGGCCCTCGGGCGCGAAGGACGGCTCGCTGCGCCCGGCCGAGGTCAGCACGAAGGCGCCGGAGATCTCCGCCACGTCCCACGGGTCCGACATGCCGTCGATCGCGCGGCCCGAGAAGCAGCAGTCGAGGACGACGACGAGCGGGCCTTCGACGTTGTCGAGCAGGTAGCGGCGTAACAGGTCGTACGGCAGCGCCGTGTGCTCGAGGCCCAGGACCCCCGAGACGGTCCCCGCCGTCGCCAGGTGGAGCGCCCCCCGCCTGCTGACCAGGCCGTGCCCGACGTAGTAGACGATCAGCGGCCCCTCGGCCGACGCGGCGGCGGCGATCGCGTCGCCCATCTCGCGGGGCGAGGCCGGATCGAGCACCACCCGCACCGACGCCAGCCGGCACCTGGTCAGCAGCGCCTCGCGCAGGTCGGCGAGCGTGCGCGCCACCGACGGCAGGTCGGGCAGGTCGGAGCCGGAGCCGTGGGTGCCGGTGCCCAGCAGCAGCGCGCTCGCGCCGGCGAAGTCTCCGGCCGTCACGCGTCGGCCCCCCTGGGGCGGAGGTGGCGCCTCATCCCTCCTGGATAGCTCAGCCGGCTTGCAGCGCCCTTGCCGTCTCCCTCAACTTCGACAAGGCGAGACGCGCGTAGGCCGGCGAGGCGCCGGCCAGCCCGCAGGCGGGTGTGAGAACCACCCGGCGCTGCAGTTCCTCGGCGGCGAACCCGAGCCGCTCCCACAGCTCCACGGCCGGCTTGGCGATCACCTTCAGGTCGGGCAGCCGGGTGTCGACGCCCGGCACCACGCCCAGGAAGAAGTCGACGCCCGCCTCGACCGCCTCGCCGATCGGGTCCTCGTCGCGCCGCGACAGCAGCGCGGCGTCCAGCGAGATCGCCCGCACGCCGGCCCTGCGCAGCAGCGCGATCGGGGCCCTCGGCGCGCAGCAGTGCACGATCGCGCCGGGGAAGAGCCGCAGCGACTCCTCCACCCGCCACTCCTCCACCGCGGGCAGCCTGCCGAACCCCGAGGCCGTCGGCACGGTGCCCGCCAGCACGCCCGGCAGGCCCGGCTCGTCGAGCTGGAGCAGGATCTCGGTGGCCCCTGGCACCCTGCGGCGCACGGTGGCCACATGGTCGGCCACCCCCTGGGCGAGCGAGGCGGTGAGGTCCCTGACGGCGCCCGCGTCGGACAGCATCTTGTCGCCGTGGCGCAGCTCGATCGCGCCCGCCAGTGTCCACGGCCCGCACACCTGCACCTTCAGCGGCCCGGTGTAGCCCTGCGCGACCTCTTCGAGGCCGTCGAGGTCGCGCGCCAGGTGGTCGACGGCCCTGCGGTGGTCGCGGCCTGGACGCGAGGCCAGCCGCCAGCCCGAGGGCTGGACCTCCACCGGCAGGTCGACCAGCAGCGCCGCCGTACGGCCCGCCATGTCGGCGCCCACGCCCCTGGCGGGCAGCTCCGGCAGGTACGGCAGGTCGGGCAGCTCTCCGAACACCGTCCTGAGGGCCTCGAGATGGTCCTCGCCGGGATGGGATCCGACACCGGTTGCGCCAAAAGACATGGCTCCAAGCCTAGAGCGGCGGCCGAGCCGCCATCTCCACCCCGCCCGGCACTCCCAGGTGTCGCGCTCCACGCGGCGCCCGCGCCGATCCGGGCAAAGGGCCCTGAACTATCGTGGGAAGGTGAAACTCACCAAATATGGCCACGCCTGCGTCAGGATCGAGAAGAACGGCAAAGTGCTGGTCATCGATCCGGGCGTCTTCACCGACGCCTCCGCCCTCGACGGGGCCGACGTCGTCCTTGTCACACACGACCACTTCGACCACGCCGACCGCGACAAGCTGGCCGCTCTCGCGCCCGAGGTGTCGATCTGGACGTGCGAGGGTGTCGCCTCAGGCTCGGCCGAGGGGCTCGATGCCCACGTCGTACGGCACGGCGACGCCTTCGAGGCCGCCGGGTTCGAGATGAAGGTGTTCGGCGAGTGGCACGCCGCCAACCACCCCGACCTGCCGGTCGTGGACAACGTGGGGTTCCTGGTGGACGGGGAGGTGTTCTACCCGGGCGACGCGTTCACCGTGCCGCCGGTGCCGGTCGGGACGCTGCTGGTGCCGACGGGTGCGCCGTGGTTGAAGCTGGCGGAGGTGATCGAGTACCTGCGCACGGTGAAGCCCGCCCGGGCGTACTCCACGCATGACGCGCTGTACAGCGAAGCGGGGCTCGGGCTGGTGGACAACTGGCTGAGGATGGAGGCGGAGAAGCAGGGCGCCGACATCCGCCGCCTCGCGGTCGGCGACTCCGCCACCCTGTCCTGACCCGGGTCTTCCCGCCGGGCCGTCAGGCGGCCGTGGAGATGGTGGCCGAGCCGATCACCGTGTCGCCCGAGTAGAGCACGGCCGCCTGCCCGGCCGCCACGCCGGTCGCCGGCCGGTCGAGCGCGACGACGAGCGTGCCGTCGCGCTCCTCGTAGCGGCAGCCGTACACCTCGCCGTGCGCCCGGAGCTGCACCGACAGGTCGTCGAACCGGTCGGGCCCGTTCCACACCGGCCGGACGCAGACGATCTCGGAGACCTGCAGCGCCTCCCTCGGCCCGACGGTCACCGTGTTGGACACCGGCTCGATCGACAGCACGTAGCGCGGCCTGCCGTCGACGGTCGGACGGTCGAGGTGCAGGCCCTTGCGCTGGCCGACCGTGAACGCGTAGGCGCCCTCGTGCGTGCCGACGACCGCGCCCTGCTGGTCGACGATGGCGCCGGGCTCCTGACCGAGCCGCTTGGCGAGGAAGCCTCGCGTGTCACCGTCGGCGATGAAGCAGATGTCGTGGCTGTCGGGCTTGTCGGCGACGGTCAGGCCGCGCCTGGCCGCCTCCTCGCGCACCTCGGCCTTCGTGGAGCCGCCCAGCGGGAACATCGCGTGCCTGAGCTGCTCCCTGGTGAGCACGCCGAGCACGTAGGACTGGTCCTTGCCCTGATCGACGCTCCTGGACAGCACGCCGTCCTCGAGCTTGGCGTGGTGGCCCGTCGCCACCGCGTCGAACCCCAGCGCCAGCGCCCTGTCGAGCACCGCCGCGAACTTGATCTTCTCGTTGCAGCGCAGGCACGGGTTCGGGGTACGGCCGGCGGCGTACTCGGCCACGAAGTCCTCGACCACGTCGCGCTGGAAACGCTCGGCCATGTCCCAGATGTAGAACGGGATGCCGATGACGTCGGCGGCGCGGCGGGCGTCGCGGGAGTCCTCGATCGTGCAGCAGCCCCTGGCGCCCGTGCGGTGGGATTGCGGGTTGGCCGAGAGCGCCAGATGCACACCGGTGACATCGTGACCGGCCTCGGCGATCCGAGCGGCGGCCACGGCGGAATCGACGCCGCCCGACATGGCGGCAAGCACACGCAGTCCCATGACGTTTCGAGACTACCGTCCACGGGCGGCTCCTCGACCCTCCGGGGAGACGTCGCGGCGGAGGGACGGCGAGGGGCGGGGCGGGGTGGGCCGGGCGGCCGGCCACCGGAGCGGCGGGGCGACACCGGCGGGAGCGGATACCGGCGGGCTGACACCGGCGGAGATCGGCTCGCCGGGCGGGCGGAGATCGGCGAGTTACGCGCCCGCGAGGTGCGAGAATGCTGGGTTATGCGACTGTTCGGGCGCAAGGACGACGACGAAGAGGCCGGCGAGGCCGGCGAGACCGGCGACGCGCTGGCCGAGTTCTGGGAGTGGTGGCGGGAGACCAGGCCCCAGATCGACGCGCTGGTCGAGGCCGGCGAGGCCGAGCGGCTGTCGGAGCTGATCGCGCCCGCGGTCACCGCGATCCATCCCGGCCTGGTCTGGGAGGTCGCGCCGGGCAGGCAGGCCCAGCAGGCGCTGGTGGTGACCGCCGCGGGCGACCCCGAGCTGCGCTCGCTCGCCCACCGGTGGTCGAAGGGCGCGCCGGAGACCGACGCGCTGTGGGAGTACCACCCCTCGCGCCAGGCCAACCCCGAGGCGATGGAGCTCACGCTCGACGTCGGCGGCTACGAGTTCGCGCTCGACAAGCTGCTGCTCGGGCTGCGGGTGCCGAGGGGCAACCCGCGCATCGACATCGCGGCCTTCCACCCCGTCTTCGTCATGCTGGACGAGGACACCCGTATGGAGGCCACCCTGCTGTCCCTCGACTGGCTGCTCGGCGAGGACGACGTGGCCAGGTGGGTGGGCGAGATCACTCCGGCGACGTTCCAGCCGATCGACTCGGTCGAGGCCGTGCACCTGCCCGCGGTGATCGCCGACCTGGCCACCGAGTTCGCCGAGGAGCAGTGGGTGCTGCTCGAAGGGCAGACCGCGGGCGGCGCGCCGCTGATCGCGACGGCCCGTTTCCCGCTGCGCCCCGTCGACCACCCGCTCTACGACCAGCACATCCAGATCACCCTCCCCTACGCCCACGCCGACGAGAACGGCCTGCCGGTGGGCGAGTCGCTGACGGCGTTGCGGGAGTTCGAGGAACGGCTGGCGGCCAGGCTCGGCAGGCAGCACGCCGACGGGGTGCTGGCGGCGCACCTGAGCGCGGAGGGCGCCAGGGTGATCCACGTCTACGCCGACCCGACGGGCGAGGCGGCCATCCACGCCAAGGAACTGATCGTGAGCTGGGAGGAGGGCCAGCCGCTCGTCGACGTGGTCACCGACCCCGGCTGGACGGCGGTCGCCCCCTTCCTGTCCTAGAACGCAGGGCACAGCAGTCTGCGGGCGGAGGTGCGGGGCCGCCGCCTCGGTGCTCTGGTACGGCTGCGGCCGGCCGTACCAGAGCGTGAGGGGTCAGCCCACGGCGTACGCGCGGGTGATCGTCTGGGTCACGCTCGCGCCCGCGCTGTCATGCGCGCTCGCCCGGAGGGAGACGAACCCCGCCGTGCCGGGGTTGGGCACGGCGGCGGTCCAGCCTGATCCGGTGCGGACCACGGGGATGCGGCGCCAGGTGGTGCCGTCGTCGGTGGACATCTCCAGCCGGACGGACGTCACCTCCGCCTTCGCCGCGCCGGGGTTGCGTTCGACGGACAGCGGCAGCCGGGTCAGGGACGCGGGCCTGGCGCGGTTGTGGTCGTCGAGCCCGGCGGGGGTGTAGCGCACGGCCATCAGCGGGAGCGGCTGCTCCGTGGTGGCGGTCGAGGACGGGAACGTCCAGGTGGCGTCCACGCCGGTGGAGAGGGTCGAGTACGGCACCTGCCGGCGCGCCGAGGCGGTCAGCGTGTAGGTGGCCTGCCCGGCCGGCAGACCGGCGTGGAGGCGGCACGACTCGGACAGGTAGAACACGCAGCCGGTCAGGTCGGTCCTGGCGATGACCTGGCCGTCCTTGGTGAGGGTGGCGCTGCCGGTGGCGGCGCTGTCGGAGCCGGCCCGGCCCGCGCCGCCGTCGGCGAACAGCCCGGCGCCGGAGAAGGTCAGCTGGTCGCCGGTTCGGCTGCCGCCGGGGGCGGGGAACGACGGCCCGGTGACCGCCGCGTTCCAGACCTCGCTGGTCTGGCCGCGACCCATGAGCCTGCCCGCGTCGGCGACGACGGCGGTGCCGACGTCGAGCATGCTGTCCCACACCAGCCCGGGGGTCCGGTAGTGGGTGATCGTGCCGGGCAGGTCGATCGCGCCTGTCACCGGGGTCACCATGCCCGGCCGGCCACGGAACCGCGGCCCGGTCGCGGGCCGGCCCTTCGCGGCCACGCCGGAGGCCCGGTAGGTCGCCGTCACCTTGGCCAGGTCGTTCTTCCTGGCGTGGTAGGACAGGTCGTCGGGGAAGCCGCCGGTCCGCTGGTCGACGAGGTCGTAGACGTACGGGCTGGGGGACACGTCCTTGCTGCGCCACACCGTCCTGAACCTGGCGGTCAGCCCCGGCTGGCGGGTGGGAACGACGTACACCTCGGTGTTGGGGTCCCAGCCGTGGACGCCGGACTGCGTGGTCCACGGTCCATGGCCGATGCTGATCTCGAGCGCGGGCCCGGTGGCGGCGGTGGGGTCATCGATCGTGACCCGCATCGGCCTGCCCTGGCGCGCGTCCACCGTTACCTGCTGGTCGCCGTTGTCGACCTTCACCGGGGTGGCGGCGATCGTCAACGCGTCGCGCTCGGGGACCTCGCTGTAGAAGTTCCAGTCGCCCTTCGGCAGGCGGAGCTTGGCCACGCCGTCCTTGACGGCCGGCATGCGGACGTCGCCGGTGTCGGCGTCGTAGACCTCGGCGACCCATGGCCTGGCCGGCCGGCCCTGCCTGTCGACCAGCGTGATGGTGACGTCGTAGGACTCCGGCTCGACGTAGCCGCCGGCCGGCGTGCGGACCACCGTCTCGCCGGAGCGGGCGGTGACCGTCCCGGGATAGTCGCCCGGCGCCTTGCCGGTCGCGTCGATCGTCAGCGTGACCGACGCCTGGCCCTTGGCGGGCACCTCGAGCCGGTCGGCCGACAGCTTCAGCACCTCGCCCTCGGCCGCCAGGTCCAGGGTGACCGGTGTGTCGCCCGCGTTGGCGTAGGTGATCGTCCTGGTCGTCACCCGCTCGCCGGTGCCGTTCCACGGGAAGGCCGCCCACACGCTGCCGGTGGTCGCCGCGACCGGCTGCTTCAGCGCGCGGACCAGGTCGACCAGTCCCGCCCCCTGCTGGTACGGCCCGGCCCCCTGCTGCGGGGCGGCGCTGCCGACGAGCGCCGCCTTCAGCTGCGCGCCGGTCCATTCGGGATGCCGCTGGGCCAGGATCGCCGCCGCTCCCGCCACGTGCGGGGACGCCATCGACGTGCCGCTGTAGGCCACGTAGGGGCCGTCGGCGGTGCCGGACGCGGCCGCCGCCACGATCTCCACGCCGGGCGCGGTGACGTCCGGCTTGATCGCGTGGTCGCTCACCCGTGGCCCGGGGCTGGAGAAGTCCGCCATCCGGTTCTGCCTGTCCACGGCGCCCACCGTGAGCGCCGCGTCGGCGCTGCCCGGGCTGCTCACCACGCCGTGCGGAGCGTCGTTGCCCGCCGCCACGACGAACAGCGTGCCGGTGCGCTCCGACAGCGTGTCGACCGCCTGCTCCAGCGGGTCGAGCTCCATGGAGTCGACGTCGCCGAGGCTCATGTTGACGACCTTGGCCTTGACTTCCATCGCCGCCCACTCCATGCCCGCCAGGATGGCCGAGTCGACGGGTCCGGCGGCGGTGCCCACCTTGCCGATGACCAGCTTGGCCTCCGGCGCCACCCCGCGGTACTTCTCGCCCCTGCCCGCCACGATCGAGGCGACATGGGTGCCGTGGCCGAGCGTGTCGCGGACGTCGGGGTCCTCGCTGAAGTTGCGCGCCTGCACCACCGCGTCCTTCAGGTCCGGGTGGTCGGGGTCGTAGCCGGAGTCGAGCACGGCGACCGTGACGTCCTTGCCGGTCAGGCCCTGCTGCCAGGCCTGCGGAGCGCCGATCTGCTTGACGCTCTGGTCCAGCGAGAAGGAGCGGCGGCCGTCCAGCCACAACTTCGTCCTCCCTGCCGCCGGCCGGGCGCCCCCGCCCACCAGGCCCTTCCACGCCTGCGCCGCGCCCGCCTTGGGCACCCGCGAGGCGCTCATCCCGAGTCCGGACAGCTGCCGCGTCTGCCGCGCCCCCTGCGGCACCAGGGCGGCCTGGCCACCCGTCGTCTGCGAGATCACCGGGATGTCCGGGGTGTCGGCGTCGCCGTACCGCCAGGCCAGCAGCTGGGTCACGTCGAACAGCCGCCGGTCCAGCACGCCCTCGGCGATGAGCGGACGGGCGTCGGAGGGGATCACGTACAGATGGCCCCCGCGCACCTGACTGGTGAAGCTCACCTCCCTGCCCGCACCCGGCTCCACGCGGTGGCCATGGCCGGTCACCACCACGCGGTCGCCGGTGATCAGGGTCACGCTGCCCGTCTGGGCGGCGCCGCCGACTGCCTTCTCGGTGTCCGCCGGTTGTCGCGGTGCCGGCGTGGAGCCGACCGTGTCCGCCGGTTGCCGCGGTGCCGGCGTGGAGCCGACCGCGTCCGACGGTTGCCGCGGTGCCGGTGTGAAGCCGACCGCTCCGGCGAGCAGAGCGGCGACGAACGACTTACCTAAGGTCATCAGCCACCTCACGGGTCACAAGGAAAAGATCCACCCCTTGTTCGCCGAAGGCCGTCGACCGGTTCACGCCGCTTTGGCGGGAACCTCCTCCGCGGCGATGCGCAGCGCCTCGACCAGCCTGCGGTACAGCTCGTCGGACTCCAGCAGCTCCTCGTGCGTGCCCTGGGCGCGAACGCCGCCGTCCTCCATCACCACGATCGTGTCCGCGTCGATCACCGTGGAGAGCCGGTGCGCGACGGTGACCACGGCGCCCGTCCGGGCCCGGGCCGCGATGCACTCGTGGACGGCCGCCTCGGTCAGCCCGTCGAGCTGCGCCGTGGCCTCGTCGAGGAGCAGCACGTCCGGCGTGCGCAGCAGCGCCCTGGCCAGCGCGATCCGCTGCCGCTGGCCGCCCGACACCGACGTGGAGGACAGCGGCGTGTCCAGCCCGTCGCCGAGCCGGTCGACCATGCCGGCCAGCCGTACCTCGGCGAGGACCCGCTCCAGCTCCTCCTCCGTCGCGTCGGGGTGGGAGAAGAACAGGTTGTCGCGGATCGTGCCGGGCACGATCGGCGTGTCCTGTTCGACGTATGCGAGCCGCTCGCGCACCTGCTCGTGCGTGAGCCCCGTGTACGGCACGCCGTCCAGCAGGATCTGCCCCTCCTGCGGCTCCAGGAAGCGCAGCAGCAGCGAGAACAGCGTGGTCTTGCCCGCGCCTGACGGCCCGACGATCGCCGTGTGGCCCGTGCGCGGGATCACCAGGTCGACGCCGCGTACGGCCGGCTCGGCGCCCGGCCCGTAGGCGGCCGAGACCCCGCGCAGCTCCAGGACCGGCCCGGAGGGCGTGGCGGGCGGTCCATGCCGTGTCACCGGCACGTCGCTCTCCAGCTCCAGGTCGTCGACCGCGCGGATGCGCTCGGCCGCCGCGATGCCCGACTGGAGCGCGGTGACGTTCTGGCTCAGCTCGGTGACCGGCTCCATCAGCGCGAACGCGTACAGCAGGAACGCGATCAGGCTGGAGACCTCCAGGTGGCCGGCCGCGACCCGCCAGGCGCCGATGCCGAGGATGAGGATGATCGCCAGCTGGATGCCCGACCATGCGAGGGTCCACGCGACGGCCTCCCTGCGCACGGCCCTGACGCTGTGCCGGGTGGAGGCGCGGGCGTCGGCGATGATCCGCTCGGCCTGGCGGTCCTCTGCCCTGCTGACCTTGACGGTCCTGATGGCGCGCAGCGCGCTTTCCAGCACGCCGCCGAGCCTGCCCACGTGTTCCTGCGCCTGCTCCTGCGCCTTCGCGATGGCCGGCATGAGCACGGCGAACAGCACGCCGACCACGACCACGGCGGCGACCGTGGTGCCGAGCAGGACGAGGTCGAGCACGCCCATGAGGACGAGCGTGCCGGCCAGCATGACCACGCCGTTGATCAGCCCGATCAGGCTGGAGGAGGCGGCCTCGCGCAGCAGGACGGTGTCGGAGGTGACGCGCGTGACGAACTCGCCCGTCGGCCGCCTGGTCACCTCGGGCACCTTCGCCCTGAAGAGCCTGCGCACCATCGACTCGCGCGCCTCCAGCACGACGCGTTCGCCGAGCGCGCCGAGCACGATCCACTGGCACGACCAGATCAACGCGCCGATCAGCAGCAGCACGAGGAGCGCCACGACCGGTCCGGCGAGCGAGGTGGCGGCGCCGAGCGAGTCGAGCACCCACTTGGTCACCATGGGGGTCGCCAGGCCCAGCGCCGAGCCGATCAGCGCGAGCAGCAGGCCGATCGCCAGCTTGCCCCGGTGGGGCCGGGCGAACGACCACAGGACACGCAGCCGCGGAAAGACGGGAACACGCATGCTCTCTAGTGGAACACATGTGTTCCATGGCGGTCAAGCTTGTTCCACGATGGGGCACGGTGCGCTACCGTGGGACACATGACTGCTGTTGAGACCGGCATGCGCGCACGGACCAGGCGCGCCATCCTCGACGCGGCGGTCGCCACGCTCTCCAAGGACCCCGGCGCGTCGCTGAGCGACGTCGCCGCCGCCGCGGGCGTGGGTCGCACCACGATCCACCGCTACTTCCCCGAACGGTCCGACCTGATCACGGCCATCGGCAACGACGTGCTGGAGAGGATCGCGGCGGCGACCGCGCGGGCCAGACCCACCGAGGGGCCTGCGCTCCAGGCGCTCGACCGGCTCTGCCAGGAGTACTTCGAACTCGGCGACGGGCTCATGCTCGCCTTCACCGAACCCCAGCTCGTGGCCAGCGACATGTGGGAGGAGGAGACCCCGTCCGACCGGGCGCTGATCGAGCTGATCGAGCGGGGGCAGGCCGAGGGCGCCATCGACGCCGAGCTGCCCGCCGACTGGATGCAGCAGGTCGTGTGGTCCCTGCTCTACAGCGCGTGGCAGCACATCCGCGACTCGGGCGCCTCCAAGCACGAGGCGCTGGGGCTGTGCCTGCGCTCGCTGCGGAAGGCAGTCGCGGCCTGAACGACGCCCGGCTCGACCCGGTCCTCGGCCCTGCCACGGGCGGCTCCCGCGGGGAGCTTCGCAGGTAGGTGAAATCCGTACCAAAAATGTCTTGAGTTGCCGGGCGCTCCTCACCACGCGGGCAGAGCACTGCTGTAGAGGAGAGCCATTATGAAAAACATCGACGCGGCCGGACCGTACGTCCTGTCGCTGTTCCGTATCGTCGTGGGGCTGATGTTCGCCTGCCACGGCGCGGCCAAGCTCTTCGGCGTGCTCGGCGGCGAAGTGGTCCCGGCCGGTAGCTGGCCGGCGTGGTACGCCGGCATCATCGAGCTCGTCGGCGGGAGCCTGCTCATCGTCGGCCTGTTCACCCGGATCGCGGCGCTGATCTGCTCCGGCGAGATGGCCTACGCGTACTTCCTCGTCCACCAGCCGAAGGCGTTGTGGCCGCTGCAGAACCAGGGCGAGCTGGCCGCGGTCTACAGCTGGTCGTTCCTGCTGATCGCGGTCCTCGGCCCGGGAGTGTGGGCACTGGACACGTTGCTGAGCCGCTCACGCCATCAGACGCCGACCAGCGTGGTCTAGCCTCGCTTACGCGCGCCCCCTGCGCTCACGGCTCGCCGGGCGCAGGGGCAGCGGGAGGCTCTGGCCCGGGGCGAGGCGGCGCACCCGCTCGGACAGCCCCGACCTGTCGATGTGACGCAGGAAGTCGTCCAGCGGCGAGGTGAAGACGGTGTAGTCGTCGTAGTGGACCGGCAGCACCTCTCGGGGGTCGATCAGGCGGACCCAACGGCTGCCCTGCTCGCCGTCCATGGTCACCAGGAGCGTCCCGAGCAGCCTGGTGCCGCCCAGATGCACGATCGCCAGGTCGATGGCCGGGAACCGGATCGGGATGCCCGACAGGACCCGGTGGTCCATCAGCGTGTCGCCGCTGATGTGCAGGCGCAGGTCCGTCCGTCCCGAGGAGTCGCCGAACTCGAGCATGGTGCCCATGACCGGAGGCAGCAGCAGGTTCGCGACGCCCGGCGCGTGCTTGGCGGGCAGGGCCGTGATCGTGAGCGTACGGTCGCCGGCCGTCAGCCGGTGCTCGCGCCACAGGTCGAGGCCCACGGCCGCGCCGAACCCCTGCCGTCGCAGGCGGCGCGCGGCATGGCGGGTGGTGATGACGGGCGTGCTCCTGTCCAGGCCCCTGCGCGCCACCCGGTCCCAGTGGTCGCCGTGCATGTGGGACAGGACGATCGCGTCCAGCGGCGGCAGCTCGTCGACATCCAGCGCCGGTTCGGTGCGCCGCCTGCTGGTGAGACCGTAACCGAGATAGGCGTGCTGGCCGCGATGCAGGAAGTTGGGGTCGGTCAGCACGGTGAAGCCGTCGTAGCGGATGAGTGTGGTGGCGTTGCCGATGAAGCGCACATCGGCCTGATCGCGGTCCGACATCATGTCTCCTGACGTTGCGTATCGACCGCCCTACCCACCGGCCGGCGCCTCCCAACGCCCGCCTTCGGACGTCAGCCCAGGTCAGCGACCCAGCCACAGATGATCTACGCGCCGTACCCGCGGTGACCCGGGGCGCCGGCCGGGTCCGCCTCGGCGCGGGTCACAGGGCGAGGACGGCCAGCATCGGCAGTGCCGCGAGCGCGAGCGCCACCACGACGACGACCGCCAGCTCGGTGGCGCTGACCTGGCAGGCGAAACGTTGCGGCCCCACCCTCGGCGAGGCGTCGAGCACGTCGAAGAGATGGGCGTATCTCCGGTCCCGCTGCAGGCCGAGTTCGATCTCGATCAGGATCCGGCGTTCGCGCTGTGAAAGCTCCACGACGGCCTCCTTCATGAGGTGGCCATTTCACCGCTCGCTTACCTTCTCACCTGCCCTTTCGGCGCCGTTCCAACCGGCGTGGGCCCGGTCGTCTCGCCTGATGCCCACGCCGGACCTGGACCGGGCCCCAGGCCCGTGCCCCCGTCAGCTGAGGCCGGCCCGGCGGGCCCGCTCCACCGCCGCGGGAAGCACCTCGACGAGCCGGTCGACGTCCTCCTGCGTCGAGGTGTGCCCGAGCGTGAACCGCAGCGACCCCCGGGCGGTCGCGGCGTCCGCGCCCATCGCCAGCAGCACGTGGGACGGCTGGGCCACGCCGGCCGAGCACGCCGATCCGGTCGAGCATTCCACGCCCTTGGCGTCGAGGAGCATCAGCAGCGCGTCGCCCTCGCACCCGGGGAAGGAGAAGTGGGCGTTGCCCGGCAGCCGGTCGTCCGGGTCGCCGTTGAGGATCACGTCGGGGACGGCCTGCCGTACCCGCTTGATGAGGTCGTCGCGGAGGGCGGCGAGGCGGCGCGCCTGCTCCTGCTGGTTGCCGACGGCCACCGTGACGGCGGCGGCGAACCCGGCGATGGCGGGGGCGTCGAGGGTGCCGGAGCGCACGTCGCGTTCCTGGCCGCCGCCGTGGAGGACGGAGACGGGCGTGATGCCGCGGGCCAGCAGCAGGGCGCCGACGCCCATCGGCCCGCCGACCTTGTGGCCGCTCAGCGTGAGCGCCTCGGCGCCGGAGTCGGCGAAGGAGACGGGCAGCATGCCGACCGCCTGGACGGCGTCGGTGTGGAAGGGGATGCCGTGGTCGTGGGCGATCGCGGCCAGCACGTGGATCGGCTGGACGGTGCCGACCTCGTTGTTGGCCCACATCACGCTGACCAGGGCGACGCCGGCGGGGTCGCGTTCGATGGCGGCGCGCAGCGTGTCGGGGTGCACCCTGCCGTCGGCGTCGACCTCGAGCAGCTCGACCTCGGCGCCCTGCCGGTCGGCCAGCCAGGTCGCCGGGTCGAGCGCGGCGTGGTGCTCGACCGAGCTCATCAGGATGCGCCGGCGCGGCTCGCGGGCCCAGTAGAGGCCCTTGACGGCGAGGTTGTCGGCCTCGGTGCCGCCGGAGGTGAAGACGACCTCGCTGGGACGCGCGCCGAGGGCGTCGGCGATCGCCTCGCGGGACTCCTCGACCACCCGGCGGGCCTGCCGTCCTGCCGCGTGGAGCGACGAAGCGTTTCCCACGCGGCCGAGCTGCCGGGTCATCGCCTCGATGGCCTCGGGGAGCATCGGAGTGGTCGCCGCGTGATCTAGGTAGGCCGGGCTCACCCGCTCAGGGTATCTCGTTTGCGACTGTACCGTCCGGACGGTACAGTAGAACCATGAGGCGTGACGAGTTGCTGGATGCCGCGGAGGAGCTCCTCTGCGACCAGGGCTCGGCCGCGCTCACCCTCTCCGCCGTCGCCGAGCGGGCCGGCGTGAGCAAGGGCGGACTTCTCTACCACTTCAACAGCAAGGAAGCCCTCATCAAGGGCATGGTCGAGCGGCTCATCGCGGAGTTCGACGACCTGGTGGCGGCGCAGCCGTACGACACCTACACCAAACGGTACCTGGGTGCCACGCTGGCGGCCGTCCGCACGGGCCGGCTGCGACGATGGGCGGTCGTGACGAGCGCCTCCGGCAACCTGTACCTGCTCGCGCCGCTGCGCGACGCCATGGCCAGGTGGCACCGCGAGGGGCTGGCCGACGAGCCCGACCCCGTGGCTTCCCAGATCGTACGGCTGGCGTGTGAGGGCCTGTGGGACGTGGCGAGCCACGACCCCGCCCTCAACTCCGAGAGCGACCTACGGGCCCTCGAGGCCCGCCTGCTCGCCCTGCTGTAGCGCGCCCCCGTCGCGCCACCCATTCTCCCCATCCCCCCATTTCCCAACCCGTTTTCCCCACGACGCCCGCGTGCGCGCCGGCGTGCGATGTGACGACCCTGAGAGGTGTTGACGATGACCCGCGACCTGAGGACTGCCCGTTTTGGGTCGATCCTCACTTTTGTCCTTGCTGGCTTCATGGTGGGCACGATGACGGTGCGCATCCCGGCGCTGACCGACAAACTCGGCCTGTCCGAGGCGACGATCGGCGTGATCCTGCTCGTGTGGGGTCTGGGCGCGCTCATCACCATGCAGGCGATGCGCGGGATCATGAACCGCGTGGGCAGCAGGACGGTGTTGCGGGTCGGCGGCCCTGCCACGGCACTGTCGCTCCTCGGCGTCGCCTGCGCGCCCAACCTGCCGTCGCTGCTGGTCGCGGTCGCGGTGTTCGGTCTGGCGTTCGGCACGGTCGACATCGCGATGAACGCCCAGGGCTCCACGGTCGAGCAGGCCTACGGCAGGCCGCTGATGAACGGCATGCACGCGGGCTGGTGCGTCGGCGCGATCTCCGCGGGCGGCGTCGGCAGCCTGTCGATCGCCCTGGGCCTGTCCTTCACCGCCAACCTCGCCCTCGTCGCCCTCGTCTCGCTCCCGCTGATCATGATCACCGGACGCACCTACCTGCCCGAGGCCCCCGTGACCGGGACTGCCACCAGGGCGCGCAGGCGGATGCCGCCGATCGTCTACCTGCTGGGCGCGATCATGTTCTTCGCGTTCATGGTCGAGGGCACGGTCGCCGACTGGAACGGCCTGTTCATGCGTAACGAGCTGGGCGCCACCGAGGCGGTCGCCGCCCTCGGCTACCCGATCTTCGAGATCGGCATGCTGGTCGCCAGGCTCGGCGGCGACAGGCTGCGCACCCGCTTCGGCGTGCGGGGCATCATGACCGTCTCGGGCCTGGCCACGGCCGCGACGTTCGCGATCGTGCTGACCGCCGCCACGCCGCTGATCGCCGTGCTCACCATGTTCTTCGTGGGCCTCGGCGTGGCGACGATCTCCCCGATGACGCTCTCGCTGGCCGGCACCTCGACCGACAACCCCGGTCCCGCCATCGCCCAGGCCGGCGCCATGGGGTACGCGGGCCTGCTGCTCGGCCCCGTGGTGATCGGCTTCCTCAGCGACCTCACCTCGCTGCGGACCGCGCTGGGCATCGCCGTGGCGCTCGGCCTGCTCATCACGGTGGCCGCCCGCCTCCTGCCCCGCGCCGAGCCCGAGGTCATCACGATCGCCCCGGTCGAGCGACGCGAGCCCGCCGAGCTCGCCGCCTGACCTCTCGGCGGGGCGCCCGCCCGTCCTCCCGAACGGCGCGCACCCCGCCCCCCAGGGCTCCCCGCCATGCCCCCTCCGCCACGCACCACCGCCGCCCGCAGAACCCGCGCACGCGGAAACCAGGCGCGCGGTGCCGTCCGCTGGACGCGGGGCCGTCCGGCAGGGGAAAAAGGATCATGAACCGCACCGAGCGCATGGACCTGGACGCCTACGTCGAGCGCACCAGAACCGGCCCCTGCTTCATCTGCGCGATCGTGGCCGGCGATCCCGCGCACGCCCTGGAGGAGATCCTCTACGAGGACGACGCGTACCTGGCCTTCCTGGCCAGGTACCCGACCATGCCGGGCTACACCCTCGTCTCCCCCAAGGCGCACCTCGAGCACGCCGTGCGCGACCTGGACGAGGCCGCCTACCTGGCCCTGATGGCCGTGGTGCGCCGGGTGGCGCTGGCCGTCGAGGCGGTCGTGCCGTCGGAGCGGACCTACCTGCTCACGCTGGGCAGCCAGCAGGGCAACGCGCACCTGCACTGGCACCTGGCGCCGCTCCCGCCCGGCACGCCGTACCACGAGCAGCAGTTTCACGCCCTCATGAGCGAGAACGGCCTCATTCCGTGGAGCCAGGAGCAGGCCAGGGAGCTGGCCGACCGCATCAGGGCGGCCCTGCGATAGGAACGCGAAGGCGGCGGCCCCCAGGGGAGCCGCCGCCTTCGGCATGGACCTACTTGCGCTTGCCGATCTCGTCGGCGAGCTGCGGGACGACCTGGTGCAGGTCGCCCACGACACCGAAGTCCGCCAGCTCGAAGATCGGCGCCTCCGGGTCCTTGTTGATCGCGATGATGGTCTTCGCGGTCTGCATGCCGGCCCGGTGCTGGATCGCGCCGGAGATGCCGGCGGCGATGTACAGCTGCGGCGAGACGGTCTTGCCCGTCTGGCCCACCTGGAACTGGTGCGGGTACCACCCGGCGTCCGTGGCGGCGCGGGAGGCGCCGACGGCCGCGCCGAGGGCGTCGGCGAGGTTCTCGATGACCGAGAAGTTCTCCGCCGAGCCGACACCACGGCCGCCGGAGACGACGATCGCCGCCTCGGTCAGCTCGGGGCGGGCGCCCTTCTCCTGCTTGACCCTGTCGACGATCTTCGAGGCCTTCGCGGCGTCGGAGAGCGTGACGGACACCTCCTCCTCCGCGCCCGCGGCGGGGGCCGGGGACGGCGTGGTGGAGTTGGGGCGGACCGCGATGATCGGCGTGCCCTTGGTGACCCGCGACTGGACGTTGACGCCGCCACCGAAGATGGACTGGTCGGCGACGAGGCCCTCGCCGACGCCGACCGCGTCGGTGATGACACCCGAGTCGGTCTTGACGGCCAGGCGGCCCGCGACCTCCTTGCCCTCGGCCGTGGCGGCGACGAGGACGGCGGCGGGCGAGGCCGCGCCGACGAGCTGGGCGAGCAGCTCGGCCTTGGGCGCGACGACGTAGTCGACCACGTCGGCGGAGCCCGCGACGTAGATCTTCTCCGCGCCGTACTCGGCCAGCTTGGCCTTGGCGTCGGCGGTGAAGCCGGGGCCGGCCCAGACGGCCGACGGGGCGCCGAGCGAGCGGGCCAGGGTCAGCAGCTCCAGCGTGACCTTCTTGACCTCGCCGTCGACCTGCTCGACGAGAACGAGAATCTCCGACATATCAGCAAAACCCCCGTTCTCAGATGAACTTCTTGGACGCGAGGAAGTCGGCGGCCTTCACGCCACCGTCGCCCTCGTCCTTGACGATCGTGCCGGCCGCGCGCGGAGGAGCGGCGGCGAAGTCGACGACCTCGGACCAGGCGGCACCGAGCCCGACCTGCGCCGGGTCGATCTCGGCGTCGGCCACCCCCATCGCGGCGACCGGCTTCTTCTTGGCCGCCATGATGCCCTTGAAGGACGGGTAGCGCGGCTCGTTGATCTTCTCGACCACGGAGACGACGGCGGGCAGGGTGGCCTCGACCTTGTCGTAGCCGTAGTCGGTCAGGCGCTGGACGGAGATCGAGGAGCCCTCGACGTCCACCTTGTTGGCCAGCGTGAGCTGGGCGACACCGAGGCGCTCGGCCAGCATGGCGGCGAGCACGCCGGTACGGGCGTCGGTCGACTCGGAGCCGAGGATGACCAGGTCGAAGCCGATCTTCTTCAGCGTCTGGGCCATCGCGTAGGAGGTCGAGAGCGCGTCCGAGCCGTGCAGGGCGTCGTCGCTGAGATGAACCGCCTTGTCCGCGCCCATGGCCAGGGCCTTGCGGATGGTCTCGGTGGCCTTGCCGGGACCCATGGTGAGAACGGTCACCTCACCGCCGTGGGCCTCCTTGAGCTTCAGGGCCTCCTCGACCGCGTACTCGTCAAGCTCGTTGACGACGCCGTCGGCGGCGTCACGGTCGAGCGTCTTGTCATCAGACCGGAGCTTGCGCTCGGTCGCCGTGTCGGGGACCTGCTTCACGCAGACGACGATGTTCATGGCCGGTGGCCGACCTCCCGTAATCGCATGCTCGGATGGGTGCTGTCCAGACTGCCAGACTGCCCGGGGCGCCAGCTGCACGGCCCCTCGGGTGGTCATGTTACCCACGGGTAGCTTTGACGCAAACCCGCAGTTCGCCCCACCCTACCGAACTTTGTTCCGGAAGCCCGCCGTGGCCCCCGCCCGAAGGACCGATCAGGCGTTGAGGAGGAAGACCACGCCCACGACCAGCGCGGTCACGGCGAAGAGGGCCAGCGTCGCCGGGCTGAAGAAGCTGCTCAGCGCCAGCCACAGAACCGCCACGCCGGCCACGGACGTGAGGTCCGTCACCATGCGCCTGGTCCTGAACAGCCCGCGCGACAGCAGGGCCACCCCCGCGTCGGCGACCACGACCAGCGCATAGGAGGCCAGCAACAGCAGCGAGACCTCGGGCAGCGGGGTGCGCGCGGCCGCCGCGAGCAGCGCGGCGAACACCCCTGACCCGATCACCCACCTCCTGCGGATCTTCTCCCTGTGCAGGGCCCTGGCCTCCTCGGGCGGCCTGCGGTGCCGGTCGGCGCCCGGCCGCCACTCGCGGGTGGACAGGTCGTGCACGCCGGGCTCGACCGGCCGGGCGGGCCCCGGCCCCTGCCGACGCCTGCCCCGCGAGAAGAAGCCGCCGCCCGACGCGTCGAGCAGCGCCGCCGGCTCCTGGCTCTCGCTCAGCGCGGGACGGCGGCGTGCCGTACCGGCGCCGGTGACGCCGTGCCGGCCCCGGGCGGGCAGGTCCGCGCCCAGCAGCGCGCAGATCCGCGCGGCCGTCGGCCGCGCCTCGGGATCGCGCTGCAGGCACTCGCCCAGCAGCGGCTCCAGCCAGGCCGGCACCCCCTCCAGGTCCGGCTCGTGGTGGACCACCCGGTAGGCGATGGCCGACAGCGGCCCCGTCCCGTACGGCTGGCGCCCCGTCGCCGCGTAGGCCAGCGTGGCGGCGAAGGAGAACACGTCGGCGGGCGCGCCCGCCTCCTGCCCCTCCAGCACCTCGGGCGCCAGGTAGCCGGGCGTGCCGATGACCGCGCCCGAGGCGGTGACCGACAGGGAGTCGAGCGCCGAGGCGATGCCGAAGTCGATCACGACGGGGTCGCCGTCGGCCATCATCACGTTGGCCGGTTTGAGATCGCGGTGCACCACGCCCGCCTCGTGCATGGCCAGCAGGGCCTGCGCCAGCCCCTTCGCCAGGCGCCGCAGGTCGGCCACGGGCACCGGGACGACGCTGAGCGGCCGCCCCTGCACGTACCGCGTCACCAGGTACGGCCGGTCGCCGCCGAGCGAGGCGTCGAGCACCTCGGCCACGCACGGCCCCTCGACCAGCCGCATGGTCTCGACCTCGCGCTCCAGCCTGGTCAGCGCCGAGGCGTCGGCGGCGACATGCGGGTGCAGGAGCTTGACGGCGACCGTGCGCCCCTCGGGGTCGAGCGCGAGATGCACCTCCCCGAAGCCGCCGGAGCCCAGGGTGGACAGCAGTCGGTAGGGGCCAAGGTGCTCACCGTCCGGCTCGCTCATGTCTCCATAGTGCCCCGCGCGGAGGCGGGAGACCACGTTATGACCAGGGTGACAGGAAGCCGAGCCCCAGGCTGGTCATGAGCGAGTCGATGAGCCCCGTGATGAGCCCCGTCACGCTCTCCTGGGCGCTGCGGGTCAGTTCCCTGACCACGTCGGAGGGCTGCTCCCACGGATACCAGGTGGGCTCCTGGCCCATCGCGAACATCACCGCGAGCAGGGCCGCGGTGCCGACCGCGATGGCCACCACCAGCCCGGCCCCCGGGCTGCGGATGACGCCGGTCAGCGTGCGGGTGACCGCCTTGCGCGGCGCTCCCCCGCCCGGCAGCACGAACAGGCCGGCGGCGAAGGCGCCCGCGGCGTAGGCCACCGCCTGGTCGCTCTCGACCTTCAGCCCGTAGTTCAGCACGCCCCACACGCACACGCCCCACAGGATCGACAGAGGCACCTGCACCAGCGACATCAACGCCGACTTGATCAGCGCCCACGGGGTGCCGAGCAGGATCAGCGCCGGGTCGGCCGCGCTGCTGCCGCGCAGCTGGCGGCGGGCCACGTGGTCGCCGAACAGGTACTCGCCCACGCGCAGCACCAGCGCGATCACCACGGCGGCCGCCCCCACCATCACCGGCATCATGACCGCGAGCGCGACCAGCAGGGTCAGCAGCAACGCCGCGATGAGCGGGTGCCCGACGCGGTACCTCGGCCGCGCGGCGGGCGGCGGCGTGTAGGGGCGGGCGGCGGCCGGCGGCGGCGGCGTGTACGGCCTGACCGCCGCCTGCTCCGGCGGTGGTGGATAGCCGGCCACACGCTGGTCGGGGTACGGCGCGGCCGGCCGGTACGGCGGCACGTTCGCGGGCACGTACGGCGGCGGCGTGGCCGGCTCGCGCCGTCGCTGCTCGTCGCGCGGCTTCGGCTCCTTGCGGGGCTTCGGCTCGGGCCTGGACGGCTGGGCGTACTCCACCGGCGGCAGCAGGTCGGAGTAGCTGTCGTCGCGCTCGAACGTCCTGGTCCTGGGCGGCTGCTCCAGCGTCCGCGTGCCGTTCGGCGGCGTCTCGTGGAAGCTGGTCACCGTCGGGTCGAGCTGCCGCGCCATCCGCAGCAGGTCCTGCGCGCTCGGCCGCGCCTGCGGGTCGACCGACAGCGCCCTGGACAGCCAGCCGCGCAGCCACGCCGGGGCCTTGTCGAGCTGCGCCCTGCCTTCCATGATGTTGAAGCAGACGACCTCGAACGTGCCGGTGCCGAACGGCGGCGCCCCCACGGCCGCGAAGAACACCGTGGAGGCCAGCGCGTGCACGTCGGCGGCCTGGGTGATCTCCGAGTCGCGGATGATCTCGGGGGCGAGATAGCCGGGCGTGCCGACGAACATCCCGGTCTGCGTGAGCCTGGTCGCGTTGACCAGGTGCGCGATGCCGAAGTCGATGACCAGCGGCTCGCCGTCGACCAGCATGACGTTGGACGGCTTGAAGTCGCGGTGGATGACGTCGGCCGCGTGGATGGCCACCAGGGCCGTGCACAGCCCCTGGGCCAGCCTGATGAGCTCCTGGGCGGGCAGCGGCCCGTCGGTGAGCACCGTCTCCTCGAGGGTGCGCCCCGGCGCGAACCTGGTCACGACGTACGGCTGGCCCCCGACCAGCTCGGCGTCGAGCACCTCGGCCACGTTCCTGCTGCGCACCCTGCGCATGGTCTCGACCTCGCGGGTCAGCCTGTCGCGAGCCTTGAGGTCGGCGGCCACGTGGGGGTGCAGCACCTTGATGGCGACCTCGCACCCTTCCTCGTCGATCCCGAGGTGGACAACCCCCATGCCCCCCTCGCCGATCTTCCTGACGAGCCGGTAGGGTCCGAGACGCTCGGGCGCCTGGGTGTTGCCGGTGCTCATCTACTCATCCCCCTCCTTGCTCCGCCTTCCCCCTGAGGTCCTGAAGCCTGTCCGTGACCGGACTCACGCCGACCGGCGACCACACCGCCTGCCTGCCTGAGTTCGGCACCGTGCCGAGCGCCAGGACCAGCGAGAGCGCGGCTCCGACCGCGAGCACGCCCGCGACCCCCATGGCCACCGTACGCGACGGAACCAGGGACGCGAGCGTCCTGCGCATCTGCCGTCCGGGAGACTCGACCCCGGGACCCGCGCACACGGTCCACAGCGCGATCGCCGCGCCCCAGGCCAGCGCGTTGGGCAACGGCATCCAGGTCAGCACGGTCAGCAGCAGCGTCACGGGCAGGCCGAGGATGAGCGCGTACGGCACGAGCGCGATCGTGATGCCGATCGACTTCAGCAGCGCGGCGGGCTGGCCGAACACCCTGATCACGTCGGCCGCCGCGGCGCCGGTCGGCCGTCTGGCGTTGAGCTGCGGCTGGGCCAGGTCGGCCGCGCGCAGCAGCACGACGCACGGCAGCACCACCGCGGTCATCACCACGGGAGCCAGGACCGCCAGCACGATCATGATGACCAGCAGCATGGCGCCGGCGACGCCGTACGCCTTGGAGCGCTGCAACGCCGCTCCTGGACGCGAGCCGGGGATGCGCGGCTCGCGCCACGTCTCCGGATCCTGCGGCGCCTGGTGGCCCTGCTGGTGGCCCTGCTGCGGCGTCCCCTGGTACGGCTGGCCGTACGGGGAGGGGAAGTCCGGCGAGTCGGTGCGGACCCTGCGGGTGGGGATGTCGCCGTCCCGGTGCGGGTACGGCGGAGCCTGCGGGGGCACGCCCTGGTAGCCGGATCGGCCACCCTGCGCGCCCTGGCCGCCGGCCGGCGGGAACGTCCCCGCTCCCTGCTGGAAGCCGCCCGCGGGGTGGCCACCACCCTGGCCGGCGGACGGCTGGGCCGTTCCGTGGCCGGGAGGCGAAGCGTGATGGTCGGACTGGCCGGACACCGGCCAGGGACGGCTGGCGGGCGGGTCGGTGGCCGCGCGGGTCGGCGCGTCCCACGGGTGCGACGCGGCCTCCTCACGCATCTGGCGCAGCTCCTCGGGGCTCACGCGCCGCGTCGGCCACGGGTCGCCGCCCGTCGTGGTCGGCTCGCCCTGCGGCCCCTGACCCTGAGCACCCTGACCCTGAGCACCCTGCCCCGGGACCTGGCCCTGCCCGGGCGAACCGGGCCCCTGACCCTGTCCCTGAGCGACCTGACCCTGCGCACCCTGCCCCGGGACCTGGCCCTGTCCGGGCAGACCGGGCGGCTGCGTCGGCTGCGGGCCCTGCTGCCTGCCGCCCTGCGGGTGCACCTGCGGGGCGTGGTCGCCGCCGCCGTGCTGCCGGCCGCCCGCGGCGGGGCCCTGCGCGCCCGGCGGCCGGCCCTGGACGCCCGGCGGGGCCTGCCGGCCCTGGCCGGCGGCGGGCGGCGCGCCGCCCTGGTTGCCCAGCAGCGAGACGAACTCCTGGCTGCCGGGGGCGGGCGCGCCGTGCGGCCCGGAAGAGGTCCCGAGCGGCGGGCGCGCGGGCGGGATCGCGGGGGTCGGCACGTCGGCCGGGTCGGTGACCTGCCGGGAGCCCTGCCTGCCCGGCTCCGGCATGGTGGAGAGCTCGTCGGGCGTCCTGGCCGGCCCCGACAGCCCTGACAGCAGCCGCGCGGTCTGCTCCGCCAGCTCCGCGGCCTTGGGCCGCTTGGCGGGGTTGCGCTGGAAGGCCGCCTTGAGCATCGGCTGCAGCTCGCGCGGCGCCGCCGACACCTCGGCCTTGCCCGCCGTGATGTTGTAGAAGATCATCTCCAGCGTGCCCTTGCCGAAGGGCGGCTGGCCGGTGGCGCCGAACAGCACGGTGCCGGCCCACGCGTGGATGTCGACCTCGGGGCCCGCCTCCTGGCCCTCGATGATCTCGGGCGCGAGGTAACCGGGCGTGCCGATGAACATGCCGGTCTGCGTCAGCCTGGTCGCGTCGACCGCCTGGGCGATGCCGAAGTCGATGAGAACGGGGTCGCCGTCGAGGATCAGCACGTTGCCCGGCTTGAGGTCACGGTGGATCACGCCGACGGAGTGGACGGCGGCCAGCGCGGAGGCCACCCCGTGCGCGACCTTGACCAGTGCCGGCAGCTCCAGCGGTCCGTCCTGCTTGACGACCTCGTCGAGGGGACGTCCGGGCACGTAGCGGGTCACGATGTAGGGCCGGTGACCTGTCACGTCGGCGTCGAGCACCTCGGCGATGTACTTGCTGCGCACCCGCCGCATCGTGTCGACCTCGCGCGAGAGCCGCCGCCTGGCGACGTCGTCGCCGGCGACCTCCGCGCGCAGGACCTTGACCGCCACCTGCCGCCCCTGCGGGTCGACAGCGAGGTGGACAACGCCCATTCCGCCTTCGCCGAGCCGCCTGAGCAGCCGGTAAGGGCCTAGTCGGTCATCGTTCATGGCAGAAGCACCATATCGGCTCAAACCCCGCCCCAGAGATGAACCTCGAGGTCACATTCCCACGCAGGTGTAACGTCTGACACGCCCCCATGGGTTTCCCAATCATCGGTATCGCCTCAGTCTCAATTCGCCAGATCCAGGACCTCCGCGGTCTTCAACCCCGCCAGCGCCGCCCCCGGCAGGGCGAGCTTCGAGTGCCGCACCCCGCTGCCGATGACCACGTCGGGATGCGCGGCCACCCGGGCGTCGACCAGGATCGGCCAGTCGTCGGGCAGACCGAGCGGGGTGATGCCGCCGTACTCCATGCCGGTCAGCGAGACGGCGTCGTCCATCGGCGCGAAGCTGGCCTTGCGCGCGTCGAGGTGTTTGCGCACCACACCGTTGACGTCGGCTCGTGTCGTGGCCAGCACCATGCAGGCGGCGTAGCGCACCTCGCCGCCGCGCCTGGCGGCCACCACCACGCAGTTGGCCGACGCGTCCATCGCCACACCGTAGGTTTCGCAGAAGGCCGCCGTGTCGGCCAGGTCAGGGTCGATCTCGGCCACGCGCACCTCCTCCTCCATGTGACGTACGGCCAGCGCCACCGGTTCGGCGAGCAGATCGAGCCGATCGAGCGCGGAAACCCAGTGCAATGTCATGACCAGGACCCTACGCCTCACGCGGACGCGGCGGCCCGCTGATGGAGCTGGGTCACGGCGCTCCTGGCCGACTCCATGGCGCCTGCCTGCCAGGCCACCAGATGAGTGAGCCAGTCACCCGCAAAGTAAACCCTTCCAGACGGACGTTGCAGGAGAGTGAAGGACGAATCAAAGGATGGCCAGCGAACCCACCCGCCCTGCAGGTGCGGCTGGCGCTCCCAGGCGATGGAGACGCTCGACAGCAGGTCCGCCCGGTACTTCTCGCCGTGGATCTTCTTGCCCTGGGTGAGCGCGCGGCGCCTGCGGTCCTCGGGGGTCAGCGCGCCGTACAGGTGCGCGGCCTCGTCGGCGTTGTAGTAGCCGACGAGCAGTCCGCGCTGGGCGTGGTAGTCGTGCGACGGATACCAGATGTGGGTGATGTCGAGGTCGGTCTCGGTGACGCCGCCGTAGATGCGGTCCTCCAGCTCCCACCAGCGCCTGCCGTACTCCAGTCCGATCTTGCCGGCGGCGACCGGAACGGGGGTCTTGAGGGCACTCGTAACGTTTGCCCCAAGGTTGTGGGAAATCTTGGCCAGCACGTGCGGTGGGAGGGTGGCCACGCAGAAGTCGGCGGTGAGCTCGCCGCCGTCCCAGGTGACGGTGACGCCGTGGTCCTGGTTCGTGATCGCGGTGACTCTCGCGCCGGTCCTGATGCGGTCGCGGCCGACGGCCGCCACCAGCTTGACGACGATCGCGTCCATGCCGCCGACCGGCTGGAACATCGGCGTCGCCTGGTCGTAGCCGAAGTCGTTGGTGATCGCCCGGCCGACACCCGCCGCCAGGACGTCGTGGACGGACACGGGCCCGGCGATCGCCGTCCCGCCGTCCATGCCCGGGTACCGGGTGAAGCCGCGGCGCTCCGAACCCTCGTAGGACAGCTTGGGCCCCAGGTCGCCGAACCTGCGCAGGAACTCCAGCAGGCGCTCCTGGTCGTCCTCGGTGAGCCTGCGGTCGAGCGTGCCCTGGTGGGTGGCCTTGGCCAGCAGTTCCGCGATGTAGCCGTACATGTCGGCGCGGGCGGTCCTGTTGCGGACCGTCCGCCCGTTGGTGTGCACGTAGGCGGCGGCGTTGGTGTTGACGAACGTCTCGACGGGGATGCCCAGCTCGCGGCAGTAGTCCATCGTGACCATCCACGGCGCGATCCTGCCGGGCCCCGCGTTGAAGTAGACGCCCTCGCCGAAGCGGACGTCCTGGGCGGGGCCGTTCAGCTCAGTGAGCCGGTCGCCGCCGCGCAGGGTGAGGTTGCGGCCTCCCGTCCGGTCGCTCGCCTCCAGCACGGTGCAGTCGTAGCCCGCCTTGCCCAGCTCGTAGGCGGCGGTCAGGCCCGCGACGCCCGCGCCGAGGACGACCACGGACCCGGCGCCCTTGCCCTTGAGCGTGAAATCCCCCTGCCGGGGCGGGGTGAAGGCCTTGTCCTGCGCCGAGGGGGCCATCCCGAGCGCGCCCATGGCGGCGTACATCGCCCCCGCGCCGCCCGCCGCGCCGATCCCGACCAGCAGGCCCCGCCTGGTGAGCGTCGCCCGGTCAGCCATACGGACCGCTGCCGCAGGCCACCTGCCCGCCGATCGTCGCGAACAGGCCCATCAACGCCATGATCTCGGTGAAGTCGCCGGTCACGAACTCGATCTCCCGCGGCCCCGCCTGCTTCACCCCGGGAACCAGCGCGCAGGCCGCCGCGATCGCCGTGGAGTTCCACTCCACACCCAGCGTGTACGGCCTGGCCGCCGCGTAGGGCGTGAAGTCGCTCAACCGGGCAAGCGCCCGGGCCGCGCCCTCACGGATGCGCGCCTGGGCCAGGCTCGGCGGCAGCAGTTCGGCGGAGAACTTGTCGATCCCCTTCTTCACCGCGACCGTCTCCACGTCGCCGAGCACGCCCCTGGCCTCCTCGCCGACCGCCTCGTCGCCCGCGACCAGCACGACGGGCACGCCGTGGAAGCCCGCGCAGGCGGCGACCAGCCGGGTCTCGCCGCACGGCTCGCCGTTGAGGAAGACGTTCTGGATCTCCTTGCCCATCCAGGTGTGGTTGAGCACGCCGTGCTGCACCCCGGCGCGGGCGTGGTAGCCGACGAACATGGCGGCGTCGAACGAGGCGTCGAGCCCCTGCGCCATGCGCTGCGACTTGCCGGGGCCGCGGATGAGGGTGGCGCGGGGGTCGAGCAGGTCGATCCGGAGGTTCTTGGTGGAGCCGTGGGCGTCGTTGACCAGCACGCTGGTGGCGCCCGCGGCGAAGGCGCCCTCGATGGCGGCGTTGGCGTCGGCGGTCATGAGCTCGCAGCCGCGTTCGTAGCCGCGCTTGCCCGCGTGCATCTCCTCCGGGTCGGTCAGCCCGGTCACGCCCTCCATGTCGACCGACAGGTAGACCTTCACCTCATCGCCTCCACTCGCCCGCGGCCCGGTCCGGGCCCGCCCGCGTGCCTCTCATGAGGGAGCCGTGCGGCTCCTCCGACGGTCACGCGCCCCACGTCTCCACCCGCCGCTCCTGCGCCGCGTCCATGAACCCGACCCGCGTCGCCATGAAGTCCGCCACCTGGTCCCGCCACGCCCGCGGGATCTCCTCGACCGCCGGCCGGTAGCAGTGGTCGAGCCACGCCGTCGACTCCTCCGTCGCCCGCAGGTGGTGGGCCGCCTTCGCGAACGGCGTCGTCTCGATCCCGGGGACGCGCGCGCAGCCGTACTCGATCATCTCCTGCCCGCCGTACGGCGGCGGCTCCTGCCACTTGCGCGCCACGGGACGGTTCGCGGTGATCGGCGTGTCCATCGGGCGGCGCTCGACCGCGGCCTGGATCAGCTCCTTGTACAGGCACTTCCCGCACGTACGGCAGGGCCCGCCGGTGCCCCTCAGGCACCACCTGACCTGCGCCTTCAGCGGCGAGTCCAGCGCGATGCGCATCGTGACCGCCTCGCTGACGCCGCCCACGGGCAGCACGATGGGCACCCCCGCCGCCGCGAACAGCCGCCCCCACGCGCCGTGCGGCGCCCACATGGGGTTGTCGGGGGTGAAGCGCAGCAGGTAGCGGTCGCCGCCCAGCCACCGCGAGCCGAGCTCGTAACCGAACGCGAGCCCGCCCAGGTCCATCTCGTCCGCGAGCAGTAGCGCGCCCGCCGCGACCGCGTGGTGCTCCGGGTAGCCGGGCCGCGGCTCGGCCAGCGTGAACTCCAGGTCGGACTCGACCGTGGTGACCTCGCGGCCCGTCTGCGCGGCGAGCCTGGCCAGCACGTCCGACCGGTAGTGCGGCCAGCGGTTCGGCACCCGCTGGTGCGGCACCCGCCTGAAGTGCACGAACGGGGCGTCGGGGAAGATCGTCGCGGCGGCGACCGAGTCGGCGCCGCCGCTGTAGGAGATGGCCAGCGTCCTGCCCGCCGCGCGCGGCGTCCCGCCGACGGGCCCGGCCTCGACGCCCCACCCGTCGTGCAGCACGCGCGCCAGCTCCGGCGATATCGGCCGGTCGAAGGTGATCCGCCTGCGCGTCCACGGCGCGACGACGGTCCACGCGGCCACCGCCCACAGGTCGTCGTGCGCGTCGCCCGGCACGCCCCTGATCTCGCACGAGTTGGTGGCCAGCTTCACCGGGTGGCCGTCGGCGGCGCTGCCGGTGATCTCGTCCTCGGGGTCGAGCCGGAACGTCAGCTCTCCCCCGCTCCAGCTCACGCGCACGAGCGCTCCTTCAGCTCGTCGATCGCCTGCCAGACGAGCACCTCGTTCTGGAGCACCTTGTCGAGCGCCTGCGCGGTCTCGAGCGCCAGCCGGTGCGCCTCGTCCGCCTTCTCCGCGACCTTGGGGTCGGGGCGCGGCCCGGCGGGCCCGGGGGCCGCCCTGAGGCGCCGCACCTCCTCCTGGAGGCTCGTCACCTCCCTGCGGAGGGTCTGGACCTCCCACAACGCGTCCTTGATGTCCTGGCGGTGGTCGGCGACCGAGATGTAGCGGGAGTCGAACCACGAGCGCACGGCCTTCCTCAGCCGCGCGGGGACAAGGACGCGCATCATGAAACGCCACGATAGCGGCAAACCCTCTGCCACCCGGGCCTGTCGGGATTCTGGAGATTGACCAGAAATCAAGCTCTTCAAGCCCGGCCAGACGTTCGTCGGAATCCTGCGCGTGCAGGACACCCCCGTGGGTGACGACTGGATCGTGTGGGAGGCGCAGGAGAACGGCAAGAACGCGGTCCGCCTGCTCGTCACCGACCGGCGCTACGACCGCAACCCGGTGTACGACGGCCCGCGCGACGCCGTCATCAAGGAGTGACCAACCCCCGGCACGCCGCTCCCGGGGGTCGCGGGGAAGGCCGCCGGCGTCGCCGGGGCCCGGGGGCTCGGCGCGAAGGCGAGCCCCCGGGATGGAAGGGTCAGCGGCCGGTGAACGTGGGCTTGGCCTTCTCGGCGAAGGCGCGCATGCCGGTCTTCGCGTCCTCCGTGGCGAACAGGCCGGAGAACTGCAGCCGCTCCACCTCGAGCCCGGTGTCCAGGTCGACCTCCAGCCCCGCGTCCACGGCCTGCTTGGCGGCCCGCAGGGCGACCGCGGGCCCGCCGACGAACGTGGCCGCCCACGCCAGCGCGGCCTCGTAGACCTCGGCGTCGGGGACGACCCTGTCGACCAGGCCGATGGACAGGGCCTCGGCGGCGGTGACGTGGCGTCCGCTGAAGATCAGATCCTTGGCGCGGGCCGGGCCGATCAGGCGGGGAAGGCGCTGGGTGCCGCCCGCGCCGGGGATGATGCCGAGCTGGATCTCGGGCTGGCCGAGCTTGGCGCCCTCGCCCGCCACGCGGAAGTCGGCGCACAGGGCGAGCTCGCAGCCGCCGCCCAGCGCGTAGCCGGTGATCGCGGCGATGACCGGCTTGCCGATGCGGGTGACGGCGGTGAAGCAGTCCTGGAGGGTCTTGGAGTGGGCCGCCATGTCCGCGTAGGACATGTCGGCCATCTCCTTGATGTCGGCCCCGGCGGCGAACACCCGCTCCCCGCCGTACAGGACCACCGCCTGGACGCCCTGGTCTGAGTCCACGGCGCGGGCGCACTCGGCGATCTCGCGCTGGACCTGCCCGTTGAGGGCGTTCATCTTCGGACGATCGAGCCTGATCGTGGCGATCTGGCCGGACACCTCGACGCGTACAAACTCACCCATGGGGCGACCTTATCCGGCGGCGGGGAAGAAGAGCACGGGTCCGTCGACGCCGACCTCGACCATGTCGCCCACCTGGTGGACGGCGACGCCTCTGGTCCTGGCGCGGATCACCACGCCGTCGTCCATGGTGACGGTGACGGCGGCGTCGTGCCCGAAGAACTCCACCCGCGCCACCCGCCCCCTCGGCGCCGCGGACGCCGGGGTGCCGGCCTGCCCGTTTCCTGCCCCGTCGGCCGGAAGGGCGGAACCGGCCGTCAGGGTGACCTGTTCCGGGCGGAGGGCGACGAAGCCCGCCCCCGCCACCCCGTTCGACCGCTGCCGCAACCGGCCCAGCGCGCACGAGGCGACCCCGCCCGACGAGATCGCGTCCAGCACGACCGCCTCGCCCACGAACGTCGCCACCCCGAGATCGACGGGCGACGCGTACACCTCGGCGGGCGTGTCCGACTGCACGATGAGGCCGTCGCGCATGACCGCGACCACGTCCGCCATGGACAGCGCCTCCTCCTGGTCGTGCGTGACCAGGACGCACGTCGCCCCCGCGCGTTTCACCGCCGACCTGACCTCGTCGCGCACGACCCCGCGCAGCGACCTGTCCAGCGCGTTGAAGGGTTCGTCGAGCAGGACCACCCCCGGTCGCGGCGCGAGCGCACGGGCCAGGGCGACGCGCTGCTGCTGGCCGCCGCTCAGCTCGTGCGGCATGCGGGAGCCGTACCCCGCCAGGCCCACCAGTTCGAGGCACTCCTCGACCCGTGACGACCACTCCGCCCTGGAGCCCCCGCGCGGGAGCCCGAACCCGACGTTGCGCGCGACGGACAGGTGCGGGAACAGCGCCGCCTCCTGCGGCACGATCCCCACCCGCCGCTTCTCCGGCGGCAGCGCGGTCACCTCGCGCCCGCCCAGGGAGACCGATCCCGCGTCGGCGCGTTCGAAGCCCGCGACGATCCGCAGCAGGGTCGTCTTCCCGCATCCGGACGGGCCGAGCACGGCGGCGAAGCTGCCCTCCCGCACCGACAGCGAGGCACCCCTGAGCACCGGCGCGCCGTCGAACGCCTTCACGATCCCCGAAACGGTCAGTCCGCTCATGCCTCACGCCTCCCGAGCAGGAATCCCGGCACCGCCGCCAGCAGCATCAGCAGCGCGGCGTAGGGGGCCGCGGCGCCGTACGAACCTGAGCCGGTCTGTGTCCACAGCTGGGTGGCCAGCGTGTCCATGCCGGTGGGCCGCAGCAGCAGGGTGGCGGGCAGTTCTTTCATCGCGGTCAGGAAGACCAGCGCCGTGCCCGCCGCCACGCCGGGCAGTGCCAGCGGCAGCGTGACCGACCTGACCGCGCCGAGCGGGCCGCGGCCGAGCGAGCGGGCGACCTCCTCCAGCACGGGTGGCGACTGCACGACCGAGGCCCGTACGGCACCGACGGCCGCCGGCATGAACAGCACCGCGTAGGCCAGCACGAGCAGCGGCCACTGCTGGTAGAGGGGATAGGCGTAGCGGACGGCGAAGAACACCAGCGACAGCGCAATCACGATGCCGGGCAGCGCGTGCCCGACGTAGGACGACTGTTCCACGAACCTGGCCGCCCACGTGCGGTGCCTGGCCGCGATGATCCCCACGGGCACGGCCAGCGCCCCCGTCAGCAGCGCCCCTGCCGCCGAGACGCCGAGCGTGGCGGCCACCGACTCGCCGAGGTCGGCGGCGTCGATGCCGCGCGACGAGCCGTCCAGGAGCCAGTAGCCGATGCTCGCCAACGGGAACCCGACGGCCAGCGCGGCCACCGCCGCCGCCCAGCCCGTCGCGGCGACCCTGGCGACGGGGGTCATCCGCACCGTGGTGCGCCGCCTGGCGGGGGCGCCGCGCAGCGCGTAGGCCGCCTTGCCCCGCGAGCGCGCCTCGCCCAGCACGATCAGCAGCGTGATGAGCACCAGCAGCAGGCCCAGCACGGCGGCGGGCGTGCGGTTGAAGGAGGCGCGGTAGGCGGTGTAGATCTGCGTGGTGAAGACGTCGAAGCGCATGATCGAGACGGCGCCGAACTCGGCGAGCACGTACATCGCCACGAGCAGCCCGCCCGCGGCCGCGGCGGGGCGCAGCTGGCGCACGACGACGGGGGCGCGGCCCCTGCCGAGGGACAGCGCCACCTCCTCCATCGCCGGGTCCATCCGGCTCAGCGTGGCTGTGGCGGGCAGGTAGACGTAGGGATAGCAGCAGAGCGTCAGCACCAGCACCGACCCCCAGAACCCCGAGATCTCCGGGAAGAGGGAGATCCACGTGTACGCCGCGACGTACGACGGCACCGCCAGCGGCAGGGCCGCCAGCACGCCGAACACCTTGCGCCCCGGCAGGTCCGTCCGCACGACGAGCCAGGCCAGCGACAGTCCCAGCACCACGCACAACGCGGTGACGACCGCCGCCAGCCCGATGCTGCGCACGGCCAGCTCGGCCGTACGCGAGCGGAACAGCGTGGCGGCGAAGGCGGGCAGCCCGCCCTCCACGGCCCGCACGACGAGGTAGGCCACGGGCGCGAGGGACAGGCCCGCGGTGACGGCCGCCGGGACCAGCAGGGCTGCGGGGATGTGACGGGCCACCTAGACCAGGCCTACGTCCTGGAGCAGCTTGAGCGTCTGCTCCAACGAGTCGAGCTTGCCGAGGTCGACCGCGGGCCCGTTGAGGGTGGCGAGCTTGGGCAGCCCCGGCTCCGCCTCCACGCCCGCGATCAGCGGGTACTCCTTGGTCTTCGCGGCGAAGTAGCGCTGGGCGTCGGTGTCGAGCAGGTAGGCGGCGGCCTTCCGCGCGGCGTCGGCGTGCTGGGCGTTCTTCAGGACGCCCACGCCGGCCACGTTGATCAGCGCGCCGGGGTCGCCGCCGGGCAGGTAGGCCAGGCGGGAGGGCACGCCGCTCTGCCCGCGCTCGGCGACCTTCTCGTACCAGTAGTAGTGGTTGATGAGGCCGAGCCGCAGCGTGCCCGCGTCGACCGCGTTGAGGATCTCGACGTTGTTCGGGTAGCTCTGCGTGCCGTTGGCCTTCATGGCCTGCAGCCACTGCCTGGTCTTGTCCTCGCCGTCGAGCACCCGCATGGCGGTGACGAAGGCCTGGAAGGAGGCGTTCGTGGGCGCCCAGCCGATCGCGCCCTTCCACTTGGGGTCGGTCAGCTCGAACACGCTCTTGGGCGGCGCGGGCACCGTGCGCGGGTCGTAGACGATCACCCGGGACCGTCCCGACACGCCCACCCACGTGCCGTCGGCCGAGCGGTACTTCGGGTCGACCTTGCCGAGCAGGTCCTGCGGCAGCGTGCCGAGCAGGCCGTGCTTGGACAGCGCGCCGAGCGCCCCGGCGTCCTGGGAGAAGAACAGGTCGGCGCGGGTGCGGTCGCCCTCCTCCATGATCTGGGCGGCCAGCTCGGCGCTGTCGCCGTAGCGCACCTGGACGTCGAGCCCGGTGGCCTTCTCGAGCTTCTCCAGCAGCGGGCCGACCAGATTCTCGTTGCGACCGGAGTAGACGACCAGCGCGTCGTCGTCGAAGCCCTTCTCACCGCCGCAAGCGGTGAGCATCGCCAGGGGGACGAGCAGGGTGGCGACCAGCCTACGGAGTGACATGAGTTTTCCTTCTCAGCATGATGATCGGAGCGAGAGCCAGAGCGAGCACGAGGACCAGCCACGCGACGTGGTAGGGCCAGAAGAGCGCCCAGCCCTGCCGGTAGTCGGGCAGGACGAGGCGGGCGGCCCGGTAGATCGGGGAGCTGACGTCCTCGAACCCGGAGACCCAGGCGATGCGGCCGGCGAGGCCGTCGGCCACCAGCAGGCCGTAGGTGACCACGCCCGCCGCGCCGAGCAGCGCGGCCAGCGCCTTCACCGGCCTGGAGGCTGTGGCCACGTAGGCGAGGACGAGGATCAGCGCGAGCGGGAGCGCGACGACGAGCTGCCGGCCCGGCCACCAGTAGCCGTGCATGGTCAGCGCCACGAACGTCGCCGTCAGCCAGGCGGCGGCCAGCGGGAGCAGCAGGACCGGCCGCCGGGGGGCGCGCAGCGCGCAGACGACGGCGGGCACGAGCAGCAGCCAGGCGGGCTGCCAGGCGGCCAGGCCGTAACCCCTGTCGACGAGCAGGCCGAGCAGGCGGAAGGCGCGGCCGGCGTAGTCGGGGTCGAACCCCATCACGCCGAACTCGCCCGACTGCTGGAAGTGGTCGCCGCTGGCGTAGACGGTCCAGCCGCCCCAGACCAGCCGGTGGATCACCAGGTAGGCGGCGCCCATCAGGGCGAACCCGGCCGCCAGCGCCCTCGACCTGGCGCGCCACAGGCCGAGCAGGGCGATGACGGCGGCCACGGGGGCGTACTTCACCGACAGCCACGGCAGGGCGGTGACGACCAGGCCGAACGCCCACAGGGCCGACGGCCGGGGCCGGCGCGGGTCCGCCGCGGAGCCGGACACCGGCCGGGCGGGCCAGGCGGTCAGGATCGCGACGGCGGCGACCGTCGCCAGGGCCGCGGGCAGCTCCGGATAGACCTGCTGGCCGTACACCGCGAAGGGCGCGCTCGCGAAGGCCAGTGCCACCCCCGCCGTCGCCGGCCGGTACGGCACGCCGAACCGGCGCACCGCCGTCCACAGGGTGAGCGCCGCCAGCGCGCCCGCCATCAGGGCGAGCGTCACCTTGGCCGCCACCCACCCGCCGAGCCCCATCGGTACGGCCAGCAGCACCGGCAGGAGCGGGTCGTGCGGGCTGATCTGCCTGCCGTCCTCGAGCACCTCGGTCTGCACGGGCAGCACCTCGCCGCCCCAGGGCACCCACCTGCGCGCGGCGAGCTCGTCGCTGATGTCGAGGTCGAAGTCCTCGTAGATCGACAGGGCGGTGAGCAGGTACTGCGGCTCGTCGACGGCGACGTGCGCGCCGAAGCTGGCCCGCACCCCGATGCCGAGCAGCGCCGCCGTGGCCGCGAGGAGCGCGACCCCGGCGATCGCCCACCGCAGGGCGATCCGGCCCCCGCCGGACGCGCCGGGGTGCGGGGGCGTCCCTTCGGGGACCGTCGCGGTCGGACGGGGACCGTCGGGCGAGCGGTGGACCGGCGGCTTCATACCGCGCCCACCAGCTCCCCTGATGTCGCGTGCTGGCGCCGGACCACGTCGAGCAGGTCCGTCTCGGGCGTCCATCCGATCAGCGACCGCAGCCGGCGCGTGTCGGCGAGCGAGTCGTGGGGCTCGGCTCCGGACGCGGGCTCGACGACGAGCGCGACGTCCGTTCCCGTCACCGTCGCGACGGCCGCCGCCATCGCGCGCAGCGTGTGCCCGCGCCCCGTCCCGAGGTTGACCACGCCGGGCATCCCGGTCAGGTCGACGAGGGCACGCGCGGCCTGCCGGACGTCGGTGACGTCGCGGGTGCGCTCCGGTGACCCGAGCACCCGTAGCGGGCGCCCGGCCACGGCCGCCGCGAGCCAGATCGACAGCGCCATGTCGGGCCGCTGCCCCTCCCCCGCGACCGTGAACGGCCGGACGATCGTGGTCGGCCGCCCGGCGCACAGCGCTTCGAGCCTGGCCTTGCTGCGCGCGTAGCCGCCGAGCGGCCGCAGTGTGTCGGTCTCGGCGCTGGGCCGCCCGTGGCGGGCTCCGCCGTACACGGAGCTGGAGGAGGCGACGACCACGGGCACGCGGCGCGGCACGACGGCCAGCACCCTGGCGGCGGCGAGCACGTTGTCGCGGTGGCGGTGCCATTCGACGCCGGGGCGGTGGTCGCGGACCCCCGGGCGGCCGGCGAGGTGGTAGACGGCATCGGCGTCTTCCAGGGCGGCGCGGACCAGCTCGTCGTCGTCCAGCAGGTCGGCCGTCAGGACGGTCAGCCCGGGACGGGACGGCTGCGGGATCCTGTCGATCCCGATCACCTTGTGGCCCGCCGCGAGCAGCGTCTCGGTCAGCGCCTTTCCGATGAATCCGGCGGAACCGGTCACCACGCACGTCACCTGCTACCCCGCCTCTCGTTTCTCCTTGCAGGGTAAAGGTAGCCTAACCTCACTTCGCCTGACCTCCAAGGATCCCGATGCACGTCATGCCCAAGGCCCTGCGCCGCGCCGTCGGCGTCGTCGCGCTCTGCGTGGCCGTCTGGTACCTCGCGGACGTGGTCTCGGGTCCCGCGCTGGCCCGGGCCGCGCGCGCCCTGCTCGCCGACCCGCTCGGCCTGGCCGCCGCGATCCTCCTGTACGGCGCGGCGTTCGTGCTGCGCTCGTGGGCGTGGACCCTGGTGCTGCCGGGGCTGCCGCTCGGGCAGTCGTGGGCGGCGATCCACGTGTCGCTGCTGGGCAACCACGTGCTGCCGTTCCGGCTCGGCGAGGCGCTGCGGGTGACCTCCGTGCTGCGCAGGACCTCGCTGGCGCCCACCCAGGTGGTCGCCTCCGCGGTCGGGGCGCGCTCGGCGGACCTGCTGGCCGTCGTCCTGCTGGCCGTCGCCGCCGCGCCCGCGCTGGTGTCGTCGGCCGCCGGGTGGTGGGTGTGGCCCGTCGCCGCGGTCCTGGCGCTCGCCACGGTCGCCGGCTTCGCGCTCGCCGCCCGCCACCGCAGGGCCGCCGCGACGCGGGCGGCACCGTCCGGGGCGCCTGGCACCGGCGGGCCTGGGGGCGTCCGCGGCCGGGCGGAGTGGCTGCGGGCGATCGCGGTGTGCGGATGCGCGGCGCTCGCCTGGGTGCTGGAGGCCGCCGTCGTCTACGAGGTCGCCAGGCTGGCGGGTGCGGACCTGTCCGCCGCGGACGCGGTCGCCGTCACCGCCGTCACCATCGCCGCCCAGACCGTGGCGGTCACCCCCGGCGGGTTCGGCTCCTACGAGGCCGCGGCCACCGCCGCCATGGTGGCGCTGGCCGTGCCCGGCGGGACCGCCTTCGCCGTCGCGCTGCTCACGCACGCGGTGAAGACCGCCTACTCCCTCGTCGTGGGCGGCGTCGCCCTGGGCGTTCCCGCTCCCGGCTACTTCGGCCGGCTCCGGCTCCCGCGCCGGCTGCCGTCCCGTCCGGCACCGTGTCCCGTGCCGGACGACGCGCCCGTCGTCGCCTTCATCCCCGTCTTCGACGAGGAGGCCACGATCGGCGAGGTGATCAGGAGGCTGCCCTCGGCCGTCGCCGGCAGGAGCCTGGTCACCCTCGTGATCGACGACGGCTCCACCGACGCCTCGGCCGCCCGCGCGCGTGAGGCGGGCGCCATCGTCCTGCCGCAGCCGCGCAACCTGGGTCTCGGCGCGGCGGTACGGCGCGGCCTGGCGGAGGCGGCGCGGCTGCGCCCTGCCGCGGCCGTCTACCTGGACGCCGACCTGGAGTACTTCCCCGAGGACCTGGAGTCGCTGGCCGCCCCCGTCCTCAGCGGCGCGGCCGACTACGTGGTCGGCTCCCGCTTCGCCGGCACCATCGAGCGGATGCTGCCGCACCGCAGGTTCGGCAACAGGGTGCTGACCGTGTGGATGCGCTGGCTGACCAGGCGGCGCGACCTGACCGACGGCCAGAGCGGCTATCGCGCCTTCTCCCCGGCCGCCGTCGCGGCCGCCGAGGTGATCCACGACTACAACTACGCCCAGGTGCTCACGCTCGACCTGCTGGCCAAGGGCTTCGTCTATCGCGAGGTGCCCATCCGCTACGCCTTCCGGCAAAGCGGTGAATCTTTCGTGAAACTCGGCAAATACCTTCGCAAGGTGATCCCCGCGGTGCATCGTGAGCTGAACACGTGACAGTGGAGGCGCGATGTTACGGCTGGCGCAGCTGGTCGCCGTGGTGGTCAGCGCGGGCTTCTCCTTCGGCGGTGTCATCGGCGTCGTCTACTCCCCCGACCCGCCCGCGCGGAAGGCCGTCGCGTTCGCGATGCTGGCCGTCCTGCTGGCGCTGCACCTGCGCAACTGCGTGCGGCGGACCGACGGGAGCAGGCCGCGCCGGTGGCCGGTGACGCTGGCCGTCCAGGCGGTGCTGACGGCGGCCGGGCTGGTGTGGTTCGCCGGCACCTGGTACGGCAACACCGGCTTCCTCGCGGCCGCCGTCCTGCTGCTGGTCAGAAGGCCGTGGGCGCGCTGGACGGCGTTCTCGCTGGTGCTGGCCGCCCAGTACTGGTCGGCGACGACCGTGCGCGACACGGTGAGCGAGGCGCTCTACCTCGTGGTCGGGCAGGCCGCCTTCGTCGGCGTCGCGCTGTACGGCGTGGTCCGCCTCTACGACCTGATCGTCGACCTGGGCGCGACCCGGGCGGAGCTGGCCGCCGCCGAGGTCGCCCGCGAGCGGCTGACCTTCGCCGAGGAGCTCAACGCGCGGGTCGGCGGGAGCCTCGAACGCGTCGTCGCCGCCCTGCGCCGGCCCGGCCTGACGCGCGCCGAGCTGGAGTCCAGCCTCGCGACGGCGCGAACGGCGCTCACCGAGGTCAGGTCCGTCTCCCACGCGCACCGCGTCGGCGCGCCCGCCAGGGCGGTGGCCGGCGACCTGACCGCCGGAGTGGTGCGCGTGCTCGTGGTCGTCACCCTGCTGCTCATGATCGTGCCTCATGAGGTGCGCCACCTCCTCCAGATCAGGCCGACGGGGCTCCAGCTGGCGGTGTTCGTCGCCGCGCTGGCCGCTTTCGTGGCCCTGTACCTGCGGACCTGCCTGTCGGACGGGCGCCACCGGCGGTGGGTGCTGGCGGCCATGCTGGTGCTGGCCTACGCGCCGACGCTGGTGCTGGGCGCCAAGCTCTGGTACGTCACGACGTTCCTGCCGGGCGCCGTCGTCGTGCTGCTGCGCGGCCCGCTGCGGTGGATCGGGGCGGGCGCGGTGGTGGTCGGCGACGTCGTCTTCCACCTGACGGTCTCGGGCCTGGCCGGCAACGGCCTCGACGTGGCCTACGGCGTCGTCTACCTGACCGAGCGGGCGGTCGTCGTCTACGCGCTCTGGCGGATGGCCAGGCTGACCGTCCGGTTGCGGGCCGCCCGCGCCGAGCTGGCCAGGGTCGAGGTGGCGCGCGAGCGGCTGCGGTTCGCCAGGGACCTGCACGACCTGCTCGGCTACGGCCTGTCCGTGGTGGTGCTCAAGGCGGAGCTGGCCTTCCGGCTGCTGGAGCGCGATCCCGCCGCGGCCGGGCGGCAGCTGTCCGACGGTCTCGACGCGGCCCGCCAGGTGCTGGCCGACCTCGACTCCGTGGCCGCGGGGCGCGCCCAGATCTCGCTGGCGGCCGAGGCCGAGTCCGCGCGGGCCGTCCTGGAGGCGGCGGGCGTCGAGGTGAGCTGGTCCTTCACACCCGTGCGGCTGCCCACGGAGGTGGACGCGACGCTGGCGACCGTGCTGCGGGAGGGCGTCACCAACGTGCTCAGGCACAGCGCGGCGCGCCACTGCACGCTGGAGATCACACTCGAGGCGCCGCTGGTACGGCTGCGCCTGGCCAACGACGGGGTGGCGCCGGCCGTACCCGATCGGGACGGCGGCGCCGGGATCGGCAACCTCGAGGAGCGGGTGGCCGCGCTGGGCGGGCGGCTGCGGGCCGGTCGGGCGGCCGGCCGGTTCGAGCTGGTGGCGGAGCTGCCGCTACAGCCAGCCCTCGTCGGCGGCGATGCGGATGGCGTCGACCCTGTTCCTGGCGTTGAGCTTCATGACCGCTGACGACAGGTAGTTGCGCACCGTGCCCCTGCTGAGCGAGAGCCGTACGGCGATCTCGTCGGCCTGCGCGCCGGTCGCGGCCAGCCGCAGCACGTCGACCTCGCGGGCGGCCAACGGGTTGTCGGCCTTGCGCAGGGCGGCGACGGCGAGCTTGGGGTCGACCACCTGCTCGCCCTTGACCACCTTCCTGATGGCGTCGACCAGGTCGGCGGGCGGCGAGTGCTTGAGCACGAACCCGCTGACCCCCGAGGCCATCGCCCTGCGCAGGTAGCCGGGCCTGGCGAACCCGGTGAGCACCACCGTGCGGCAGGCGGGCGCCTGGTCGCGGAGCAGGGCCGCCGCGCTCAGGCCGTCGAGCTCGGGCAGCCCGATGTCGAGCACGGCCACGTCGGGCCGCGACTCCAGCACGGCGGGCACGACCTGGTCGCCCCGCTCCACGGCCGCCACGACGGCCAGGTCGTCCTCCAGCGCGAGGACGGCGGCCAGCGTCTCGCGCAGGATGCGCACATCCTCCGCGATCAAGACTCTGATCATGTGAATCCTTCACACGAAACCGGTGAGCGTGGCACTACAACGGTTCTGTCGGTCTTGGCGACTATAACGACAACGGAAAGGAGCACATCATGCAGAAGATCACCACCTACCTCTGGTTCGACAACCAGGCGGAGGAGGCGGCCAACCACTACGTCTCCATCTTCGGCAACTCCAGGATCGTCGAGGTCACTCCGATGATGGTGACGTTCGAGCTCGAGGGCCAGCGCTTCCTCGCGCTCAACGGCGGCCCGCAGTTCCGGTTCACCGAGGCGATCTCGCTCTACGTCGACTGCGAGTCGCAGGACGAGGTCGACGAGCTGTGGGCGAGGCTCATCGCCGACGGCGGCGAGGAGAGCCAGTGCGGGTGGCTCAAGGACAAGTACGGGCTCTCCTGGCAGATCATCCCCAAGGCGCTGCCCAAGCTGCTCAGCGACCCCGACCCGGCCAGGGCGGAGCGGGCCATGCAGGCCATGCTGAAGATGTCGAAGATCGACGTCAAGGCACTCGAGGACGCCGCCAACGGCTGACGGGTCAGTCCTCCACCACGTGATGGGCGAAACGGGCGCGGGCCGCCGCCCAGGCGGCCGCGTCCCAGCCGTGCGGGGTCAGCGCGGCGACGGCGTCGTAGGCCATGGCCATCGCGTGGTGGGTGTTGTCGTGGGCGAACAGGCCGAGTCTGCCGAACGTGGTGACGTGCGGCACCTGCCCCGCCCACGCGTCGAGCCCGGCCAGGTGGCCCGCGTAGCCGTTGCGGTAGACGGGATAGACGTGTGGCAGCCGCCGGACCTCCACGCCCGCGAGCCGCAGCGGGGGCAGGCCCGCGGCGTGGAGGCAGTCCTTGACCAGGTCCTCGTAGGAGTCCGCGGTCCAGACGGCGTCGCCGACCTGGCAGGGGATCTCGAAGCACAGCACGGTGTGGCCGGCGGGGTCGCCGGCGCTGACGCGGTAGTTGGCGGGCTCGGAGATCCTGGTCACGGGCGTCTCAGGGCCGGGCAGGTAGTGCGCGTCGTACGGTGACCAGCGGCCGCCCTCGTGCACGGCGTAGACCAGCACCATCGCCCTGAACTCCAGCCTGCGCGCCGCCGCCGTCACCTCGGCGGGCGGGCCGGGTGTCACCAGCCGCGCCAGGGCGGGCATGGGGATGGTGGAGAAGACGTGCCCGGCCTCGAGCCGCCCGGTGTCGGTGTGCACGGTCACGCCCGCGGGCCCCGGCACGAGCGACTGGCAGGCCGTGCCGAGGCGGATGTCGGCGCCCGCCGCTGCCGCCGCCTCGGCCATGGCCTCGACGATCTGGCCGAACCCGCGACGCGGGTAGAAGAAGATCTTTCCCTGCCCGGTCGGCGACCCGCGCAGCACCCTACGGGCGATCTTCCAAGGGCTGTCGGCGGTGACCCGCTTGCGCGCCTGGTCCGCGTCGATCTCCTCGCCGGGCAACCCCCACAGCTTGACCGCGTAAGGCTCGTACAGGGCGCCGTAAAGCGTCGGTCCCAGGCTCGCCCGCAGCAGCCCCGCGAACGAGTCGTCCCCTCCACGCGCGACGACCGCGTCGCGCGCGATCCCGGCCAGCATCCGGTACGGCAGGCGCCGCGCCAGCTCGCCCGCCCGCAGCGGGAAGCCGACGAAGCGGTCGCCGACGCGCAGCCTGCCGTTGCGCGGCCTGATCTGGAGATCGTCGCCGAGCAGTCCGCGCAGGTCGGCCAGCAGGTTCGGCGGCGTGGCGGGGTGCAGGCGGTGGCTGCCGTGGTCCACTCTGATCCCGGCGACCTCGAAGCTCGACGACAGACCGCCCACCTGAGCGGAGCGCTCCAGCACGGTGACCCGCACGCCGCGCAGGGCCGCGCGCCAGGCGGCGGCCAGGCCGGCCGGGCCGGCTCCGAGAATCACGAGTTCCATGGCGCGGTCACCCTACCGGGTGAAGTTATGAAAAATATCTTCTCAATACTCTTCTAGAGGAAGGAAAATGTTGAGACGCTGACTCCGGTACGACCCCCCAGTCAAGGAGTCTTCGATGCGCAGAGCGTTGGCGGTCGCGTGCTTTTTACCGCTACTGATCCCCGCAGGGGTCGCGCAGGCAGAAGCGCCGGAGGACCGGCAGCAGGCGTTCGCGGCGGCGGCCGAGGCCTACCAGGTGCCGGAGAGCGTGCTGCTCGGCGTGTCCTACCTGCAGTCCCGCTGGGACGCCCACGCGGGCCAGCCGAGCAACAACGCGGGGTTCGGCCCCATGCACCTGACGGACGCGGCGGCCTTCACCGGCGCCAACCACCACGGTGAGGGAGAGGAGGACGCGCGCGGCGACGACAGCCGCCCGCTGGCCCTGCCCGCCGAGCCGCCCGCGGCCCCGGCCGACATCCCCGCCTCGCTGAAGACCATGGAGAAGGCGGCCGAGCTCACCGGCGAGTCGCACGAGACGCTCAGGACCGACCCCGCGGCCAACATCCGCGGCGGCGCGGCCCTGCTCGCCGACTACCAGAAGCAGCTCGGGGCGCCGCTCAGCGACGACCCCGCGCAGTGGTACGGCGCGGTGGCCCGCTACTCGGGCGCCACCGAGCGCGAGGCGGCCAGGTTCTTCGCCGACGAGGTCTACTCGGTGATCGCCTCGGGCATGACGCGGAAGACCGACGACGGGCAACAGGTCGCCCTCAAGCCCGTGCCAGGACTGGGCAAGATCGTGGAGTGGCTCGACAAGCTCGGGCTCTCCCTGCCCCGCCGCGACGGCGTCGAGTGCCCGAACTCGATCTCCTGCGAGTGGATCCCGGCGGCGTACGCGCAGCTGCCCGACGACGACTACGGGCACTACGACCTGGCCGACCGGCCGCAGAGCCAGAAGGTCGACTACATCATCATCCACGACATGGAGGGCTACTGGGCACCCTCCGTCAGGATGAACCAGGACCCCACGTGGCCCGGTAGCTGGCACTACTCGGTCAGGTCGAGCGACGGTCACATCGCCCAGCAGATCAAGACCAAGGACGTCGGCTGGCAGGCGGGCAACTGGTACATCAACGCCAAGTCCATCGGCATCGAGCACGAAGGGTTCCTCGCCGAGGGAAGCACCTGGTACACCGAGGCGATGTACCGCACGTCCGCCAAGCTCGTGCGCTACCTGGCCATGCGCCACGGCGTGCCGCTCGACCGCGCGCACATCCTCGGCCACGACAACGTGCCCGGCACGCTGCCGACCACGGTGCGGGGCATGCACGAGGACCCCGGACCGTTCTGGGACTGGGCGCACTACTTCGAGCTCATGGGCGCCCCGCTGCACCAGTTCGGCGGGCCGAAGGCCGGCTCGATCATGATCAAACCCGACTTCGCGACGAACAAGCCGTACTTCTACGGGTGCGACCGCAAGAACCCGTCGGCGGCGTGCCCGCCGCTGCCCGCCTCCACGGTGTGGCTGCGCACCGAGCCGCGCGCCGACGCGCCGCTGGTCAAGGACATCGGCAAGCACCCCACCGGTGACTCGCTCTACAGCGTCTACGACCACAGCGCCCGCGCCACGACCGGCCAGCGCTACGCCGTGGCCGACCGGCAGGGCGACTGGACGGCCATCTGGTACCTCGGGCAGAAGGCGTGGTTCCACAACCCCGCCGACAACCCGACCGCGGTGCCGTCCATGGGGTTCGTCGTGACCCCCCGCCCGGGGCTGGCCACCGTCCCCGTGTACGGCAGGGCCTACCCCGAGAAGGAGGCCTACCCGGCGGGGATCCCGTACCAGGCGGTGACGCCGCTGCAGTACACGTTCTCGGCGGGAGAGAAGTACACGCTCGCCGGTCCCGCAGCCACCGAGTACTACCGGGCGGTGACCTTCGACCCGGCGCCGCACACGGTGGTGCGCGGCAAGACGCGGTACCTGCAGGTCCAGTTCGGGCACCGGGTGATGTTCGTCAAGGCCGACGACGTCACGGTGTCGTTCCAGTAGGTCCCTCGCATCGGGACCCCGCCCGCCCGGGTGGGGTCCCGATCGCTGTGTCAGCGCTTGCGGGTGAAGTCGGCGACTGCGCGCCTGGTGCTCTGCAGCGCCTCCTGTGAGGTGTCGAACGTCCGCTGCGCCACCCCCACGAACACGCAGTCGACGACGAGCAACTGGCTGATCCTGCTGGCGAGCGCGCCGGGGCGGAACTCGGTCTCCCGGCCCGCCGAGATCAGCACGTGCTCGGCCAGCTCGGCCAGCGACGAGCGCGGATTGTTGGTGATGGCGACCGTCGTGGCCCCCGCCTCCCCCGCCAGCCGCAACGGCTCCAGCACGTCGGGGGTCTCGCCGGAGGTGCTGATGCCGATCGCGACGTCGCCCTCCTTGAGCAGGACGGCGCTGGTCAGGGCCAGGTGGGCGTCCTGGAAGGCGTGGCTGGACAGGCCGATGCGCATGAGCTTCTGCGCCATGTCCTCGGCGACCAGGCCGGAGGCGCCCACGCCGTAGGAGTCGATCCTGCGGGCGCCCACGATGGCGTCGACGACCAGGCCGAGCCGTTCGGAGGTGAGCTGGGCGACGGTGTCGTTGATCGCCTCGGACTCCGCGCGGGACACCTTCAGGATGACCTCCGACAGCGGGTCGTCCGGGGCCAGGTCGCCCGGGACCAGCCGGTCAGGCTGCGCGGCGGCGGCCGCCAGGGCCAGCCTGAGCTGCGGGTAGCCGGCGAACCCGAGGAGCCTCGCCGTGCGGACGATCGTCGCCTCGCTGGTGCCCGAGGCGGCCGAGAGCTCGGTGATGGTGCTACGGGCGACGGTGGCGGGGTCCTCGAGGATGAGCCTGGCCACGGTCTGGGCGGCGGGAGTCAGCGACGGGAGGACGCCGCGGACGGTGGCCACGAGCGTGTCGGCCCTGAGAGCGTTCCGGGTGTCTTCCACATACCGATTATGGGGCCTGGACGGGCGCACCGATCGCTGTCGGACGTCCTTCCCACAAACCGTCAAAGCGGGATTCGACCTGGGGGTCTCGGAGGCCGCCCGGCCACCCAGGGGGACCCGGACCCGCGGCCGTCCCGCTGACCCCGCCGGTAGGTCCCCGCCGGTCCCGCGGGGCCCGGTGTCCCGGGCCCCGCGGGCAGGTGGTCAGCGGAGGGTGCCGTTGGTCATGCCGGCCGGCTCCTCGGGCAGCGCGATCAGGCCGAGCTCCGCCGGCGAGGCCATCAGCGGGTGGTGCGGGACGACCCGCACCGTGTACCCGAAGGCGCCCGTGCTCTCGAGCGGCACCTTCCCCGCGTAGTGCGCCTTGCCGTCGTCGTTCGTGCCCTCCAGCGCCATCGTCAGGTAGCCGGGGTTCAGCAGCTCGTCGTGCGGGCCGACCTTGCCGTACGCCGTCTGGACCAGCACGTCGGACGGCTCGAGCTCGCCGAGCGCGACGGTGGCCCGCAGGTCGAGGGCGGCGCCGACCTCGGGCGTGTCGCCGACGCCCGACGCCTCCACGTGCTCCACCCTGACGCCGGGCCACGCCTTGGCGGCGCGCAGCCGCCAGGCGGCGAACGCCTTGGCGGGCGCGTAGACGTCGGCCGACAGCGCGCGGGCGCCGGCGGCGGCGGGCGTGTAGAGATCCACGACGTAGTCGCGGAGCATCCGCCCGGCCAGCACCTTGGGCCCGAGCGAGGCCAGCGTGTGGCGCACCATCTCCAGCCACCTGCGGGGCAGGCCGTCGGGGGCGCGGTCGTAGAAGCGGTCGGAGACCTCGTGCTCGATCAGGTCGTAGAGCGCGGCGGCCTCCAGCTCGTCGCGCCGGTCGGGGTCGGCGACGCCGTCGGCGGTGGGGATGGCCCAGCCGTTGGTGCCGTCGTACCACTCGTCCCACCAGCCGTCGCGGATGGACAGGTTGAGCCCGCCGTTCAGCGCCGACTTCATGCCCGAGGTGCCCGAGGCCTCCAGCGGCCGCAGCGGGTTGTTCAGCCAGACGTCGCAGCCCTGCACGAGCAGCTGGCCCAGGGCCATGTCGTAGTCGGGCAGGAAGACGATGCGGTGCCGCACGTCCTCCTCGTCGGCGAACCGCACGATCTGCTGGATGAGCTTCTTGCCGCCCTCGTCGGCCGGGTGCGCCTTGCCCGCGATGACGATCTGCACCGGCTTGTCGGGGTCGAGCAGCAGCTCCCTCAACCGCGCCGGGTCGCGCAGCATGAGCGTGAGCCGCTTGTAGGAGGGCACGCGGCGGGCGAACCCGATGGTCAGCACGTTGGGGTCGAGCGCGTCGTCGACCCAGGTCAGCTCGGCGTCGGAGGCGCCCCGGTCGCGCCAGGAGCGGCGCAGCCGTACCCTCGCCGCCTCGACCAGGCGCTCGCGCAGCAGGCCGCGGATCTCCCAGATGTCGGCGTCGGGGATCTTGTGGACGCCCTCCCAGCCCTGCCCCTTGTCGATCAGGGACGGCAGCTCGCGACCGGCCAGCTCCATGATCTCGCGACCGACCCACGTGGGCGCGTGGACACCGTTCGTGATCGACCCGATCGGGACCTCGTGCAGGTCGAAGCCCGGCCAGAGCTCCTTGAACATCTCCCGGCTGACCTCGCCGTGCAGCTCGGAGACCCCGTTGACGCGCTGGGCCAGGCGCATGCCCATGATCGCCATGTTGAAGCGGCCCGGCTCGCGCTCGGCGCCCAGCGCGAGGATGCGCTCGACGGGCACGGTCGGCCAGGCGTTGTCGCCGCCGAACTGCCTTTCGATCATGTCGGCGGGGAAGCGGTCGATGCCGGCGGGGACGGGCGTGTGGGTGGTGAACACCGTGCCCGCGCGCACGGCCTCCAGCGCCTCGTCGAAGCTCAGCCGCGACTCGGTCAGCTCGCGGATGCGCTCCAGGCCGAGGAATCCGGCGTGGCCCTCGTTGGTGTGGAAGACCTCGGGCTCGGGGTGACCGGTGATCCCGCAGTAGGCGCGGATCGCCCTGACGCCGCCGATGCCGAGCAGCAGCTCCTGCATGAGCCGGTGGTCGGTGCCGCCGCCGTAGAGGCGGTCGGTGACGTCGCGCGCGGCCGCGTCGTTGTCGGCCACGTCGGAGTCGAGCAGCAGCAGCGGCACCCTGCCGACCTGCGCCACCCACACCTGCGCGTGCAGGGCGCGGTGGCCGGGCAGGCCGATCCGAATGTGGACGGCGGTGCCCTCCTCGTCCTTCAGCAGGGTGAGCGGCAGGCCGCCGGGGTCGAGGCTGGGATAGTGCTCCAGCTGCCAGCCCTCGGGCGACAGCGACTGGGTGAAGTAACCGTGGCGGTAGAGCAACCCCACCGCCAGGATCGGCACGCCCAGGTCGCTGGCCGCCTTCAGGTGGTCTCCCGCCAGGATGCCGAGGCCGCCCGAGTACTGCGGCAGGGCCGCGGCGATGCCGTACTCCGGCGAGAAGTAGGCGATCGCCTCGGCCGCGTCGGGCAGCGTCTGGTACCAGCGCGGCGCGGTCATGTACTCGCGCAGGTCGTCGGCTGCGTCGGCGAGGCGACGCAGGAAGCGGCGGTCACCCGCCAGCTGGCGCAACCTGGCCGGGTCGACGGCGCCCAGCAGTGCGACGGGGTCGTGCCCAACGCGTTCCCAGACGGCCGGATCGACCTCGGAGAACAGGTCGGTGGTCTCTGGATGCCACGACCACCTGAGGTTGTGCACGAGCTCGCCGAGGGCGGCCAACTCCGTGGGAAGGACGGTGCGGACGGTGAACCTGCGGATAGCTCTCACGATTCCGACCCTAGGTGGTGAGTGGTGGTGGACAAGCAGCAGTCCCGTAGATCGATCACTTCCCTCTGACAACCCTTCCGTGAAGATGCATTAATGGGGACACTTGGGGCACTCCCCACTTTGAACCCGAAACACCGTCCGGGATGGCGTCCTCAGCTTCACGCGTGAAGGTGCGAGGATCGTCATTGCGACAGTCGGCCACTCGACCATGAGAACAGGACGCGATGATCGGTCGAATCCCTATCACGGACATTTTCCCAGCCGTCGACTGCGGGCAGTGGCCCGCGAAGGCGGTTGCTGGTGAGACCTTTGAGATCGCCGCGACCGTGTTCCGCGAGGGACACGACGCGGTGGCCGCCGGGGTGGTGCTCACCTCGCCCGACGGGAGGCGTGGCCACCTGAAACATATGCGAGAGGTGGCCAAGGGCACCGACAGGTGGTCCGTGAGCGTGTCGCTGCCCGACGAGGGTGACTGGCTGTTCAGGGTCGAGGCCTGGGGCGATCCGATCGGCACGTGGCTGCACGACGCGGAGATCAAGATCCCGCGCGGCATGGACGTCGACCTGATGTGCGAGGAGGGCGCGCGCCTGTTCGAGCGCGCCGCCCGTGCCGTACGGCCGGCCGACTGCCCGGCCCCGCACGCCGGCAACGGGACCACGCGCAACGGCAACGGCACGCTGAGGACCGGCGCCGGCACGACCGCCGCGCAGAAGCCGGGCGCGTTGAGAACGAACATGTTGAAGACGGACATGGTCACGACCGGCGCGCTGCGGGCGGGCACGGAGCTGAAGCCGGCCGAGGTCTGCGGGCACCGGGCGGCGCTGCTGGCCGTGGCGGCGAAGCTGCGCGACGAGACGCTCGATCCCCGCGCCCGCCTGTCGATCGCCCAGTTGCCCGAGACGACCGCGATGCTGGAGGCGCATCCGCTGCGCGACCTGCTGACCAGGAGCAAGCCGCAGAAGATCAGGGTGGACCGGCGCAGGGCGCTGTTCGGCTCGTGGTACGAGTTCTTCCCCAGGTCGGAGGGGGCGATCGTCGAGGAGGGCGGCGTCTCCAAGTCGGGGAACTTCCAGACCGCCGCCAAGCGGCTGCCCGCCATCGCCCGCATGGGCTTCGACGTGGTCTACCTGCCGCCGATCCATCCGATCGGCTCGACCTTCCGCAAGGGCCGCAACAACACGCTCACGCCGGGGCACGACGACCCGGGCTCGCCGTGGGCGATCGGCTCGGAGGACGGCGGGCACGACGCCGTCCATCCCGACCTGGGCACGATCGACGACTTCGACGACTTCGTCGGCAGGACCCGTGAGCTGGGCATGGAGGTGGCGCTCGACTTCGCGTTGCAGTGCTCGCCCGACCATCCGTGGGTCAAGGAGCACCCCGAGTGGTTCACGATCCGCGCCGACGGGTCGATCGCGTACGCGGAGAACCCGCCCAAGAAGTACCAGGACATCTACCCGCTCAACTTCGACAAGGACCCGGAGGGGATCTACGCCGAGGTCAAGCGGGTGGTCAGGCACTGGATGGACCACGGGGTGCGGATCTTCAGGGTCGACAACCCGCACACCAAGCCGGTGAGCTTCTGGGAGCGGCTGCTGGCCGACATCAGGACGACCGACCCCGACGTGGTCTTCCTGGCCGAGGCGTTCACCCGCCCCGCGATGCTGCAGACACTCGCCAAGATCGGATACCACCAGTCGTACACGTACTTCACCTGGAAGAACTCGAAGTACGACGTGGAAACCTACTTTTCGGAACTGTCGCACGAAACATCGCATTTCCTGAGGCCGAACCTCTTCGTCAACACGCCCGACATCCTGCACGAGTACCTGCAGCACGGCGGCCTGCCCGCCTTCAAGATCCGGGCCGTCCTGGCCGCGCTCGTCTCCCCCACGTGGGGCGTCTATTCCGGCTACGAACTCACCGAAAACCGCCCAGTACGGCCAGGCAGCGAGGAATACCTCGATAGCGAGAAATATCAGTACAAGCCGCGAGACTGGGCCGCGGCCGAGCGCGAGGGCCGCACGCTTGCCCCCTTCATCACACATCTGAATTTGTTCCGAAGGGCGCACCCGGCCGTCCAGGAATTGCGTAATCTGAGGTTCCACAGGATCGACCACCCGGACATGGTCTGCTTCTCCAAGCGGCTGCCCGGCGCCTACGACACGGCCACACGACGGCACGGACTCGGCGACGTGGTCCTGGCGGTTGTGAACCTGGACCCGCACAATACTCATGAGGCGACGGTCGATCTCGACCTCCCCGCTCTCGGTCTCGACTGGAACTCCGAGTTCGTCGTGGACGACGAGATGTCGGGCGAGTCGTACCGGTGGCGGCAGAACAACTACGTGCGCCTCGACCCTCATATTCATCCGGCGCACGTTTTCACCGTGCGAGCGGCTCATCGGTAACAGCGATCGGGGAGTCCAATTTGTCCGACACCGTGAACTCCGCTGCCATCCCGAACACCTTCGACGAGGAAGAGCCCCGCGATCCGCAGTGGTACAAGCGGGCGGTCTTCTACGAGGTGCTCATCAGGGGCTTCGCCGACTCCAACGGCGACGGCACAGGCGACATCAAGGGGCTCACCAGCAGGCTCGACTACCTGCAGTGGCTGGGTGTCGACTGCCTCTGGCTGCTGCCGCTGTACGAGTCGCCGCTGCGCGACGGCGGCTATGACATCGCCGACTTCATGAAGATCCTCCCTGACTTCGGTGATCTCGGCGACTTCGTCAAGCTGGTCGACGAGGCGCACAAGCGGGGCATGCGGGTGATCGCCGACCTGGTGATGAACCACACCAGCGACGCCCACCCGTGGTTCCAGGCGTCACGGCACGACCCCGAGGGCCCGTTCGGCGACTTCTACGTCTGGTCCGACACCGACGAGATGTACCGGGACGCCCGGATCATCTTCATCGACACCGAGACCTCGAACTGGACCTACGACCCGGTCCGCGGGCAGTACTACTGGCACCGCTTCTTCCACCACCAGCCCGACCTCAACTACGAGAACCCGGCGGTGCAGGAGGCCATGCTGGAGGTGCTGAGGTTCTGGCTCGACCTGGGCATCGACGGATTCCGCATGGACGCCATCCCCTACCTGTTCGAGGAGGACGGCACCAACTGCGAGAACCTGCCCAGGACCCACGCCTACCTCAAGCGGATCAGGACCGAGGTCGACCGGCTCTACCCGGACCGCGTGCTGCTGGCCGAGGCCAACCAGTGGCCGTCCGACGTGGTCGAGTACTTCGGCGACCCGGTCAACGGCGGCGACGAGTGCCACATGGCCTTCCACTTCCCGCTCATGCCGCGCATCTTCATGGCCGTGCGCAGGGAGTCCCGTTACCCGATCTCGGAGATCATGGCCCAGACGCCCAAGATCCCCGAGAACTGCCAGTGGGGCATCTTCCTGCGCAACCATGACGAGCTCACGCTCGAGATGGTCACCGACGAAGAGCGCGACTACATGTACTCCGAGTACGCCAAGGATCCGCGCATGCGGGCCAACGTCGGCATCCGCCGCCGCCTGGCGCCGCTGCTGGAGAACGACCGCAACCAGATCGAGCTGTTCACCGCGCTGCTGCTGTCGCTGCCCGGCTCGCCGGTGCTCTACTACGGCGACGAGATCGGCATGGGCGACAACATCTGGCTCGGCGACCGCGACGGCGTCCGTACCCCGATGCAGTGGACGCCCGACCGCAACGCGGGCTTCTCCGACTGCGACCCCGGGCGGCTCTACCTGCCGGTCATCATGGACCCGATCTACGGCTACCAGGCGATCAACGTCGAGGCGCAGCAGAAGAACGCCGGCTCGCTGCTCCACTGGACCAAGCGCATGATCGAGATCCGCAAGCGGCATCCGGTCTTCGGCCTCGGCGAGTACATCGAACTCAACTCGTCGAACCCCAGCGTGCTGGCATTCGTGCGCGAGCTCGGCGATGATCGCATGCTATGCGTGAACAACCTCTCGCGGTTCCCCCAGCCCGTGGAGCTGGACCTGCGAAGGTTCGTCGGCGTATCGCCCGTGGAGACGATGGGTGGAGTTCCATTTCCGCCGATTGGCGAACTTCCGTATCTTTTGACGCTCCCTGGGCATGGGTTCTATTGGTTCACCCTTCCGCCCGCCGTACCCCAGGAGGAGTAAGTCGTGCTTGAGGACCTCCTTGCCCGCTGGATCACCCATCAACGCTGGTTCGCGGGCAAGGGGCGCCCTCTCGACGACCTCGGCATCGAGTCGCACACCGTCCTCGGCACCGAAGGCGAAGCCCAGCTGTGCCACCTGGTCCTGTCCGTACGGCAGGCCGACGCGCGCGACCGCTACCAGCTCCTGATCGGCATCCGCGCGGAGCTGCCCGACCGGCTCAAGCACGCCCTCGTCGGCATCACGCAGGACGGCGTCCACGTCTACGACGCCGCGCACGACCCCACCCTGGCCCGGCTGCTGCTGGAGGGCATGGCCGAGGGGCAGGACCACGGCCCCGTCAGGTTCCGCCACACGCACGGGGTGGAGATCGACACCACGCAGCGCAGCCTGGTCCTCGGGGCCGAGCAGTCCAACACCTCGCTGGTGTACGGCGACGCCTACATCTGCAAGCTGTTCCGCCGCCTCATCCCGGGCGTCAACCCGGAGCTCGAGGTGGTCACCGCGCTGGCCGAGCGCGGCTCGCCGCACATCGCCAAGCCGTACGGGTGGATCGAGACCGACCTCGACGGCGTGCCGACCACGCTGGCCTTCATGCAGGAGTTCCTGTCCACCAGCAACGACGGCTGGGACCTGGCGCTGGCCAGCGTCCGCGACTTCTACGGCCAGCTGGAGGACGTGTCCGCGGCCGAGGCGGGCGGCGACTTCGCCGCCGAGTCGCACCGGCTCGGCGCGGCGACGGCCGAGATCCACCGCCGGCTGGCGGCCGCCTTCCCCACCGACGTCGTCGAGCCGCACGAGGTCAAGCGGATGGTGGAGGGCTTCCGCCGCCGCCTGGCCAGGGCGATCGCCGAGGTGCCCGAGCTGGCCGAGCACGCCGACGTCGTCGAGCGCGCCTTCCACGAGGTGGAGGAGCTGACCGGAGAGGTGCGCGTGCAGCGCGTCCACGGCGACTACCACCTGGGCCAGGTCATGCGGACACCCGTCGGCTGGTTCGTCCTCGACTTCGAGGGCGAGCCGGGACAGCCGCTGGAGGAGCGCAGGGCGCTCGCCTCCCCGCTGCGGGACGTGGCCGGGATGCTGCGCTCCTTCGACTACGCCGCGGGCCATCTGCTGACCGACCACCCCGAAGGCGAGACGCTGCGCCCGAAGGCGGACGAGTGGGCCACCCACAACAGGACGGCCTTCCTCGAGGGGTACGCCGACGTGGGCGCCGAGGACGCGGCGCTGCTGCGGGCGCTGGAGTACGACAAGGCGGTCTACGAGGTCATGTACGAGGCCCGCCACCGCCCCACCTGGCTGCCCATCCCACTGGCCGCCTTCCGCTGAGGCGTTCCCGGCGTTTCCCCCTCCGAAGCCCACCCGGAGCATTACTCTTCGCATGCCTACATAAGCGAAGAGTAAGGGGGGCGGATGCGACGAGGTCTTGTGTTCGCGGCCGCTGGGCTGGGCACGGCGCTCCTGAGCGGAACGCTCCTGATCGCCACCAGCGGGGAAGGGCCGGAGGCGGCGCAGGCCGTCCAGGAGTCTCCCGCGCCGGGAGATCCCCTGACGCCCGAGGAGATCGCCCGAGCCGGCGAGATCGCCACGGCCGGCACCCACCTGAAGGCGGACCAGGCCGAGCTGCTCTACGTCGAGCGCGACGACGACAAGGACGCCGAGCAGGCGCGGCGCGCCGAGGCCTACATCTACGACTACGGCAACGACACGCTGACCGTCAGGACCGTCGACCTCGGCCAGAGCAGGGTGGTCGAGGAGACCACGGGCAGAGGGGTGCAGCCGCCGCCGTCCAGGCGGGAGGAACTGCGCGCCGCCGAGCTGCTGCTGGCCGACCCGGCGCTGGGGCAGGGAGTGCGCCAGTCGTTCAGGAAGGCCGCGGGGCGGGAGCTCGCCTCGCCGTCCGACCTGGCCCTGCGCGGGCTGATCTACTCGCCGGAGCGGGGACCGTGCCGGACGCACCGGTGCCTGCGGCTGTTCGTCCGGCTGCCCAACGGCACCTTCCTCGACACCAGCCGCATCGTCCTCGACCTGTCCGCCAAGCAGGTTCACACCCTGGAGTGGTGAGTTGATCCTCCGTCTCATGCTCGCCGGCCTGCTCGCCGTACCCCTGGCGTCGCCCGCGCCGCCCCCGTCCGCGCCGGCGGCGGCCGACGCGGCCGACGCGTGCGGCTCGCCGTACCTGGTCGACAGGACGCTGCCGAACGGCGCGCGCTGGCGGCTGTGCTGGGAGATGCGCACGATCGAGGGCCTGACCGTCACGAGGGTGCGCTACATGCCCAAGGACAGCCGGTCGATCAGCGTGCTGCGCAGCGGGGCGCTGGCGCAGATCCACGTCCCCTACGACAGCGGCGAGCCGCGCTACCACGACATCGGCTCGCTCGGCTCGGCCGCGGTGACGCTGACGGCGGCCGACTGTCCCGGCGGCGAGCTGGCCAAGAGCAAGGTGTGCGTGACGACGCGCCCGCGCGGCCACGCCTACCTCAAGGACGGCTGGGGCGACGAGAGCCAGCGCAGGACGGCGCAGGGCCACGAACTGGTGGTGCTGGCCGCCTACCAGGTCGGCTGGTACACCTACGTCTCCGAGTGGGTGTTCGGCGACGACGGCTCGATCACGCCGCGGATCGGCGCCACGGGCTCGCTGGCGGGCACCACGACCGCGCCGAAGCACGGCTGGCCGCTCGGGGTCGGGCGCAAGCACTTCGAGGAGTCCCACAGCCACAACGTCTTCTGGCGGATGGACTTCGACATCGAGGGCAGGGCCCGCGACGTCGTCGAGCAGTACGACTTCGCCGGCAACCGCACCAAGAAGCGGTCGCTGGTGAAGACGGTGTTCAACCGGGAGACCAGGGCGCTCAACAGCAGGATGCGCTGGTGGCGGGTGGTGGACCCGGGAGTGCGCAACACCGACCGGCACCCGGTCTCGTGGGAGATCAACAACTCCGACAGCGCGGAGTACCGCGGCCCCGCCGACGAGGCGTTCACGCACGCGGACGTGTACGTGACGCAGTACCGGGCCTGCGAGCGGCTCGCGACCGAGAACGTCGCGCCCAGGTGCGGCAGGTCGGTCGACCGGTACGCCGACGACGAGCGGGTGACCGATCCGGTGGTGTGGGTGAACGTGGGCTTCCACCACGTCGCCAGGGACGAGGACGCCGACCCGATGCCGATCCACTGGCAGGGGTTCCGCGTGACGCCCCGCGACGTCACCGCCACCAACCCGTACTGACACCGCGGTAAGGGCATGGTCCCTCGCCTGACGGCCCCGAGCCGGTAGGAGAGGGGCCATGCCCTTACGGTCATGACCGGACCCGAAATGACGGCTATGGGTGTGGCGGCGGGTTGATCGGGGCAGTGGCGGTTACCATGGCCACGGTGGCGATCACCGGCGCTCGCACAGGCTGCGGGCGGCGGCGGACAGGTCGCGCACGTTTCTGGCGGCGACCGCCGCGGTTAATCCGATTTTTCTGAAATGCCCGTCTCCAGAATTCGCATGGTGACAGCGGTCAAGGGCATGGGTTGGAAGGTCGCTGTAGGGCAGGGTAAGGAACATGCCGATGAGGACAGAGCTCGACCGCCTCGCAGGTGGGGCGCATCACGACCCGCATTCGATTCTCGGAGCGCACCTGGGTCCTGACGGGGTCACGTTCAGGGCGTTGCGACCGCTGGCCGAACAGGTCGAGGTGGTCTTCGACGACGAGGCGCGACCGATGAGGCATGTCGCTCACGGGGTGTTCGAGGCCACGGTCGGCGGACTGGACAAGATCCCCGACTACGTCCTGCGGGTGCGCTACAGCGGCGGCGAGCCGTACGACATGCGCGACCCGTACCGGCACTGGCCCACCCTCGGCGAGGTGGACCTGCACCTGATCGGCGAGGGCAGGCACGAGCGGCTGTGGGAGTCCCTCGGCGCGCGGACGATGCGCCATGAGGACGTCGACGGCACCGCGTTCGCCGTCTGGGCGCCGAACGCGCGCGGCATCAGGGTGGTCGGCGACTTCAACCACTGGGACGGCGTCGCCCACCCCATGCGCTCGCTGGGCCGGTCGGGAGTCTGGGAGCTGTTCGTGCCCGACATCGGCGTGGGCGAACGCTACAAGTTCCAGATCCTCGGCGCCGACGGGCTCTGGCGTGACAAGGCCGACCCGATGGCGCGCAGGACGGAGGTGCCGCCGCAGACGGCGTCGGTGGTCGACCACTCCGACTACCGGTGGGCCGACGACGCGTGGATGGCCGAGCGCCAGACCAAGGTGCCGCAGCGGCTGCCGATGAGCACCTACGAGGTGCACCTCGGCTCGTGGCGGCCGGGGCTCGGCTACACCGAGCTGGCGACGCAGCTGGCCGACTACGTGGAGGAGATGGGCTTCACGCACGTGGAGTTCCTGCCGGTGGCCGAGCACCCGTTCGGCGGCTCGTGGGGCTACCAGGTGACCTCCTACTACGCGCCGACCGCCCGCTTCGGCACCCCGGACGAGTTCCGTCACCTGGTCGACGCCCTGCACCAGCGCGGCATCGGGGTGGTGCTCGACTGGGTGCCCGCGCACTTCCCGATGGACGACTGGGCGCTGGCCCGCTTCGACGGCACGCCGCTCTACGAGCACGCCGACCCGGCCCGCGGCGAGCACCCCGACTGGGGCACCTACGTCTTCGACTTCGGCCGCAACGAGGTGCGCAACTTCCTCGTCGCCAACGCGCTCTACTGGCTGAAGGAGTTCCACATCGACGGGCTGCGGGTGGATGCGGTCGCCTCGATGCTCTATCTCGACTACTCCCGGCGCGAGGGCGAGTGGACGCCGAACATCTACGGCGGTCGCGAGAACCTCGACGCGGTGGAGTTCCTCAAGGAGATGAACTCCGTCTGCTACCGGGAGGCACCGGGCATCTCGACGATCGCCGAGGAGTCGACGGCCTGGCCGGGCGTCTCGCGTCCCGTGCATCTGGGCGGCCTCGGGTTCGGCTTCAAGTGGAACATGGGCTGGATGCACGACACGCTCGCCTACCTGCGCCACGAGCCGATCTTCCGCCAGTACCACCACCACCAGATGACCTTCTCGCTGATGTACGCCTACAGCGAGAACTTCGTCCTGCCGCTGTCGCACGACGAGGTCGTCCACGGCAAGGGCTCGCTGCTGGGCAAGATGCCGGGAGACGAGTGGCAGCGGTTCGCGCAGTTGCGGGCGCTGTTCGCGTTCATGTGGGCGCATCCGGGCAAGCAGCTGCTGTTCATGGGCGGCGAGTTCGGCCAGGGGTCGGAGTGGTCGGAGGAGCGCGGGCTCGACTGGTGGGTGCTCGACTTCGACGGGCATCGCGGGGTGCAGAAGCTGGTCCGCGACCTCAACGTCCTCTACCGGCAGACCCCTGCCCTGTGGGAGCAGGACACCACGCCCGACGGGTTCCGGTGGATCGACGCCGACGACGCGCCCGGCAACGTCTTCTCGTTCCTGCGGTTCGGGCTCGACGGGTCCGCGGTGGCGTGCGTGGTCAACTTCAGCGGGGCCCCGCACGAGGAGTTCAGGCTCGGCCTGCCGTACGGCGGGCAGTGGGAGGAGGCGCTCAACACCGACGCCTTCGACTACTGGGGCAGCGGCGTGGGCAACCTCGGGGCGGTGGAGGCGGCCGAGGAGTCGCACCACGGCCTGCCGTACGCGACGACGTTGCGGGTGCCGCCGCTGGGCGCGATCTGGCTGAGGCACACGCCGGGCGCCGGCTGAGCGTCCGCGGAGCCGCCCGGATCTCGGGCGGCTTCCGCATGAACGTTTGCTGAGAAACCACCGCATCCTCTGGGCTAAGCGGACAAAGCTCTCTACACTCCGAGATCATCACCCCCCTCGGAGGACGTGTGCGACTGCGACGCCTGATCGTGTGCTCGGTCTTGCTGGCATTACTGCCGGCCGCTCCCGCCCTCGCCGGTGAACCCCCCGCCACTCCTTCGCCGTCGCCGTCCGCCACGGCCGCCGGGGAGAAGCTCGAAGAGGGCCTGGCCGTCGCCGAGGGCAGCACCCGGGTCATCGTCGAGCTGACCGACCCGGGGCAGACCGCGCCGGTCGCCGCGCAGGCCGCGGCCGAGGACGCCCAGGTCGTGCTCCAGCCGGCCGCGCAGCCGTTCATCGTCGTCGAAGGCACCGCGGAGGAGCTGGCGGCGCTCGCCGAGGACCCGCGCGTCTCCTCCATCCACCGCGATCGCGCCTATCCGCCGACCGCCATCTCGAGTCTTCCCGTCATCGGCGCCGACAAGGTCCACGCCACCGGCGCGACGGGCGCGGGACAGGCCGTCGCCATCCTGGACACGGGCATCGACCGGGACCATCCGTTCTTCGGCAACCGGATCATCGCTGAGGCGTGCTTCTCCTCCACCGAGTACGACGGCGTCGAGTCGCTGTGCCCGAACGGCCAGAGCCAGATGATCGGTCCTGGCGCGGCCGACGCCGAGTACGCCAAGTGCCTGCTCGGCAGCGAGAACCTGTGCGAGCACGGCACCCACGTCGCAGGCATCGCGGCCGGTGGCGGCGGCGTCGCCCCCGGCGCGAGCATCGTGGCGGTCCAGGTGTTCAGCAGGGTCAACGACGAGGACGCGTGCGGCGCGGCGGCCTGCCTGATGGCCTTCGAGTCGTCGCTGCGCCTGGCCATGGACCACGTCGCGTCGCTCGCTCCCGCCACCCCCATCGCGGCGCTGAACCTCAGTCTCGGCGGGCAGCTGTCCGACACCTCGTGCGACGGCACCGAGGAGGGGCAGGTCTTCAAGCCGAAGATCGACGACCTGCTGTCCAAGGGCGTGGCGACCGTCGTCGCGGCGGGCAACGAGTACTTTACCGGCACCTCCTTCCCCGCGTGCGTCTCGTCGGCCGTCGCGGTCGGGGCCAGCAACAACGGCGACCAGATCGCCGACTTCTCCAACTCCGGCTCGCTGCTCGACCTGTTCGCGCCCGGCGTGGAGATCGAGTCGTCGGTGCCCGACGACGTCATGGCCACCCACAGCGGCACCTCGATGGCCGCCCCGCACGTCGCCGGAGCGCTGGCCGTCATGAAGGCCGCCTTCCCCGACCAGGCGATCGGCGCGCTGGTCGACAAGCTGAAGGCGACCGGCAGGCCGTTCTCCTACCAGGTGAACGGAGCCGACGTCGTCACTCCGCGCCTGGATCTGGCGGCGGCCATGACCGGGGCCGCGCCGCAGCCCACCGCCACCCAGAGCGCCCCCGCTCCGGCGCCCTCGGTCAGCGGCCCGTCGCCCCGGCCCTCCGACGACGACCCGCAGTCCGGGGACCCCGGCGACGACGTCGACACACCCGACCCGACCCCCGTCCCGCTGCCGACGATCACGGTGACGGTGACCGTCACCGTGACGCCTCCCGCCGCTCCCGCGGCCGTCTGCACCCGCGGTACGGCAGGCACCGCGATGACCGCCAAGCAGTGGGCCGTGGAGATCTACCGCGGCACCGGGCAGCTGTCCGACGAGACCCTCACCTGCTATCTGAAGCTGGCGCACAAGGCGAGCAAGGTCTTCCCCGAGCTGACCAAGGCCTCGTCGCTCGGCAAGGCGTACAAGGTGCTGAAGGCGTCGAAGGGCGCGCGCGCCACGCTCGACGGGGCGCTGCTGACGGCCTGGCTCAACTGGGCGCACGGCGCGACGTCTGCCCTGGAGAAGGTCAACGCGGCGGAGAAGGTCAGGCTCGGCTCGACCTCCGGCCCGGCGCTCAGGAAGGCCGCCACCTCACTCGGCGGGTGAGCCCGCACGGCACGCAGGCCGGTCCCGGTTCCGGGTCCGGCCTGCGTCTGCGTTACCCAAAAGACACGTCAGCTCTCTTCTGACAACAAAAGTCACATCTGTACACTCAAACCCCACAAATCGATCACCCCCCTCGGAGGCACAGTGAGACTGCGGTCTCTCCTGGCTGCTGCGGCCACCCTCGCCGCCGTTTCAGCCGGGCTCATCCAGGCCCCCGCGCACGCCACCGCGGACGATCCGATCAGGAAGATCGACCCCGCGGTCCGGATCAGCGGCACTCACCGGGCGATCGTCCAGGTGCAGAGCCCCGCGCAGGCCAAGTCCCTCGCCGCCACGGCCGAGGCGGTCGCCCCCGGCGTCGACAACGTGGCCCCGACCCCCGAGTCGCTCGCCGGCAGGCTCGACTTCTTCGTCTACGAGGGGACCGTCGAGGAGTTCAAGAAGATCGCCGGCCAGGCCGACGTCGTCGCCATCCGCGAGGACCACCTCAACGCGCCGAACCTGGTCAGGAGCACGGCCATCATCGGCGCCGACAAGGCCCACGCGGCCGGCGTGACCGGCGCGGGCAAGGCGGTGGCCGTCCTCGACACCGGCATCGACGGCGACCACCCGTTCTTCGGCGGCCGCATCGCCGCCGAAGCCTGCTTCTCCGCCGAGAACGCCGCGGACATGGCCACCTCCCTGTGCCCGAGCGGCGCGCCGTTCCAGATCGGCGCGGGCGCGGCCAGCGCGACCACCGACGCGTGCATGAAGAACGTGCCGCCCTCCGACGCGCTCTTCGGCATCTGCGCGCACGGCTCCCACGTGGCCGGCATCGTCGCGGGCAAGGCGCACTCCTCGCAGCGCGAGCCCTCCGACGGCGTCGCCCCCGGCGCGACGATCGTGCCGGTGCAGGTGTTCAGCAGGTTCACCAACCCCGAGTACTGCGGCGGCGCCGACTCCACCCCGTGCGTCCTGGCCTACGACTCCTCCGTCCTCACCGGGATGGCCTACGTCAACCTGATCGCCAAGCAGTACGGCGTCGCCTCGGTGAACCTCAGCCTGGGCGGCGGCAAGTACGACACCGCCTGCGACACCGGCGACGGCGCCGACTTCAAGGCCAGGGCGGACGAACTGCTCGCCCAGGGCGTCGCCACCGTCGTCGCCTCGGGCAACGAGGGGCACGAGGCGTCCGTCTCGTGGCCCGCCTGCGTCTCCAGCGTCGTGACCGTCGGCTCGACCGACGTGGAGTACCCGCAGGTCGGCACGCACACCGACGACGTCTCCGCCTTCAGCAACCGCGGCGAGATGCTCGACCTGTTCGCCCCCGGCTGGCCGATCTTCTCCTCCGTGCCCGACAACAGGTACGCGGGCTTCGGCGGCACCTCGATGGCCGCCCCGCACGTCGCGGCCGCCTTCGCGCTGATGAGGGAGAAGCTGCCCGACGCCTCGGTCGACGAGATCCTCGCCAAGCTCAAGGCGGCCGGCAAGCCGATCACCTACACCAGCGCGGGCAAGCAGGTCACCACGCCGCGTCTGGACGTCTGGAAGGCGGTGCCGCACGTCGAGTGCGCCGCCACCTACACCAACCGCGCCTCCTGGCCGGGCGGCTTCCAGGCCAACGTCACCGTCAAGAACACCGGCACCCTGCCCCTCAAGAGCTGGAAGGTCGCCTGGACCTTCCCCGACCAGCAGAAGGTGACCACCCTCTGGGAGGGCAGGTACACCCAGAGCGGGGCCGACGTCACCGTGACCAACGCGCGCTGGAACGGCACGCTGGCCGTGGACGCGTCCACCAGGTTCGGCTTCAACGGCAAGCTGCCGCGCGGCGGCGCGAACACCCCGCCCGCCACGCTGACCTGCACCGCCGCCTGATCGTTCCCTTCCCCGGCCACGCCCGCGCGCCTGCGGGCGTGGCCTTTTCACGCTCGCGGCCACCAGGGCGCCGTCAGACGCGCACGGACGGCTTCGGTGGTGTCGGCGTCCGGGGGACGGGCGGCGTCCGACCTTCGGATCCGATCATCAGACTTCGGTAGGCGGTGGATCATCCGATCGGATGGACCTGTGAGAGGGAGGGAGCGCGGGCGCTCGCAGGTCCGAGGTCGTCGCTTAGGGTGACATTTATGGACGCGACCAAGGTGATCGTTGACAGCGTTGATCGGTTCAGGCAGCGGCGCACCGCGCCCCTGGTCCTCGAACTGGACCTCACCGACGGGCTGACCGAGGGCCCACCCACCGATCCGCTCGCCGCGCTCCTCACCATGCGCAAGCCCCGCCTGGCCGACGTGCTGTCCGGCCTGAAGCGGGCCGGGCAGGACTCCCGCGTCAAGGCGCTCATCGTCAAGATCGGCGGTGCCCCGCTCGGCCTGGGCATGGTCCAGGAGCTGCGCGAGGCCGTCGTGCGGTTCCGCGCGTCGGGCAGGCTGACCGTGGCCTTCGGCGAGACGTTCGGCGAGTTCGGCCAGGGCACCGTCCCCTACTACCTGGCCAGCGCGTTCGATCGCGTCTACCTGCAGCCCAGCGGCGACGTCGGTCTCACCGGCATCGCGCTCGAACAGCGTTTCCTCAAGGGCACCCTGGACAAGCTCGGCATCGGCTACGAGGTCGGCAAGCGCCACGAGTACAAGACCGCCGCCAACACCTTCACCGAAGACCACATGACCGACGCCCACAAGGAGTCGTACGGCAGGCTGGCCGAGTCGGTCGTCGAGCAGGTCGTCGCGGGCGTGGCCGAAGGGCGCAGGCTCGACCCCGACAAGGTGCGGGAGCTGATCGACAGGGGGCCGTTCATCGGCCCCGAGGCCGTGGAGGCGGGGCTGGTGGACCGGCTCGCCTACCGCGACGAGGTCTACGACGAGGTCAAGCAGGCCGCGGGCGCCGACGCCCACCTGCAGTACGTCGTCAAGTACGCGCGGGCTCTCACCGCCCGCAAGCTGCCCCACCCGACCGCCCCCAGCGTCGCGCTCGTCCACGGCCACGGCATGATCAGGCTCGGTCGCAGCGGGCGCAGCCCCCTCGGCGGCAGCGGCGCCATGGGCTCCGACACGATCAGCGCCGCGATCAGGGCGGCGCGCAGGGACGACCACGTCAAGGCCGTGGTGTTCAGGGTGGACAGTCCCGGCGGCTCCTACGTGGCCTCCGACGCGGTGTGGCGCGAGATCGTCCTCACGCGCAGGGTCAAGCCGGTCATCGTGTCGATGGGCGACCTGGCCGCGTCGGGCGGGTACTTCGTCTCGATGGCCGCCGACGTCATCGTCGCCCAGCCGGGCACGCTGACCGGGTCGATCGGCGTGTTCGGTGGCAAGGCCGTCCTCGGCGGGCTGCTGGAGAAGGCCGGCGTGACCACCGACGTGATCAGCGAGGGCGCGAAGGCCGCGATGTTCTCCTCCACCAGGCCGTTCTCACCCGAGGAGTGGGACAGGGTCAACGCCTGGCTCGACCGCATCTACGACGACTTCGTGGGCAAGGTCGCCGAAGGCCGGCACCTGACCAGGGACCGGGCGCACGAGCTGGCCCGCGGCCGGGTGTGGACGGGGGCCGACGCGCACGAGCACGGTCTCGTGGACGAGCTCGGCGGCCTCGAGGACGCCCTCGGCATCGCCCGCGAGCGTGCCGGGCTGGCGGCGGACGCGCCCGTGCGGACCTACCCCCGGCTGCACCCGCTGGAGCGGCTGCGCGGGCCGGAGTCCAGCGAGGACAAGTCGGCGGCGCTGGCCAGGATGCGGCTGGAGGCGTGGGGGCCGTTCGCCAGGCTCGCCGGCGAGCTGGGGCTTCCCGCGTACGGGCCGCTCCTGCTGCCAGGGGAGATCGTCATCAGGTAGCCGCGCCTGCAGCGGTGGTGGCCCCCCGGCGGGCCGCCACCCGCTTCGGCGCCCCAGGACCCGCGGGTTGGGCCGACGCGCCCCTCAAGCAGGAAGCGCGACAGGGTGAAGGCCGGCGGCCGGTCCCCGCGGGCGGCGGCCAGGAACCAGAGCCCGGTCGCGGACGTACTCCACCGGCGAGCTCAGCCCGGCCCGCTCGATGCGGGCGAAGGAGGCTACTCTCCGGTGGTGCCGTCGATGCGTTCGCGGAGCAGGTCGGCGTGGCCGTTGTGCCGGGCGTACTCCTCGATCATGTGGATGAGGATGTAGCGGTGCGAGTGGTGGTCACCCCGGCGGTCCCGCCTGGCGAGAGCGTCGAGCGGGGTGCCGGCCGAGACCTTGCGGCACTCCTCCACCTCGGCCCGCCACACGGCCAGCGCCTCGACGGCGGAGGCCGCGGCCACGTCGAACTCGGCGTCGTCGACGTCGCCCCAGTAGACGGTCGGCACGTCCGCGCCCGCGAGCACGTGGCGGAACCAGTAGCGCTCGACGTCGGTGAGGTGGCGCACCAGGCCGAGCAGCGACATCGCCGACGGCGGCACGGACCGCTCGCGCAACTGCGCCTCGCTCAGGTCCGCGCACTTGACGGCCAGGGTCTCGCGGTGCCAGTCGAGGAAGGCGACCAGCAGTTCCCGCTCGTCACCGGCCGCGGGGGGATCGATTCTGGGGTCGGTCATCCCGACATTCTGCTGCACCGTGTCACCCTGTTCCGGGCCGCGGCGTTTCGGGACACGGCCCCCTAGACCGGGCGGTAGCGGCCGCGCAGCCGTACGAGGGGAAGCGGGGTGGCGTCGACGTAGTCGACCGCGAGCACCCGCGCCACGAACAGGGTGTGGTCACCCGCGGGCACCACCCGCGACGTCTCCACCTCCAGCGCCGCCACCCCGCCCTCGACGACCAGCGCGTCGCTGTGCGGGCCGCGGTGGTGCGGGGTGCCCGCGACCAGGTGCCGGGCGCTCGGACGGCCGGCGGCGGCGAACCTGCTGGCGATGGCCGCCTGCCCCGCCGACAGCAGCGAGGCGGCCCAGCGGTCCTGCCGGAGGAGCACCTCGGTGAGGTAGCCGCGGCTGCCCAGGCTGGCGAGCACGAGCGGCGGGTCGGCGGAGACCGACATGAGGGCGGACACGGTGACGCCCACGTCGTCCCTGCCGTCTCGTACGGTCAGCACGGCCACCCCCGCCGCGAGTTGCGCCATCGCCTCGGTGAACTCACTCACCCGACCACTCTGGCACAGATGGATCACGGTGACGTTTGCCGTCAGGTCCCGCGAAACGGGCACGGGACCTGCTCGCCGGCCGGCGGCATGCTCGTGTGGTGTCCTGGAGCGCGTCCCGGCGGGCCGGCCGATCCGACCCAACCTTTCACCCGCTCGCCGGCGTCGGTAACGGGCGAGAGGAGTCACCTTGGACCGCAACGACAGCTTCCGCGAGTTCATGGCCGCCCACCAGCAGTCGCTGATGCGGACGGCCTACCTGCTCACGGGAGATGCCCACCTCGCCGAGGACCTGCTGCAGACCGTGCTGGTCAAGGTGCTCGGGCGCTGGCCCAGGCTGGCGCAGGTCGCCAGCCCTCAGGCGTACGCCCGCAAGGCGCTGGTCAACCAGTACATCTCCTGGCGCCGCCGGCTGGTCAGGACGGCCGAGCTGCCGAGCGCCGATCCGCCGGAGCGGCCTCACTCCAGCGAGGAGTCCACGATCGACCGGCTCGCCATGCGGCAGGCGCTCGCACGGCTGCCGCCCAGGCAACGGGCGGTGATCGTGCTGCGCTACTACGAGGACCTCACCGAGCACGAGACCGCGAAGCTGCTGAACTGCTCGATCGGCACGGTCAAGAGCCAGGCCCACCACGCGCTCGCCCGGTTACGGGCGCTCGCGCCTGAGTTGGCGCCGACGTTCGCCGGAATGGAAGACCTGAAGGGGGCACACCGATGACCTGGCTACGAGACGTGCTGGACGACCTGGCCGACGACGCGCCCGAGGTGGACCTGACCGAGCGGACGATCAGGATCAGGGAGCGGCGGCGGCGCAGGGCCGCCCCGATCGTCGCGACCGCCGCGGTCATCGCGATCGCGCTCGCCGCGACGGCCGCCGTACGACTGCTGCCGGCGGAACCGGACGCGGCAGGCGAGCCCGCGCGTGGGACGGTGACGGACCTGCCGGCACGCGGGGTGGAGCCGCTGAGCCACGCCTACAAGACGCTCTGCCGGCCGGAGGACGGCAAGGTGCCGCCCGGGTGCGTGGACGGCGGCTGGCGGGTGGTCACCAGGAGCGGCAGGACCTATCGGCTGGCGCAGGCCCTGCGCGATCCCGGACCCTTCGTCAGGACGAGCCCTCTGGCGATCAGCCGCGACGGCCGCAAGATCGCCTACTACGACTCCGCGTCCGGCACCTTCGCGGTACGCGACCTCGCCTCCGGAGCGGTGGCGACCGCCCCGACGAAGGTGCCCAGGGCATGGCTCGGCAGCCTCGCCCATCTGCTGCTGTCGGACGACGGCCGCTTCGTGGCCTTCACCAAGAGCCCGCCGCTGAAGGACCCCGCGATGTTGTTCGACATGCGCGAGCGCATGGTCCGGCCCTTGCCCAACGGCTGGAACCCCATCGGCCTGTCCCCTGACGGCGACACGATCACCCTGGCGGAGTACGCGCCCAGGACCCGGCTGCGGACCATCAGCCACCTGTGGGGGACGTCCACGGCGGGCAACGCGAAGACCGTCGACGTCGCCGGGCACTACCTGGTCGGCGGGCTCGGTCCCGACGGGGAGACCGTCGTCGCGGTGCAGAGCGTGACCGTCCCCGGCACCGGCTGCCTGAGAAGCGGCGAGGATCTCGTGCACCTGGACCGGACGACCGGCAAGGTGCTCCGGAGAGTCCCCGTGCGGGGCCTGTCCATGACCGGCAACTTCGTCCACCTGCGCAGCTGGGCCGGCCCTCAGGAGATCATCGCCGTGGCGAGGCCCTTCGTCTGCGGGAAACGCGACGACGACGCCCCTGTCTCGGACCTCGACCCTCCGTTCGTTCCCTTCACGGCCTACACGGTGAACGTCAGGACCGGCAAGGCCAAGAAGCTCGCCACCTACACCGCGCAGCACTTCTTCCATCTCGTGCTCCCCGGCTTCCCCGGGACCCTGTGACAGGGGGAAGCGGGTCAGGCGGCTGTCCGGTCACCGGCCCTAGGAGCTGTTTCTTAGATCTCCTGACGGTGAGCGCTGGTCTTGTCACTCTTGGCATATGGGTCGTGGTGATCTGACGAACGCCGAGTGGGAA